>NZ_JBISCE010000049.1:0-1159 GCF_044385685.1 Streptomyces sp. ALB3 | reverse complement strand
TGCGGTGCCGGTGGTGAGGTGCCCCTCCAGGTTCTCGGCGGACGCAGCGGCATACGCCGCGAAGTCGTGGTACATGAGCCCGGCGAAGACGCCTGTGTCGCTGCCACGCAGGGTGGAAGGATCGATGTCGGCCGACTCCACCGCTTCCCAGGAGGCCTCCAGGAGCAGACGCTGCTGCGGATCCATCGCCACCGCCTCGCGCGGTGAGATACCGAAGAACTCGGCGTCGAACTGCGTGGCGTCGTGCAGGAACCCGCCCTCGCGGGTGTACGACGTGCCGGGCCTGTCCGGGTCGGGGTCGAACAGCTCCTCCACTGCCCAGCCCCGGTCGGCCGGGAGCCCCGTGACGGCGTCCCCTCCGGTCGAGAGCAGCCGCCACAGGTCCTCCGGCCCGGCCACTCCGCCCGGGAAGCGGCAGCTCATGCCGATGATCGCGATCGGGTCGTCCGTCGTGGGGCCGGTCTTCCCGGTGGCCCTGGCCTGTTCACTGTGTGTGCCGAGGGCCTCCGCCCGGACGAAGCCGGCCAGGGCCGCGGGGGTCGGGTAGTCGAAGACCAGAGTCGCCGGCAGTCGAAGGCCTGTGACGGCGTTGAGCCGGTTGCGCAGATCGACGGCGGTCAGCGAGTCGAATCCGAGATCGGTGAAGACCTCCCGGGGCTTGATCGCTTCACCCGAGCTGTGGCCCAGGGTCGAGGCGACCTCGTTGCGCACCAGCTCCAGGACGTGCGTCTCCTGGGCGGCCGGGTCGAGGCTGACGAGGGTGCGCGCGAAGGACCGGGACCGGTCAGCCCCGGGGTCGGCGTGACGCCGGTTCGGCAACCGGACCAGACCTCGCAGCATCGGAGGCGTCTCCTCCGGGCGGGTCCGCAGGGTGGCCGTATCCACCCGGATGGGCACCAGCGCGGCTTCGTGGGGCAACGCTGCTGCGGCATCGAAGAGTTCGAGTCCCTGTTCCGTGGACAACGGCAGCAGGCCGCCCCTGGCCATCCTCCGCAGATCGTCCGCTCCGAGCTGCCCGGTCATCCCGCTCGCCTCGGCCCACAAGCCCCAGGCGAGCGACTGCCCCGCGAGTCCTTCTGCCCGCCGGGCCTCGGCCAGGGCGTCCAGGAACGCGTTCGCCGCCGCGTAGTTCGCCTGGCCCGCACCACCGAACACACCG
>NZ_JBISCE010000048.1:0-1776 GCF_044385685.1 Streptomyces sp. ALB3 | reverse complement strand
GTCGGGTGGTGTGGCGGTTTCGGCTGTCGGGCTGCGGAAGTCGTACGGGGATCATGTGGTGCTGGACGGGGTGGATCTGTCGATCGCCGAGGGTTCGGTGTTCTCGCTGCTGGGGCCCAACGGTGCGGGTAAGACGACGACGGTGAAGATCCTCTCGACGCTGACGCCGGCGGACGGGGGTTCCGCGTCGGTCGCTGGATGCGACGTGGTCTCCGACCCGGACGGGGTGCGTTCGAAGATCGGGGTGACGGGTCAGTTCTCCGCGGTCGACCCGTTCCTGAACGCGGGCGAGAACCTGGAGCTGATGGGCCGGCTGTGGCACCTGCCCCGGACGGTGATCCGTGAGCGCTGCGCACGCCTGATCGAGGAGTTCGACCTCGCGGACGCGGCGAAGAAGCCCGTCGCGACGTTCTCCGGCGGGATGAAACGCCGCCTGGACCTCGCGATGACCCTGGTCGGCGCCCCCCGCATCATCTTCCTCGACGAGCCGACCACCGGCCTGGACCCCCGGGTCCGCCGCGCGATGTGGGACCTCATCCGCGACCTCGTCGCCGACGGCGTCACCATCTTCCTGACCACCCAGTACCTCGAAGAGGCCGACCAGCTCGCCGACCAGGTCGCCGTCCTCAACCAGGGCCGCCTCGTCGCCCAGGGCACCCCCGAACAGCTCAAACGACAGGTCCCCGGCGGCAGCATCGACCTGCAGTTCACCTCCCTGAACGCCCTGGACACCGGCGCCCGCGCCCTGACCACCACCGGCACCCCCGTCACCCGCGACGAGGACACCCTCACCCTGCACATCGCCAGCGACGGCAGCGCCCGCTCCGTCCACCACGTCCTGGACCGCCTGGACACCACCACCGTCCACGAACTCGCCCTGAAGACACCCGACCTCGACGACGTCTTCCTCGCCCTCACCGGAACCCCCGCCACCGACGCCACCGACACCACCGGCGCCACCGACACGGACAAGAAGGTCCTGGCATGAGCACCCTCACCTACGCGCTCGCCGACTCCAACACACTCCTGCGCCGCAACATCAAGAACCAGCTCCGCTACCCCACCACCGCGATCTCCATCGTCGGCATCCCCGTCCTGTTCCTCCTGCTCTTCGTCTACGTCTTCGGCGGCGTCCTGGGCACCGGCGTCAGCCCCCTGCCCGACGGCAACACCGACTACGTCAACTACGTCCTGCCCGGACTCATCATCATGACCGCCGCCACCGGCTCCCTGGGCACCGCCGTCTCCACCAGCGTCGACATGACCGAAGGCATCATCGCCCGCTTCAAGACCATGGCGATCTTCCGCCCCTCCATCCTCATCGCCCGCGTCATCTCCAGCATCCTGCAGACCCTCACCAGCATGCTCCTGGTCTTCGCGATCGCCGCACTCATGGGCTTCGCCCCCAACGCCACCCTCATCGAATGGACCGCCGCCCTCGGCCTCCTCACCTTCACCAGCCTCGCCCTGACCTGGCTCGGCGTCGCCTTCGGACTCGCCGCCAAAACCCTCGACGCCGCCAGCAACGCCCCCTTCCCCCTCATCCTCCTGCCCTTCGTCGGCTCCGGCATCGTCCCCACCGACACCATGCCCACCGCACTGAGCTACTTCGCCGAATACCAGCCCTTCACCCCCATCATCGAAACCCTCCGCGGCCTCCTCATGGGCACCGACATCGGCAACAGCGCCTACCTCGCCCTCGCCTGGTGCACCGCCATCACCCTCCTCGGCTTCACCTGGGCCATGAAGCACTTCAACAAGGACCGCACCCACTGA
>NZ_JBISCE010000047.1:0-8576 GCF_044385685.1 Streptomyces sp. ALB3 | reverse complement strand
GCCGGCACGACCCCAGGACTCTCCACCCACCTCCGCAGCCCGTGGCTCCCCTCCCGTGAGGCCACGGGCTGCTTGCTATCCGCAAGAGGCCCCGACATGCCGGTCTTCGACACTCCTGAACCCATCGCAGCCACCATCGACCTGAATCTCGGAAAGGTCCGGATCGTCGCGAGCGAGCGCACCGACACCGTCGTCGACGTGCGCCCCGCCGACAGCTCGGACCCGCGTGACGTCGCCACCGCCGAACGCGCCCGCATCGCGTACGAGGACGGTGAACTCCGCGTCTCCGCCCCCGCGGCACTGGGGGTCCCGCGTGGCGGCGGCGCGGTGCACATAGACATCGCGCTCCCGGTGGGCTCCCGGCTGCACGCGAGCGCCCTCGCCGCCGACATCCACTGCCGGGGACGCGTGGGGGAGTGCCGGCTCACCACGGACTGCGGCCACATCCACCTCGACGAGACGGGACCCCTGCACCTGCGGTCCGTCCTGGGCAACGTGAGCGTGGAGCGGGCCTTCGGGGACATCGAGGCCTTCGCCGAGTGCGGGGACGTACGGATCCGGGTGGTCGACGGATCGGCGCAGATCAACCGCACCACCGGCGACACCCGCATCGGGGAGGCGACCGGCCGGGTACACGTGTACGCCGACAGGGGCGACCTCTACATCGGACGGGCGCACGGCGCGGTCGAGGCCCGGGCGTCGCAGGGCGACATCCGGATCGACGAGACGGTGCTGGGCCCGCTGGTCCTGGAGACCGCGTCCGGCAGGCTCGAAGTGGGCATCGCCGCCGGGGTCGCGGCCCGGCTGGACCTCAACTCCCACGTGGGCACGGTCTACCGGTCGCTCAACTTCCTCGACGGTCTGAAGACGGCGCCCGGGGACGAGGAGAGCGACGACGCCGTACAGGTGCACGCCTACACCATCATCGGGGACATCGTGGTGCGCCAGGCCTCCTTCGACTGCGAGGAGGGGTGGCCTTGACGACCGCCCCCAGCAGAACTGAGCCCCTCCGGCCCGCTGACAGGGCCGGAGGGGCTCTCGCATGTCCGGCGCGGCCGTCGCGGGGGCTCCCGCGCCCCCCGTGACACGCGTCCCCGCTCCGGCCCCGCCCTCCGGGACGCCCGCAGGAGTGCCGGAGCGGGCGGGGACGTGCCGCGCGGCCGGTCATGAGGGGTGCCGTGCGGGTCCCGGCATCGTGCGGGGCCCCTCCGCCGGGTCGTGGCCGGCCGCGTGCGCCCCGTCATGCGCCGGACACCCGGGTCTCCTGCCGGTGTCCGCCGCCCGAGGACGACCGGCGCCCCCGGCGCCGTCCGCCGGGCACGACATGGCGCCCTGCCCGGCCCTTGCGCAGGCGACTGCGGCTGCGGCTGCCCCGGTGGAACGGCGGGCGACGGTGACACCGCGACGGTGACACCGCGACGGCGGCATCGACGCCGATGGCGACGGTGCCCGCGGTTCCGTTCCCCGGATCGCGCGGGCGGTACGGCGGTGCGGCCCGCACACACGCGTGCCCCTGCCCCCGCCGGCGAGCGCCGGCGGGGGCAGGGGGCGGTCGGCTGCCGGGGGAGTCAGCCGACCTTCTCGTGGGAGTGCCTCAGGAGGCCGCGCACCGAGTCCGCGGTCGCACCAAGGATCTCCTGGACCTTGTTCAGCTCGTCGTCGGTGAGGGCGTGGTGCCGGCCCGCGTCCCGGACGTCCTCGCCGAAGCGCTCCACGATCCGCTTCAGGAGCCGCTGCGACTCCTTCACGTTCTTCGGGTCCCTGCCGCCGGGTCCGTCGGTCTCCAGGCGCATACCGGTACGAATGCGGTCCTCGATGTCGGCGGCCAGCTGCGCCTGGAAGGCCTCACCGTCCCACGCCCCGCGGGTCGTCGAGGTGATCTCTTCCTTGAGCTGCTTGGCCTGCTCCTTGGCGTTCTCGCGCATCAGTGGTACCTGCTCCTTCATTTCGTCACGGATCGTGCGGGCCACGGAGGCCGGCGCGTCGGGATCCTGCTTGACCATGCGCCTGAGCGATGCGCCCAGGCCTGGACGGGAGGTGGCCTTCGCGGGCTTGAAGTGCTCGGACAGCCCGGCGACGGTGGGGTGCTCGAAGAGCAGCCGTATCGATATGTCGATGCCCAGCGTCCGGCGCATGCGGCCCACGATGCGGGTCGCCTTGAGCGAGTTGCAGCGCAGAGCGAAGAAGTCGTCGTCGATGCCCACCTCCTCGACACCGAGTACCTCGGCGACCAGGGCGCAGACCGCCTCCTCCTGCTCGTTCCGGCCCGGACGGCGGCCGTCAGCCGCAGCCGCCCCGGTGCCGGGCCCGGGCGCCGCCGCCTCCGCCGAGGTCCCGGGAGCGTCGTCCCGGCCGGCGACGGACGCGGGACCGGGTGCGCCGGCCCGGCCGCCGCCCTCGGGCACCCGCACATCCGGGAACGCCTCGCGGACACGTCGTACCGAGGACGCGGGCGGACTGCCGCCGGTGAGGACGACCGTGCCCACGTGGACGGCACCGGCGCCGGCCCGGTCCAGCACGGCGGCGAGGAACGGTGCGCCGGTGGCGATCACGTCGCCCGTCCAGCCCCACTTCGTCCCGAACGACTCGATGTCGGTGGGGATCTTGACGGTGGCGCCCGCCGACAGCGCCGCCAGCACCTCGGTCAGCATCGCGTCGTCCTGCGGCGAGGCCGCCAGCAGCCGGATGCCCGGTGCGAGCTCCGCGAACACCGCGAACCGCGCCGCCTCGTCCGCCAGTTCGCCGTGACCGTACGTGGTCCCGGCTTCCGCGCCGGCGCCTCGGCGTACCCAGGCGGGGCGAGCCGGGTCCGCCGCCGTGCCGTGGTCCGGTCCGGCCGGATCCAGGTTGTCCGCCCGGCCGGCCGGCTCCGAGGCCGGGCCGTTGACCTCGTCCCAGGTGATCACTCGGCTCACTCCGTCAAGTGCCGGGCCGTAGGCACCGGCCGTCATGAACGCGGCACCGGCCTTGAGGGTCCCGAGGACGGCCACCGCCAGTTGCACGGACCGGGGCACGTCGAGGGCGACCACCGACCCGGGGCCGGATCCCTCGCGGATCAACCGGTGTGCGAGCCGGTTGGCCCACACGTTCAGTTCGCGGTAGGTCAGCGACGTTCCCTCACAGGCCACCGCGACCGCGTCGGGCGTCCTGGCCGCGTGCGACTCCAGCAGGGCGGGCAGCGAGGCAGGGGCCGCGTCGGTGTCCGCGTCCCGGGGTCCGGGGGCCGGGGCTGGCTCCTCCTGGTCGCCGGACAGCGGCACCTCCACCGCCCCCACCCGCCGCGAGGGGTCTTCGAGCACCTGCTGCACCACCTCGTGGAGGTGCGCGGCGATGCGGTCGACACCGTCCTCCGTGAAGCGGTTGCGGTGGTACTGCAGGGTCAGCCGGATCCCGTGATCGGTCGCGACGATCAGCGCGAGAGGGTAGGTCGCCGCACCCTCGGCGCGTACCCCCGTGACCTGGATGCCCGCGGCGCTGCTCGCCTCCGCGATCCCGGCCTCGTCCACCGGGTAGGACTGGAACGCCACCAGCGTGTCGAAGAGGGTACGCAGGCCCGTCTGCTGATGGATCTCCGCCAGGCCGTGGTGGTGGTGGTCCAGCAGCGTCGACTGCCGGTCCTGCAACCCGGTCAGCAGTCCCGCCAGTGTCTCGTCCGGCGCGCACCGCACACGTACCGGCAGGGTGTTGATGAAGAGCCCGACCATCGACTCCACCCCGGGCAGTGCTCCCGGCCGGCCGGAGACCGTCGCTCCGAACACCACGTCCTCGCGCCCGGTCAGCTTGCTCAGCAGTACGGCCCAGACCCCCTGGACCAGGGTGTTCACCGTGACGCCCAATTCGGCGGCGCGCCGCTGGAGCCTCTCCGACTGGTCCGGCGGGAGGGTGAGGCCGAGCTCACCGGTCTCGCGCACCGTGCCCCTCGGGACGTCGTCCGCCAGGAGCAGGGTCGGTTCGGCCACGCCGTCCAGTTCCCGCGCCCACACCCGCGCGGTCGCCTCCCGGTCCTGGAGGTCCAGCCAGGCGAGGAAGTCCCGGAACTCACGGACCGGGGGCAGGGCCGAGGAGCCCTCGCCGCCGGCGTACAGGCGCAGCAGGTCCTGCACGAGGATCGGCTCGGACCACCCGTCGATCAGCACGTGGTGCGTGGTCAGCACGAGCTCGGACCGCTGCGGGCCGAACCGCACGAGGGTGAGGCGCAGCAACGGCGGGACCGCCCGGTCGAAATGGGTGCCGTAGTCCTCGGCGAGGAAGCGCTCGAAGGCGCCGTCACGCTCCTCCGGCGGCAGCCCGCCCAGATCCAGCTCGCGCCAGGGCAGCTCGACTCCGTCCACCACGAGTTGCACAAGGGTGTCGTCGGCGTCCGGGACGAAGGCCACGCGCAGATTCGCGTGGCGGTCGAGCAGGGCCTGTCCGGCCGCCCGCATCCGGGCGGTGTCGACGGCACCGGTCAGGTGCAGCACGGTCTGCATCTGGTAGGCGTCGTAGCCGGTGTCGTTGAGCGCGGACTCGAAGAGGATGCCGGACTGCAGGGGCGTCAGCGGCCAGACGTCCGAGAGGCCGGGGTAGCGTCGCCGCCACTCCAGGAACCCGGCGGACGTGGGGTCGGCCAGCGGGCCGGAGAGCACGGGCGCGGTGACCGGGGCGGCGACGGCCGCCGCCCGGGCGAGCGCGGCGACCGTACGGCACTGCATGACCTGCCGCGGTGTGATCTCCAGCCCCCGGGTACGGGCCCTGGCGGCGACCTTGATGGCGCGGATGCTGTCACCCCGGACGGTCAGGAAGTCGTCGTCGAGGCCGACCCGGTCCAGACCGAGCACCTCGGCGAACACGGCGGCCAGCAGCTTCTCGTCCGCCGAGCGGGGAGCGCGGTAGGCGGCCGGTACGAACGCCGGTTCGGGCAGGCCGAGCCGGTCGAGCTTCCCGTTCGGCGTCAGGGGAAGGCGTTCCAGGATCACGACCGTGGCGGGGACCATGTAGTCGGGGAGCTCGCGCCTCGCCAGCGCGAGCAGTCCACCGGTGTCCGGGGTGCCGGCCCCGGACGGGACGACGTACGCGATCAGCCGGCCGGAGCGGGCGACGACCACCGCCTGCCGCACCCCGGGGGCCGACCGCAGGACCGTCTCGATCTCGCCGAGTTCCACCCGCAGACCGTTGAGCTTGACCTGGAAGTCCTTGCGGCCGATCAGCTCGATCAGGCCGTCCGGGCCGAACCGGGCGGCGTCGCCGGTGCGGTACAGGCGCTCGTCTTGCACCACGTCCCCGTAGGACCAGGTGGTGAACCGCTCGGCGGTGCGCTCGGGCTGGTCGAGGTAGCCCCGGGCCAGCCCGGTGCCGGCCAGGAACAGCTCTCCGGGAACGCCTTGCGGGACCGGCTGCATCGCGTCGTCGAGGATGTACGTGCGCTGGTTGGCCATGGGGCGGCCGTAGGGGATGCTCGTCCACTCCGGATCGGTCTTCTCCACCTCGTAGACCGTCGAGTGGATCGAGGACTCCGTCGCCCCGCCCATCACCACGAACCTCAGTGCGGGGGCGAACGCGGCGACCCGCTCCGGCAGGGACACCGGCACCCAGTCACCACCGAGCAGAGCGAGCCGCAACCGGGGCAGCGGCCGGTAACCCGTCTGCTCCAGGTGGTCCGTGAGCAGGTCGAGCAGGGCGGGCGCGGAGTTCCAGACGGTCACCTCCCCGGCGGCCAGCAGCTCCGCCCAGTGCCCCGGGTCCTTCGCCCGCCCGGCCTCCGGCACGATCACGGTGCCGCCGGCGACGGTCAGGCCGATGAACTCGTACACGGACATGTCGAAGCTGGGGGACGACAGGGCGAGCACCGAGTCCCCGGGACCCACGCCGAAGCGGGCGTTGAGGTCCGCGATGTTGTTCAGCACCCCCCGGTGGTGGAGTGCGATCGGCTTGGGGACACCCGTCGACCCGGAGGTGTGGATGATGTAGCAGAGGTGATCGGGGTCGGCGGTCCTGCCGGGGTTGTGGTCGGGCAGCCCGTCCAGCAGCCCCGCGTCCCGGTCGACCAGGAACAGGGCCGGGCCCCGTCCGTCCGGCGCGGGCAGGTTGCCGGTCAGCCGCTCACGGCTGATCATCACGGCGCAGGCGGTCCCCGCGACCATCGTGGCGATCCGCTGGGCCGGGTAGTCGGGGTCCAGCGGGACGTACGCGCCGCCCGCCTTCAGGACGGCGAGCTCCGCCACGAGCAGCTGCGCGGAACGGTCCAGGCACAGACCGACCCGTACGTCCGGGCCCACGCCCAGCGACCGCAGGTGATGGGCGAGCCGGTTGGCCGCGGCGTTGACCTCGCCGTACGTCATCCGGACGTCGCCGTGGACCACGGCGACGGCCTCCGGCGAGCTGTCCGCGCGAGCCTCGAAGGCCTCGTGGAGGCAGCCCTGGTCGGGCAGTTCGGTGGCGGTCCGGTTCCAGGTGACGAGGGTCCGGTCCAGTTCCTCGTCGGTGAGCAGCCGGAGCCGGTCCACGGTGCGCTCCGGGTTGCGCAGCCCGTCCACGAGGAGTTCGCGGTAGTGGCCGAGCAGCCTGAGCGCCGACGTGCCCTCGAACAGCCCCGCGTCGTACCGGAGCGTCGCGCCGGAGCGGTCCACCGTCAGGTGCAGCTCGAAGGAGCCGTCGGCCGGCGGGACGGAGCCGGCCAGGAAGCCGACGGGACCGGTGCCGCGGGAGGACGTCGTGGTCGCGGACTCGGCCAGGTCACGCAGCGTCGTGCCGGGCGTCACCCGGAACCGGAGCTCGCCGTCCGGACCCGCCAGGGAGATGCGGTCCTGCCCCGTGTAGCGGTGCAGCAGCACCGCGAAGGCGGCTGCCAGCACGCTGGGCCGGACGGAACCGGCCTCCAGGGCCAGGTCCGCCACCGCAGGGGCCGCGGGGCCCGGCCCCGGGCGGCGCGGCTGGTCCGTGGGGACGAGCACGGGCGGCCACACCTCCTCGTGAGCGGCCGGGCGGGAGACGGGGGCGGGGCGGTCCGGGACGGACGCGGCGGGAGCTGGGGGCCCGGCGGGGAAGCCGGGGGCGGCCTCGGCCGCGAGGTGTTCGACGGTGATCATGTGCCGACTCCGATCAGGTCAACCGGTACTCCGGCGGTGGTGTCGATGGACAGGGGGTGGCGGGCGCACAGCCACCGGACTTCCTCACGGACCAGGGCGACCAGCGCCGGGTCGGTCAGGTACTCGGTGTCGGTCCGGGGGCGTGTACCGGACAGGACGGTGTGCAGCAGCCGCGCGCAGTCACGCATCCGCTCCGGGCCCATCCCGCGCTGCGCGAGGATGTTGGTGCCCAGGCGCAGACCACTGGTGACCAGGGGCGGCTTGGTGTCGCCCGGGATGCGGTTGCGGTTCGCGAGGATGCCGCACTCCTCCAGGGCGCGCTCGGCGACGACACCGGTCAGGCCGACGTTCATGGTGTCGATCAGGACCATGTGGTTGTCCGTGCCGCCGGTGAGGACCCGGTGGCCCAGCGCGGAGAGCTCCGCGGCGAGCGCCCGGGCGTTGAGCACGATCAGCCGGGCCGTCTCACCGAACGCCGGCTCGGCGGCCACCGCGAAGGCGCGGGCCTTCGCGGCGATGGAAGCGGGGCTCGGCGTGCCCTGGGACTGCGGGAAGACGGCGCGCTGCATGAGACGGGACAGCGGCGTGCGCCCGTCCGGACCCGGGGCCATGTGGTCCTGGCCGCTGAGGATCAGACCACCACGCGGACCGCCCAGCTGCTTGTACGTACTGGTGGTCGTCAGATGGGCCACGTCGACGGGGCTCGGGTGGTACCCCGCCGCCACCAGCCCGGCGATGTGCGAGATGTCCGCGAGCAGGTACGCCCCGACGGTGTCGGCGATCGCGCGGAACCGGGCGAAGTCGACGGTACGCGGGTACGCGCTGGCCCCGGCGATCAACAGCTGCGGCCGGTGTTCCAGGACCAGGTCCCCGAGCCGGTCGAAGTCGATGCGCCCGGAGGCGTCCAGGCCGTACGACAGCGCGTTGTAGTGGCGACCGCTCACCGACGCCCGCGAGCCGTGGGTCAGGTGCCCGCCGGCGTCGAGGCCGAGGCCGAGGAACGTGTCACCCGGCTTCAGCAGCGCGGCGAGCACCGCGAGGTTGGCCGAGGAGCAGGAGTGCGGCTGCACGTTGGCGTACTGCGCGCCGAACAACTGCTTGGCGCGCCGTACGGCGAGGTCCTCGACCTGGTCGAACTGCTGGGCCCCCGGGTGGTACCGCGCACCCGGGTACCCCTCGGCGGTGACGTTGGACAGAGCCGCTCCGCCGACGGCGAGGACGGAGGGATCGGCGATGCTCGCCGAGGCGATCATCGCGAGCGTCGAGTTCTGCTGGCGGACCTCGGCGTCGAGCATCGCTGCGAGCTCGGGGTCGCGGGTGTGCAGGGAGCCCATGCCGGCCCTGAGCAGCTCCGCCTGCTCACCCGTCAGGGTGCGGGGGTCCTGCGTCGTCGCCCGGGACACTCCGGCGACAGTCTGATGTGTCATCACCTAAACCTCATCTCGCGCTCGGCGCGTCTGGACGGACGGTGGTGCAGGTGGGGGGTGGGGGGCTTCGGACCGGCGTGTGGGG
>NZ_JBISCE010000046.1:0-685572 GCF_044385685.1 Streptomyces sp. ALB3 | reverse complement strand
CTCAAACTCTAGCGGATTCCCCCGGCGACTCATAATCGAGTCCTGCGAATTGAATTCCGGCATGCCGAAATTCTCCCCGACGGGAGGTCGTGCTGAGTTTGGTTGCCGCATTCGCGGCGGGATCGGCTGCCGCAGGGCCGTATCGGCTCCGTGACAACTCGAAGAACCTTACGGACGCGAGGGAGGCGTGTCAACCCCACCCTTTGGCCATGGCCTGACCCTCAGTCCAGGTCGGTGAGCCGGCCGCCGGCGTCCGGCTGTTCGTGTTCCACCCTGCGCAGGAGCCTGATCAGGATCTCGCCCAGTGCCCCGCGCTCGTCGCCGGAGAGGTCCTGCAGCAGGTCCTCCTCGAAGGTGGTCGCCATCCGCATCGCCTCCAGCCATTTCGTACGGCCCTCATCGGTCAGCTCGACGATGACGCGCACCCGGTTGTTCTCGTCCCGGTCCCTGGTGACCAGGCCCTCGCCCGCCATGCGGTCGATGCGGTGGGTCATCGCCGCAGGGGTCAGCCCGAGGCGCTTGGCCAGTTCGCCCGGCCCGAGCCGGTAAGGGGTGCCGGAGAGGACCAGCGTCTTGAGGACCTCCCACTCCGCACTGCTGATACCGAGGGCCGCGACCTGCCTGCCGTAAGCGACGTTCATCCGGCGGTTCAGCCGGCCCAGCGCGGAGACGATCTGCTCGACCTGCGGATCGAGGTCACGGAACTCGCGCTGGTAGGCCGCGATCTGCTCGTCGAGGCTCGGCTCCTGGAGCCCGGGCTGCTCGGGGGTCTCAGACATGGCGGGCAGTATGGCACGCTCCCCATCGCCTTCGAAGTCCTTCAGAGTGAAGAGTTCAGCTTCTAACTTTAGTGCTAAAGTCTATGAGTCTGTGTTCTTGAAGGTTCTTGACGTCTTGAGGTAGGTGAGTGTGACCAGGGAGATGGGTGCAGCGCTGCGGCGGATCCAGGTGGGGAGCGCGCTGAGCGCGTTCGGCCTCGGATTCACCGTCCCGTATCTGTACGTCTACGTGGCTCAGGTGCGGGATCTCGGTGCCGGTACGGCAGGTGTCGTGCTGGCTGTCTTCGCCATGGCGGCGTTGGCCGTGCTGCCGTTCACGGGGCGGGCCATCGACAGGCGCGGGCCCCTGCCCGTGCTGATCGTCGCCTCCGGTGCGGCGGCCGTGGGGGCCTGCGCCCTCGGGCTGTCGGACGGCGTGACGTCCGCCGTGCTCTCCGCCGCCGTGCTGGGTGCCGGCACCGCCGTGATGCAGCCGGCGCTGGCGACGATGCTGGTCTGGTGCTCCAGCGCCGCGACCCGTACCCGTGCCTTCGCCATGCAGTTCTTCCTGCAGAACCTCGGACTCGGCATCGGAGGGCTCGTCGGCGGACAGCTGGTGGACGTCGGCCGCCCGTCGAGCTTCACCCTGCTGTTCCTCATCGAGGCGGCGATGTTCCTGGTCCTCGGGGTCGTCGCGGCCACGGTGCGCATGCCTGGGACGCCCTCCCTCGATGACGCGGTACCCACCGACGGAACGGCACCCAGGGCGGGTCTCCGGGTACTGCTCTCCCACCGGGCCATGGTGCAGCTGTGCGTGCTGGGCTTCGTGATCTTCTTCGCCTGCTACGGACAGTTCGAGTCCGGCCTCGCGGCCTACGGCACCGAGGCCGCCGGGATCGATCCGTCCACGCTCGGCATCGCGCTGGCGGCCAACACGGCGGTCATCGTCGCCGCACAGTTCGTCGTGCTCCGCCTCGTGGAACGGCGGCGGCGCAGCCGGGTCATCGCGTGGGTCGGTCTGATCTGGGCGTTCGCCTGGGTCGTGGCGGGATACGCGGGCCTCGGGCACGGCAGCCAGACCATGGCGACGGCCGCGATGATCTCGACGTACGCCCTGTTCGGTCTGGGCGAGGCGATGTTGTCGCCGACGGTGGCACCGCTCGTCGCCGATCTCGCGCCGGAGAGCATGGTCGGTCAGTACAACTCGGCGTTCGCGCTGGTGAAGCAGCTGGCCCTGGCCGTCGGTCCTGCCGTGGGCGGTCCCATGGGGGCGTCCCTGCACGGGCCGTACATCGTGACCTTCGTGCTCTTCTCGCTGGGGATCACCGTGCTGGCGCTGAAGCTCGGCCGTCAGCTCACGCCCGTACAGGACAAGCCGTCGCTCACGCCTGTGCCGTCGCGAGTGGTCGCCGTGTCGCTGCCGGAGGGTGAGCCGGCCGTCGCCCCCACCCCCGTGCGCTGAGGGCGGCGGACGAAAGGCCCGGCGTCAGTCGGGCAGCGCGAACTCGCACCAGACCGCCTTGCCGCCGCCGGGAGTGCGTCGGCTGCCCCACGACGAGGCGATGGTCGCGACGATCGAGATGCCGCGTCCCGCCTCGTCGGCGGGATCCGCGCGCCGGCGGCGCGGCAGGTGGTCGTCCCCGTCGGTGACCTCGATGATCAGGCGGCGGTCGGTCCGGCGCAGACCGAGCCGCATGGGCGGGGTGCCGTGCTGGAGGGAGTTCGCCACGAGTTCGCTCGCGGCGAGCACCCCCAGGTCGCAGAGCTCCACGGGGAAGCGCCACGAGGCCAGGACTCCTGTGGCGAACGCCCGCGCCCTGGGCGCCGCCTCGATGCCGCCGTGCAGTTCGAGCGAGGCGTTGTGGAAGAGCTCCGCGCTGGTTCCCGTGCGGGCGGGGTGCTGGACCACGAGGACGGCGACGTCGTCGTCGTGCTCCGCTGTGACGCCCAGGGAGCGGATGAGCCGGTCGCAGACCACCTGGGGTGAGCCCTTGGCACCGGACAGGGCGCGCTCCAGGGCGGCCACCCCCTCGTCGATGTCCTCGCTCCGGCGTTCGACCAGGCCGTCGGTGTAGAGCACGGCCGTGGAGCCGGGCGGCAGGGGGATCGTCCCCGAGGTGTGGATCCAACCGCCCGTGCCGAGCGGGGGCCCGGTCGGTTCCTCGGCACGGTGGACCGTGCCGTCCTCGTCGCACACCAGGATCGGGAGGTGGCCGGCGGAGGCGTGGACGAGGTGCCCCTCGTTGGGGTCGTGGACGGCGTAGGCGCAGGTGGCGATCTGGCTGGCGTCGATCTCGGCGGCGAGTACGTCGAGGAGCTGGAGCACCTCGTGCGGCGGCAGGTCGAGGCGGGCGTAGGCGCGGACGGCGGTACGCAGCTGCCCCATGACGGCGGCGGCCCGCACACCACGCCCCATGACGTCGCCGATCACGAGCGCGGTCCGGCCGGCGCCCAGGGTGATGACGTCGTACCAGTCCCCGCCGACCGCCGCGTCCGTGCCGCCCGGCTGGTAGGTGGCCGCGATACGCAGGTCGTCCGGCTGTTCGAGGTCCTGGGGGAGCAGCGAGCGCTGGAGGGTGACGGCCGTTTCGCGGTGACGGCGTTCGCTGGCGCGGAGCCGCTCCGCGGCCTCGGCGTGGTCGGTGACGTCGGTGGCGTAGACGAGGACGCCCGCTTCCCCGTCCGGGCCGCCGTCGGTCACGGGGGTGCAGGTCACCGTGTACGAGCTGCCGCCCCGGACCTTGCGGGACTTGACCGTGCGGGGGGTGCCGCTGCGCAGGACCTGGTCCATGAGGGGCAGCAGGCTGAGTTCGTCGAGTTCGGGCATCGCCTCGGCCGCGGGTTCCCCGCAGGGGCGCGCGCCGAAGGCGGACGTGTAGGCGGGGTTGACGTAGGTGACCCGGTGTTCGGGTCCGTGGAGCAGTGCGACGGGGGCGGGAAGCCGGCCGAGGAGCTCGCGCGCCGACAGGCCTTCCAGGGAGGGCGCGGTCACGGGGCCGGAGGGTTCCGGGGTGTCGTCCGGCGGCGTGGCCGCGGCCTTCGGGCGTACGGATCCGGCGCGGGCGGCGGGTACGGAACTGTGGTCGTCCCGCTCGGCGGCTCGACGCTGCGTTCCGGGAAGGCGGGCGCTCCAGCGCGTGAAGTTCACGGAATTTCTGGCCTCGTGTGTCGGTCTGGTCCGCTCGGGCGAGCTGCTTCTACTGCTGGTGCTGTGGCCGGCTCTCCCTCACATGCCGTGGGGAGGGCCGGGGCCGGGCTTCCGGAAAACGCGCGGCCGGGCCTTCGTGCTGGTGGACGACGCTGTCGGTCACTGTAGGTGACTGCCCGCCGCGTGACTCTGTGCAGGTGCGAGCCCACCTATGGTCACACGCCCAGTGTGACCGACCGTACTGACAGTTGCCGGACGGCGGGAGGTGCGGCCCCGGACGGCGGCCGCCCCCGGCCGTGCCGGGGCGCGGGCGACCGCGCGTCAGCCGGACGTGTCCGGCGGCCCGTCGTCCTTCGGCGGGGTGTCGGCGGGGGGCGCCAGGTGTACGTGTCCACGCGCGGCGAGGGCGAATTCGGCACGTGGGTGTTCGAGCGAGCCGAGGGAGACGATCTCCCGTTTGAAGAGTCCGGCCAGGGTCCACTCGGCGAGGACACGTGCCTTCCGGTTGAACGTGGGGACGCGGCTGAGGTGGTAGACGCGGTGCATCAGCCAGGCCGGATACCCCTTGAGCTTGCGCCCGTAGACGTGCGCGACACCCTTGTGCAGGCCGAGCGAGGCGACGGATCCGGCGTACGAGTGCCGGTAGTCCTCGGTCTGCCTGCCTTCGAGTGTGGCCAGGATGTTGTCGGCGAGGACCTTGGCCTGGCGCACCGCGTGCTGGGCGTTCGGAGCCGTCTCCGTGCCCGGTTCTGAGGAGGTGAGATCCGGGACGGCCGCCGCGTCACCGGCGGCCCAGGCGTGCTCGGCCCCGTCCACGGAGAGGGCGGCGGTACAGCGGAGCCTGCCGCGTTCCGTGAGGGGGAGGTCGGTGGCGGCGAGGATCGGGGCCGGCTTCACCCCGGCGGTCCACACCAGGGTGCGGGTCGGGAAGCGCGATCCGTCGCTGAGCACGGCGACCCGGCCCTCGCAGCTCTCCAGACGGGTGTCCAGCCGTACGTCGATGTTGCGTCCCCGCAGCTCCCTGACGGCGTATCCGCCCATGGTTTCGCCGACCTCGGGCAGGATGCGCCCGGTCGCCTCCACCAGGATCCACCTCAGGTCGGAGGGCTTGATGTTGTGGTAGTACCGCGAGGTGTACCGGGCCATGTCCTCGAGCTCCGCCAGCGCCTCCACACCCGCGTACCCGCCGCCGACGAAGACGAAGGTGAGGGCCGCGTCGCGAATGGCGGGGTCCCGGGTCGCGGAGGCGATGTCCATCTGTTCGATGACGTGGTTGCGGAGGCCGATGGCCTCCTCGACGGTCTTGAAGCCGATGCCGACGTCGGCGAGACCGGGGACCGGCAGGGTGCGTGACACGGAACCGGGTGCGAGGACGATCTCGTCGTACGGGATCTCGAGGGCCCCGGTGCCGTCCTCGCCGGTGGCGAGCGTCGTGACCGTCGCCGTGCGCTTGGCGTGGTCGACGCGCTCCGCCTCACCGATGACGATCGTGCAGTCCTTCAGTACCCGGCGCAGGGGCACCACGACATGGCGGGGCGAGATGGAACCGGCGGCGGCCTCGGGCAGGAAGGGCTGGTACGTCATGTAGGGCTCGGGCGTGACCACCACGATCTCGGCCTCACCGCTTCTCAGTCTCTGCCGCAGCTTCCGCTGGAGACGCAGCGCGGTGTACATCCCGACGTAGCCTCCGCCGACGACGAGAATGCGCACACTTGGCCGGGTGCCGGGGGACGCCCCCCGGGAATCTGGTGCCATCACCATCCCATGACGCAACGGAGTCCGGAGTTTGTCCACAGGCCCGGCAAATTGTGTGACCGGAGCTCAGCGATCAACCTGCGGCCTCCTGCCCCCTCCTGTTTCCGGAGCGGCGCAGGTCAGGTGCGGCGGCAGGGCGGGCTGACCGGGGGCGAACCAGGGTTCAACCGGCCCTTGCTCCGATCGGGGGGCGCTCCGTGCGGAACTACCCCCTTCTGAATTGAGTCGGGCTCAACTATGTTCGTACCCCGTCGGGGTGTCGGAATCGGACGAAGGTCCACACGCCGGCGGACACGGCGGGGAAGTCTCCGGGGGGAGACGCCATAACCGGGGGAAGTTATGCACATTCAGGATTTGCATGGGCCGAGCGCTGTCGCCTCTTCTGCTGAGGGCCACGGGCGCCTGAGTTCCATGGGAGCGGTCGGGACGGTCGCCGCGGTCGGAGCGACGGGCGGCGCGGCCCGCTCGGCTCCGCTCCGCGTGGACGCACAGCGCAATCTCGAACACGTCCTTCGCGCCGCGCGTGAGGTGTTCGGCGAGCTGGGTTACGGCGCGCCGATGGAGGACGTGGCGCGCCGCGCGCGGGTCGGGGTCGGCACGGTCTACCGGCGCTTCCCGAGCAAGGACGTGCTGGTGCGCCGGATAGCCGAGGAGGAGACCGCGCGGCTGACCGATCAGGCGCGCTCGGCTCTGGGCCAGGAGGACGAGCCGTGGTCGGCGCTCTCCCGTTTCCTGCGGACCTCGGTGGCGTCGGGCGCGGGGCGCCTGCTGCCGCCGCAGGTGCTGCGCGTGGGTGCGGAGCAGGACGAGCAGGCCATGGCGGCGGCACCCGGAGGGGCCGGCGGGGAGACGCGCGTCCCGCATCAGAGACAGGGCGTGGACCAGCCCGGCCTGGGGACGGAAGACAGGCGCACCGCGGACGAGGAGGGGATCGACGACCCGGGGGCTGCCGAGCTGCTCGAGGTCGTGGGCAGGCTGGTCGACCGGGCCCGTGAGTCGGGGGAGCTGCGGGGCGACGTGACGGTGGCCGACGTGCTGCTCGTCATCGCCACGGCGGCGCCGGCTCTGCCGGATCCCGCTCATCAGGCAGCCGCATCGGCCCGGTTGTTGGACATCCTGCTGGAAGGTCTCCGCTCCCGACCGGCGTAGGTGCCGCCGCGCGGGTGCGTCTCGGGCAACCTCGTAGGCGGACGGTGGGCGGGGCCACGGCTCGCGACGGCCGCGCGTCCGGGCGGTTCTCCGACGCGGGAGTGGGCCCCGGCCCTCCCTGGGAAGGGCCCCTGCCTGGGAAGTCCCGGGCCCGTCCTGTGTCCGCCAGGCGGCCGGGCGGCCGTTCGCTCCTTCCCCGTCGGTACGACGCCACTCCGCCCTCGTCCCGGAGACACCACGGACGAGTGGTTGCTTCTGTTCGGGGTCCGTCGCACCAGGGCTCTGTGGCACTCTGGCCCCGTATTCGGGTCCGAAGGTGCATACGGGGGCTTCCGCGATGAGCGGTGACGCGCAGCAGGACGAACCGGCCGACGGTGGCGCTGCCGCGGACAGGAGCGGCGAGGGCAGTGGGGACACGGGGCCCGAGGCCGCCGGTCCGTCAGCCGCTCGTGTGCCCGGTCCGCCGAACCGGCTGTCATCTGCGGCCCGTTCGGGTGCCGTCCGGCCGGGCGGCACCGCCGGATGCCGCCCGGGTGCGGCGCGGCCGGACGGCCATGTCGGGAGCGGCACCGTGCTGCCCGGCCCGTGGCCGTCGGCGTCCCCGGCCGCCGGGGCGTCCGCCGGCCGGGCGCGGCCGGAGCCCTCGACGGACACCGACGCGGCGTACGCGGTCCCGCTCCAGCGCGAAGGACGCGTGGGGTCCGCCGATCCGGGCCCGTCCGACGCGCAGTTGGTCCGGAGCGTGCGCGCGGGCGACGACCGGGCGTACGAGGAACTCTTCAGGCGTCATGCGGGGGCGGTGCGCCGCTACGCCCGTACCTGCTGCCGGGACGCGCACACGGCCGACGACCTCACTGCCGAGGTGTTCGCCCGGACACTGCAGGCGGTGCGCGGTGGGAAGGGGCCGGAGGAGGCCGTCCGGGCCTATCTCATGACGGCTGTCAGGCATGTGGCCGCCGCGTGGACCCGTAGTGCGAAGCGCGAGCACCTGGTCGACGACTTCGCGGTGTTCGCGGCGCAGGCGACGCGCTCCGCCGATCTCCCGGAGTCCGACACCCTCGACCTCGGCGCCGACGTCCTGGCCATGCACGAGGCGGACCGGTCGATGGCCGTGCAGGCGTTCCGCAGTCTGCCGGAGCGCTGGCAGGCCGTGTTGTGGCACACCACCGTCGAGGAGGAGTCACCGAGCGAGGTCGCTCCGCTGTTCGGCCTCACGGCCAACGCCACGGCCGTCCTGGCCGTCCGGGCCCGGGAGGGCCTCAAGCAGGCCTACCTCCAGGCCCACGTGAGCCAGTCCCTGACGTCGGGCGGTGACTGCGCGCAGTACGCCGACCGGCTCGGTGCCCACACCCGCGGCGGACTGCGGACCCGCGCCCGGCGCGGGCTGCGCAGGCATCTGGAGGAGTGCGCCAGGTGCCGGATCGCCGCCGGTGAGCTGGACCGTGTGAACGCCGGCATCCCGGCCCTCCTCCCGGTCGCCGTCATCGGCTGGTTCGCCGCGGGATACTCCGTCAAAGCGGCGGGCATCGTGGCGGGTGGCGCGGCGGGGGCCGCCGGAGCCGGAGCCGCGGCGGCCACGGGAGGCGCCTCGTCCGGGGGAGGCACGGCGGGCGGAGCCGCCGCCTCGGAAGGGCTCGGTGCTCCGCTGAAGGCCGGGATCGCCGCCGCGGTGGCCGTGGCGGCCGCGGCCGGTCTCGTGTGGGCCCTGGCCGGTGACGACCGGCCTGCGCCGGAGCAGAAGCAGGTGGCCAAGCCACCGGCCGCAGCACCCGCCGATCCCGCCCCCACACCACCGCGGCGGACGCCTGGCCCGCAGCCGCCGGCGCCGCCCGCCCCGCCCACGCCCGAGGCCCCGGCGGCCCCCGAGCCGACTCCCACTCCCACGCCGACACCGCCGCCGGCTCCGGAGCCCGCCCCCGAGCCCGCCCCGCCGGCGCCCGGACCGGCACCGGCGCCGGTGCCAGCCCCGCAGGAACCCGCACCGCCCGCACCGCCCGCACCACCCGCGCCGCCCGCGCCGCCCGCGCCGCCCGCGGCGGAGGACTACCGGGTGAGCGACCTGGCGTACTCCGTCACCGGTGACCACTCCGGGCCCGAGATCCTCCTCGGCCGGAGCAGTGGTGTGTTCTGGCAGCGCCACGGGCTGTCGATCGCCTCCACGACGTACGCCCACGGTGTGACCGCCCCCTCCCGCTCGTCGGTCACCGTCCAGCTGAACCGGGCGTGCACCGCCTACGAAGCGATGGCCGGGGTCGACGACCTGACGCTGGGGCTCGGGGCGGTGCGCTTCTCCGTGTACGGCGGTGACGGTGCGCGGCTGTGGCGGTCCCCCGTGGTGCGGGGCGGCGACCCCGCCGTGCCGGTGAGCGTCGGCATCCAAGGCCGGCGGGCGATCCGGCTCGTCGTGGAACCGTCAGGACCGCTGGGCGGGGTCGCGCTGGCCGACTGGGCGGAGTCGCGCATCAGCTGCCGTTGAGCTCCCCGGCGGTCCCGGCCAGGGGACCGAGGACGTCGTCCGGTGCCGGGTGAGGCCAGCCACGGTGGCGGGGCGGCAGGGGCGCAGGGCGAGGGCGGTGAGCGGGGGTGCGCGTCCGCGCACCTGCGACACGCACCGCGTCGCCGTGCTCGTCCCGCACCTCGGTGACGCCCGTAGGCGCCTGGAGGGTCTGCGCACGCGACGTCCGTAGCGACGCCGGGCCGCCACGCCTGCGGGTTCCGGCAGCCCCGCACGCTCGCAGGGGCCGGCGGCGGGCCGTTACGCCTGAAGGGGTGCGGCGGGCCGTTACGCCTGAAGGGTGCGGCGGGCCGGGACGACGCCCCCCGCGACCGCCCGTTGCCGGGGGGCCGCCGTGCCCGTCCAGCAGGTGCCCCGGCGGGTGACGAGACGGCGGAGCCAGAGCTCCGTGGACGCCAGCTCGGCGAGCCCGTCCAGGGGGAGGGGTTCGCCCTCGGAGGCCGCGCGCAGCGCCTTGCGCACGACACGCGCCTCGACCAGGCCCGCGTCCGCGAGCAGTGGGGCGTCGAAGAGGGCGATCAGTTCCGGCAGGGCGGTGCGAAGCCCGATGCGCCCGGCCGCGGTCGAGGTGGCCTGGGACGGGGCGCCCCAGCCGGGTGGCAGGTCGTGGATGCCTGCGCCCGCGAGGACCCGGCGCAGGATGGCGGCCCTTGCACCCGGCTGGACCCGCAGCGACTCCGGAAGGGCGCGGGCGGCCCGTACGACCTGGTTGTCGAGATAGGGGGCGTGCAGCCGCTGGCTGCGGATCTCCGCGGCCTGTTCCAGGATCCGCTGGTCGGCCGCGTGCCGGGCCAGCGCCGCCCGTGCCCTGGCCTCCCCCGGGCGCTGGACCGACGCGGGCCGGATCGCCGCCTCCTGGAGACGAACCGATACTTCCGCGAGTGCCTCCCCGGTGAGCCAGCGGGCGGCCGGGCCGGGTCGTGACCAGGCGAGGGAGGCGAGGGAGGCGTCGGCGGGGGTGTCGAGGTCGGGAGCGTCACGATTCGCCTCGGGCAGCAGGGACGCGGCCGTTTCCAGCCCGGTGCGGTACGACGTACGGGCCAGCCTGCGGGCGGCCCGGTAGACGGCCAGCGGCACGAGGAGGGAGTGCGTGGAGGGCCCCTCGGCCCTGGCGAGCGCGGCGACGGGGCGCAGGAGGTGGCGTCTGCGCCGGTCCATGAGGAGGTCGGCCAGCCGTGCGGGGTGTGCGTCGAGGACCTGACGGGCGCCGTGCCCGACGAAGTGGTCGGCGCTGCCCGCGGCCAGCCGGCGGCGGTGGCGTTCCGCGACGACCAGGGAGGGGGCGGGCTCGTCGGTGAGCGGGCCGCTCTCCAGCGACGCGTACGGCAGGGCCTCCTCGCCCGCCGCCACGACGACGTGGTGCAGGCGGGGGTTGGCCGCGATGACCCGGGCGCGTTCCAGCTCGTCCTCGTGGCCCTGCGCGGAGAGGTCGTTGAAGGTGACGGCGAGGAGCCGCTCGCCCGCCCCGGTGCCGTGGCCCAGCACGGTGCCCGGCAGTCCGGGCAGTCCGGCGGCCAGCAGGGCCAGCGTGGCGGAGGCACTGCCGCCGGAGAGGTCGGCGCCGATGCCGGGGACCGGCGCCCCGCGGGCCGCGCGACGGTCGGCGGGTCCCATGCCCGGGACGGGCCCGGGGTCGGGCGGCAGGGTCTCCGGGGCGTGGCGCGGGGCCGTGAGCCGCGCGCGTACGGCCTCGACCAGTGCGTCGCGCACGCCTTCGACGGCACTCACCGGATCGGTCTGGGCGGCCGCCACGGCGAGGGAGGCGACCGCCTCGTACCCGGTGACCTCACGCGAGCCCTCCCGCAGGATCAGCGCGTGCCCGGGCGGGATCCGCTTCACCCCCGCGTACGGTGTGCCGTCGCCCAGTGCCTCCGGGGTCTCGGGGCAGGCAAGAAGCGCCGCGAGGTGGCCGATGTCCAGCTGCGCCTCGATGAGGTCGGCGAGCGGCAGGGCGGCGGTGGCGTACGCGGTGCCGTTGGCCCAGGGGGTGTGGAAGACGGGCCTGGCTCCGGCGAGGTCCCCGGCGACGGTGATGCGGCGGCCGATCTGGACGACGGCCGTGTAACTGCCGGGCCAGGCGGTGAGGTGGCGCAGCGCGCCGCCACGGGCGGCCAGCAGCCCGACGCGGAGCTGTTCGTCGCTGGCGCCGCAGCAGCCGAGGACGGCGAGGCGCGCGGTGGGAGCCCCCTCGGGGGTCGCGGCCGTGATGACGCGGATCTCGTCGGGGCGCCAGTCCCCCACCGCCCAGAGCGGATCCGGGTCGCCCCAGAGGAGTTGGGAGCCGACCGGATGCACGGTGCGCCCCTCCCCGTGGTGGCCGACCGCGCCCACGGTGCCGAAGCTCGCAGCGAAGCTGCTCCACCCCACCAACCAACGCATCGCCGCCTCCACAGGCCGTGGACGAACCGGCGTACCAGGACACGGGAACGCCGTTGCGGGACATGCTGCCACGACAACGGCGCCCTGGAGGGGGTACGGGCGGCGCACACCGGATGCGCATGCGCCCCTGGCAAAGGCCTGGCCACCGCGCTGCGGGCTCCTCCGCAACGGGACCCGGGCTCCGGGGAGTTGCTGCCGCCCGCCCAGGATGCGGCCCCCGCCTCGGCCGGGTCGCGGAACAGGTGCATTCCAGCCATAGCCGGGCGGCTTCGCCGACCCCTCCCCGACCGATGCTATTCGGCCATTCTCCGATCGCGAGGGAACCGCGCGTTTCGCCTCCGGGCGCTTCCGGCGGCACCCACGCGCACCCCGCCCCGGGACGCCGGACGGCTCCCCCGCCGGCCCCCGGCAGCGCCCCGGACGCATCGCCGGGGAGCCATGACGTGCGGGCCGGCGCATCCCCCCGGTGCGCCGGCCCGCACGTCGGCTTTTCGCGACCCCGCCCGTACGGCGCACAGTCCGGGAGGTGTTCGTCACCTCCCGGACCGGTTCGCCGCCCGCGGGGATTGGGGCGGCGGTCTCCCCCAGCCCACCGTGTCCAGTCCGGCGGGCCGACCCACGCAGGACCATCGAAGCGCTTGCTCACCGGCCGGGCCAGAGCGCACGGCCGGGCGCACGGCCACACATCAGGAGCACGGCGCCCCCACCTCGCGCCGCACGGACAACATTCCCGCCATACGGAGGTCTGCCCCTTAACGGTGGGGATGCGGCGAACTACGCTGGGTTTACCGATGTTCTCAGCAGGGCGGCATATTCCACGGGGCTCGGCCAAATGCGTGTGCGGCCGGAGTGCCCGGGACCGTACCTGGGGAGAACACGGTACGAATGCCGCGCGCCTGACGGTGACGCGGCTGCCGTCTGTGTGTCGAGGGGTGGCGCATGTCCAGGGAGCAACGCGGGCCGAACGAGAAGCTCGGCACGGTTCTCGCCCTCGCGGGAATCAGCAACGCCGGGCTCGCCCGGCGGGTCAACGACCTCGGAGCGCAGCGCGGTCTGACACTTCGCTACGACAAGACCTCGGTGGCCCGGTGGGTCGCCAAGGGCATGGTGCCGCAGGGCGCCGCACCCCATCTCATCGCGGCGGCGATAGGGGCCAAACTCGGCCGTCCCGTCCCGCTGCACGAGATCGGTCTGGCCGACGCGGATCCGGCCCCCGAGGTCGGTCTGGCCTTCCCCCGCGACGTGGGTGAGGCGGTGCGGTCGGCGACCGACCTGTACCGGCTGGATCTGGCGGGCCGCCGGGGCGGCGGTGGGATCTGGCAGTCACTGGCGGGTTCCTTCGCGGTGAGCGCCTATGCGACCCCCGCGTCCCGTTGGCTCATAACCCCCGCCGATCCGTCGGTCGCGCGGGACACCACCGACGCCCGGGCCGCGATCCTCGGCCCGCGGGGCGCACCCGGGGCGCAGGGCGGCGTGCCCGTCCAGCCGGGCCCGGACACGGCGGGCGGTGTCGACGGGCCGCTGCTGCGCGTCGGCCACAGCGACGTGACCAAGCTGCGTGAGGCGGCACAGGACGCGCGCCGGTGGGACTCCAAGTACGGCGGCGGCGACTGGCGGTCCTCCATGGTCCCGGAGTGCTTACGCGTCGACGCCGCGCCGCTCCTGCTGGGCTCCTACAGCGACGAGGTGGGCAGGGCCCTCTTCGGCGCCTCCGCCGAGCTGACCAGACTCGCCGGCTGGATGGCCTTCGACACCGGCCAGCAGGAAGCGGCCCAGCGCTACTACATCCAGGCGCTGCGCCTGGCCCGGGCCGCCGCCGACGTACCGCTGGGCGGTTACGTCCTGGCGTCGATGTCCCTGCAGGCGACGTACAGGGGCTTCGCCGACGAGGGCGTGGACCTCGCGCAGGCGGCGGTCGAACGCAACCGGGGGCTCGCCACCGCGCGGACCATGAGTTTCTTCCGGCTCGTGGAAGCGCGGGCCCACGCCAAGGCCGGCGACGCACCGGCCGCGGGGGCCGCGCTCCGGGCCGCGGAGAGCTGGCTGGAGCGCTCCCGGGCCGGCGACTCCGACCCCGCCTGGCTCGGGTTCTACTCGTACGACAGGTTCGCCGCCGACGCCGCCGAGTGCTACCGCGACCTGAAGGCGCCCCGCCAGGTGCGGCGCTTCACCGAGCAGGCGCTGTCGAAACCCACCGACGAGTTCGTCCGCTCCCACGGGCTGCGGCTCGTCGTGTCCGCGGTCGCCGAGCTGGAGTCGGGCAACCTCGACGCGGCCTGCGCGGCGGGGACGCGGGCGGTGGAGGTGGCGGGACGCATCTCCTCGGCGCGCACCACCGAGTACGTGCGCGACCTGCTGCACCGGCTGGAGCCGTACGGGGACGAGCCCCGCGTGGCCGAGCTCCGGGAACGGGCCCGTCCGCTTCTCGTCACCCCGGTGTGAAGGGGCCACCGGTGCGTCCCGGTTTCGCCTGATCCGGGGAGGGGACGCCACGCCACGCACACGCCGTCCCTGGTTTGAGCCCGTTGTCAGTGGGTCAGTGCACTATCGGGGTGGGAGGTGGCGTGATGATGACGCACGCGGCGTACGACTGCGATGTGCTGGTGATCGGTGGCGGAATCGTCGGTCTGTCGACCGCGTACGCGATCACGCGCACCGCGCCGGGCACCCGGGTCACGGTGCTGGAGAAGGAGTGGGGCCCGGCCAGGCACCAGACCGGGCGTAACAGCGGGGTCATCCACAGCGGCATCTACTACCCTCCGGGCTCGCTCAAGGCGCGCTACGCGGTGCGGGGCGCCGCCGAGCTGGTCGACTACTGCGCCCGGCACGGGATCGCCCACGCGGTGACGGGCAAGCTCATCGTCGCCACCGGCAGCGACGAGCTGCCCAGACTGCACGCCCTGGTGCAGCGCGGCCGGGCGCACGGGCTGCCGGTCCGGGAGCTCGGCCCCGCACAGATCGCGGAGTACGAACCCCGGGTGCGCGGTCTCGCGGCGATCCGGGTCGGTACGACGGGGGTGTGCGACTTCGCCGCGGTGGCCGTCAGCTTCGCCGCCGGGCTGAGCACCTCGGGCGGACAGATCCGTTACGGCGCGGAGGTCGTCGCCGTCGACCGGCGCCCCTGGGGTGTCGCGGTGCGCACGTCCGACGGCCAGGTGGTCAGGGCCCGGGTGCTGGTCAACTGCGCGGGGCTGCACAGCGACCGGGTGGCGCGGCTCGCGGGCGACGACCCGGGCGCACGCATCGTGCCGTTCCGCGGGGAGTACTTCGAGCTGGCCAGGCCGGAGCTGGTGCGTGGGCTCGTCTATCCGGTGCCGGACCCGGCTTTCCCGTTCCTGGGGGTGCATCTCACCCGGGGCGTCGACGGCACGGTCCACGTCGGGCCGAACGCCGTGCCGGCGCTGGCCCGCGAGGGATACGGCCCGGCGGTCGTCCACCCGCGCGAGCTGGCCGCCACGCTGACCTGGCCCGGGTCCTGGCGGATCGCCCGGCGCCACTGGAGGTACGGGGCCGGCGAGGTGCACCGTTCCCTGTCGAAGAGCGCGTTCACCCGGGCCGTCCAGCGGCTGCTGCCCGAGGTGACGGAGGCGGACCTGCGGCCCTCCCCGGCCGGGGTCAGGGCCCAGGCGGTCCTGCGGGACGGCACGCTGGTCGACGACTTCCTGATCCGGGACGCCCCGCACACCGTGCACGTGCTGAACGCCCCGTCTCCCGCGGCCACCGCGTCCCTGCCCATCGGGAGGGAGGTGGCACGACGGGCGCTGCTGCGGGCTCGCGCGACGGGGTGGACGCCTCCCGCCGTAGAATCGGGTCATTGTGTCTGATCCTGTGAACCCCACCCCAGAGACGCCCGGCTCCGCGCCGGAGACGCCGGCCGCCGCCGGACCGGACTCGGACGCGGCGGCGCGCCGCGCCGCCTCCTTCGAGCGTCAGCGCAGGCTGCGTCAGGAGCCCCGCTTCCCCGGAGGTCCGGCCGCCGACCCGGCGGGCTCGCACCACGAGCGCCGGATCCGCAGCTTCCAGCCCCGCCGCAGCCGGGTGACCGCCGGACAGGAGGACGCCCTCCAGCGGCTGTGGCCCAAGTGGGGCCTGGACATCGACGGCCGCCGCGTCCTCGATCTCCCCGCTCTCTTCGACGGGCTCCCGGTGGTGCTGGAGATCGGCTTCGGCATGGGTGAGGCGACGGCACAGATGGCGGCCGACGACCCGGACACCGGCATTCTGGCCGTCGACGTCCACACACCAGGCCAGGGCAACCTGCTGGGTCTCGCGGACCGGGCGGGAGTGTCGAACGTCCGGGTCGCCAACGGTGACGCGATCATCCTGCTCCGCGAGATGCTGGAGCCGGCCGCCCTGGACGGACTCCGGGTGTACTTCCCCGACCCGTGGCCGAAGAAGCGGCACCACAAGCGGCGGCTGATCCAGCCCGACTTCCTCGACCTGGTGGCGCAGCGGCTGAAGCCGGGCGCGGTCGTCCACTGCGCGACGGACTGGGAGCCGTACGCGGAGCAGATGCTCGAAGTCCTCACGGCGCACCCCCTGTTCGAGAACACCCAGGCGGACGGCGGCTACGCGCCCAGGCCCGCCTTCCGTCCGCTGACCCGCTTCGAGGGGCAGGGCCTGGACAAGGGTCACGTCGTGCACGACGTGCTGTTCACCCGTCGCTGATCAGCCATCACCCGGCGCTCCGCCCCGCGCGGCGTGGCCAGGTGCCGGTCGTCGTCGTTAGGGTCGTCGGGTGTCCCAGGGGTCCGTGCACCACCAGCAGCCGGCCGTCCCGGTTCTCGAGGAGCAGCAGCTCGACGAGTTCCTGGGCGCCGTCCCGGAGCGAGGCCAGTGGCGTTACCGGCCCCGCCGCGTCGGCATGCTCTGGCGCAGCAAGGCCTTCCGCGCCGGTGCGCTGATCACGGTCCTCGCTCTCTGCGGTCTGGTGATCCTGGCTCTGGTGCGTCAGCAGACGGGCACCGAGGGCTTCCTGGTGGGGCTGGGGCTGGCCGTGCTGCCCGTGCCCCTGCTGATGGGCGCGTTCCGCTGGCTGGACCGGGTCGAGCCGGAGCCATGGCGGAACCTGCTGTTCGCCTTCTCCTGGGGCGCGTGTGCCGCCGCGCTCGTGGCGATCATCGCCAACACCTTCGCCACCCGGTGGATAGCGACGGCCACCGCGGATCCGGCGAGCGCCGACACCCTCGGGGCCACGGTCGTCGCCCCCGTCGTCGAGGAGGCCGCGAAGGCCGTCGCGGTCCTGTTGATCTTCCTCTTCCGCAGACGGCAGTTCGGCGGGATCGTCGACGGCATCGTGGTCGCCGGTTTCACCGCGACCGGCTTCGCCTTCACCGAGAACATCCTCTACCTGGGCAACGCCTTCGGCGAGGACCAGCAACAGGGGACCACGGGGTTCGCCTCGGTGACGGCGGGGACGTTCTTCGTCCGCGTGGTGATGTCACCGTTCGCGCATCCCCTGTTCACGGTGCTCTCCGGCATCGGCTTCGGCATCGCGGCACTCGGCGGGCCGCGCCACCGGGTGCGCCGCGTCCTCCTGCCCCTCCTGGGGCTCGTCCTCGCGATGGGCATGCACGCCCTGTGGAACGGCTCGTCGGCCTTCGGACCGTACGGCTTCTACCTGGTGTACGGCGCGTTCATGGTGCCGTCCTTCGGTCTCGTGACCTGGCTGGCCGTCTGGTCGCGCCAGAGGGAGCTGCGCACGCTCTCCACCGAGCTGCCGGTGTACGCGGCGGCCGGCTGGCTGACCCCCGCCGAACCGCTCGCGCTGGCCTCCATGAAGGCACGCGGCATGGCCCGGGACATGGCCAGGCACTGGCACAGCCTCCCGGATCGGGCGCGCGGCAGGGAAGCGGCCCGCGCCGTCGCGGAGTACGAGTCGTTCGCGACCTCGCTGGCCATGCTGCGCCGGAGGGCCCGCCACGACGGCGCCGGACCCGACTTCGCCCTCCGTGAGCAGGAGTTGCTGCACCACCTCTGGCACCGCCGGGACATCGCGGGACCCGCCCTGGCCTACGCGGCCCACGCGACGGGCCGGCTCAGCACCCGGCGGCCGTCGGTGCCGCCTCCGTTCCCCCGCCAGTTCCCGCACGGCGGCCCGCCGCCGCAGCAGCTTCCGGCACCGCACCGGCACTACGGCGGATACAACCCGTACATGGAGGACGGCGGACACCGCCCACCGCCCGGCTGACCGGGCCCGGCCGCTCCTGCGGAGTACCGGGCCCGGTCGTCCACGGCCGCACCTGGGTCAGGCTGATGCCTCCGTCAGGTCCGCCAGCTGCCGCTCGGTCAGCCGGAGCCCGTCCACCGCCATCAGTGCGGGCAACTGCTCGACCGTACGCGCGGAGGCGATGGGCGCGGTCACGGTCGGCCGGGAGGCAAGCCAGGCCAGTGCGACCGTGGCGACCTCGGCGTCGTGCTCCCGGGCGGTCCTGTCGAGCGCCGCGAGCACCTTGCGTCCGCGCTCGGTCTCCAGGTGCTTGCCCGCGCCCTCGGCCCTCGCGCTCTCGACCGGGGCACCCGTCCGGTACTTGCCGGTGAGGAAGCCCGAGGCGAGGGCGAAGTAGGGGACGGCGGCGAGACCGGCGCGGGAGGCCGTGTCCTGGAGCGCGCCCTCGTAGGTGTCGCGCGAGACGAGGTTGTAGTGCGGCTGGAGCGCTACGTAGCGGGCCATGCCCTCGCGCTCGG
Organism: Streptomyces sp. ALB3; assembly: GCF_044385685.1. NCBI lineage: Bacteria > Bacillati > Actinomycetota > Actinomycetes > Kitasatosporales > Streptomycetaceae > Streptomyces > Streptomyces sp. ALB3. The sequence continues at coordinate 667,181 of NZ_JBISCE010000046.1, read as the reverse complement.
AGAAGTCGAGGGAGGCCTGGAGCCGCTCCGGGCTGATGTTGGAGGCGGCGATCTCCCGCACCGTGCCGGCCTTCACCAGCTGGTCGAGCGCGGTGATGATCTCCTCGACGGGCACGCTCTCGTCGTCGAAGTGCGTGTAGTAGAGGTCGATGTGGTCGGTGCCGAGCCGGCGCAGCGACGCCTCGGCCGCCTCCTTGACCGTGGTGGGCGAGAGACCCTTGTACGCGGGGTGGGCGCCCACCTTGGTGGCGATGACGACATCGTCGCGGCGGGAGCGGGCCGCCAGCCACCTGCCGATGAGGGTCTCCGACTCACCGCCCTCGTTGCCCGGCACCCAGGCCGAGTACGAGTCGGCGGTGTCGATGAAGTTGCCGCCGGCCGCCACGTAGGCGTCGAGGACGGCGAAGGTCCGGTCCTCGTCCGCCGTCCAGCCGAAGACGTTGCCGCCGAGAGCGAGAGGGAAGACCTTGAGGCTCGAGGAACCGAGCGGGCGCAGAGAAGTCATACCCGGGGACAACCAGTCGGCTGAGGCGACTATTCCGGTTCGGCTGGACACGGTCCGGGAAGACCGCCTCCCCGGACGGACCGGCGGCCCTGACGTCGGGGGGTCGTGCGTCAGGGCCGCCGGGGTTCGGTGCGCCGGCTGCCGACGCGCGGGGTCTTCCGTACCGATCGGGCCTGCTCGGTACCGGGCCGGACGGAAGACCCCCGGGGACTCAGATGGTGAGGCCCTTGCCGCGCAGCCAGCTCATCGGGTCGACGCCCGTGCCGTCCGCGGTGTGGATCTCCAGGTGCAGGTGGGCACCGGTCACGTTGCCGGTCGCACCGACACGGCCGATCGTCTGGCCGGTGGTGACCCGCTGACCGGCGGTCACGTCCATCGAGGACTGGTGGCAGTACCAGACCTCCGTGCCGTCGTCGAGCTCCAGGACCGTGCGGTAGCCGTACGACCCGGAGTAGCCGGCGGACTTCACCGTACCGCTGTGCACGGCCTTGACCGGGGTGCCCGTCGGAGCCGCGAAGTCCAGCCCGGTGTGGTGGCCCGAGGACCACATCGAACCGGCCTGACCGTAGGTCGAGCTGATGTAGTACGACGAGGTCGGGACGGCGTAGCTGGCGGCGAGCTTCGCGAGACGCTCGGCCTCCGCCTTCTTCTTCGCCGCCTCTTCCGCCGCCTTCTTCTCCGCGGCGGCCTCGGCTTCGGCCTTGCTCTGCTGCTTCGCCGCCTGGACCGCGGCTGCCTCGACCGCCGCCTGCTCCTGTGCCGCCCTGGCCACGGCATCGGCTCCGGCCTGCTGCTGCTCGGCCTGCTGGAGGATGCGGGCGCGCAGCGCCTCCCCCGCGTCGGTGGTGCCCTGCTCGGCCTCGGCGGCGGTGATGCCCGCGGTGGTGAGCGGGGACGACGCGGCGACCGTCGCGTGGTCCGGGTCGGCGTCACCGGACATGAACGCGCCCACGCCGGGAAGGGACTTGGCGTCGGGGAGATTGTCCGCGATGGAATCGGGAAGGGAGATGGAGACGGGCGGCTTGCTCTGCGCGGTGGCCATGCCACCGGCTCCGACGGCCGCGATGACGCCGACACCGAGGACGGTGGAGCTACGGGCGAGACCGCGCTGCTTGGCTACACGGTGCCGGCCGCGTACGGGACGGACGGACTCCTCGGTGGGATTCCATTCGTCCCACGTCCTGTCCTCATCGGCGAGGCCGCCGGTCCTGAAGGATGACGGTGCCTCGGGGGCAGGCTGGTTGGACGCCACGTGGGCGCGCTCCTTTCCTTCCTTCTCGCCTACCGGGTTAGCTGACGGGTTCGGAGCAGGAAGGTCTCCTACGGGCCCCTTCGCCTCTCACGAGACACAGGTGCCCGATTCACCCCATGTAGGTGGTTCCCCGGTTCCCTTGCGGAATTCGGCGCTGCGCACGGTGCCGTCTCTTGCGACGGCGGCTACAACCGCGCTGCGTTATCGAACGTTAATAGACGACCGGGTCCGATTCCAAGCTGTTCCCACAGATCGTTGATGGCTCTGGCCCGGACTTTCAGGGACCAAAGGGGCTCAAACGGGCGAGTTGAGTACACCTCATTCGGCCATCACTTTCTGACGTTGTGTCAACTGTTATGCGCAGTGAGGTCCTTCGACTACCGACGGTCGCGACCGGTCATTCACTGTCCCGCCGCACGATCTTCACCGTCGTCCGGCGTTCCTGCTGTCCCCGCGCGGGGCGGCCGACCGCGAGGAGTGCCAGGTCGTCCGTGGACCGGCCACCGGTGTGCAGCCGTACGTCGTCGGTGAGCGCGGACAGGAGTTCGTCGGGTCCCGGGAAGAGGCGGCCGCGCAGCCGGGCCGCCGGGTCGTAGAAGACGCCCTTGGCGTCCCGCGCCTCGGAGAGACCGTCGGTGAACGCCAGGAACATCGCCCCGGCCGGCAGCGTCCACTCGTCCGACCGGTCCGGCCACGCGTCCAGGCCCATCCCGAGCGGCAGGGCGGGCACGGTGGGCGACAGCACGTCCAGCGCCCCGTCCTCGTGCAGCACGAGCGGCTCGGGGTGACCGCGGTTGACGACCCGCAGTGTGTCCGAACCCGCCGGGATCTCCGCCAGGACGGCGGTGACGAACCCCTCCATCGAGTCGAGCCCGCCCCGTCGCGAGCCCTCACGGGCCAGTGCCCGCTCCAGCCGCTGGACCACCCCCTCCAGCGACAGCTCCTGCTCGGCGGCCTCCCTGAACGCCCCGATCACGACGGCCACGGCCGCCACCGCGTCCAGCCCCTTGCCCCGCACGTCCCCGACGACCAGCCGCACCCCGAACGGCGTGTCCGCGACGGCGAACAGGTCACCGCCGACGAACTCGTCCGCCTGTGCCGCCTCGTACCGCGCCGCGACCAGCAGCCCGCCGATCCGGTCCTCGGGCGTCGGGAGCACCGCGCGCATCGCCGTCTCCGCGATCACCCGGGCCGAGGCCAGCTGCTCGTTCCCGCGGCGCACCACACGGTTGATGACCAGGGACAGCGCGGCGACGGTGACCAGGGTGAGCAGGTCGGTGACCGGCATCACCTCGGTGAGCACGCCGTCCGAGACACGGATGGCGAGCACGACGAGGATCGCGGCCGCCCCGATCCGGACGGTGCCCGCCAACGAGAAGAAGGGAGCGGCGATCAACGGGGCGGCGGCGAAGAGCGGGACGGCGGTGACCTGGGACGGCGTCGCGAGGTCGACGATCACGCCGACGCAGATCATCAGGGCGGGCAGCACGCGCACGAACCGCCGGGAACGGACGTTCCCCGCAGCGCCCCCTCGCCGTCCGTCCGGCTTCCCCACCTGTGCACTCCCACCTGGTCCACCCACGGCTGCGGACGGTACCGCGCCCCGTCCGGCCCGACCGGAGCCACGCCGCGCGGCGACCCGTCTTCGGCCGAGGAGAAGAGCGCCGGAGCCCCGTCCTCCGTGGGTCAGTCGGAGAACCGGTGCTGCGCGTGGATCGTCAGTGCGTCCCGTGCGGAGACGGCATGTCCGTCCCCGTACCGATCGTAGTTGCTCCCGGAGCGGAGACCCGTGACGTGCGTACCCGTGAGGCGCACGCGCCTGCCCGTGAGGCGCACGCGCGGGTTCCCCGGCCACCGACGGCAGAGGTACCGGCATACGACGGAGGCCCGGATCCTCGAAAGGATCCGGGCCTCCGTCTTCAGTAGCGGGGACAGGATTTGAACCTGCGACCTCTGGGTTATGAGCCCAGCGAGCTACCGAGCTGCTCCACCCCGCGCCGTTGTGATTGCAACTCTACGCCATCCCGGACGGTGCTCCGACCACGTCAGGCCACCGCTCGCCACCCCGCTCACCGCCCGGTGACCACCCCGCGTGCACCCGAGACGCCAACACACAGCGGTGCCCGCGTAGTTGCCGGGCACGGCGGCGTGCCCAAGAGTGTTGCCGCACCCCCCGAATCCCGTGTCATTCCTGCCTGAAGGGCTTCCGTAATGTCCACATCGCACAGACCCGCCCCGATTCACCCGGCCGCGCCGTCGCCCCTGCGCGTGTCCCTCGTCAGCGGAGCGTTCGGCGCCGTGTTCGGCTCACTGATCAGCGCCGCCGTCAACTACCTGGTCATCGGCGTGCCCGGCAGTGCCTCCGTCAACGCGCTCAACCACGGGATATCGGGCCTGTTCAGCGGATTCGCGGCCGGGTTCATCGGGCTCATGGTGCATCTGCGCAAGAGCGAGGCACCGGCCCTCCCGGTGCCGTCGCGGGAGGACACCGCGGCCACGCAGCAGGGATGAGCCCACCGCCGCGCCCCGGTCCGCACACGCCACCCCGTGCGAACCGGACGGGGCGGGGGCGCGGCACCCCGCGATTGCGGGGCTTCCTGAGCGGCGGGACTCTGGAGGAGCAAGCTTTCGGTGTTCGGTCCCGTCTGCGCGGCATCCCCAGTGTCGGCGCCGGCCCAGCAGCCTCACCCGATCCGATCGTGCCAGGGGAGGCCGGGCGCACCCGCGCTAGGAGACCACCATGGACGGCACCCTTCTCGAGTCGATGAGAACCGCTCTGCGGGGACCGGTCATCGGCCCGGACGACGAGGAGTACGGGCAGGCCCGCGCGGTCTACAACGCCATGATCGACAAGAAGCCGGCGGCGGTGGTCAAGTGCCACGACACGGCGGACGTCATGGCGGCGGTCGACTTCGTCCGCGAGAACGGCCTGGACGTCGCCGTCCTGGGCGGCGGCCACAGCGGCCCCGGCCTCGGGCTCTCCGACGGGGCCGTCACCCTCGACCTCTCCCCCATGCGGGGTGTGCGGGTCGACCCGGCCACCCAGACCGCGCAGGCCGACGGCGGCGCGACACTCGGCGACTTCGACCACGCCACCCACGCGTTCGGTCTCGCCACCCCCGCGGGCATCATGTCCACGACCGGGATCGGCGGTCTCACCCTCGGCGGCGGCCACGGCTACCTCACCCGCAAGTACGGCCTCACGGCGGACAATCTGGTGTCCGCGGACGTGGTCCTGGCCGACGGCAGCTTCGTCGCCGCGAACCCGAGCGAGCACGCCGACCTGTTCTGGGCGCTGCGGGGCGGCGGCGGCAACTTCGGTGTCGTCACCTCGTTCGACTTCGAGCTGCACCCCGTGGACACGGTGGGGGTCGCCATCACCCTGTGGCCCCTGGACCTCTTCCACGACGTCATGCACTGGTACCGCGACTTCCTGCCGCAGGCGCCTGACGACCTCTACGGCTTCTTCGCCTCGCTGACCGTCCCGCCCGGGCCGCCCTTCCCCGAGGAGATCCACGGGCAGAAGATGTGCGGCGTCGTCTGGTCCTCGACCGCGGACCCGGAAGCGCTGGAGGAGACCCTGGCCGCCGTCGGCGAGCCGGGACCGCCCGCGTTCCACTTCACGGCGCCGATGCCCTACCCGGCGCTGCAGTCCATGTTCGACGCGCTGATGCCGGCCGGGCTCCAGTGGTACTGGCGCGGCGCCTTCTTCGACCGGATCACGGACGACGCCGCCGACGTGCACGCCTCCTTCGCGGAGAGGCTCCCCACCGGACTGTCGACCATGCACCTGTACCCGGTCGACGGGGCGGCCGGCCGTGTCGGCCCCGACGACACCGCATGGGCCTATCGCGACGCGCGCTGGTCAGGCGTCATCGCCGGCATCGACCCCGACCCGGCCAACGCGGCTGCGCTGCGGGAGTGGGCCGTCGGCTACTGGGAGGCGCTCCACCCGCACTCCATGGGTGGCGGCTATGTGAACTTCCTGGGGACCGGCGAGTCCCAGGACCGCGTCCGGGCCACCTACCGCGGTCACTACGACCGGCTCTCCGAGGTCAAACGGGTCTACGACCCGCACAATCTCTTCCACGCAAACCAGAACATCGAGCCCGCACCGCCGCACTGACCGTCATGCCGGAGTCCAATTCCGGGTGGAAGCCGTGCCGGGAGGGTTACAGTCTGCATGCACCGCATGATGATCCGGCCGCCCCCGGAGCGGCGCGGGACCGGTAGCGGCACTTCGTCGCCGTACCGGTCGGGACCAGTCCGGCACATTCCGCAGTGGCTCGGTCACGGGGCTCTCACCGCACACCTACGTACAGGACTCCTGAGATGACCGACATGCCTGCCCGCACGACCCAGCGGCGCCCCGCCGGCACGTCCGCGACCGCGACCGCGACCGCCGAGCCGGGCGCTCCGGCCCCGCTGCCCACGCCCCAGTACGCGGGCCTGTTCATCGAGCCCGACCTGCCGCCGGTCACCGACGAACCCGAATGACCGGGGGACCGTGAGCCGCCCCGGGTGACCGGTCCGGCCGCACGGTCGTTGGGTGACCATGCGCATCCGTATCGGCGTGGTCGTCTTCGCAGTGGTCCTGCTGATCGCCGCGTTCATCTCGAACATCCCGTCCGAGGCAGAGACCGAGCTGGCCTGCCGCCGGGCCCTCGACAACACGTCGACGTGGACCGACCGGCCGGACATCTGCCTGGAGGTCTCCGCGGAGACCTACCGGACGTTCCTCCTGATGTACGAGCTGCGGGAGGAGGGCCTGGACTAGACGGGCCCGGGCCGCAGGGGGCCGGGACTCCCTGCCACCCGCCGGAGGCCGTCCGGACCGGTCAGGCCGGTCAGGCCGGGAGATACCGCCGGACGGCTCCCCGGACGGGTGGCCCCGCCCCCGCGCGACGCCCCCGCACGACGCCCGGTCACAGCCACCGGGACCGAGCCGGGCAGGCGCGCGGCGGAAGGGGCACGGGGAAGGGGTGCCGACCCGACGGTGCGCCCTGCGGACGGGGCGGGCAGCACCCCTCGGCCCGTCAGCCCTGCTGTTCCTTCCACTCCGCCTGAGCCTCGTCCAGGCGCTCGGCGAGCGTGTCCAGGAAGTCCTTGGCGCTCGTCCTGCCGAGCAGCACCTTCTGGAAGCCCGATTCGCTGTCGGCCTTGGAGAGGGTGTTCCAGTCCGGCAGGTAGTAGGGCAGCTGCACGATCTTGGTGTCCCCGGAGAACAGCGCCTCCGCACCGAGCTTGGTGGTCTCGGCCTTGTCGAGCCAGGGGTCCTCGGCGGCCTCCTTGTTGGCCGGGATGAGCCCCGCGGACTCGCTGAACTTCGAGTTCGAGGCGTGGGAGGCGGCGAACTCGATGAACTTCCAGGCCGCCGCCTTGTTCTCCGACGACTTGACCAGCCCCAGCCCGGAGACCGGGTTGGAGACCATCACCCGCCTGCCGTCGGCCAGTTCGGGCTGCGGGATGCCACGGAACGCCTCGACACCGAGCGAGCTGACGTGGTCCTGGTAGGAGCCCAGGTTGTGGTTGAGCATGGCGATGCTCCCCGAGTCGAACTGGGCGACCATCTTCGTGAAGTCGTTGTTGAGGTCGGCCTCCGGAGTGGCCTTCCTGTAGAGGCCGGCGTACTTCTCGAGCGCCGCGACGTTCTTCGGATCGTTGACCGTGGTCCTCGTCCCCGACTCGTCCCAGAAGGATTCGATGCCCGACTGCCCGTACATCGCGTCGAGGGCCTGGGCGATCGAGCCGGGGCCACCGCGGATGGTGTAGCCGAACCGGTTCTTCTGCTTGTCCGTCAGCTTCGCCGCCGCCTGGTAGAACTCGTCCCAGGTGTCCGGCGCACCCAGCCCGGCCTTCTCGAACAGGTCCGTGCGGTAGTAGAGGACGCCGTTGGTGGCGGAGATCGGCACGGTGTACACCTCGTCCCGGCCCGCGGCGCTCCGGACGTTCTCGAGCATCGCGTCGTTCAGCTTGCCCTTGAGGGAGCTGCCCTCGATCCGGTCGTCCAGCGGCTCCAGCGCGTCCTGAGCGGTGATCCCCGCGACCATGGCTGCGCCCACACCGCCGACGTCCGGCAGGCCTCCGCCCTGGATGGCGGTGTCGTACTTGGACTGCGCCTCGGTGGAGGCGATGCCCACGTACTGCACGTCGATGTCGGGGTTCACCTTCTCGAAGTCGGCGATGATCTCCTTCCAGATCGCCGTCCGGACACCGCCGTTCTCGTCCCAGAACACGATCTTCCCGGTGCCCGGGCCTTCGGCGCCCTTCGCGCCGGTGATGCCGCTGCCGTCGTCACCGCAGGCGGTGGCCGTGAGGGCCAACGCGGAGACCAGGGACATCGCGGCGGCGAGACGGCTGGTGCGGGGGTTGATCATGGTCGGCTCTCTTCTCTCGGTGCTCACCTGTGGGGGGCTGGGCAGCAGGGCGCCGCAGCGTGAAGCAGTGCGGGACGAAGGGACTGCGGGGACGACGGGGTTGCGGGGGAACGGACAGGACCACGGCAGTCCTGAGGAGCTGGAGGGGACCCCTGCCGGGGCACGTGCGAACGGAGAACACCCTCCTGCCGGGTGCGTACGAACCGGAAGCCCGCCCTCCTGCCGACACGCGTGCGACCGCCGCTCCCCCGACGCCTCCCCGGCCCGGACACCACCGGCCGACGCGGCGCCGGCCCTCTCGGTCCGGGCCGACGGGGGCGCTCAGCGTCTCCTGCGACGCCGGGGGCGGCAGGGGAGAGGACTCAGGACTGGCTGCATGCGGCGCTCGGCTCTCATATCGCGTCTCATATATGACATACGAAGGGCAACGCGACGAACGTAAGTCGGCACACTTCCCCGGTCAATGCCCGTGCAGGAGAAAGTTCTTGCGCCCGGGCACGCAGAAGCGCCCCATCCCCGGCGGAGCCGGAACCGGATGGGGCGCTCTGATGGTCGTACGGGACGTGCCGGCGGACGTGATCAGGCCTCGACCGAGACCTTGCCGGCCGTGGCGGGGCCCGTCCTGTCGCCGTCGGCCGTGGGGCGGACGAGGCCCGGGATGAACGCGGCGACCGCTGCCGCGACGAGGGCGACTCCGCAGCCGATCATCAGGCCGACCCGGAAACCGTCCTCGGAGGCGAGCGAGAACCCGCCGAGGTCCATGGTCATCTGCGCCAGCACCACACCGATCACGGCTGAGCCGATGGTGGTGCCCAGGGAGCGCATCAAGGTGTTGAAGCCGTTGGCCGCGGCGGTCTCCGAGAGCGGGACCGAACTCATGATCAGGGCCGGCATCGCGCCGTAGGCGAGGCCGACGCCGCTGTTGATGACGATACCGACGATCATCAGGCCCCAGGCGGAGCCCATGAGGAACAGGGAGATGCCGTAACCCAGCGAGATCACCAGTGCGCCGAGGACGAGCGCGATCTTGGGGCCGCGCGCATTGATCAGTTTCCCGCCGAGCGGCGAGACGATCATCATCATCACGCCACCGGGAGCCATCCAGAGGCCGGCGGCGAGCATCGACTGCCCCAGGCCGTACCCCGTGGCCTCGGGGAACTGAAGCAGTTGCGGCGCGATCAGCATGAACGCGTACATGCCGACGCCGACCAGGATCGACGAGACGTTGGTCAGCAGCACGCGCGGGCGGGCGGTGGTGCGCAGGTCGACCAGCGGGTCGCGGGTACGCAGCTCGTAGAACCCCCAGCCGCCGAGGGCCACGACCGCCACGGCGAACAGACCGAGCGTGGTACCCGAACCCCAGCCCCAGTCCGCGCCCTTGGAGATCGCCAGCAGCAGGGAGACGAGGCCGATGGCGAGCCCGATGGCTCCGGGCGCGTCGAAGCGCTGCCCCTTGGCGCCGGCAGGGACGTCCGGCACGAAGCACCGGATGAGGACGGCGACCACCAGCGCGAGGACCGCGGAACCCCAGAACAGCACGCGCCAGCTGGTGTACTCCGCGACGGCGGCGGAGATCGGCAGCCCGAGGGCGCCGCCGATGCCCATGGAGGCACTGACGAGCGCGATGGAACCGCTGAGCTTCTCGGCGGGCACCACGTCGCGCAGCAGTGCGATACCCAGCGGCACCATGCCCATGCCCATGCCCTGGAGCCCGCGCCCGATGATCATCGGGACCACGGAGGAGGCGAGCGCACACACCACCGAGCCGGCGATCAGCGGGACCGCGCAGGCCAGCAGCATCCGCCGCTTGCCGAGCAGGTCACCGAGCCGGCCGGTGACCGGCACGCACACGCCGGCGACCAGGAGGGTGACCGTGACCACCCAGGCCGCGTTCGAGGAGGAGGTGTCGAGGATCCGCGGCAGCTCGGCGATCAGCGGGGTCACCAGCGTCTGCATCACCGCGGCGACGCTGCCGGCGAGCGCCAGTGTCGTGATCACACCGCCTGCGCGGGCTGTGGGCTGGGGGGCATCCATATCGCGGGTCCTCGGCTATCTGTCGGTGGAAGACTTGGCATCGTACACGCCTATTGCATCATGCATATGGTGTGGCATATGCACTTCGCCGTGACCATACGATGAAGCCGGCACGCACGACGGCACGACGACACACCGGCCTCGCCCGGCAGGAAGCAGGAGGTGCCCGCAGATGAAGAGGGCAACGCAAGAGGTCGAGTACGAACAGATGCTGCTCAGCCGCCACGGCCTGCTGGCCCACAGGAAGGGGCGCCGCAAGGACGGCCTCCTGGAGCGCAGCGCGTACGTCCTGCTGAGCCGCATCCGCGTCCAGGGCCCCATGTCCGTCGGCGAACTCAGCGAGGCCTTCGACCTCGACGTCTCCACCCTCAACCGGCAGACAGCCGCGGTCATGCGCGCCGGATTCGTCGAGCGCATCCCCGATCCGGACGGGGGCATGGCGCGCAAGTTCCGCATCACCGAGGAGGGCGCGAGGACCCTCGACGCGGAGCGGGAGGGCATGGTCAGCGCCCTGGAACGGGTCATGGCCGACTGGCCCGACGAGGACATCTCCGCCTTCGCCGGCTATCTGCGCCGCTTCAACTCCGACATCGAACGCATCGGCGGCCGCCCCTGGCCGAGGCCCTGAGCCGCGCCACGGGCATGCGCCCCTCCCTCCGGACGGGCATCCATGCGGACAGTATCTGACCGCATCGGGTGTCATCGTGCGTGTGCGGCCGGGAGACCGGCGACGGACGACGTAGGGAGACGGGCATGACGTTCCTGGTGGCGGGCGCGACCGGCACGGTCGGGCGGCAGGTGGTGGCGGCACTGCGGGAGGCCGGCGCGCCGGTTCGGGCTCTGACCCGGAAGCCCGGGGCCGTGTCGTTCGGCCCGGGGGTCGAGGTGGTCGGCGGCGACCTCACCGACGCCGCGTCGCTGGCGTCGGCGCTGCACGGCGTGGCCGCCGTGCACCTGATCAACTTCGGGGGCGACGACTACGCCCCTCTGGACAACGGCGCGGACCTGGTGGCGGCCATCGAGGACGCGGGAGTCCGCCGGGTGACCATGCTGGCAGGCTGGTCGGAGTCGACCCTCGAGCCGGCCGTGCGGGCATCAGGGCTCGCGTGGACCATGGTGGCGCCGACCGAGATCATGGCCAACGCCCTGGAGTGGGCGGACGAGGTACGCGGTGGACGGGTCGAGCGGCCGTACGGGGACTCACGCACCGCCATGGTGCACGAGGGGGACATCGGCGCGGTGGCCGCCACCGCGCTGATCGAGGACGGACACGCGGGCGCGGAGTACCTGCTGACCGGTCCGGAGCGGATCTCACTGCGGGAGAAGATCGCCTTGCTGGGCTCGGCGGCCGGCCGGAAGGTCGAGTTCGTGGAGCTGACGCCGGACCAGGCGCGGGTACGGATGCGGGCGCAGGGCGTGCCGGCGCACATGATCGACTTCCAGCTGGAGGTGTTCGCCGCGCCGCCGGTCGAGTACAACACCCCGAACGGCGTGATCGAGAAGGTGACGGGACGTCCGGCACGCGGCTTCGCCCGGTGGGCCCGGGAGAACGCGGCCGCGTTCCGCTGAGCCGCCCCCGGCTCGTCCACTCCCGGCCGGGGCTCCGCCGCGCGCTCGCCGGCACTCCGGTGGAGCACGGGGTGGCGAAGGCATCCGCCCGGCCACGCATCGCTCACGCACAAGCGCGAGACGATGTACCGGCCAGAACCGTGTCACCAGGAGCGAACGGCGGCGACCGACCCTCCAGCCTGTACGGCGAGCCGCCTCCGTTGCGGCAATGGCCGGTCAGGAAGTCACGGGTCGCGACGCATCGCGTCTAGGCGCAAGCAGTGTCATTGCCGCGATCCCTGCCGTGAACAGGAGCGCGGCGGCGACGGCGGCGCCAGGGGAGCTCACTCCGTGCAGCGGCCAGGTCCAGGGAAAGGGGCGTCCCCCGGGACCGAGGCCGATGAGTGCGCAGAGAACGGGCACGAGGGCGACGGTCAGCGGACCGTACACGCGCCCGGCGAGGTACTGAACGATGAGCCCTACACCCAGGTATCCGAGGAGATTCCGTGCCGCGGCGAGGGACATGGAGGAATCCGCCGCACAGGCGGCGCCGAGGCCCAGGGTGGCGGCCAGCAGGGCAGTTGCCGCCAGCATGCCGGCCTGGTACCGGGTCACGGGACGGACCGCGGTGGTGTCGTAGATGCGAGGCACCCGGTCGAGCGCGTGGAGAGCGAATGCCGCGGGGACGGCGGGGAGTACGAGGGCCACGGGGATTCCTGCGCTCCTCCCGGCGAGGAGGGAGGGGATCGGCAGGGCGGAGCCGCCGAGGAGTGGTACCAGCAGCATGGTGGCGATGAGGACTGCTGCGGTGAGGGGTGTGGCGTGTGCGCGGTGCCACCAGTTCACGATGCGGCTGCCTCGGTGTAGGAGGCGGGGGCGAGGTCGGGCAGGACTTCGCAGTCGTGGACGGAGCGCATGTTGCGTTCGTACCAGGCGTGCTGGGTTTGTGTGGGCAGGGCGCGGATCTGTTCGGCGAGGGTGATCGCTTCGAGGGGCCAGCGCCGGGCGAGATCGCTCTTGGGGACGCCGCCGGCGAGGGAGAGCCAGGCGTATATGGCGATCACGGCTTGGTCGCCGGGGTATGCGGCGCCTTGGCGCAGTGCGCACGGGGGTGCTTCGTCGGGCAGTGGACTGGTGGCGACGTTCGAGGCGACGTTGGCCTTGTCGGGCTGGGAGTCGCCGAACTCGATCTGCCGGGCCGGGGTGACGCCGACACTGGCCAGCTGGGCGGTGGTCTCCTGGGCCCACTGGCTGATATCTGTCCGTCGGGTGTTCTGCTCGGGCCACAGACAGATCTGCGGGTTGTGCCCTGTGCAGGTGCGCAGGGCGGTGTCGCGGGGCTGGGTGCCATGGAACCCGAGGGGAACGGCCAGGGCCAGCGCGGCAGTGGTGGCTACGGTGAACCCGGTCAGGGAGAGCAGGGGGCGCCAGAGGCGGTGGTGCAGTGCTGAGCTGAGGACGACGGCCGTCACGATCGCGAGAGAGAAGGTGACGGTGGCCGCCAGGCTGCGGATGGAGGGTTCCTGGTCGAGGCCGCAGCACTCGGTGACGCCTTGTCCGTTGAGGTGGCGCAGCCAGGGGAGGCCGCCCAGGGCCGCCGGCCAGAATCCCCACAGGTAGCCGAAGATCAGCATGGTGGCGGCGCCGAGAAGTCTCGGCATGCGGGATCCGACGAACCAGCCCAGGGCGATGTGGGCCAGGACCACGCTGTAGGAGACGGCGAGGATCGCCGGGTTCGGGAATCCTGACGTGGACGTCACCGATGCCATGACGACGGCGAAGGGGGCGATCATCGCGATCAGGCCGAGTAGGGCGATGGGGCCGAGGTGCAGGGTGGCCACGCAGAGCAACCCGCGGGCCGGGGCCAGCACGGTGATCCCGCCCTGCTTGAGCCGGGCTGCTTCCCAGGCCGCTCCCGCCCCGCACGCGGCGCTGATGAAGCCGACGACGACCGTGGTCCGGGAGCTGATGGAAGGCCAGTAGGCGATGACTGACTCGGTGTTCTGCGCACTGAACCACACCAGCACGGGCACCAGGACGAGGGCGGCCCACGCTGCGGGACCGGAACGCAGCAGTGCCGAGATACGCACGGTTCAGACCTCCCCTCGGACCATGCCGCGGTAGGCGCTTTCCGCCCGCCGCTCGTACGGGGTGCCGGCGGGGGCGGTGGAGAAGAAGTCGCTCACCGGCCCTCGGAACACTGGCCGGCCGCGGTCGAAGACGATGACGGTGTCGTAGATGTCGGCGAGGTCCTCGGTCTGGTGCGTGGAGACGACGAAGTGCACCGAGTTGCTCAGTTCGGCCAGCAGATCCCGGAAGACACCGCGCTGGACGGGGTCGAGGCCGGCGGTCGGCTCGTCCAGGAGCACGACCTCGGCCTGGTGAACCAGCGTCTGCGCGATGCCCAGGCGGCGCAACTGTCCTCCGGAGAGCTCATGGCTCTTACGCCGGCCCAGTTCCGTGAGGCGGACCCTTCCCAGCGCGGTGGCCGAACGGTCCCATGCCTCGCGTTTGGACAAGCCTTTCAGCCAGCCCACGTAAGCGGCTTGCTCCCGCACCGTCAGGGCCGGAATGGCCTTCACTTCCTGCGGCAGCCAGCCCACCTTCTGCCGGAAAGCCCGACGGTCCCGTCGCCGGACACTGTCCAGACGCCCCAGAGTGATGTGCCCGGATACGGGGGCAAGGGAGGACGCTCCGAGAGAGAGCAGCGTCGACTTCCCCGCCCCGTTCGGGCCGAGGAGGACTGTGCAGCCTTGCGGGAGGTCCATCGTCAGCCCGTCGAGCACGGGAGTGCCGGACCGGTAGGCGAAGGAACAGTCCGTGTAGTGCAGTGGCACGCGAACCCCAGGTGAGTGATGACTACAGGCCCAGACGGTGGTGAGGGGCGAGTGGTTGCAGCCACTCACCCCTCACCACCGCGAACAGGCCAGTGGCGAACAGTGACCGTGGAGACGCTGAGGAACGCGGCAGTCGTGTCCTGCGCGTCAAGCGGCACGAAGGGTGGGACGGCAGTAGCGGTGTGCGGGTCACCCCGTTGAGTGGCCAGGAGAGGACCTCGACCCGGTCGCGCTGCATGACCCAGGCGCCCGTCGGACTGTCGTCGGCCGGGAGGTCCTCATCCAGGGCGCCGGCCAGGAGGACGTCCGCTTCCATGGCCCGCTCCAAGCTGAGAGCAGTGCGGGCGTGCTGCCCGACTGCAGGAGCTGGTGGCGGTGCATGAGCATCAGCCTGCCCGCCCCGCGACGCAGGCGAGTGCCCCATGAGCGTCGCCCGCCTCTGCGGCACCCGATGACTCCGTCCCGGCCGACGCGACCTCCCCAGGCAACCCCGGCCGGGACGGTTCGATCCCCCCAACAGCAGAGGAGAACCACCGTGACCGTATTACCCGTGATCGCCCGCGTACTCATCACAGACGCAGAAATCACCAACTGCCGCAGCACCGTCATGGACGCCGACCCGGACATGACCGAGGAGATCGCCGGCCGCATCGTGGAGGAGGGCCTCAAGTCCGTGGCCGCCTGCGCGCAGAACCCGGCAACCGGACTGGACCCGTCGCGTCGCTTTCTCGGGGCAGCAAGGGGCCAGCAGTGCTCACGCAAGAGGCCCGGAAAAGGGGGACCCCAGCTCTCATGTGCCCTGAGCTGGGGTCCAGTGGTAGGCCGTGTGGGACTCGAACCCACAACCAACGGATTAAAAGTCCGCTGCTCTGACCAATTGAGCTAACGGCCCCTGATGGATCACCCCCGAGCATAGCTCCCCCGGGCCCGGCAGCCGATCGGGTATCGGGTGCCGGGCCCTGTCGTGGTCCGGGCGGGGTGGGTCAGCCCTTCGATTCGCCCTTGCTCGTGCGCTTGTGCGCCGGGGCGTCCGGTTTCAGGAACCAGTGCCGGGCGGACACCAGCCACCAGACGGCGGCGAAGCCGAGGACCACCAGGACGGCCAGGGGCGCGTAGTTGAAGCTCTCCCAGGTCACCGGGGACACCTGGGGCAGCATGAAGAGCACCGTGATCACCCCGACCCACGTCACCGCGACGATCCCGATGGGCCGGGACCACCGGCCCAGGTGCCAGGGGCCCCGGACGAAGTCGTCGCCCCGCAGCAGCCTGAGCAGGGTGGGGATGACGTAGGCGATGTAGAGGCCGATGACCGCGATGGAGGTCACGGCGGCGTACGCGGTGACGTTGATCAGATACGGGAGACCGAGGGCCAGGGCGCCGAGAGCGGCCAGCCACACCGCGGCCACGGGGGTCCGGGTACGGGGACTCACCGTGTGCCACACCCGGGAGAAGGGCAGCGCCCCGTCGCGCGAGAAGGCGTAGATCATGCGGCTGTTGGCGGTCACCGAGGCCATCCCGCAGAACAGCTGGGCGCCGATCACGACGAGCAGCAGGAGCTTTCCCGTGGTGGCGCCGAGCGCGTCCAGCAGGATCTGGGCCGGCGGGGCGCCGGTCGGGGAGTTCAGGGCGCCGTCGTACGACTGGATGGCGAAGGTGAAGCCCAGGAGGAGGACGAAACCGGCGATCCACGACGTCCAGATCGACTGCACGATGCCGCGCGGTCCCGCCACGGCCGCGTCGTGGGTCTCCTCCGTCATGTGGGCGGAGGCGTCATAGCCCGTGAAGGTGTACTGCGCCATCAGCAGGCCGATCATCACGACGTAGAAGCCGCTGCCCCAGCCGGTGTTGTTGACGAACTCGGTGAAGACGTACGACGCCGACCGGTGCGAGTCCGGCACGAAGGTGAGCGCGCCCACGATGACGGCGACCCCGAACACGTGCCACCACACGCTGACGTTGTTGAGGACGGCGACGATGCCGACCCCGAAGGTGTTCAGCAGGCCGTGCAGGACCAGGATCGCGGCGAAGAGCAGGATCGTGCGGCCGGGAGTGACCTCGAAGCCGAACTGCAGGTTCAGGTACGCCCCGAGGAAGGACGCCGCCCCGAAGTCGATGCCCGCGGTGACGGCGACCTGGCCGAGCACGTTGAACCAGCCCGCGAACCAGGCCCACGCCGCCGCCGAACGCGGTGGGGCGAGGCGGTGCGCCCAGAAGTACAGGCCCGCCGAGGTGGGGTACGCCGAACAGATCTCGGCCATCGCCAGGCCGACGAACAGCGTCATCAGTCCGACACCGACCCACCCCCAGGTGATGACGGCGGGGCCGCCGGTGTTCATGCCGAACAGATACAGCGTCAGGCACCCGGAGAGCACGGAGATGATCGTGAACGAGACGGCGTAGTTGGAGAAGGCGGACATCCGGCGGGCGAGGACCTGGGTGTAGCCGAGCTCGGCCAGCCGTTCCTCGTCCGTGGGCGCGGCGGCGGGGGCGGACGTGGGCCCGGAGCCCGGCGGGACATCCGGCGGCGGGGCCGCGACTGCGGCGTCATCGTTTGTCATGCCCCCAGCGATGCCCTCGCCGGGGGCACGGCATGCGCCCCTCACTCCACGCGTTGCGCGGCTAGAGGATCGTGGGGTACGCCGTCCAGCCCGGCCCCACCTTGGCCCGCGCCTCGAACGTTCCCGTCCCCGTCCCGTCGTACCGCCAGAGCACCCCGGACGTGTCCCTCGCGAGCAGGTCGTTCCGTCCGTCGCCCGTGATGTCGCCGACCGGGGCGAGCGCGTCGTACTGCTGCCAGCCGGAGCCGATCCGCACCTTGGCGGCGACCCTGCCCGTGCCTGTTCCGGCGTAGCGCCACAGGACTCCGGCACTGTCGCGGACCAGCAGGTCACCGGCACCGTCGCCGGTCAGGTCACCCGCGCCCACGACCGTGAGCCCGTTCCAGCCGACACCGATCTGGGTCCGTGCCTTCAGCCTGCCCGTACCGTCGCCCGGATACAGGAAGAGGTAGCCGGTGGAATGCTGACGCGCCAGCAGGTCCGCCACCCCGTCGCCGTTGAGGTCACCGGGCGCGAACATGTCGTACGCCTTCCAGCCGGAGCCGATCACCTCGTAGTCCGTGGGGGCCCCGCTGCCGTCGGCGCACGGGCCGTCGAGCCGCATCAGTGTGCCGTCGTTCTTCGCCGCGAGGTAGTCGTTGCACCGGTCGCCACCGAGGTCGCCGGTCGGAAGGATCCTTGTCGCGGCCGTGTCCTCGAAGCCCCAGTGACCGCTGAGCGGACCGACGGTTCCGGGCAGCCGTCCGTCCCGGCGTCCGATCGCACCGTCCGCCATGACGACGAAGAGGTCGCCCAGCCCGTCCCTGCCGAAGTCACGCCAGGCCGCCGCGCCCGTGGTGAACGAGACCTCTCCGCTCCGGACCAGCGCGGCGCCGTGCCCGTCGGCCGGCTGCACGGTCAGTGTCCAGCCGTACCGGCCGTTGACGGCGGGGCGGCCCGTGTCGTCGAGGCCGTCCCACTCGGCCGAGAGCCCGCCCCTGACCTCGCCGCCCGTGACCGTGCGGACCACGTTCCCGGTCCGCCGGTCCGTGAAGACGGCCTTCCACGACGAGGCGGGTTTCGACAGCTTCCCGCCGTACGTCCAAGCGCCCGAGACGGCACCCGGCAGGCCCGTCCACGCCTCCTCATGAGCCGACAGAGGCTGGGTGGGCACCCCGGTGGGCACGATGTGCACCCGTTGGCCCGCGTCCACGTAGGCGAGGTGGCCGCCGTACTTGTCCACCGTCCACGCCACCCGGCGCTGCGGGTCCGTGGTCGCGGGAAGGTCCCCCACGACGCGGGACACCTCGGAACCGGCGGCCGCCGAGGCCACCAGGTCGGTCAGCGTCAGCAGCCCGGCCGCCTTGTCGTGGCGTACGAGGTACCCGTCGCCCAGCAGCGCCTCGCCCGCGAGCACGGTCTGCGGCTTCCCCGTCGTCCGGTCGAACACCCCGGCCCGGCCCGCCGCCGGACACGACCAGTACAACCAGCGTCCGAGTGCCTGCAGATCGTCCGGCGCGCAGCCGGTGCCGAGGGACAGCGTCGCCGTGGTCCTGCCCGTGGCCAGGTCGTAGGAGGTGACCGTGCCCGGCTCCGTCCCGGCGCTCCACAGGGTTCCGGCCCACAGGGCGGACGCCACGGGTGTCCTGGTCAGGAGCTTCTGCCCGCCGTGGGTCCGGTAGACGATCTGCTGGTTCGACGCCGCGTGCGTGTAGACGGAGTAGGCGCCGTCGGTGTCCGTGAGGGTTCCCCCGGTGAGCCCCGTGTGGAAGGAGCTCGCGCGCGACACCCGTATCTCGTCGCCGGCGCCCGAGGGCTGCCGGTTGAGGACCACCGGCTCGCCGTCGCCGGTGCCGTGGATGGCGTGACAGTCGGGATCCCCGGGCCCGCAGTCGCTCACGAACGAGATGAACGACTCGGTGGCCGGCCCGTAGGCGGGCGTCCCCTGGACCGCTGTCGAACGCTCGGTGCCCACGCGGAGCGTGCGCGGGCTGGAGGCGACGGTGAGCTTGCCCGCCGCCAGGCCGATTCCCTCCAGGTCCACGGGCAGTGCGGACAGGTCGACCACGCGGGTGGGCTGCGGGACTCCGTCCGGCCCTTCCACGACCCGGTACACCCCCCAGGTCGTGTCCGTCGCGTAGCCGGTGGCCCCACCGACGACCACGGCTGAACCGTCCTGCGCCGCCGCGATGTCCGTCCTGGCCGTCTTGAGCACCTGCCGGGCGGGACCGCCGTCGAGGGGCGTCGCCATCAGCGCGCTGCCACCCTTGTTGTGCAGCAGCCAGTCGCCGACGACGGCGAGGTGGTAGCTGTTGCGTTCGGCCGGCGCCGGCGCGGTGAGGACCTTCGGAGTGGCGCCGAGGTCGGAGCGGGGGACCACGCTGATCGTCGAGTCCGCGCCGTAGGAGAACCAGACCACGTGCCGGGGCGTCAGCAGGTAGCCGGGCGCGGCACCGCTGATGTGGGCGGAGCCGCCCGCGTCCATGTGCGCGGTGTCCACGTCGACCAGCGCCATCCTGGCGACGCCCTCATGGACGAAGCGCAGCAGGATGCCGTCCTCGTCACCCGCAGCCGCGGCCTGGGACAGGAAGTACTTGGAACCCTCGGGAAGGCCGGTGACCGTGCGGTCCCGGGTCGTCCCGTCGTCCCGGGCGTCCAGGAGGTGGGCCTCGGGGGCCGCCGTGCTGGTCGTCCCGCCGGACTCCACGGTCTGCAGCTTCACCGCGACGACCGTGTGCCCGTACACACCGGAGAAGGTGAGGCCCTCCGGGATCGTCACGAACTCCGTCGTGCCCGCCGCCATGTCGCGCAGCTCGACCTCGCCGTCCCGCAGATAGGCGATGGTGTCGGTCCCGGTCCCGTACATCCGGGTGACGGCACCCGTGCCCGTCGGTCCCGCGGGGAAGTGGACGCCGTCCGAGAGACGGGTCCAGCGGTAGTCGGCCTTGCCGGGGACGCGGCTGAAGACGCCCAGCTCACCCACGGCGTCCGCCTCACGGGCGCCGTTCGTGGAGACCAGGGTGAAGGGCTGTACGGAGCTCCGCAGTCCGGCCGGCACGACCACGGGGTCGGCGGCCTCCGCGGCAGATGACGGAACGGCGTTCTGCGCGGCCTGCGGCGCGGCGGAGACCGCCGGCGACAGACCCGCGGTGACGGACAGCACGAGCGATGCGGCGACGACGCCGGATCTGAGGGCGCGGTGGGCCACTCGGGTTCCTCCCCTGGACTGACACGAGTACGCAGGCATGGAGGACCGAGGAATGGCTGTCGTAGAACCGGACCGCCCCCCGGGCGCACTCGGCCGCCCGCCACTGCCCCCCGGCAGTACCCCCACGCAGGTCGACGGATCCTAACAGGGCCGGCACAGGCGCGGTCAGGGGATGACGCGGCAGGGGATGACGCGGCAGGGGATGACGCGGCAGGGGATGACGCGGCAGGGGATGACGCGGCAGGGGATGACGCGGCAGGGGATGACGCGGCAGGGCCCGTACAGCACCCAGGTGCTGTACGGGCCCTGCCGCGTCAGTCGGTCAGCGACGGTCAGCCGTTGCGCTTCCAGCGCGGCTTGTCGTCGCGGCGGCCGAAGGTGCCGGTGCCGGTGCCCGTGCCGGTGCCACCGCGGTGGTCGTCACGGCGGCCGGTCGGGCGGTCGCTGCCGCCGGAGCGGAAGCCGCCCGAGGGACGGTCGTCACGACGGTCGCGGTTGAACGGACGGTCGCTGCCGCCGGAGCGGAAGCCGCCGGACGGACGGTCGTCACGACGGTCGCGGTTGAACGCCGGGCGGTCGTTGTCACGACGCTCGAACGGACGGCCGCCCCGGTCGTCACGACGGTCGCCACCGGTGCTGCCACCGGAGCGGAAACCACCGGACGGACGGTCGTCACGACGGTCGCGGTTGAACGCCGGGCGGTCGTTGTCACGACGCTCGAACGGACGGCCACCCCGGTCGTCACGACGGTCGCCACCGGTGCTGCCACCGGAGCGGAAACCACCGGACGGACGGTCGCTGCTGCCGCGGAACGACGGACGGTCGTTGCTGCCCCGGTAGCCGGCACCGCCGGAGGGACGGCCACTGCGCTCGCCGACACGGTCGTTGCCACCGCGGTAACCACCACGGTCGCCACGGTCGTTGCCGCCGCGGTAACCGCCACGGTCGTTGCCGCCCCGGTCGTCACGGCGGTTGAAGTTGCCCCGGTCGTCGCGACGGTCGTCGCGTGCGGCCGGCTGCTCGGGCACGGACACGGCCGCGACGAGCGCGGCCTCGGCCTCGGCGGCCACCTCGGCCACCGCCGCCTCCGGGTCGTCGCCCCGCTCGCGGGCGGCACGGGCGACCAGCCTGTCGGCCTCCTCGCGCAGCTCCACGGCGCGCCGCTGCACGCGCTCCAGCTGCTTGGTGAGGTCGGCGGCCTCGCGCTCGGCCTGCTTGGCCGCGTTGTTCGCGGAGTCCGCCTGCACCTCGGTCAGCGAGCGGGCGCCGGTGATCTCGGCGACCTCGGGCTCGAAGACGCCCGCGCCCTGCACGATGTGGCGCGAGGCGTCGACGCCCGCGTCCTCCATGAGGCGGAAGATCTGGCGGCGCTGGTGCGGAAGCGCCAGCGAGACGACGACACCGGACTTGCCGGCACGCGCGGTACGGCCCGAGCGGTGCAGGTAGTCCTTGTGGTCACCGGCCGGGTCCACGTTCAGCACGAGGTCGATGCCGTCGACGTGGATACCGCGGGCGGCGACGTCGGTGGCGACGAGGGCGTTGACATAGCCCTTCTTGAAGTCCTCGAGGACGCGGGTGCGGGCACCCTGCGTCATGCCGCCGTGCAGCGCGTCGGCCTTCACGCCGGACTCGATGAGCTGCTCGGCGATGCGGTCGGCGCCCAGCTGGGTGCGGACGAAGATGATCGTGCGGCCCTTGCGGGCGGCGATCGCGGCCGTGACGGGAGCCTTGTCCTTCGGCTTCACGACGAGGACGTGGTGCGACATGGTCGAGACGTTGCCCTGGGCGCTGTCCACCTCGTGGGTGACCGGGTTGCTCAGGTAGCGCTTGACCAGCGTGCCGATCTCGTTCTCCATGGTGGCGGAGAAGAGCATGCGCTGGCCGCCGCCGGGGATCTGGTCGAGCAGCTCGGTGACCTCGGGCAGGAAGCCCAGGTCCGACATCTGGTCGGCCTCGTCGAGGACCGCGACCTGGACGTTCTCCAGGGAGCAGGCGCCCCGGTTGATGATGTCGCGCAGACGGCCCGGCGTGGCGACGAGGACGTCGACACCGCGCTCCAGCGCGTAGATCTGGTTGCCCATCGACGTACCGCCGCAGACGACCTTCATCTTGAGGCCGAGCACGTCACCGTACGGCTGGAGGGCGTCCGCGACCTGCATCGCGAGCTCACGGGTCGGCGTGAGGATGATCGCGCGGGGCTTCTTCTTCTCGGTGTGGCCACCGGACAGCGCGGCCAGGGTGGGCAGACCGAAGGAGAGCGTCTTGCCGGAGCCGGTCCGGCCACGGCCCAGGATGTCCTTGCCGGCCAGGGCGTCCGGGATGGTCGCGGCCTGGATCGGGAAGGGAGCCGTCACACCGTTCTGCGCGAGCTTGCGGACGATGCCGTCGGGCAGTCCGAGCGAGGCGAACGTGACGCTCGGCTCGGCGTCCTCGGCGACCTCTTCGGAGGTGGCCTCTTCGGTGGCGACCTCTTCGGTGGCGACCTCTTCGGTGGCCTCCGCGGCGGGAGCCTCGGCCGCGGGGGTCTCCACGGCCGGGGTCTCGACGGCTGCCTCGGGGGCCTGGGCCACTACGGCCTCGGCTGCCTGCACGACCTCGATGTTCTCGACGTCGTTCTCGGGCATGACGGTGTGGTCAGAACTGGAAATTGACATGCGAAATGCGAAACCTTCCGGAGTCTCGGCACGCGCCCGTAACTCCGTGTTTTCGCAATTTCGACCGCCTCAATGCGGTCCAGCCACGGTAAGGGAGAGTACGCGCCACACGGCGCTCTTCTGTGTCGGCGCCGGGCATAGGATCAAACGATCTACTACCATACGCACCCTCCCCCCATTCGCGCAAACCGGGTCTGCCGCGAGCCGCCTCACACCGGCGCCACCTGCGGTGATGCCCGGGGAGTGGGCCACACCTCAACCCGCCCCGGCGCCCCCATCGCATCCGTGCGGGACTGCGCGGCCGGCGACGCCGACGGCGGCTCCGGCGGGGGCGAGGGTTCCGGCTCGGGCGAGGGCGGGGGCTCCTCGGGGACGACCGGCGGGGGCGGCGGCTCCCCCGGGGCCGGCACGCTCGGCTCCGGGACGGGCACGTGGCCGCCCAGGGTCGGCTCCGGGGTACCCGGGCCGCCGGGAGCCGGGCGGGCGTCCCCGGGCGCCGCCGAGGGGGCCCGGCGCGAGGCCTTGGCGTCCGGCTCGCGGGGCGCGCCCCGGTCGGACTGCGCCTCGGCACGGCCGCCGGACGACCCGGACCGGCCGGTGCCGGACACGGCGGAGCCGTCCGGCCGGGCCGACGCGCCCTTCTCACCGGCGGAACGCGACGGCGCCGGCTTCCCGGCGTCGTCGCCGACGCTCACACAGCCTGTGGTGGCGGCGATCGTCAGCGCGGTGACGGCTGCCCAGCGGACGCGGGCGGACAACTGGCGCACGAGGTGACACCTCCGGGGAGGGGAGAGCGGGGACGGGGGAGCGACGTGTTCAACTCCCCTGCCCCCGCCGGGGACACGCCCGGACACCACACCCGCGCGCACGCCGGCCGGCCGGGTCAGACGCCCGGGCCCCCGGAGCCCCCCGCCAGTTCCGTCCCCAGGAACACCGCCCCCAGCCCCACCAGCAGCGACACGAGCACATTGGCCCCGGCCAGGAAGCCGCGGCCCGTCTCCGCGAGCCGCAGGGTCTCGTAGGAGAAAGTCGAATACGTGGTCAGCGCCCCGCACAGGCCGGTGCCCAGCAGCGCGTACACGGGGGTGGACACCGCCGCTCCCGCGAGGATCCCGAGGATCAGGCTGCCCGCCGCGTTGACGGCGAAGGTCCCCCACGGGAACACGTACGGCAGTCCGGCACCGTGCCGCGCCTGAACCGCACGGTCCGTCAGATAGCGCAGCGGTGCTCCGACGGCGCCTCCCAGGGCCACCAGGAGCCAGTTCACCCGGCCCGCCCCCGTCCGCCGGCCAGCGACCGGGTCAGCGAGGCCGCCCCCCACACGGCGCCGAGCGCCGCCACGGCCGTCGCCGCCGCGTACGCCGTCGCCGTCGCGACTTCCTGACGCACCAGCAACCGGGACACGTCGGCGGCGTACGCCGAGAACGTGGTGAACCCGCCGAGCACGCCCACCCCCAGGAACGGGCGTACCAGTGGGTGCGTGACCACCTTCCGCTCGACGGTCAGCACCATCAGCACGCCGATCAGGGCGCAGCCCGTCACGTTGACGGCGAAGACCGCCCAGGGGAAGCCGTCGTCGGGGGCCGGCCAGGCGAGGGACGCCGCGTGGCGCGCCGTGGCCCCGAGCGCACCGCCCGCCGCGACCGCCCCCAGGACCCGCCCCGGGCCGGCGCCACGCGTCCCGGCGCGCAGCGCGGGCACGGGGGGACCGGCGGCCGGCCGCTCGGGCGGAGGGCTCTGGGTGCTCACCCGTAGCCCAGCTCGTGCAGCCGTTCGTCGTCGATGCCGAAGTGGTGGGCGATCTCGTGGACGACGGTGATCTCGGTCTCGGCGACCACGTCCTCGCGGGTCTCGCACATCCGCAGCGTCGGGCCCCGGTAGATGGTGATGCGGTCCGGCAGCACCCCCGCGTACCACTCGCCGCGCTCGGTGAGGGGTGTGCCCTCGTAGAGTCCGAGCAGCTCCCGGTCCTCCGGATCCTCCGGCTCCTCCTCAACGAACACCGCGACGTTGTCCATCAGCCGCATCAGCTCCGGCGGGACCCGGTCAAGAGCCAGGCTCACCAGCTCTTCGAACTCCTCGCGCGTCATCTCCAGCACCCCGCCATTGTCACGTACGCCGCACGGAACGGGCGGGCCGCACCCCGCCCCGGGGCCACCCGCCCGGCCCACACCTCCCCGCCCGCCCGCATGCCCGCCGCCCGATCGGGGCATACGCGCCCAATGGCACGCCCGTTCCACGCCGCAGCCGCCCGCGTCCGCCGCCTCCGCCGTCCCCGTCCACGCTCCGCCGCCGCCGGCGGACTCGCCCCCACGGCGCACCCCTGGAAGCGCGCGCTCGGCCTGCTGGCCGTGGTCGTGCTCGGCGCCTGGCTCGGACTGCTGGTCGTCGGCAGTGTGCGTACGCCCGTGGGTCCCATGGACACCACCATGACCCTGCGTCCGTCCGTGAGCGGCGGGACCAAGATCAACGTGTCACCGCTGGGCGCCCTGGAACTGGACTCCCACCACGCCCCGGTCCGCCTGGACGTGGACGTCGACCAGCTGGACCCCGGGCGCGCCCAGGCCCTGGTGAAACACCCCGAGCGCCTCTCCGGTCTCCAGGACGAGGTCACCGACGACGTGGCCGCCGGCACCCGCGAGCTGGCCGTCCGCTCCTGCGTGGCCGTGGTCTCCGGCGCCACCGCCCTCGGCCTGGTCGCCTACCGGCGCCCGCGCCGCGCCCTGGCCGCCGGAGGACTCGCCCTGGCGCTGCTCGCCGCCTCGGGCGTCAGCGCCTACGCCACGTGGAACCCGAAGTCCGTCCTGGAGCCGAAGTTCTCCGGGCTGCTCTCCAGCGCCCCGTCGGTCGTGGGCGACGCCCGCTCGATCGTCACCGAGTTCGACGTCTACCAGCAGGAGCTGGCACGGCTCGTCACCAACGTCACCAAGCTGTACGACGCCACGTCCACCCTCCCCGTGTACCAGCCGGACCCCGCGACCATCCGGGTCCTGCACGTCTCCGACATCCATCTCAACCCCGCCGCCTGGCACATCATCGGCTCACTCGTCGAGCAGTACGAGATCGACGTGATCATCGACTCCGGCGACACGATGGACCACGGCACGGCGGCGGAGAACGGCTTCCTCGACCCCGTCCGTGACCTCGGCGCGCCCTATGTGTGGGTGAGGGGCAACCACGACTCCAAGGAGACCCAGGCGTATCTGAGGAAGACCAGGAACGCGCACGTCCTGGACGAGGGCGCCGCCGTGAGCGTGGGCGGGCTGCGCATCGCCGGGACCGGGGACCCCCAGTTCACCCCGGACCGCTCCCGCCCCACCGGCGGCAAGGCGTCCGAGCAGCTCGCGGGGATGCGCCTCGCCTCGGCGCTGCGTGACCAGGAGCGGGCGGGCACCCCGGTGGACATCGCGGTGGCCCACGATCCGAACGCGGCACGGGAGACGGACGGGACGGTCCCGCTCGTCCTGGCCGGTCACGTGCACCACCGGGTGAACGAGCTCCTGCCCCTGGGGACGCGGTTGAAGGTCGAGGGCTCCACGGGCGGCGGCGGGCTGCGCGCCGTGCAGAACGAGAAGCCCGAGAAGGTGCGTGCCTCGGTGCTCTACCTGGACCGCCCGACCCGCCGTCTGCAGGCCTGGGACGAGATCACCCTCGGAGGACTCGGCCTGACGACGGCCGAGGTCAGCCGCCATCTCCCGGAGGAGAACCTGAAGAGTCCATCCCCTTCCCCGAGCGTCTCGACGACGTCCCCGTAAACCGTTTTGGCGATACCTCCCTGCATCCCATATGCTTCTCACGTCCCCGACGCGCTGGAAAGCGCGCAGGTGGGCCCTTAGCCCTCATCGTCTAGTGGCCCAGGACGCCGCCCTTTCAAGGCGGTAGCACGGGTTCGAATCCCGTTGGGGGCACGCTTAACCGTGTGCGAGACTTGTCTCGCACATTAGCTTGGTCCTGTGGAGCAGTTTGGAGTGCTCGCCACCCTGTCAAGGTGGAGGCCGCGGGTTCAAATCCCGTCAGGACCGCTGCAGCCCTTATGAGCTGCGTGGCTGGGTAGCTCAGTTGGTACGAGCGATCGCCTGAAAAGCGATAGGTCGCCGGTTCGATCCCGGCCCCAGCCACCACCCGAAGGCCCCGTCCCCGGACGGGGCCTTCGTCGTACCCGCTCCCCTTCTCGTCCCTCTCAGCCGTCGCGCCGCCGCCGCACCGCCTGCACGGTCAGCCCGAGCAGCACGAGGGCGGCCAGGGCGGTCAGGGCCGCCGCGTCCGGCACCCGCTCGCCGAGGCGCTGGGCCCACTGCTCGACGGCGAACGAGTCGTCCACACCCAGGAGTCCGGGCAGCGTGGTCGTCCCGTCGTACACGAGGAAGACCACCCCGAGTCCGATGAACAGGAGACCGGAGAGCAGCGAGGTGCTGTGCAGTCCGAAGCGGCCGGCCCGCAGCGTCCGGCCGCGGAGCCACGCCCGGCGTCCGAGGTCGAAGCGCTCCCAGAGGAGGGCGAGCACGAACAGCGGGAGGGCCATGCCCAGGGCGTAGACGGCGAGCAGGAGTCCGCCGTAGGCGGGGCTTCCGCTGACGGCGGCCACCGTGAGGACGCTGCCGAGGATGGGGCCCGCGCAGAAGCCCGCCAGCCCGTACACCGCGCCCAGGGCGTAGACCGACACGACGGTCGTGGGCCGGATCCGGCCACTGAGGGCGGCGATCCGCCGGGAGGCGAAGCCCAGGCCGAGGATCTGGGCGAGGCCGAGCCCGATGATCAGCCAGCCCCCGCCGAGGACGAGCGCGTCACGGTGCCCGTGGAAGAGCCGTCCGGCGTACGAGCCCGCGGCGCCGAGCGGGACGAGGGTGGTGGCGAGACCGGCGTAGAAGACGCCCGTACGCGCCAGGAGCCGGGAGGGGGAGTCGACGGAGTACGCGAAGAAGGCCGGGAGAAGAAGGGCGCTGCAAGGGCTGACGAGGGCCAGCAGGCCGCCGAGCAGCGCGGCGAAGTAACCGATGTCCGGGGTCACTTCGCGGGTTCCCCGGCGCTGCCGACGTTCGCTTCCTCCGCTGCCGCCGCCTCGATGGCCTGGGTGAACACGGCTGTGGGCTGGGCTCCGGCCACGGGGTGACCGTTGATGAGGAAGGACGGGGTGGACGTGGCGCCGATCCCGTAGGCCTGCTCCCGGTCCGCGCGGACCGCTTCGGTGGCCGCCGCGCTGTCGGTGTCGCGGGCGAAGCGGTCGAGGTCCTTCACGCCCGCCTGCCGGGCGAGGTCCCTGAGGTGGTCCCGGCCGAAGCCCTTCTCCTTGGCCCCCTCGGCGAAGGCGGCCCGGTGGAAGGCCCAGAAGCGGTTCTGCCGGCCCGCCGCCCAGGACGCGCGCGCGGCCGCCTCCGAGGTCTCGCCGAAGATCGGGAAGTTGCGCCACTCGATGCGCAGGGTGCCGTCGGCGACGTACCGCTCGATCAGTTCGGGTTCGATGTCCCGGGCGAACTTCCCGCAGTAGCCGCACTGGAAGTCCGCGTACTCGATGAGGACGACGGGCGCGTCGGTGCGGCCCTGGGCCAGCTTGTCGCCGGCGTCGCGCCGGGCGAGTTCCGACAGCTGCCGGCGGACGTCCGGGTCCGGCCCGGCGGTCGTGACGGCGGCCGTGGTGCCGGAGGCGGGCTCCTCCGGGGCGGTCGCCCGGTAGGAGACGAACCCGAGCAGTCCGGCGGCGAGGACCACGACGAGGCCGAAGAACACGGGCTTCCTCACGGAGGACGGCCGCTTCGCGGACGGTGACGGGCGGGTGGGCGTGGGCATACGGCGCTCCGTGCGGGTGCGGGGAGGGGCGGGGAGGACTGCGGGAGGTGAGGGGCGCTGCGGTTCCGCGATGGGGGCAGAGGGGCCGGGCCCGCCTACGCTTCCGGCACCCGGCGTCCGGCGGGAGCGGATATGTCCCGGTACATGGGGGCCGCCTCGCACGGGAACGGATGATCACCTGCCCGAAATGGTACGCCGTGTGGCCACGCCCTCCCGCTCGGTCACCGGCGCCACCCGGCGGCCACCCCCCGGGGAGCGGTCGCCGACGCCGCGGCAGGGCCTCCCGGAAGCGGTGTGACACGGCCCGGGCGAAATACGTTCGCCACTCCTCGCGCCCGGGTGAGATCCTGGGGTCCGTATGTCTACTTCCTTCGCCGATCTCCAGTCCCAGCTCGGGCAGCTCTCGCTCCGCGACGCGCACCGGCTCGGCCGCCGTCTCGAGGGTGCCCGCCGCATCCGCAAGCCCGAGGCCCGTCAGTCCGTGCTGGACGAGATCTCCGCCGAGGCCGGCAAGGCATCCGAGCGGCTCGCCGGGCGAGCCGCGCGGATGCCCGCCCTGTCGTACCCGGAGCAGCTTCCGGTCAGCCAGAAGAAGGACGAGATCCTGGAGGCGATACGCGACCACCAGGTCGTGATCGTCGCGGGCGAGACCGGCTCGGGCAAGACCACCCAGATCCCCAAGATCTGCATGGAGCTGGGGCGCGGCGTCCGGGGCATGATCGGGCACACCCAGCCCCGCCGGATCGCGGCGCGCACGGTGGCCGAGCGCGTCGCGGAGGAGCTGGACACCCCGCTCGGCGAGGCCGTCGGCTGGAAGGTGCGCTTCACCGACCAGGTGAATCCGGACGCGACCTTCGTGAAGCTGATGACCGACGGCATCCTGCTCGCCGAGATCCAGACGGACCGCGAGCTCCTCGCCTACGACACGATCATCATCGACGAGGCCCACGAGCGGTCGCTGAACATCGACTTCCTGCTGGGCTACCTGGCCCGGCTGCTGCCCAAGCGCCCCGATCTGAAGGTCGTCATCACCTCGGCGACCATCGACCCGGAGCGCTTCGCCAAGCACTTCGGCGAGGCACCGATCGTCGAGGTCAGCGGGCGTACGTATCCGGTCGAGGTGCGCTACCGCCCTCTCCTGGAAGAGGACTCCGACGACTCCGACCGCGACCAGATCACCGCGATCTGCGACGCCGTCGACGAGCTGGACCACGAGGCACCCGGCGACGTCCTGGTCTTCCTCTCCGGGGAGCGCGAGATCCGCGACACCGCGGACGCCCTGAACAAGCGCAACCTCAGACACACCGAGGTGCTCCCCCTGTACGCGCGCCTCTCGCACGCCGAGCAGCACCGCGTGTTCCAGCGCCACACCGGACGCCGCATCGTCCTCGCCACGAACGTCGCCGAGACCTCGCTGACCGTCCCCGGCATCAAGTACGTGATCGACCCGGGCAACGCCCGCATCTCCCGCTACAGCCACCGGACCAAGGTCCAGCGGCTGCCGATCGAGCGGATCTCCCAGGCCAGCGCCAACCAGCGCAAGGGCCGCTGCGGCCGTACGTCGGACGGCATCTGCATCCGGCTGTACTCCGAGGACGACTTCCTCACCCGCCCGGAGTTCACCGACCCCGAGATCCTGCGGACGAACCTGGCGTCCGTCATCCTCCAGATGACCGCGGCCGGCCTCGGCGACATCGAGAAGTTCCCCTTCATCGACCCCCCGGACCACCGCAACATCCGCGACGGCGTCCAGCTGCTCCAGGAGCTGGGCGCGCTCGACCCGGCGGAGAAGGACCCGAAGAAGCGCCTCACACCGCTGGGCCGCAAGCTCTCCCAGCTGCCCGTCGACCCCCGCCTGGCCCGCATGGTCGTCGAGGCCGAGAAGAACGGCTGCGCCCGCGAGGTCATGGTCATCGCCGCCGCGCTCTCCATCCAGGACCCGCGCGAGCGTCCCTCCGAGAAGCAGACGCAGGCCGACCAGCATCACGCCCGCTTCAAGGACGAGACGTCCGACTTCCTGGCGTTCCTGAACCTGTGGCGCTACATCCGGGAGCAGCAGAAGGAGCGCGGCTCCTCCAGCTTCCGCCGGATGTGCAAGCAGGAGTACCTGAACTTCCTGCGGATCCGGGAGTGGCAGGACATCTACGCCCAACTGCGCACGGTCGCCAAGCAGATGGGTATCGAGCTCAACGAACAGGACGCGCCGGAGCAGTCGGTGCACACCTCGCTGCTGGCCGGCCTGCTGTCCCACATCGGGCTGAAGGACACCGAGAAGAACGAGTACCTGGGTGCCCGCAGCGCCAAGTTCGCGATCTTCCCGGGTTCCGCGCTGTTCAAGAAGCAGCCGCGTTTCGTGATGTCGGCCGAGCTGGTCGAGACGTCCCGGCTGTGGGCGCGGGTCAACGCGAAGGTCGAGCCGGAGTGGATCGAGCCACTCGCGCAGCACCTGCTGAAGCGCACGTACAGCGAACCGCACTGGGAGAAGGACCAGGCCGCGGTGATGGCGTACGAGCGCGTCACGCTCTACGGGGTGCCCATCATCGCCCAGCGCAAGATCAATTTCGGCCGTATCGACCAGGAGGCGTCGCGCGATCTGTTCATCCGGAACGCCCTGGTCGAGGGCGACTGGCGCACACACCACCAGTTCTTCCACGACAATCGCAAACTCCTCGGCGAGGTCGAGGAGTTGGAGCACCGCGCGCGGCGCCGCGACATCCTCGTGGACGACGAGACGCTCTTCGACTTCTACGACCGGCGGATTCCCGAGCACATCGTCTCCGGAGCCCACTTCGACTCCTGGTGGAAGCACAAGCGCCGCGACGAGCCGGACGCGCTCGACTTCGAGCGCTCGATGCTCATCAACGAGAAGGCCGGGGCCGTCACCAAGGACGACTACCCGGACTCCTGGCGGCAGGGGAAGCTCAAATTCCGGGTGACCTACCAGTTCGAGCCCGGCGCGGACGCCGACGGGGTCACCGTCCACATCCCGCTCCAGGTCCTCAACCAGGTCACGTCCGAGGGCTTCGACTGGCAGATCCCCGGCCTGCGCCAGGAGGTGGTCACCGAGCTGATCCGCTCGCTGCCCAAGCCGATCCGCCGGCACTACGTCCCCGCCCCGGACTACGCGGCGAAGTTCCTCGACCGTGCGGTTCCCCTGCAGGAGCCGCTGCCGCTCACGCTCGCCCGTGAGCTCCAGCGGATGGTCGGCGTGCCGGTCACCGCCGACGACTTCGACGTGGACCGGGTCCCGGACCACCTCAAGATCACGTTCCGGATCACCGACGAACGGCGCCGCAGGGTCGCCGAGGACAAGGACCTCGAGGCGCTGAAGGTCCAGCTGCGCCCCAAGGCCCGCCAGGCCCTCTCCAAGGCCGCAGCGGCCACCGCGGGGCCCTCGGGCGAGTCCGTCGAGCGTTCGGGCCTCACCGACTGGACGATCGGCACGCTGAACCGCGTCTTCGAGACCCGGCGTGCGGGCCAGCCCGTGAAGGCCTATCCGGCCCTGGTCGACCAGGGCGACACGGTCGCCGTGCGCCTGTTCGACACCGAGGCCGAGCAGCAGCAGGCGATGTGGCGCGGCACCCGCAGGCTCATCCTGCTGAACATCCCCGTCAACCCGGCCAAGTTCGCCTCGGACACACTCACCAACCAGCAGAAGCTGGCGCTCTCCCGCAATCCGCACGGCTCCGTCCAGGCGCTGTTCGACGACTGCGCGACGGCGGCCGCCGACCGGCTCATCGCCGCGCACGGCGGCCCTGCCTGGGACGAGGCGTCCTTCCGGAAGCTGTACGACAAGGTGCGTGCCGACCTCGTGGACCTCACCGTCCGCACGATCGGCCAGGTGCAGCAGATCCTGGCCGCCTGGCAGGCCTGCGAGCGCCGGCTGAAGTCGACGAACAGCCTGGTCCTGATCAACAACGTCACGGACGTGCGGGACCATCTGGCCCGTCTGGTCCCGCCCGGGTTCGTCACCGCGACCGGCCTGCGCAGGCTGCCGGACCTGATGCGCTACCTGGTCGCCGAGGACCGCCGGCTCCAGCAGATGCCGACGAACGTCCAGCGCGACACCACGCGCATGGAGAAGGTCCACGAGATGCAGGACGAGTACGCCTGGCTGCTCGAACAACTGCCGAAGGGACGGCCCGTCCCCCAGGAGGTCCTGGACATCCGCTGGATGATCGAGGAGCTGAGGGTGAGCTACTTCGCCCACGCGCTGGGCACCGCGCAACCGGTCTCGGACAAGCGGATCGTGAAGGCGATCGACGCCGCCGCACCGTGAACGGGCCCTCCGCGGGGCCGTGACGGCGCCCGTACGGTGAGTGAGTTCGACCTGGCCCTCGGACCTCCTGTAGAGTCTGGATTCGCAGCAGGCCGCAAGGCAGGCAGCGAAAACCTGGTCCTGTGGAGCAGTTTGGAGTGCTCGCCACCCTGTCAAGGTGGAGGCCGCGGGTTCAAATCCCGTCAGGACCGCAGTAGACGGAAGCCCGGATCCCCTGGATCCGGGCTTCCGTGCGTCTTGACGCCGGCCTCCGCCGCGGGTAACTCCGTAGGACGGAGTCCACCCTTGCTCCCCCGACGGCGGGTGGCCGGGTCCACCGGGAGGCCGCACTCATGTCTGCGCCCACGGAAAGGCACGAGACCCGCGCGCTGCTGCGCGCCCACCTGGCGGCCGCCTCCGGCTACCGCCACCTCACCAGGCACTGCCCGATCTGCCATCGCCTGCTGCGACTCGCGATGGAGCCCCTGACGGCCGCACAGGCGCCCTGCACGCGCCCGGAGCCCGACGAGCCCACACCGGCCCCGGGGAGCCGCCACCAGGCCCCCGGGAGGGGATCCGGGACAGCCCTGCCGCCGCCGCCCGCCGCGGGCGGCGAGGAGGGCGGGCCGCAGGACGGGGAGCAGACCGGCACGGGCCATCACCCGGGACGTCCCGCCGGCCTCTCGGAGGACCGCGTCGGGGACCCCGCCGGAGACCGCCCGGAGAGCCGCCCGTAGGACGGAAGTCCCCTCGCGACACGGCCATCCGCCGCAGCCGGACGCTCGCAGGCGGTGGCAGGCTCGTGGGGTGGCAGCACCGCGCCGGTGTGACGCGAGTCACCAATTCAGTTTTGCGAAGAGGGCACTTTACGCACTTCCTACAACTGGCGAATTTAATATGTGCAATTGCACTGCCTCAGAAGCACATCCCGGACCGTTCCGCCCGAGCCGGCCCACGACGGCCGGGACCCGGGCGAACAGGCCCGAACAGGCCCGCCCACAGTCGCACGCGGCTCCCCCGCAAACCGACCCGTCGGCAGGTTCGGGCAGCGACCCGGACCGTTCGGGCAGTCGGCAGGCCTCTTCCGCCCCCTGCGCCGGCACGCGCCCCGGCCGGTCCCCGTCGCGCCTCCACGCTTCCCCGGGCACAAAAAAGATCGCGCTGGACCCGGCGGAGTCCAGCGCGATCGAACGACGTACCCGCATGTCACAGGCATGGCGCCCGTTGGGGCGGGCACCCGTCGCATGGAGCTATGAGTGGGTGTGCCGGGGGTTGGGGGACCCGCCGGCGCCCTGTTGTGGCTGCGGCGACAGGGGTGTGTCAGGCCTCGCTGCGCTGCTGCGGAATACCCGCAAGCAGTGCGCGGACCTCTGCCTCGCGGTACCGGCGATGCCCACCGAGCGTGCGGATGGACGTGAGCTTGCCAGCCTTTGCCCAACGGGTGACCGTCTTCGGGTCCACGCGGAACATCGTGGCAACCTCAGCCGGGGTCAGCAGCGGCTCGGCATCAGGGGTGCGAGCGGTCATGAGCGGCCTCCTCGGGAGAACCGAACCATCTCGGTTCTTTCCTCTAAATTCTGCACCTTGACCCGCGTTGCCCGAAATGGCGGACGCGGGCCGAGTCGGTTATAGGACGAACGGCTTGTCTTCGGCACTACAACTACACCATCCGTCCAGCCACGTCGGCCAAACCGATGGAATTGCCCTCCCAGGTGTTCATCAGCGACGGAAGCCGATGGACCATGCCATAGCGGACAGTCACGCCCCAGTAACGATCAGTCACAGGGTGACCAGGAGTCGTCAGAAGTCGTCAGACCCCCCATAGCGTGCAATGCTGAGCATTCCGCCCAAAGTTGGGCGGACAGAGTCCTCCCCGGACTCCTTGTCCTATTTTGGCATGAGGAGTAGGGAAGGGCGCAAGGGCCCTGTTAGTGCTGTCCGTCACGCTTGAGGCAAAGGCCCGGTTCGGGACGTAGGTCCCAGCCCCTCGGAGGCCTCTTTCCGCCCCACCTGTCGCACGCGTCACATGCGACGCCGGTTCACGGGTCGTCAGTTCCCGTCAGGGCATCTCCGTTCACCTCCGCCGGGCTCCCTCGGTGCCCGCGGATGTCGGACACCTCACAGGATGTCTCTTCCCTGCGGATAGCGCCTCTATGCGACGGTGCGTTCCTATTCACACCGCTTCGGGCTAGTTGGAGGATTGTAGGTCACGCACCGCACGCCAACGGTCGGCGAGACGCCCGTACGCGACTCCGGCCGCGTCCCCGTCCCCGGAGCGCAGTGCCGCGATGCCCTCGGCCACATCCGCGGCCGACCGGTCCGCGGCGAGCTGCTCGCCGCTCAGTGCGTGGACCAGGCCGCCGTAGTCGAGCTCGACCATGGAGCGCGGATGGAACTCCTCCAGCCACCGCCCCACCTCCACGAGCCCCTCGGTCAGCGGTCCTTCGTCGACGGTCTCCCGCAGCGTCCGCAGCGCACGCGCCAGCCGGCGCCGGGCCTGCACCATCGGGGTCCGGTACCGCAGCAGCCGGCCCTCGTCGGCACCGGCGGCCACGTACTCCCGCTCCTCGTCGTCGAACAGGACGAACCAGCGCACCGGCACGTGCCACACCGTGGTCCGGATCCAGGGCCGGGCGTCCGGGTTCCGCTCGGCCCACCGCTCGTAGTCCGCGGCAGCCTGCCCCCGCACCACCGGGGGCAGCACCGCGTCCAGCACCGTGGCCGGAAACAGACCCCCCAGTTCGCTCATGGCCATCCAGCCCCGCATCCGGGTCCGCCACGGACAGACGCAGATGACGCCGTCGACCACCGCGACGAAGGCGTCCCCGCTCTCGCGCACCGGCACCGCCACCGGCGGGGTGGGGACCAAGTCGGCCAGCGAGCGGCGCAGTTCGTCCTGGGCCGTGGGGAGGTCCACGCGCCGGGCGTAACGCGTCCAGTGGCCCCGCTCGGGTTCACGGAAGGCGGCGAGCGGCTCGTACACCCGCAGGTAGGACGCGTAAGGGACGAGCACCGAAGACACCACCGACATGCGGTAAATCGTGTCACGCCGGTACTCCACAGGGGGGTGATCCCGGTCAGGGAACAGATCTGCGGGCCGCGAGGACTTACGCTCTTGCCCATCGGACCGGCCGGTGGCGGTCGGTCCGGGGCCCTCCCCACCTTCAGGAGGGTCCTCCGCCGCTTCGTACT
The DNA here is from genome assembly GCF_044385685.1 of Streptomyces sp. ALB3. NCBI lineage: Bacteria > Bacillati > Actinomycetota > Actinomycetes > Kitasatosporales > Streptomycetaceae > Streptomyces > Streptomyces sp. ALB3. Next base: position 630,995 of record NZ_JBISCE010000046.1, on the reverse strand, counting down.
TGGGAGTCACCACAGTGACCGATGTGACCGACGGCATCCTGCGCACCCTGTTCCACTCGGATCAGGGGGGCCACGAGCAAGTCGTGCTCTGCCAGGACCGTGCCAGCGGCCTCAAGGCCGTCATCGCCCTCCACTCCACCGCCCTGGGCCCGGCTCTCGGCGGGACCCGCTTCTATCCGTACGCCTCCGAGGAGGAGGCCGTCGCGGACGCGCTGAACCTGGCGCGCGGCATGTCCTACAAGAACGCCATGGCCGGCCTCGACCACGGTGGCGGCAAGGCCGTCATCATCGGCGATCCCGCACTCGTCAAGTCCGAGGAACTGCTCCTCGCCTACGGACGCTTCGTCGCCTCACTCGGGGGGCGCTATGTGACCGCCTGTGATGTGGGCACGTACGTCGCCGACATGGACGTCGTCGCCAGGGAGTGCCGCTGGACCACCGGCCGCTCCCCCGAGAACGGCGGGGCGGGCGACTCGTCCGTCCTCACCGCCTTCGGTGTCTTCCAGGGCATGCGGGCCTCCGCGCAGCACCTGTGGGGCGACCCCACGCTGCGCGGCCGCAAGGTCGGTGTCGCGGGCGTCGGCAAGGTCGGCCATCACCTGGTCGAGCACCTTCTGAGCGACGGTGCCGAAGTCGTCGTCACGGATGTGCGCGAGGAGTCCGTACGCCGGGTGACCGATCTCCACCCCGAGGTCTCCGTGGCCGTGGACACGGACGCGCTCATCCGCACCGAGGGGCTCGACATCTACGCCCCGTGCGCGCTCGGCGGCGCGCTGAGCGACGAGAGCGTTCCCGTGCTCACCGCCAAGGTGGTGTGCGGCGCGGCCAACAACCAGCTCGCGCACCCAGGGATCGAGAAGGACCTCGCCGACCGCTCGGTCCTGTACGCACCGGACTACGTGGTCAATGCCGGCGGCGTGATCCAGGTCGCCGACGAACTCCACGGGTTCGACTTCGACCGGTGCAAGGCGAAGGCCGCGAAGATCTTCGACACCACGCTGGCCATATTCGCACGTGCGAAGGCGGACGGTATCCCGCCGGCGGCGGCGGCCGACCGGATCGCCGAACAGCGGATGGCGGACGCACGCCGTCACTGACCCGTCACCGCGACGTCAGGCCTCCGTCACCGGCCCCTGCGAGAACCCGGCGGCGGAGGCCCGCACGCGGGCGGGGGACGGCCGGGCGGGCCGGGGCCGGCGGCCGGCGGACCCGGAGGGAGACAAGACTCACTCCGGTCGGCGGGTCGGCCGTCCGCAAGAGGTTAAAATCGGGCTTGACCAGCGAGGACGGGCTCCTCTTCGGTCCTGCGCGGAGGCACGTGATGCGGGCGGCGTACCGTATGGCCGAGGAAGCAGGTACCGTTAAAGCCACGGGCGCGGTCTCTCTGCCGAGAGTCCGTCCTGAAACATGAACGCGTGTCAAGACTCTGGGGCCGTCGAGCCCCGTCACCGAGGGGGTCGAGCCATGGGGCGCGGCCGGGCAAAGGCCAAGCAGACCAAGGTCGCCCGCCAGCTGAAGTACAGCAGCGGCGGGACAGACCTGTCGCGTCTGGCCAATGAGCTGGGCGCATCGCCTTCGAGTCAGCCACCGAACGCCGAGCCGTTCGAGGACGACGACGAGGAAGATGACCCGTACGCACAGTACGCGGATCTGTACAACGACGACGAGGACGCGGACGAGGACGGCCAGTCCGGTCCGTCGTCACAGCGCCGCGGCGCTTGACCTCGCGCTGACACATCAACCCGGTCCGGGCCTGCCCGGACCGGGTTCTGTGCTGTCCCGGTACGGACGGACGGAGCACACCGTGTCCGGCCGGGGGGGTGCCGCGTACCGGCGCCGGTCCGGTGGGGTGCCGGACCGGCGGTGGTGGCGTCCTACCGTGCGTAACCACCGGTCAGCTCGGCGCCCGTGCGATGGTCGCCGCGCTCGGTGATCTCACCGGCGACCCAGGAGTCGACGCCCCGGTCGGCCAGCGTCGTGAGAGCCGCGTCCACCGAGTCGGCCGGCACGATCGCGATCATGCCGACACCCATGTTGAGCGTCTTCTCCAGCTCCAGCTGCTCGACCTGGCCGGCCTTGCCGACCAGGTCGAAGACGGCGCCGGGCGTCCAGGTGCCACGGTCGACGGTGGCGTGCAGCCCGTCCGGGATCACCCGGGCCAGGTTGTTGGCGAGGCCGCCGCCGGTGACGTGGCTGAAGCCGTGCACCTCGGTGGTGCGGGTCAGCGCGAGACAGTCCAGGGAGTAGATCCTGGTGGGCTCGAGGAGCTCCTCGCCGAGCGTCCTGCCGAACTCCTCCACCTGGCGGTCCAGGGTCCAGCCGGCCCGGTCGAAGACCACGTGGCGGACGAGCGAGTACCCGTTCGAGTGAAGACCGGAGGAGGCCATGGCGATCACGGCGTCACCCTTGCGGATACGGTCCGGGCCCAGCAGCCGGTCGGCCTCCACCACACCGGTCCCGGCGCCCGCGACGTCGAAGTCGTCGGGGCCCAGCAGACCCGGGTGCTCGGCCGTCTCGCCGCCGACCAGCGCGCAGCCCGCGAGGACGCACCCTTCGGCGATGCCCTTCACGATGGCCGCGACACGCTCGGGATGCACCTTGCCGACACAGATGTAGTCGGTCATGAAGAGCGGCTCCGCGCCGCAGACGACCAGGTCGTCCACGACCATGCCGACGAGGTCGTGCCCGATGGTGTCGTACACGCCCATCTGCCGGGCCAGATCGACCTTCGTGCCGACGCCGTCGGTGGCGGAGGCGAGCAGCGGGCGCTCGTAGCGCTTGAGCGCCGAGGCGTCGAAGAGGCCGGCGAATCCGCCGAGACCGCCGAGGCCGGCGACCTCGGGGCGCTGCGTCTTCTTCACCCACTCCTTCATCAGCTCGACGGCGCGGTCACCGGCTTCGATGTCGACGCCCGCCGCGGCGTAGGAAGCACCTGTTGTCTCAGACATGGCCCGGGATCTTTCGTGTGGGAATACGGGGCTGGTGGGGAAGCCGGCCGGTCCGGGTCACGGACGACGCAGCGCGTCGGCCGCCGCGGTCGCGGCGGGGCCGGCCGCCAGCTCGGTCTCCAGCAGCTGCTTCCCGAGCAGTTCCGGGTCCGGAAGCTCCATCGGGTACTCGCCGTCGAAGCAGGCGCGGCACAGGTTCGGCTTGGCGATCGTCGTCGCCTCGACCATCGCGTCGAGCGAGATGTACGCCAGGGAGTCGGCACCCATGGAGGTGGCGATCTCGTCGACGGACATGCCGTTGGCGATCAGCTCGGCGCGCGTCGCGAAGTCGATGCCGAAGAAGCAGGGCCACTTCACGGGCGGGGAGGAGATCCGGATGTGGATCTCCGCCGCACCCGCCTCGCGGAGCATCCTCACCAGGGCGCGCTGGGTGTTGCCGCGGACGATCGAGTCGTCGACGACCACGAGGCGCTTGCCCTTGATGACTTCCTTGAGCGGATTGAGCTTCAGCCGGATGCCCAGCTGGCGGATGGTCTGCGAGGGCTGGATGAAGGTCCGGCCGACGTAGGCGTTCTTGACCAGGCCGGCCCCGAACGGAATTCCGCTCGCCTCGGCGTAACCGATGGCCGCGGGGGTCCCCGATTCCGGCGTCGCTATGACCAGATCGGCCTCCGCGGGGGCCTCGGCCGCCAGCTTCCGGCCCATCTCCACCCGGGAGAGGTAGACGTTCCGCCCGGCGATGTCGGTGTCGGGGCGGGCCAGGTAGACGTACTCGAAGACGCAGCCCTTAGGCTTCGCTTCTGCGAATCGAGAGGTGCGCAGGCCGTTCTCGTCGATGGCGACGAGCTCGCCGGGCTCGATCTCGCGGACATAGCTGGCACCGCAGATGTCCAGGGCGGCGGACTCGGAGGCCACCACCCAGCCACGCTCCAGGCGGCCCAGGACCAGGGGGCGGATGCCCTGCGGGTCACGGGCCGCGTAGAGGGTGTGCTCATCCATGAAGACGAGCGAGAAGGCGCCCTTCACATCGGGGAGCACCTTCGCGGCGGCCTCCTCGATGGTGAGCGGCTTGTCGTCGCCGTCTCTCTGGCCGGCGAGCAGCGCGGTCACGAGATCGGTGTCGTTGGTCGCCGCGACCTGGGTGGCCCGCCCGTCCTTGCGGGGGAGGTCGGCGACCATCTCGGCGAGCTGGGCCGTATTGACCAGGTTGCCGTTGTGACCGAGGGCGATCGAGCCGTGCGCGGTGGCACGGAACGTCGGCTGCGCGTTCTCCCACACCGAGGCACCGGTGGTGGAGTAACGGGCATGACCGACCGCGATATGGCCCTGGAGCGATCCCAGAGACGTTTCGTCGAAGACCTGCGAGACCAGTCCCATGTCCTTGAAGACCAGGATCTGCGACCCGTTGCTCACTGCGATGCCCGCGGACTCCTGTCCACGGTGCTGCAGGGCATACAGTCCGAAATAGGTGAGCTTGGCGACCTCTTCGCCCGGAGCCCAGACACCGAAGACGCCGCAAGCGTCCTGGGGGCCTTTCTCTCCGGGGAGCAGGTCGTGGTTGAGTCGTCCATCACCACGAGGCACGCCACCGAGTGTAGGGGAGATCGACCACCGGTCCGAATTGGGTGAGGGCCCGGCACCGGTCGCGGGCGGTCCCCGGCTGCGGCTCCCGGGGGCACCCATGCCGTCGCCGGACGGTCACGCGGCGTGATCACGGAGGTGCCGGCGCCGGGGCTCCGAAGTGCCGCGGGGCGGGCGACGGCGGGGCGGGCGACGGTTACCGGCGGGTCGGACCTCCGGGCCGCCCGGCCCCGGAACCGCCCCCGTCGCGGACCCCGGTGACCCGGGACGTCGGGCGGAGCGGGCGGCGGCCGGACGCCCGTTTCGTGGCGAGCCTCACACCGCGAGACCTCGGCCGCGGCCCTCGATGACCCACAAGAGCCGCCCGCGGCGCACCGCCCGCCGTCCCTGCGGCCCGGCGAGCGGGGAAGCCCGGAGGCGGGGCGGGCCTCGCCGTCCCGCAGTTCGAGACCACCGTTGACAGGCCCATGGCCCGTTGGCAGGCTCCTGCCTCATGCAGCCCCCCGGTGATCATTCGGTCACGCTCGTGGAGCGCCGCCACGTCGATCTGGGACGTGTCGCGAGCGCCCTCTGTCGCTGCGCCTGAGGCCGCCACGCCTCCGGCGCCGCTCGTAGGGCTTTCGCCCCGGGCTCCGGCACCCGTGCGCGCCCATCCCTTCTCCTCCCCTTCCACCCCCTCATGACCTGGCGCGCCCACTCGCGGGCCGCCTCCTGACGGGGTCCGCCGTCTTTGCCTCGCGCCTCGCCGCTGACCGGCGTCCGAGGCCTGCCCTGGAGACCTCATGACCACTCGTGATTCGAATGCAAGTTCGGATAAACGTTCCGGCTCCCCGCTGAGCCGGCGCGCCTTCACCACCGCGGTGGGGGCCACCGCCGCCACCGCGGCCGTCGGTGTGCAGACCTCCGTCCCGGCGGCCGCCGCTCCGGTGACGACCTCCGGCGACCTGGCGCGGGAGCGTCCGTTCCGCGCCGCGCGCGGCAGGCACGCACGCCGTCCGAACATCCTGTTCATCCTCGGCGACGACCTCGGCTGGGCGGATCTCTCCTCGTACGGGGCGCCGCACATCCGCACCCCCCACCTGGACAGGCTCGGGCAGCAGGGTGTGCGCTTCACCCAGTCCTACTCCGGGTCGGCCACCTGCTCCCCCACCCGGTTCAGCCTCTACACGGGGCGTTATCCCGGACGTACGAGGGGCGGGCTCGCGGAGCCCATCGCCGACAGGTCCGCCGGCCTGGAACCCACCCACCCGACCCTGGCGTCCCTGCTGCGGGGCGCCGGCTACTCGACCGCCCTCATCGGCAAGTGGCACTGCGGCTACCTGCCGGACTACAGCCCGACCAGGTCGGGTTACGACGAGTTCTTCGGCAACTTCGGCGGAGCCCTGGAGTACTACTCCAAGCTCGGTCTCGGCGGCGAGTACGACCTCTACGAGGGCGATGCCGAGTACAAGGACCTGCGCTACTACACCCGGATCCTGACGGAGCGCGCGAGCGAGTACGTGCGGCGTGACCACAGCGAGCCGTGGCTGCTCAACCTGAACTTCACGACCCCCCACTGGCCGTGGATCGCCGAGGGCGACACCGAGGCCGGTGCCGAGGTCGTCCGCCGGATCAAGGCGGGCGACCGGGGCGCCCTGCGGCACGCCGACGGCGGCTCGGTCGAGAAGTACACGGAGATGGTCGAGGACCTGGACCGCTCGGTCGGGGAGGTGCTCAAGGCCCTGAAGAAGTCGGGCCAGGAGGAGGACACCCTGGTGTTCTTCGCGAGCGACAACGGCGGTGAGCGGTTCTCCTACAACTGGCCGCTGTCCGGCAGCAAGGGCTCGCTCCAGGAGGGCGGCATCCGCGTCCCCTCGGTCCTGCGCTGGCCGGCGCGCGTCGACGGTCGCCAGGTCAGCGATCTCCCGGTGTTCTCCCCCGACTGGACGGCGACCCTGCTGGAGCTCGGCGGGGCGCGGCCGGACCCCGCATACCCGCTCGACGGCGTCAGCCTCGCGGGCTACCTGCTGCGCGACGAGGCGCCGAAGGAGCGTGACCTGTTCTGGCGCGTGCGCGGGGAGCGGGCCCTGCGGCGCGGCGACTGGAAGTACTACCGGGGGAGGAGCGGGGTCGACCAGCTCTTCGATCTGGCCGGCGACCAGCGCGAACAGGCCGACCGCGCGGCGGCCGAACCGGAGCGGCTGGCCGCGTTGCGGGCGTCGTGGGAGCGGACGGCCTCAGGTCTCCTCCCGTATCCGACGGGTTCCTGAGACAGCGCGCCGTCCCGCCCGCACCCGCCCCGGCCGGTCACTTCCCTGCGGCCGGGGCCGAGGCGGCGAGTCCCTTCCCGTTCGCTGCCTCGATCGACAGGGACCGGTGACTGACCTCGTACGTCGTCCTCCCCGCCAGGACGCCGTTCAGCGCGCGCTCGAGCTCCATCTCGGGGCCCGGGCACATCTTCCTGGTGGAGGCGAGCGCACCGAAGGTGATGGTGGAGCCGGAGACCTCGGCCGTGCCGTGGAAGGAGTTGCAGCCGAGGTTTCCCTCCACCGAGCCGTCCTTGCCGAAGGTGAGGTGCGCCTTGCCCTCCGTCCCGGCGGGCAGGGAGGTGGCGACGCTGCCGGACACGAGCCCGGTGACCTTCCAGGTGGTGCCGGCCAGTGGGGCCGGGGGCTCGGAGGTGAGGGCGATGGAGTCGCCCCCGGCCGTCGTCAGGGTCAGGGTCTTCCCGTCGCCCCGGCCCGCGACGGCGGCCGTGAGTTCCCCGCTGAGGGCACGGCCCATCGCCTTCTCGAACTGCTGGACGTCCTTCTCACACCCCATCTCCGTGGTCGTGCCGGGGCCGACGGTCACCTTGTCGCCCTCGACGGTGACGTCCGCGGTGAAGCGGTTGCACCCGAGGTTGCCCGTGGCCTTCCCGGCGGAGTCGATCTCGACGTGGGCTCCGGCGGGCGCGGCGGTCTTCTTCCCGCCGACGGTGAGGGAGGACACGGTCCAGTGGACACCGGTCACGCCCGGTCCGGTCCGCACGGAGCCGCTGCCGTCCCCGGAGTCTCCGGACCCCGCCCCGGTGCCCGACTCCGTACCGCAGCCGGCCAGGGTGAGGGTGCCCAGAACGGCGAGGACGCTGACAGCCATACGTTGTGTGCGCATGGCCATGGGACGGATCGAGCAGCCGATCCGGTTCCCCTCAGCCCATCAGCGGCAGCAGCGGGGCGAGGTCGGCCCGCTCACCGCTGGCGCTGACCCGAGCGGAGTCGAGCGCCTCGGCCCACCGCGTACGTCCGGTGGCCAGCCGCATCCAGGTGAGCGGGTCCGTCTCCACGACGTTCGGCGGCGTACCCCGGGTGTGCTTGGGACCGCCGAGGCACTGGACGACGGCGAAGGGCGGCACACGCACCTCCACCGAGCCGCCGGGCGCCCTGTCCGCGAGCGCGTCGGCGAGCAGGCGGGTACAGGCGGCGAGCGCCTGACGGTCGTACGGGATGTCGAGGCCGGTCGCCCGGCTGAGATCGTCGGTGTGGACGACGAGCTCGACGGTGCGGGTGACCAGGAAGTCGCCCAGCCGCATCGTCCCGGCCCCGGTCGTCACCAGCCTGTCGCCCTCACTCCCGGGGACCAGCCGACCGAACCGGTCGGCCGTCTCCCCGTACAGCGCGACGAGGTCGGGACGGGCCTCTGCCAGTTCACGGGCCTCGTCGGCGATTCCCTTCGCCCGGCCCGCGGTGGAGAACGGCCACTCCAGCAGGGTGAGCTGCGGCTTGGGCCCTGGCGGCTCCGGCAGCACCAGCTGTCGGCTGACGCGGTCCAGCGCCATGGTGAGGTGGACGGCGAGCTCCCGCACGGTCCACTCCCCGAGCCCGGAAGGACCGGCCAGCTGGTCCTCCGTCAGCCCGGCCACCGCCTCCCGGATCCGGTCGAACTGGGCCAGGACCGCGACGCGGGTCCGGCTGACGTCATAGGCGCGCGGGCGTTTCCTGGCCGGGGGCATACGGCCGAGACTAACCGGCACCGGTGACAACGCGGGCCCTGCCCGGGGCGCTCAGCTCCGCCCGAAGTCCGAGGTCTCGGGGAGGACGAGGCCGGTGCAGCCGCGGCGTCCGGTGGCGTCGTCGACGTACGCGCGGAAGAAGGACTCCAGCCGGTCACGGAGGATGCGGTCGTACGGGTAGGACACCTGCATCAGGTGCAGGGCCGGCCGGCCGTCGCAGACGGAGGAGGCCCACCAGGTGAGCTCGTTCGCGCCCGCGGTGCCGGGACGGATCGCCGTCCGGTCCAGCAAGCCGGTCCGCACACCCCTGGTCCCGTCCCCGACGAGGGTCTCGGTCCTGATCCACAGCGGTGTGTGCGACAGCACCGTGGCGAGGTCCCGAGGACGCTTCGTGGTCTTCTCGTAAGCGGGCCATATCCTCCGGGTCCCGTCCTCACCGAGCGCGAGCAGGCAGGCGTCGTGGGCGCTCGCCTTCCCGGCCGGCGCGGCGAGTGCGCGGTCGGGCAGCGCACCCCGGCCTTCGGCGGCCACGAGACGCCCGTACCAGGCACACGTGCCCCCGGCCTTCTCGGCCGCCCCGAGCGCGTACCCCGGCTCGGCGAGAGCGGCGGGCAGCGGGGGCAGCGCGGCCTGGCAGTCCCACTCCCCGGCAGCCCTCTCCACCGCCCCGCGCGCCAGCGCCGCGAGCGTCCGGCGGTCCTCCGGCGTGGGGCGTTCCGCGTACTCGGCGACGGCCGAGGCCTCGACGGAGGAGACCTCACCGCCGTCCTCGCACAGGGCCCTGGCCGTCACCCTCTGACTGTCGTACTCACCGAGCCGGCCGTCGCCCAACGGGTGCGGCACGGGGTGGTCCGCCGCGGCGACGATGTCGTCGGAACCGCCGCGGCGGAGGTCGAAGGGCTCGTCGTCCAGAGCGACCTGGCGCTCGTCGTCGTTCGGGTCGGCCGGGGACACGGTGAGTCTCAGGGCGAAGTGCCCGTGCGTCGTCCCCGGTTCGCCCACCCGGTACACGACGCAGTTGCTGACCTGCTGGGCCGTGCTGATCCGGTAGCGGTCCGACAGCTTCACCCGGTCGGTGCCACCGTTCAGCCCGAGCACGGAGTCGGGGTCGACGAGGTCACCGCACCCCGCCTCGATGCGCTCGCGGCTCCCGGACCGGGCGCGCAGGTCGGTCACCTGCGTGACGATGGCCCAGACGCTCAGCCCGATCCCCGCCACGGCGACCAGGCAGAACAGCGCGTTCGCGGCCCTCCGCAGGCTCCCCGTGCCCGGCTCCCGCGGGGGCGCCGGTGGCGGCACAGCAGCGTTCGTATCGTCCATGACCGGCCCCCCGTACGACGACGACGCGTGACGCCCGGAAAGCTATCAGCCGCCGTCGACGGCCTCCCCGGCGGCGAACGTCTCGCCGTCGGCCGGCACACCGACGCCCCGCCAGGTGAAGAGGACACCGCGCGCCCTGCCGGGATCCGGGTGGCCCGTCAGCCGGACGTGCACATGCGGCCCGGTGCGGTCGCCGGAGTGCCCGCAGCGGGCGATCCGCTGTCCGGCCCGGACGGTGTCCCCGGCCCGCACCTCCCTGTCCTCGGTCGCCTCAGGGCCGGGCGGCCGTGAGGACCACCAGGAGCGGCACCACCCGGGCGCCGGGCACCTCGTAGCGCCCGCGCCCCGTCGTGTGCAGCCAGCCCGCCACGGTCAGCAGGCGCAGGTGGTGGTAGATCTGACCGGTCGTCCCCGTCTCGTCGAGCCCGGCCAGTTCGGCGGCCGTACGCCGGCCCGCGAGGATCTCGCGGAGCAGCCGCAGCCTCATCGGGTGGCCGAGCGCGGCCAGGGGTTCGGCGGCGTCCGCCCAGTCGGGGCGGTCCCCGTCCGTACCCAGGAGCCCCGCGGTGAGTGCGCCGTACTGCCACTCGTACCGCTCACCGGCCGGCAGCCTCACCGCGCCGGTGAACAGCACCCCGCCGTCGGCCGCGGTCTCCCCGACCTGTCCGAGCTGGTCCTTCAGCCCGTCCAGCGCCCAGAAGTCCCCGACGCCCAGCTCCGGCTTCACGCCCTCCGCCGCCGACTCCAGCACCGCGAGGCGGCGCTCCAGTTCGGCGACGCGCTCCTCGAGCTCCATGGCTCCACCTTACGTAAGTACGTAATGTCAATCAACAGTTTCCGTCGAGAACGCCGAAGCCCCCGTCCGGTCGACCCGGACGGGGGCTTCGGTACAGGCAGAACCTAGGCGAACAGACCCTCCAGGGTCCCCTCGTGCGCACTGCGCAGCTCGCTCAGCGGGATGCTGAACTCGCCCTGGATCTCGATCTCCTCGCCGTCCACGACACCGATCCGGACCACGGGCAGACCCCGCGCCCCGCACATGTCGTTGAAGCGGAGCTCCTCACTGCGCGGGACCGAGACGATCGCGCGGCCCGCCGACTCCGAGAACAGGAAGGTGAAGGCGTCCAGACCGTCCGGGACGACCAGCCGGGCACCCTTCCCGCCGCGCAGGCAGGACTCGGTGAGCGCCTGGACCAGACCGCCGTCGGAGAGGTCGTGAGCCGCGTCGATCATGCCGTCGCGGGAGGCCGAGATCAGGATCTCGCCGAGCAGCTTCTCGCGGCCCAGGTCGACCTCGGGCGGCATCCCGCCGAGGTGCTGGTGGATGACCTCGGACCAGGCCGACCCGCCGAACTCCTCACGGGTGTCGCCCAGGAGGTAGAGCAGCTGGCCCTCCTCGGCGAAGGCGACCGGCGTACGGCGGGTGACGTCGTCGATCACACCGAGGACGGCCACCACCGGCGTGGGGTGGATCGCCGTCTCACCGGTCTGGTTGTAGAGCGAGACGTTTCCGCCGGTGACCGGCGTGCCCAGCTCCAGGCACCCGTCCGCGAGGCCACGCGTGGCCTCGGCGAACTGCCACATGACGTCCGGGTCCTCGGGCGAGCCGAAGTTCAGGCAGTCCGAGATGGCCAGCGGCTTCGCGCCGGTCGCCGCGACGTTGCGGTAGGACTCCGCGAGAGCGAGCTGCGCGCCCGTGTACGGGTCGAGCTTGGTGTAGCGGCCGTTGCCGTCCGTCGCCATGGCCACGCCCAGATTCGACTCCTCGTCGATCCGGACCATGCCCGCGTCCTCGGGCATCGCCAGCACGGTGTTGCCCTGCACGAAGCGGTCGTACTGGTCGGTGATCCAGGACTTGGAGGCCTGGTTCGGGGAGCCCACCAGCTTGAGGACCTGCTCGCGCAGCTCCGCGCCGTCCGCCGGACGGGCCAGCTTGCCGGCGTCGTCGGCCTGCAGCGCGTCCTGCCAGGACGGGCGGGCGTACGGCCGGTGGTACGTCGGGCCCTCATGGGCGACGGAGCGCGGCGGCACGTCCACGATCTGCTCGCCGTGCCAGAAGATCTCCAGCTGCGACCCCTCGGTCACCTCACCGATGACGGTGGCGATGACGTCCCACTTCTCGCAGATCTCCATGAAGCGGTCCACGTGCTGCGGCTCGACGATCGCGCACATGCGCTCCTGCGACTCGCTCATGAGGATCTCCTCGGGCGAGAGGGAGGAGTCGCGCAGCGGCACGGTGTCCAGCTCGACGCGCATACCGCCGGAGCCCGCGGAGGCGAGCTCGCTCGTGGCGCAGGAGAGCCCGGCGCCGCCGAGGTCCTGGATGCCCGCGACGAGCTTCTCCTTGAAGATCTCCAGGGTGCACTCGATGAGGAGCTTCTCCTGGAACGGGTCGCCGACCTGCACCGCGGGGCGCTTGGCCGGCTTGGTGTCGTCGAAGGTCTCCGAGGCCAGCACGGAGACGCCGCCGATGCCGTCGCCGCCGGTGCGGGCGCCGTACAGGATCACCTTGTTGCCGGGCCCGGAGGCCTGGGCCAGGTGGATGTCCTCGTGCTTCATCACGCCGATGCAGCCGGCGTTGACGAGCGGGTTGCCCTGGTAGCAGGCGTCGAAGACGACCTCGCCGCCGATGTTCGGCAGGCCGAGGCAGTTCCCGTAGCCGCCGATACCGGCGACGATGCCCGGCAGGACCCGCCGGGTGTCGGGGTGGTCGGCCGCGCCGAAGCGCAGCGGGTCGACGACCGCGACCGGACGGGCGCCCATGGCGAGGATGTCGCGGACGATGCCGCCGACGCCCGTGGCCGCGCCCTGGTAGGGCTCGATGTACGAGGGGTGGTTGTGCGACTCGACCTTGAAGGTGACCGCGTAACCCTGGCCCACGTCGACCACACCGGCGTTCTCGCCGATGCCGACGAGCATCGCGTCGTTGGCGGGGACCTTCTCGCCGAACTGCTTGAGGTGGACCTTGCTGCTCTTGTACGAGCAGTGCTCGGACCACATCACGGAGTACATCGCGAGCTCGGCGCCGGTGGGACGGCGGCCCAGGATCTCGCGGATCCGGGCGTACTCGTCCTCCTTGAGGCCGAGCTCCTTCCAGGGCTGTCCGGCGTCCGGGGTTTCGGCCGCGTGCTTGACCGTGTCCAGGCTCATGCGTTGACCAGCTTCTTGATGATCGAGGTGAAGAAACCGAGGCCGTCGGTGCGACCGGTGCCGACCAGCGGCTCGACGGCGTGCTCCGGGTGCGGCATCAGACCGACGACGTTGCCCGCGGCGTTGGTGATGCCGGCGATGTCGCGCAGCGAGCCGTTCGGGTTGACGTCGGCGTAACGGAAGGCGACGCGGCCCTCCGCCTCCAGCTCGTCGAGCGTGCGCTCGTCGGCGGTGTACCGGCCGTCCACGTTCTTCAGCGGCACGGAGATCTCCTGGCCCGCCGTGTAGTCCGAGGTCCAGGCGGTCTCCGCGTTCTCCACCCGCAGCTTCTGGTCACGGCAGATGAAGTGGAGGTGGTTGTTCCGCAGCATCGCGCCGGGCAGCAGGTGCGCCTCGGTCAGGATCTGGAAACCGTTGCAGATACCGAGGACCGGCAGGCCGGCCTTCGCCTCGGCGATGACGGTCTCCATGACCGGCGAGAAACGCGAGATGGCACCGGCGCGCAGATAGTCGCCGTAACTGAATCCGCCCGCGAGGATGACCGCGTCGACCTGGTGGAGGTCCTTGTCGCGGTGCCAGAGGGATACGGGTTCGGCACCCGCGATCCGCACGGCCCGCAGGCTGTCCTGGTCGTCGAGCGTGCCGGGAAAAGTGACGACGCCGATACGGGTGGTCACTTCTCCTCCTCCACCTTGACGGTGAAGTCCTCGATGACGGTGTTGGCGAGGAACGTCTCGGCGATCTCGTTAATACGGGCAAGGGCGGCATCGTCGACCGGCCCCTCGACCTCGAGCTCGAAACGCTTTCCCTGACGAACGTCCGCGATTCCGTCGAAGCCGAGACGGGGCAGTGCGCGCTGCACAGCCTGTCCCTGCGGGTCGAGGATCTCCGGCTTGAGCATGACGTCGACTACGACGCGTGCCACTGGCACTCCCGGTGGTGTGGTGCGGCTGTGTATCCGAGGGGTTCCCCAGATCCCCGCGGGTCCTATCAGCGTACCTGGCCGGAAATTCTACGCGGGTAGATATCGCGTGGGCAGGATCACGGCGAGATATCGGAGACGGACAGGCGCAGGAAAAATTCTGGGAAAAAATCCTCCCCCCGGATTGCGCCCGGGCCCACACGGCAACACGCTGACGCAATTGACCGGGCTTCACAATGCGGCTCCTGCCGCTGTACAAATGAATACCGGGAAAGCACGCTTGCCCCGGAACAGTCGACAGCAGTCGATCCGTATCCGCCCAGCCGCCGGAAGGCCGGCATCCGCGCATGTCAGGCGCGACGGTGCCGCAGGAAAGGACCGATATCCGTGGCTCAGCGCGTAGTGGTTACGCTCTCCGACGACATCGACGGGGGAGAAGCGGCGGAAACGGTCACCTTCGCCCTGGACGGGAAGTCGTACGAGATCGACCTCAATCCCGCCAATGCAAAGAAACTGCGGAAGACGCTGGCCCCGTACGTAGCGGCCGGCCGAAAGCAGACAAATACCGGCAAGCGCGGCAAGGCGCCGGCGTCGTACCACCACACGTCCCTCGCGCCGGACCCCGCGGCCGTGCGCGCCTGGGCCCGCTCGCACCGCATGGAGGTGCCGGCCCGCGGCCGGATCCCCAAGAAGGTCTACGAGGCGTTCGACGCGGCCAGTTGAGGGTCGCGCCCGGAATGTTCCCTTCCGCTCCCGTGCCCGACGGAGCCGGTACCGGCGCCCCGGGGAGCCGACTTGCACAACACCCCTGCAGGTCGGCTAGAGTCTGGAGCACGCCGAAGGGCAAGGCCGAAAAGGCCGGGTCCGACGCAGCGTGCGGGTGTAGTTCAGTAGTAGAACATCCCCCTTCCAGGGGGAAGGCGCAGTGTGCAATTCCTGTCACCCGCTCTGCACTGCCTTACCGGATCGTCAAGTCGATCAGGTACAGTAGTGAGCGCTCCACCGGTGAAAGCCGAGTGGCGGCAATGCGGACGTAGCTCAGTTGGTAGAGCGCAACCTTGCCAAGGTTGAGGTCGCCAGTTCGAACCTGGTCGTCCGCTCTGTTCCGAAGGCCCCGGTCATTTCGACCGGGGCCTTCGGCGTTTCCGGATCCACACCCATGACGTCTGTCATGGGGAGTGGTGACGCCACGCACTGTTCCCGGTCGCGGGCTGAAGGAAGTCTGGAGTCCGGCGGTTTCACGAGAGGGCGTCGCGGAAGTGAGCGGCATCTCATGCCGCACTGGCCCGGACGGCACGCACGGTGTTGGCTGTGCGGCGGTGGTCACGACCGGATCGCCGTGAGCGGGCCCCGGAGGGGCTGAGGGGACGCGGGACTGTGTGGGTGCGGACGCAGGTGCGGAGATGGCAGGGCCGCAGCGGCTTCGAGAAGATCGATCTCTATACGCGCGGCACCCTGCACTCCTTGGTGTGGATGACGATCGTGCCCCAGGTGCTGCTGCCGGTGACACGGCCCGTACGGGCCTCCGACGCACCCGTCGCGCTGATCGTCGTGACGGTGCTCGCCGCGCTGGGCCAGGGAGTCTGCGGGAGGACACTGGTCACCCGGGCCCTCGACCACTACCTGGGCGGGCCGGCCGTCGACCGGCGGCTGATCGCGCTCGGGACCGCCCTGTTCCTCGCCAACGCGTCGGGCCTGCTGGCACTCGGCGCGTACACCGGCGTCGAGCGGTTCCCCGAACTCGTCCTGGCGCTCGGCGCGGTCGTCGTGCCGCTCCTGACCTCTCTCGTCCTCGTGGTGCCCCTGGGGACGGGCGCTCTGCTCCAGGTGGTCACCGCGGCCGGCATGGGCGGCGGCGTCGCGCTGGCCGGCGGTGACCGGTCGTTCGTACTCTCCACGCTCGTCGGTGTGACCTTCAGCAGCTCCTTGCTCTCGGTCACCGCCCGGCTGTCCGCCTGGTCCCTGGACCTGATGTCGAAGCTCCGCGACGCCCAGGACGTCGAGACCCGGCTGGCGGTCGCCGAGGAGCGACTGCGCTTCGGACGCGACATGCACGACGTGCTGGGCCGGAACCTGGCGGTGATCGCGCTGAAGAGCGAGCTCGCCGTCGAGCTGGCACAGCGCGGAAAGCCCACGGCCGTGGACCAGATGGTCGAGGTGCAGCGCATCGCACGGGCCTCCCAGCAGGAGGTCCGCGACGTCGTCCGGGGATACCGGGAGGCCGATCTCGGTACGGAACTGCTGGGAGCCCAGGGGGTTCTCCGGGCGGCGGGCATCGAGTGCTCCGTCCATGGCGACGGCGGGCGGCTGCCCGCCCCGGTGCAGGCGGTACTCGGCTGGGCCGTGCGCGAGGCCGCCACCAACGTCCTGCGGCACGGCGACCCCCAACGATGTGACATCCGGCTGGAGTCGACGACGGACGGCGTCCGGCTGGTGGTGGAGAACGACGGCGCCACGCCGGACGAAGCCGCCGTACCCGGTGGGGGCTCGGGGCTCCCCGGACTCAGGGAACGACTGGCCGCCGTCGGCGGTTCGCTGGAGGCGGGGCCGGCCGGCGGAGACCGGTTCCACCTGACCGCGTCCGTCCCTCTGCCCTCGCCCCGGCAAACCGCACCCTCCCCGCTGGAGAAGAGATGACACCCGCACCGGACGCCATCCGCGTCCTGCTCGCCGATGACGAGCACCTGATCCGGGGCGCCCTGGCCGCGCTCCTGGCACTGGAGGACGACATCGTCCTGGTCGCCGAGGCGGCGACCGGACCCGAGGCGCTCGCGATGGCACTGGCGCACCGGCCCGATGTGGCCGTCCTGGACCTGGAGATGCCGGGGGCCGACGGTGTGAAGGTCGCCACATCCCTGCGGTCCGGGCTGCCGGGCTGCCGCACCATGATCGTGACGAGCCACGGCAGACCGGGAAATCTGAAGCGGGCCCTGGAGGCGGGCGTCCGCGCGTTCGTGCCCAAGACGGTCAGCGCGCGCCGACTCGCCGAGATCATCCGTACCGTGCATGCGGGAAACCGCTATGTGGACCCTGAGTTGGCAGCCGACGCGATCTCCGCGGGGGACTCCCCGCTGACCGCGCGGGAGGCCGAGGTGCTGGAGCTGGCGGCGGACGGGGCACCGGTCGCGGAGATCGCGGAGCGGGCGTCTCTCTCGCAGGGCACGGTGCGCAACTACCTGTCGGCGGCGGTGTCCAAGCTCGGGGCGGAGAACCGTCATGCCGCGGTGCGTCTCGCGCGGGAGAGAGGTTGGGTATAGTAGGCAGCGCGCTTCGGCGCATGCGAACGTAGCTCAGCTGGTAGAGCGCAACCTTGCCAAGGTTGAGGTCGCGAGTTCGAACCTCGTCGTTCGCTCCACGTGAGAAGGCCCCGGTCCTCGTGACCGGGGCCTTCTGCCGTCACATCCCTCGGGCCTGCCAGCTCATGCCCGTCAGGAGTTCGTACGCGTCGAGGTACTTGGCCCGGGTCGCGTCGACGATCTCCTGCGGCAGCGCCGGGGGCGGCTGCTCGCCGTGACGGTCCCAGCCGGAGGCCGGCGAGGTCAGCCAGTCACGCACGAACTGCTTGTCGTACGAAGGCTGCGCCTTGCCGGGCTCCCACGACTCGGCCGGCCAGAAGCGCGAGGAGTCGGGGGTCAGAACCTCGTCCGCGAGAATCAGTTCCTCACCACCGTCCGGGGTGGGCGCGAAGCCGAACTCGAACTTCGTGTCGGCGAGGATGATTCCGCGCTCACGGGCGATGTCGCGGGCACGGCCGTAGACGTCCAGCGTCGTCCGGCGCAGCACGGCCGCCGTCTCGGGGCCGACCTCGCGGACGACCTCCTCGTACGAGACGTTCTCGTCGTGGTCGCCGACCGCGGCCTTCGTGGCCGGGGTGAAGATCGGCCCCGGGAGCTCGGAGCCGTCGACGAGGCCCTCGGGCAGACCGAGGCCGCAGACCGTGCGGGTCGCGTGGTACTCGGTCAGGCCGGAGCCCGTCAGATAGCCCCGCGCCACGCACTCGACCGGGACCATGCGCAGGGAACGGCAGACCAGGGTCCGGCCGGCCCAGTCGGCGGGCGCCCCGGCGGGGAGCTCGGTCGACAGCACATGGTTGGGGACGAGATCGGCGAGCTGGTCGAACCACCACAGCGACAGCTGCGTGAGGACACGGCCCTTGTCCGGGATCTCGGTGGGCAGGACCCAGTCGTACGCGGACATACGGTCGCTGGCGACCATCACGAGGTCCCCCGCCTCGTTCCGGTACAGGTCGCGCACCTTGCCGGTGTGCAGGTGGGTGAGCCCCGGCACCTGCACGGGCTCGGGCTTTTCTACGAAACCGGACACGCTGCCTCCGCGTAGGTTGATCCAGGAGTCGTTCCGATTGTCCCGCATGCGGGAGGCCCACGGCGCCAGGGGTCGTCCCGTGGACAGGTGGCACGGTCACCGGGCCGGTGCCAGGGCTCGTCGTGTGACCGGGCGGCGCATTCCGCTTGCCGGCCCCGCCGGCCGGCCGGCGCCCGCGCCACTGCTCAGGGCCGTACGCCGTCACGCCTCCGCTCGCCTCCGGCCCCGCCCGCACGGGGTCCTGCTCGCCCCGAGCCCCGCCGCTGGTCGCGCCCACGCTCGCTTCGGGTCCCGCCCTGCGCCCCGGCGGTCGCGGCCACGCTCCTGCGGTGCCGCTCCTTTCAGTCCCGCTTGCAGATCCGGTCGAGCAGATTGGCCGTGGCGCGCTGGACGCGGGAGTCGACATGCCCGGGCCGGTCAAGGGCCGGGGACCAGGCGAAGGTGCCCGACGCGAAGACGAGCGCGCCCGACGGGGCGCGGTACAGGGAGGTCTCCTGGTGCCGGGTGGCACCGTCGCCGTCCGCGTACGGGGAGTGCGCGAGGAGCATGCGGCTCTCGTGCTCGGGCAGTGCCGTACGCGGGTAGTAGCGGTCGGCCTCACCGGCCACCAGCCCGCCGATCTCGTCGCCCTCCTCCGCGCCCGTGGCCTCCCAGAGCCAGTGACCGGCGTTGCGCACGACCAGCGGGTGGGGCTCGGGGACCCGGCCCGCGTACTGGATACCGAGCAACTGCTGCTCCGGGCGGTCGATCTCACGCCACAGCGCCGATTTCCCCGGGCCCCGGCGCTTGCGGCAGGAGAGCAGGCGGTCGGGCACCCCGGAGGGGGACGGACCGAGAGTCACCTGCCAGTACATGGTGTTGGCGGAGAGGAAGACGAGCGAGGTACCGGTGTCCCGGGCGAGCTCG
This sequence comes from Streptomyces sp. ALB3, assembly GCF_044385685.1. Lineage (NCBI taxonomy): Bacteria > Bacillati > Actinomycetota > Actinomycetes > Kitasatosporales > Streptomycetaceae > Streptomyces > Streptomyces sp. ALB3. The sequence continues at coordinate 611,875 of NZ_JBISCE010000046.1, read as the reverse complement.
GCCGTACGGCGCATCGGCACCGACCAGTACTCGTCGTGTCCCGGGAAGACCAGGCCCCGGTAGCGGCTGGGGTCGACCCGGCCCGCGTGCAGGTCGCGGGCGTCGGCGTACGCGAGGTCGTAGCCGTAGCGCTCGGCCCAGCGGATGAAGTCGTAGGCGTGCCCGACGTGGAGAGGCAGGCCGGCGCCCGCGTAGGGGCGGTCGAAGGAGATGGTGACGGCCGCGTCCTCCTCCCCCAGCAGGCGCCCCTGTTCGTCCCAGGCGTGGTAGAGGCTGGCGCCCGTCCGGCCGTCCTCCGGGTAGAGGTTGTAGGCCTGCCATGTGACGTCGGGAAGCAGGAGGAGCAGGTCCGCCGGATGGTCGTCGCGGACCGTGAAGGGCACGTGCGAGCGGTGGCCGTCGGCGGTGGTGAGCACGGCGACGTAGGCACCGACCGACCAGTAGCTGGGGATCTGCAGCCGCCAGGACAGCCACCAGTGATGGCAGGAGACCGTCCGCTCGGCGGCCAGCGGTGCCGGCTGGACGATGCCGGAGAGGCGCGGGCTCGTGGTGATCTTGGCCGCGCCGTCGCCCGCGTAGTGCCCGATGCGGTAGACGTCGACGGAGAACTGCTGGGGCGGGTCCACGGTGATGTGGAAGTCGATCGCCTCGCCCGGTGCCGCGGCTCCGGGGGACACGAACCCCTTGATCTGCTGACGCACGTCGTCGGCCGTACGCGTACCGCCGCCGGAACCGCTGCGGCCGAGGTCGGGGTCGGCGTACCAGGGGACGACCTGCCCGGTGTCGTCGAAGTAGTTCTCACTGCCGCGCAGCCAGGGCAGCGGGCCCTGCCCGAAGGGGTCGCTCACGGCATGCGCGAGGGCACCCGATTCCCATCGCCGGATCTGATCCGCCCCCATCCCGCTCCCCTCCCTCGTCCCCCGCCGCGTCTGCCGCGCCGGATGCCGACAGGCCTCCAGCACATCACATTACGCACGCGCTCCGTCACCGTTCGTCGCGATTCGGCGACGCCGAAGCCTGATCTTCCGCGTATTGAGCGGACATACAGGATATTTCGCCATCTATATGGACGGACGACCGTTCAACTCGGCCTCCGCTGACCCGGGCGTACCACTCACCCCAGGCGCACGGGTTTGTCCGTGCGCACTCCCAGCGCGGTGAGCCAGGAAAGCAGCGGCTCCGCGTCCCCGTCCTCGACGAGGCTCAGCACGGGGGCACCGAGATCGGACCTGCGCCCGCCGTCGACCATCAGCGCGGGGCCGTCGAGCCAGTCGAGCCCTGGCGCGGCCCCCGCCGTGTCCACCGCGGCGCAGCAGACCATCGCCACGACGTGGTCGGTGAGCAGCTCGGTGCCCGTACGAGGCGGCTGGAGGGGAAAGAGCGGGAGCGGTCCGGGTCCCCAGAGGTCGAGGGGGTCGGTGCCCGCTCCGCCGGGCGTACCGGACCCCGGGGCGCCGCCGCCGGGCAGGGGGCTGGGGGCCGCCGCCTCCTCGTCGCGGGCCACCGCGGCGCCGATCCCGGCCGCGAGCGCCTCGCTGTCGGAGCCCGGTGTGGCGAGGTGGTCGATCACCCGCGCCAGCGTGGGCACCGCGGAGCCGTCCGCGTCCGACGGCTCGGGCACACCCACGGAGACACCGGTGGCCACTCCCATGGCGTCGAGCACCCGGTGCAGGCGTGCGGCCTCCGTACGCCACTTGCGGTCCACGACCTCTTCCGGATACTGCTGCCAGTCGACCGGGGACCAGTCCGGCCCGGTCTCCGCCGGCCCGCCGTGGAACAGCCGGGCCGCCAGCAGCGAGGCCGCCTCGTCGGCCGCGCCGGGCTCCTCGATCAGATCGCAGGCGGGGCGTTCCCCCAGCCGGGAGGTGAAGCCCTCGGCCAGCCTGTCGCGCCGGGAGAGCTCCGTGAGCGCGGAGACGACACCGGCGTCCAGCCGGGAGGGCCAGCGCCCCATCCGCCAGGCGGGCAGCGCGACCCGGGTCAGCAGCCGGTCCCATCCGGCATAGGCCAGGCCGACCTGCTCCTGGGCGACGATCCGCAGCCCGTAGTCGACCTCCTGCGCGCGCCCCGACGCGGCGGCGGCGACGCCGCGCTCCATCTCCGCCGCGTGACCGCGGCAGCCGCGCAGCAGCATCTTGGCGATCCACCCCACGAACGCCGCGGGGACCCCGCGCACGAAACCCCTGCCGGGCACAGCGGCGTCCGCGACGGCGGCGTCCAGTCCCCGCACGAAGCGGCGGGCGGCGGCTATGTCGGGGTGCGCGGCCGGCCCGGTTCCCGCCACCACCGGGGCGAGAACGGCCCGCAGCTCGGCGACCCTCATCCACCACAGGAACGGCGAGCCGATCACCAGCACGGGCGCCGCCTGCTCCCGGCGGCCCCGCCGGGAGCCCTTCCTCCCCCTGCGTCTTCCGTCCCCCGGCTGGGTGGCGGGGTGCGTACGGTCCTCCAGCCAGCTGTCGCAGTCGGGGGTCAGCGCTATGGCCGAGGGCGCGGGGACGTCGAGCCGGTCGGCGAGGTCCCGGACGAGCCGGTAGAGATCCGGGGCCGACGCCTCCGTCAGCGGCACGGTCGGGCTGACGGCGGGCCTCGCGCGGGCCACCGCGAGGGCGACCGCCGCGGCGAGCAGCAGGATCACGACGGCGCAGCCCGTCACCGCCCAGGTGACCGTGGGCCAGACCCCCGCTCCGAGGCGCCCCTGGGCGCCCGCGACGAGCAGCACGGCGGCCGCACCCGCCGGCAGGACGGCCAGGGCGGTGGCTCTGCTGCGGATGCGCAGCAGAGCCACCGCCCTGGCCCGCGCCGCGTGCGCACCCAGCTCCTCAACCGAACCGGTACCGGACACGACTTGTCACCCCCTCTGCCCCCGCGACGGTGTTGGTCACTCCCCCACTGTGGCACCCGTCACCGACATCGCAATGCCGGTGGGCCAAGTGCCGGAACGCCTGCGCCGCACCCTAGTTGGGCCCTCGGCAGGCGTCATCCGGATGGGCGAGTCGTCACCCGATGGAATGGCTTTGGGTAAAGCTGCTGACGTACCGGTACCCCGGCGTTCAGCGATACGGCGGTCTGCCTGCCGCCCCCGGCAGGGCACGCGCCCCGTGCCCTGCCTCCGGCGCCCGTACGTCCCCGGGCCTCCGGCGCCTCCCCTCGGGCCATGGAGGCCGCCCTGACACACCTGTGCCCGGCGCCTCGCTGGAGGGCCGGGCACGGGGCGTCGTCGGCTCAGGCCTCTTCGGCGGCCTTCCGGGCGATGTCCGTACGGTGCTGGGCGCCGTCGAGCCGGATGCGGCCGACCGCGCCGTAAGCGCGCTCCCGGGCCTGCGCGAGGTCCTTGCCGGTCGCCGTGACGGAGAGCACTCGCCCTCCGGCGCTGACGACCGCGTCGCCGTCCTGCCTGGTTCCGGCGTGCAGGACGAACGCGTGCGGCGCATCCTGCGCCACCACGTCCGCGAGGCCCTCGATGGGGTCTCCCGTACGGGGCGTACCCGGGTAGTTGTGCGAGGCGATGACCACGGTGACCGCCGCGTCGTCGCGCCAGCTCAGCGCGGGCACGACGTCCAGGGTGCCGTTGGCCGCCCCGAGCAGGATCCCGGCGAGCGGCGTCCTCAGCCGGGCCAGCACCACCTGTGTCTCCGGGTCGCCGAAGCGGGCGTTGAACTCGATGACCCGCACACCGCGTGAGGTGATCGCGAGGCCCGCGTACAGCAGCCCCGAGAACGGGGTGCCGCGGCGCCGGAGCTCGTCCACGGTCGGCTGCAGGACGGTCTGCATGACCTCGTCGACGAGCTTCGGGTCGGCCCAGGGGAGCGGGGAGTACGCGCCCATGCCGCCGGTGTTCGGGCCCTGGTCACCGTCCAGGGCGCGCTTGAAGTCCTGGGCCGGCTGGAGGGGGAGCACCGTGGTGCCGTCGGTGATCGCGAAGAGGCTGACCTCGGGGCCGTCGAGGAACTCCTCGATGACCACGCGGTCGCAGGCCAGGGCGTGGGCACGCGCGGCCTCGACGTCGTCCGTGACGACGACACCCTTGCCCGCCGCGAGACCGTCGTCCTTCACGACGTACGGGGCGCCGAAGGCGTCCAGTGCCTCGTCGATCTCGGCCGGCGTGGTGCAGACGTAGCTGCGGGCGGTCGGGACGTTGGCACCGGCCATGACGTCCTTGGCGAACGCCTTGGAGCCCTCCAGCCGGGCCGCCTCGCGCGAGGGGCCGAAGCAGGGGATGCCGGCGGCGCGCACGGCGTCGGCGACACCGGCGACAAGCGGTGCCTCCGGGCCGACGACCACCAGCTCGGCGCCCAGCTCTGTGGCGAGGCGCGCGACGGCGTCACCGTCGAGCGCGTCGACCGGGCGCAGTTCGGCCACCTCTGCGATTCCGGCGTTGCCGGGCGCGCAGTACAGAGCGGTGACATCGGGGTCGAGGGAGAGAGAGCGGCACAGGGCGTGTTCGCGGGCGCCGCCGCCGATGACGAGGACCTTCACGGGATGCAGCCTAACCGCCGGGGGCCGGAGGCCTCGACGGCCTCCGCTCCGTGGACAGCGGGTGGGCGGCCGGGGACAGCGGTGGACAGGACCCGGGGCAGCGATGGACGGGGCCGGGGACAGCTGTGGACAGGACCAGGGGCAGTAACGATGACGGGGCCGGGGGAGGGTGGCCGCCTGCCCGGTGGGCCTGCCGGAAGGGGGCCGTGTCCCGGGGTCCCGTGAGGGCGCCGCTGGGGGGCGGCCCCGGGCGGTGAGCCCTACTCGTTGGTGAACTCCTCGACGACCGTGGCGCCCAGCTCCCGGACGATCAGGTCGTGCCCGGAGAGCGCGGAGTCCACCAGGTCGGGGTCGTCCGCCTCGGCGGTGTCGTCCTCGGGCGCGACCGCCCGGGGCGGCTCCGGCACACGGTCGTACGAGGACTGCTCGGGCCGCCCGGACTGCTGAGCCGGGGGCTGCTGAGCTGACGGCGGGGGCTGCGGAGCCGGGGCGGCCGGCCGGGGCTCGTAGGAGGGCGCCGGGGGCGCGGGCGGAGGCTGGTACGGGGCGGCCGGAGGCCTGCCACCACCGCCACCTGACTGCGGAGCCTGGCCGCCACCACCGGACGGGTCGACGACCGCGTCGACCCGCCACTGTGCGTTGAACTGCTCGGCGAGAGCCTGCTTGAGCACCTCTTCGCTGCCGCTGCTCGAAAAGGTGTCACGGGCCCCGGCGTTGAGGAAGCCGATCTGCAGCGTGCTGCCGTCGAAGCCGGTGACCTGGGCATTCTGGCTGAGAAGGATCCAGGTGAACCGACGGCGGTTCTTCACGGCCTCGAGGATGTCGGGCCACATGTTCCGCACCTGGGCGGCGCCCTGCGTCATGTCCTGCCCGCCGGGTGCGGGGGTCTGCGCGACGGGGGCGGGGGCCGGGGTGTGCGGAGCGGGCGCCGTGGCGGGCGCGGGTGCCTGCGGGGCGCCGCCGCCGGGCGCGGAGGCGGTCGGCCAGCCACCGGGGCGGCGCGCCGCATCCGGGCCACCCGCGCCGCTGCCGGCTCCGGCCGGCGCGGGCCAGGCGCCGGGGCGCTGGCCGACGGGCGCAGGGGCCGGTGGCTGCTGGGCCGGCGGCGCTTCCTGCGGGGCCGAGGGCTGGGGCTGCTGGACGGCCGGTGGGACCGCCGGCGCGGGCCGGGGCACGTCGGCGGGGGCGCCGCCCGGTGCCTCGGCCCGGGCGGCCGCACGGGCGGCGGCGGGCCCACCGCCGCCTCCGGCGGGCATCGCGACACCGGCCCCGTGGGCTTCCGGCCCCGGTACGTACCCCACGGCGGGGCCGGGGCCGGCCGTGGCGAAGGAGGCGCCGCGCTCCAGCCGGTCCAGCCTGGCCTGGAGCGAACGCTCGTCGTCGAAGGCGGCGGGGAGCAGCACCCGGGCGCAGATCAGCTCGACCTGGAGCCGGGGCGAGGTCGCCCCGCGCATCTCGGTGAGCCCTTCGTTGACCAGGTCGGCGGCACGGCTCAGCTCCGCGGCGCCGAAGACGGCCGCCTGGGCCTGCATCCGCTCCACCACGTCGGCGGGCGCGTCGATGAGCCCCTTGTCCCCGGCATCCGGCACGGCGGCCAGGATCACCAGGTCACGCAACCGCTCCAGCAGGTCGGCGACGAAGCGCCGGGGGTCGTTCCCGCCCTCGATCACCTGGTCCACGACCTCGAAGGCGGCCGCCCCGTCACCCGCGGCGAAGGCGTCCACGATCGAGTCCAGCAGGGACCCGTCCGTATAGCCGAGGAGCGAGGTCGCCATGGCGTATGTCACACCGTCGTCGGCGGCGGAGGCCAGCAACTGGTCCATGACGGACATCGAGTCACGCACGGATCCCGCGCCGGCCCGCACCACGAGCGGCAGCACACCGTCCTCGACCGGGCTGTTCTCCTTGCCGCACACCTCGGCGAGATAACCCCGCAGCGTCCCCGGGGGGACCAGCCGGAAGGGGTAGTGGTGCGTACGCGACCTGATCGTGCCGATGACCTTCTCGGGCTCGGTCGTCGCGAAGATGAACTTGAGGTGCTCCGGCGGTTCCTCGACCACCTTCAGCAGGGCGTTGAACCCGGCCGGGGTGACCATGTGCGCCTCGTCGATGATGTAGATCTTGTACCGACTCGACGCGGGCCCGAAGAACGCCTTTTCTCGCAGGTCACGGGCGTCGTCCACACCACCGTGCGACGCGGCGTCGATCTCGATGACGTCGATCGAGCCGGGCCCGTTGCGCGCGAGGTCCCGGCAGGACTGGCACTCCCCGCAGGGGGTCGGCGTGGGCCCCTGCTCGCAGTTCAGGCAGCGGGCGAGGATGCGCGCACTGGTCGTCTTTCCACAGCCACGCGGCCCGCTGAACAGGTACGCGTGATTGACCCGGTTGTTCCGCAGGGCCTGCTGCAGCGGGTCAGTGACATGCTCCTGACCGATGACCTCGGCGAAGGACTCGGGGCGATAGCGGCGGTACAGCGCAAGGGACGACACACATACGAGGTTATCGGGGCGGACCGACAACCGGCCCCGCCGCCGACCGGGCGCCCGGCGGGACACCACACCCCGGACATGCAAGGGCCCCCCACGCACCCGCCAGAGCCGACCTACCCTTGCTGCCTTCCGGCCCTGGGGGAGTTCAGTCAGATAGCGCCACGTGAGGGGCTGACGCCCACCTTAGCCGATCCCCGCCCCCTGCCGTCCACCCGCTCCCCGCCCCCACCCCCCTCCGAGGACGGTTCGGAACGATCTCCGGGGAACGTGTTCGCGAGCACCCTCCAACGTCTTGTATTGTTTGCCGCGGAGGATTCGCCTAGTGGCCTAGGGCGCACGCTTGGAAAGCGTGTTGGGGGCAACCCCTCACGAGTTCGAATCTCGTATCCTCCGCCATTGCTCTCACCGGGCAATACGTCGAAGGGCCCCACCGCTTGCGGTGGGGCCCTTCGACGTTGCCGGTCTCAGTTCTGGTCTCATTTGTTTTCGACATAAGGGACATTTCATTCGTCGACTTGCCGTCGACGGGTCGAGTCACAGGACATCGCCTTCACTCAGAAGCGGGTTTCTGCCGACTCAGGACGCAGGCGTCCCCCGCGATCCGCCATTCTGGGTCTGTGCAGGACCGATTCCGGTCGGAGACCACCGGCACTCGTCCTTGTGAGGTGTCCCCATCGGCAAGCCCAGCAGATCAACTCTGGCCACGTGGCTGAGCGATCTGGAAGTCGACCGGCTTGAGCGGGTCCTGGCAGCTCGCCCGGATGCCGTGTCCCCGCCGGAACCACGATCGTTCGGCGAACTCGCGGACCGCCTTCAGCGCCCGGCGTCGGTGGCCGCGGTACTGCCCGGACTCGCGCTGCCACACCTGCAGGTAGCCGAGGCACTGGCGGCATTGGGGCCCGTTCCATGTGCCGCCCTGGCCGATCTGCTGGATGCGACCGGGACGGAGAGCACTCGCGGGCTGGACGCGGCCTTGGAGGCGCTGGCCGACCGCGCACTCGTCTGGCCGGACGGCGAAGGGCTGCTGCGCATGGCGGCGCCGTTGCGGCAGGCGTGGGACTCGCCGCTGGGGCTGGACGCTCCGCTCACCCGTCTACTGGCGGACACGACCTCCGAGGAACTGCGCCGCATGCTGGTGGCCCTGGGCATCCCGTCGCCCGGCACCACCAAGAAGCATCGGCTGACCGCCCTGCTGGAACACCACGGCAATCCGGAGCGGGTGGCCGCGCTGATCACTTCGGCACCTGCGTCCACCCGGAAGCTGCTTGAGCGGCGAGCGTCTCACCAGGGTGAACAGGCTCAATCACCGACGCGCTTGATCACGTTCAGGGCCCCGTCGGCCGACTCCGAGGCGGGTGCGCGCTGGGCACTGGAGCGGGGACTGCTGGTCCAGGACCGGTCCTCCGGGTACGGATCCACGCGCATGCCCGCCGAGGTGGCGCTCGCACTGCGCGGAGTCGGCTGGCACGCCCCCTTCGAGCCTGTCCCGCCCGCTGTGCGGACGGCCTCCGTCACCTCGGCGGAAGTGGACCGGGAGGCGGCGGCAGCCGCCACGGCGTTCGCCGCACATGCCGCGTCGGTTCTGGCGACGTGCTCCGCCGCTCCGCCGGTCCTGCTGAAGTCCGGCGGGGTCGGAGCACGTGAGTTGTCCCGGATCAGCAAGGCGGCGCAGTGCGACGACATCGTCGTACGCCTTGTTCTGGAGACGGCGTACGACGCCGGGCTGCTGGCCCGGGACGGTGACCGGGTCGCGGCAACGGACGGATACGACACCTGGGCGGAACGCGAACCAGCGGAGCAGCTCACCGCGCTTCTCCACACCTGGCGGACGTTGCCGCTGACTCCGGCCCAGGCCCGCGACGAGGACGGCAAGGTGCTGCCCGCGCTCGCCGGAACACCGCCCTGCGGCGGCTGTGTACAGGCCCGAGAGGGGCTCCTCGCCGCCGCGGCGGGGTTCCCGGCGCACCGGGGAGTGCACAGCCCCGCGGAACTGGGGCCGATGGCTGCCTGGCACCGCCCGCTCGCCGAACAACTCCCCCAGGACACCACGCCCTTCGCCACCGCAATCCGGGAAGCGGAACTGCTCGGGGTCGTCGCCCGCGGCTGCCTGTCCCCCATCGGTGCCGCTCTGCGGGCCGACGACCCCGAAATGCTGACCGCTGCCTGTGAGCGGCTGCTGCCGGCAGCCACCAGGGCAGCCCGTTTCGGCGCGGACCTCACCGCCGTTGTCACCGGCACACCGTCCGCCCGCCTCGCCGCACTGCTGGACACCGTCGCGGACAAGGAAGTCGGTGGCACGGCATCGGTGTGGCGGTTCAGCCCCACAACCGTTCGCCATGCCCTGGACACGGGCCGCACGGCGGATGCCATCGCGGCCGACCTGGGCGCCGTAGCGGTCGGCGCCCTCCCCCAGCCGCTGTTGTACCTGATCAACGACTCCGCACGCACTCACGGCCGTGTGCGCATCGCCCCCGCTGCCTGTGTGATCCATGGTGAAGAAGCCGCCCACCTCGCCGAACTCGTGACTCACAGAAAGCTCGCCGCCCTCGGCCTACGCGTGTTGGCACCGACCGTGCTGGTCAGCCGGACCCCACTCGACAAGACACTCGCCGCGCTCCGGGCCGCCGGCTACGCCCCCGTCGCCGAGGGGGCCGACGGAACCGTACGCGTCGAGAGGATCCGGCGCCGGCGTGCCGCCGCCCCGGTGCCGGTCACCCCACTCCCAGGACAGCGGCAGCGGCCCGTCCCGACGGTGACTCAGATGACTCCGGTGACCGTCGACCTGAGCACGCTGGCCGCCAGGCTGCGGGCCGCCCCGCCGACACTCCCGGCTCCCGACCCGTTCGGCACCGGGGTCCCCTACGGCACGGACACCGAGGAGATCGTCGCCGCGTACGCGAAGAACCTGGCGTACAGCGATGTCCGCCAGCTCGCCCATGCCGTCGACGTCGGCACAGCCATCACGGTCGAGTACGTCGCCGCCTCGGGCAACCGGACCGTACGTATCCTCAGCGAGCTCGTGCTCGACCCGCCCTACCTGTACGCCTGGTGCCACCTGCGCGACGACGAACGGGTCTTCACCCTCTCCCGCATCCACGGCATCATGCCCGGGTAGCCGGGATCCGCATCGTGGCTCGGTGTTCGGCCGGTCACTGCGGCCATGCCCCGCCACCAAGCACTGCGACGAGCCGCCACTACGATCGCCGACCATGGACTGGGTCGAGCGCATCGCGCAGTTGAGGCAGTGGACCAGGAGCGGGGCGCGGGCTCCGCACAAGCCGTTGCTGTTCCTGTACGCGCTCAGCCGGTTCCAGCAGGACGCCGACGACGAGCTGCGGTACAGCACGGTGGAGCAGGACCTGCGGCGGCTGCTCGCCGAGTACGGTCCTGGGAACCGGACGACGCCCGCCTATCCCTTCCATCATCTGGTGAGTGACGGCGTGTGGGAGGTGCGCACCGAGCGCGGTCCGGGCAGCCCCGGGACCGGGGTCAGGGAGCTACGCGCAACCGGCGCCGCTGGGCGGCTGACGCCGGAGCTACGGGCGGCGCTGCGGCGGGATCCGCTCCTGCTCGGCCGAATGACACGCGTACTCCTCGATCTGAACTTCCCGCCCTCCCTCCACGGCGAGCTGTGCGATGCCGTCGGCCTGGAACTGGAGGAGGCCGAGACCGGACTGGTCTCGGCCAAGCGCAGGCAGCGGGACCGGCGCATGCGGGAGATGGTCCTGACGGCATATGAGTACCAGTGCGCCTTCTGCGGGTACGACGGCAGGATCGGCACGGTGCCGGTCGGGCTTGAGGCCGCCCATGTCCGCTGGTGGGCGTTCGACGGACCGGACGACCTCGAAAACGGGCTGTGTCTGTGCTCGTTGCACCACAAGCTGTTCGACAAAGGCGTACTCGGTCTCGGCGAGGGCCGCGGCGAGGCCCACGGCATCCTGGTCTCACAGAGCTTCGTCGGCCGCAGCACCGCCGCCCGCGAGCACGTCATCGCGCTCGCCGGCCGTCCGGTCATCGGCCCCCAATCGGGCGTCCGCCCCATCGCCGCCGCCCATCGTTCCTGGCACACCAGCCAGGTCTTCCAAGGCAGCCCACGTCCCGCCACGACCGCCTGAACGCCGACCTGGCGGTCACGCGCACGCACTGGTACGGGGTGCGATACGCGGGAGCCGCCGGCGCGGCGCGGCAGCCACCGCACCGCCCTGACCCGGGGGACCTCACCGTTTCCGCCGCCGCGCGGCCGGACCGCCTACGCGTCCGAGAGCAGCGGATCGTAGGGGGTCGACCGCTGTCGGCCCGACATGAAGGAGAGGAAATCCCGGACGAACGCGCTCCGGGAGTAGCGGCCGCCGGCGTCCAGGACGGACCGTCCGAAGCCTCTGCGGAAAAGCAGCCGGTACTCCTCGGCGTCGATGGACTGGTCGCCGTCCGCGTCGGTCACGTCGAAGAGGACCTCCGCGACCCTGATCAGCGCCGGGCCGGCCATGGACGGGGCTGCCGCCGCGTACTCCTCCGCGCTCACCCGGCCGTCCCCGTCGCTGTCCAGGGCCGCCTGGAGTTCCCTCCACCACGCGGCGAACGCGTCGTACAGCCGGGTCTCCTCCGGTTCGTCCAGGTCGAGCCGGGAACAGAGTTCACGCGCCATCGCGGCGAGGTCGGGCCAGTCCAGGAAGCCGTCCCCGGTCTGGTCCAGCACCTCGGTGAAGAACTCATGGGCGCTGCGCCGGTTCCCGGTACCGCCCGTACCGGCCGTACCGGCCGTCCCGTCCTGCTGGGCCGGCACGGGGGTGATCAGCCGGAGCAGCGCGCCGGCCCGTTTCATGCGGCCCCGCAGAGCGCCGAGTGTCTCGGCGTAGGGACCGTCGCCGTCCGGTGAGAGGTGGAGGAGACCGATGACGTTCTCGGTCTGGAGCCAGTTGTCGGGCAGGGCGCGGGCGAGGCGGGCGGCCATGTAGGCACTCTGCATGAGTGTCTGGGCACCCGGGACCTCCGGCAGTCCCGCCCGGCGGCGGAAGGCCTCGGGGAGGGACGCCACGGTGATGGTGCCGATGACCGGGCCCGCCAGTGCGCGGCCGGTGGCCCAGACCGTGGGCAGGCCCGCGAACAGCGGGGGCGCCGGCAGGTGCTCGAAGAGCTTGAAGAGGATGATGCGCAGCGCTTCGGTGTTCTGCAGTTCCTCCGCGACCATGCGGTCGAAGTACTGCCAGAACTCGGGCAGGGTGGGCGGGAGGTGGCCTGCCTGATCTCCCAGGGCGGCCAGGAACGCCTGGAATTCGGCGTAAAGCTGTTCCATGGCGTCCTGGTCCAGGGGCTGCCCGCTCAGGCGGTACATGGTGACGGAGCTCTCGAAGAGCGTCGCGACCACCCAGGCCCGTACCTCGGGATCCATCGCGTCGTAGGGCCGGTTCCTCGCGTCTGTGCCGCTCAGTCGCGTGTGCAGGCGGTTCAGCCGTGCCGCCTCCCGCTTCCGTGTGTGCTCGTCGGCACCGAACATGCGTTGCAGGCTCACCAGGGTGTTGCGCAGCCGTCGCCACGGGTGCGTGACGAACGAGGAGTTGTCGGCCAGTGCCGCGCCGATCTGCGGGTGTGCCGCTTCCAGCACCGTCGCCCTGATGACGGCCAGCGCCCAGCGGGGGTCGTTGAAGAAGCGGTGGAACTGCGAACCAGGGCCGAACAGGGAATCCGCCGGCGTCCCGGAGGCCGCCTCAAGGCCTGGGGCGTCGCCGTGATGCGGGGCCCCGGGGGCGTCACCCCGTTTCGGGGCCCCGGGGGTGGGCGGCCCGGGATGACTGCTGTGCGTGTCCTTCACCGTTCGGACTCTCCGATCGTTACGGCGGTCACGCCGCCGAAGCGGCGGTCCCGGTTCCGGTAGTCGTGCAGGCACTCCAGGAAGTGCGGCGCACGGAAGTCGGGCCAGAGCACCGTCGGGAAGATCCACTCGGCGTAGGCCACCTGCCAGAGCATGAAGTTGGAGATGCGCTGTTCACCGGACGTACGGATGACGAGGTCCACGTCAGGCATGTCGGGAACGGGCAGATGCTCGGCGAAGCGTGCTTGGTCGACGTCGTCGGCGGACACCCCGGCACGGATGAGGGAACGGGCCGCGGAGACGATGTCCTGGCGCCCGCCGTGGTCGAACGCCACGGTCAGCGTCATGCCCCGGTTGTTCTCCGTGAGTGTCATCAGGTCGACGAAGTCCTGGGCCAGGGGGGCGGGGATCCTGGGGTCCTCGGCGCCGAGGAACCGGCAGCGGATGCCGCGCGCGTGCAGCAGCGGCGCGTGCTTGCGGACCACGCGGCGCACCAGCCGCATCAGGAAGTCGACCTCCTCGCCCGGGCGTCGCCAGTTCTCGGTGGAGAAGGCGTACAGGCTGAGCCACTCGACCCCGGCCGATCGCGCCGCCTCGATGACGTCGATCACCGTCGCCTCGGCCGCCCGGTGCCCCGACGTACGCGGCAGGGAACGCTGTTGAGCCCATCGGCCGTTGCCGTCCATCACGCAGGCGACATGGCGAGGAACCGGGCGTCGGCGCTCCTCGGTGGCCGGGCGGTGCGGTTGCGCCGGGACCGACGTCGAGGCGGGGACCCCCGGCCGCGTACCGACGCTCCCGGGCGTCGTGTCCGTCGTACGCGCCCGACCGGACTGCCCTGTTCCACCGGGTGCCATTGCAGCGCCCCCTCCGACTCACGTCCGCGGACTTCGCCGGAGCCGTGGCCCCGGCCGGCCGGCGCGTCCCCCGCTGCTCCGCACCTCCAGCAGAGTGCCGGTGCCCGGACCGCGGCGCATCGCGATGCCCGCATGTTCACCCGTCGCACATCAGTCCGAGGCGCCACCGCACGCGGACGCGGCCCGGGGCCACTCCTCGCCACCCCGCGCCGGGCGGGAGGCCGCCCAGCCGGATACCAGGACGGCACAACCAGACCCGGAAGGCGGGTGGTCGAGGCGCCCCCCAGGGTCATCGGTACGAGGGAGGGCGCGGGCGGTGAGGTGCGCCGAAGGCCCCCGCCACGGGGGGCGGGGGCCTTCGGTGACCGCGTGGTCCTACGGGCGGCGGCGGTCAGCCCGCCAGCGACACCTGGGTGCCCGGCGCGGCGCCGGGGTAGGCGTCGACGACCAGGTTGAGCTGGCGCTGCATGTACCAGACGTTCAGGCCGAACACGAACATCAGCCACATGCTCGCGGCCGGGCTGCACGTCACCGGCAGGCCCGCCGCGCGCTGCGCCTTCGCTATGGCCTGGCCGGTGTTCTTGAAGGAGATCAGCGGAGCGATCACGGTCCAGCCCAGGAAGAGCAGGACCAGCATGCTGCCGGCCGGCTTCAGGGTCTGGCGCCGGTCGAACTCCTGCAGCTCGTTGTGGATCTTGTAGTACCAGACCAGCTGGTAGATCCCGAGAGTGATGAGGGTCAGGCCCAGCCACACGGCGACGGGCCCCCGGCGCTTCATGGCCTGCCCGGGCAACTGGACGGCGCCGGGAGCGCCGGGCACGAGGGCGTCCCCCGTACGGCTGGGATCGTTCGCACTGAGCGCCGTGTTGGGCTGCGTCTCGGACATGTACCGTGCTCCATCTGCTGGTTCTGACTACAGGCGGAGCAGCATGACATCAAGTGAAGGTTCAGTGAAAGTAGTTCGGAGATAAACAGCAGTTCGTCATGGTGTTGTGATCAAAATGACGGCTCCAGGCGGCTCCCGAAGGGCCTCCAGCAGCACGCCGGTTGAGCCGTCGGCGTCGTCCGCGCCGGTGCGGGACGTTCCCGAAGGCGCGCCGGGGAAGCCCTCTCCCACTGCGAAGGAACACGCACCGATGCGTGCACGGCGCCTTCTGCGCACTGCGGCCGTCTCCCTGGCTCTCTCCCCGCCCTGCTCACCGCCGACGGCGCGGGCGCGGCCGAGCCGTCCGGCTGGGAGGTCTCCCTCTCCGGCGAGAACGGCTCCGCCTGGGAGGACGTCACCGGTGACCTCTCCGCTCTCCACGTCCACGCCCTCGCGCCCGACGGCCACGGCGGTCTGTGGGTCGCCGGCGGCGACCGGTCCGAAACCGACTACGGGCGCCCGGACCTCCGGCCCTTCGACGGCACCACCTGGACGAAGGAGGCCGCCGCGCCGGCACCCGACGGCGACACCGCGTGGCCGTCGTACACCTTCTACGACCTGGCACCGGCAGGCGGCTCCGGTGACCTCTGGGCGGTCGGCCACTACGCCACGCCCGTGGAATCCCACGGCGACCAGACGGTCAACTGCCTGATCGAGCGGTCCGCGGCCTTCCCCGCCCCGGCGACCGGCGGCAACGGCTGAGGAAGACCGCTGAGCCGGGCCCGCGCCCCGGGGCACCCGACCCGGAAGCGGCCGGGTACCCCGGGGCGCCGTCACGCACGGGACCCGGACGGGCCGCGGGGCGCGGGGCTCAGCGCAGTTCCCGGATGCGGATCTGATTGCCCGCCGGGTCGCGGAACGCGCAGTCGCGCACCCCGTAGGGCTGCTCCGTCGGCTCCTGGATGACCTCGGCGTCGCCGGCCTGCAGCTTCTCGAAGGTGCCGTCGAGGTCCTCGGTCGCCAGGAGGATCCAGCCGTAGGTCCCCTTCGCCATCATCTCGACGATGGTGCGGCGCTCCTCCTCGGTGATGCCCGGGTCGGCGGCCGGTGGCGCCAGGAGGATGGATGTGCCGGGGCGGCCGACGGGGCCGACCGTGATCCAGCGCATCGTGCCGCTTCCGACGTCGCTGCGGACCTCGAAACCGAGGGTGTCGCGGTAGAAGGCCAGGGAGGCGTCCGGGTCGTCGTGCGGGAGCACGCTCGTGTTGATGGTGATGTCCATGGCGCTCACGCTAGCGGCGGCTCCGTGGCGCGTGCTTCTCGATTCCTGACCGGTCTCGTCACCTGTTTCGCCACGCACGGGGGCACCCCCGCCGCCCCGCTCTCCGCCTGGCGCCGGTAGGCACCGGGCGGCATGCCGACCAGCTCGGTGAAGCGGGTGCTGAAGGTGCCCAGCGACTGGCAGCCGACCGCGAAGCAGACCTCGGTGACGCTGAGGTCGCCGCGGCGCAGCAGCGCCATCGCCCGTTCGATCCTCCGGGTCATCAGGTAGCCGTACGGTGATTCGCCGTAGGCGAGCCGGAACTGGCGGCTGAGGTGTCCGGCCGACATGTTCACGCCCCGGGCGAGGGCCTCGACGTCCAGCGGCTGCGCGTACTCCCGGTCCATCCGGTCACGGACGCGGCGCAGCAGCGCCAGATCACGCAGGTGCTGCGCCTCGGTGGGTCTGCTCGTCACGTGCGCGATGGTGCCATGCCCGTGCCGGGTTGCCCAGCGCCCTCGCCCCGGCGCGCTCGGCGGCCGTGGGCGCGCCCGGCTCAGCCCGAGGTCCTCCGCCACTCGAAGCCGTCCGGGTCGGTGAAGGGGCCGCTGTCGATCGCGATCCGGTGCGAGCCGGTGCCGTCGGGCGCCACCCCGGCGTCCTTCGCCGGCGCACGTCGGCCGTGGAGCCCCGGCGTCACGGGGCTCGACGGGGTGTCGAACTCGACGTACCCGGGCCCGAAGCTCTTGCCGACGGTGAGTCCGCGGCCGACGTGGAACCGCTTGCTCGCGAGCACGTCCTCCGCACCCGGCAGGAGCACGAAGCGGTCGATCTCCCGGGTGTCGGGGCCCTTGTCCTTCTTCGCCGAGGTGGCGATCTTCCGGAGCGCCCCGTCGGGTGCCCGCACGCGCGACCGGCTGCCCAGACCGAAGGCGGCGGCGTAGAACTGTCCGGCGGCGGCGGGGTCGTCCACCTCGAGGGTGACGGATGCGAGGGAGGTCATGGAACGAAGCCAGAACGGCCCGGGTGCCGTGCGCTTCTCGATTCCTGACCGGTCGGGCCGGCGTCCCGGAGGCGCGGGGACATCAGAGATCGAGGGCGAGCCCTCTGCTCACGCGGTTCGCCGAGGCCAGCAGGCTTTCCCTGACCTGCCGGGTGCGGTACATCCGGTCCGCCCGGAAGGACACCCCGAGCGACCCGAGCCTGTCGCCGCTGCGGACGGGGACGGCGATGCACGTCGTGCCCTGGTCGTACTCCTCCCGGTCCATCATCACCGGTGCCGACGCCGATGACTCGAGCTGCCGGATCAGCTCGTCCCGGTGGGTGATCGTGCGCGGCGTGAGGTCGGCGAGGTCGTGCCGCGCCAGGTAGTCGCGGCGCGCCTCCTCGTCCAGCTCGCGCAGGACGCACTTGCCCAGGGCCGTGGCGTGTCCGGCGTCCTTGAAGCCCACCCAGAGATCGACCTTCGGCGCCTTCGGGCCGTCGACGATCTCGGCGATCCGTATCTCGCCGTCCTCGTAGAAGGTGAGGTACGCGGCGGCGGACAGGTCGTCCCGCAGTGACGCCAGGGCCGGGCGGACCCGGTTGACCAGGTCCTGCGCGGAGTGCCCGCCGTGGAGTTTGTCGCCCAGCACGTAGGCGCCGTCGTCGAGCCTGCGGAGGTAGCCGTCCTGGGTGAAGCTCCACAGCAGTTCGCGGACCCCGTCCATGGGCAGGCCCGCCTCCCGCGCCAGCCGCTCGGCGGGCACGCCGCTCTCGTGCGCCCCGGCCACCTCCATCAGGCGGAACGCCTGCTGGACGGAAGTGAGCGGCGCACGGCCTGCTCGGTCACCCATGCCACCAAGCTTGGACCCGGCGCGCGGGGGCGGCAAGGCAGGAACCGGGGCACCGTCCGGAGAGTCCTCCGGACGGTGCCGCCCGTCAGTCCTCGCCCTCCAGGTCACCCTCGGTCTCCAGGAACACCTGGCGCAGGGCGTCGAGCACCGCCGGGTCGGGCTTCGCCCACATCCCCCGGGACTCGGCCTCCAGCAGGCGTTCCGCGATGCCGTGGAGGGCCCAGGGGTTGGCCTGCTGGAGGAACTCCCGGTTCGTCGGGTCCAGGACGTACGTCTCGGTGAGCTTGTCGTACATCCAGTCGGCGACCACTCCCGTCGTCGCGTCGTAACCGAACAGGTAGTCGACCGTCGCGGCGAGCTCGAAGGCACCCTTGTACCCGTGGCGCCGCATCGCCTCGATCCACTTCGGGTTGACCACCCGGGCGCGGAACACCCGGGACGTCTCCTCGACCAGCGTGCGGGTGCGCACCGTCTCGGGGCGGGTCGAGTCGCCGATGTACGCCTCGGGCGCCGTGCCCTTCAGCGCGCGTACGGTCGCCACCATGCCGCCGTGGTACTGGAAGTAGTCGTCCGAGTCCGCGATGTCGTGCTCACGGGTGTCGGTGTTCTTCGCCGCCACCGCGATCCGCTTGTAAGCGGTCTCCATCTCCTCCCGGGCCGGGCGTCCGTCCAGCTCACGGCCGTAGGCGTAACCGCCCCACACCGTGTACACCTCGGCGAGGTCGGCGTCCGTGCGCCAGTCGCGGGAGTCGATGAGCTGGAGCAGTCCGGCGCCGTACGTCCCCGGCCGGGAGCCGAAGATGCGGGTGGTCGCACGGCGCTCGTCACCGTGTTCGGCCAGGTCCGCCTGCGTGTGGGCGCGCACGTAGTTCTGCTCGGCGGGCTCGTCGAGGGAGGCAGCCAGGCGTACGGCGTCGTCGAGCAGGCCGATGGTGTGCGGGAAGGCGTCGCGGAAGAAGCCGGAGATGCGCAGCGTGACGTCGACGCGGGGGCGGCCCAGCTCCTCGTACGGGATCGTCTCCAGGCCCGTGACACGGCGCGAGGCGTCGTCCCAGACGGGGCGTACGCCGAGCAGGGCGAAGGCCTCGGCGATGTCGTCGCCTGCGGTGCGCATCGCGCTGGTGCCCCACAGGGACAGTCCGACGGAGGTCGGCCAGTCGCCGTTGTCCGCGCGGTAGCGCTCCAGGAGCGAGTCGGCGAGGGCCTGGCCGGTCTCCCAGGCGAGGCGGGAGGGGACGGCCTTCGGGTCGACGGAGTAGAAGTTGCGTCCGGTCGGCAGGACGTTGACCAGGCCGCGGAGCGGTGAGCCGGACGGGCCGGCCGGGACGAAGCCGCCGTTCAGCGCGTGGACGGCGTGGTCGAGCTCGTCGGTCGTCGCGGCGAGGCGGGGCACGACCTCGCGGGCCGCGAAGCCGAGGATGTCGGCGACGGCCCGCGGGTGGCCCTCGGCCACGCCGGCGACGGCGGCCGGGTCCCAGTCCGCGTCGTCCATGGCCTGGACGAGAGCACGGGCCTGCTCCTCGGTCGCGTCGGCGGCGGTCCGGGTGGCCGCCGACTCGTCCAGGCCGAGTGCCTCGCGCAGTCCGGGCAACGAGGACGTGCCACCCCAGATCTGGCGGGCCCGCAGGACGGCGAGGACGAGGTTGACGCGGTCCTTGCCGGCCGGGGCGCTGCCCAGGACGTGCAGGCCGTCGCGGATCTGGACGTCCTTGATCTCACAGAGCCAGCCGTCGAGATGCATGATGAACTCGTCGAAGCCCTCGTCCTCCGGCCGGTCCTCCAGGCCCAGGTCGTGGTCGAGCTTCGCGGCCTGGATGAGGGTCCAGATCTGCGCGCGGACGGCCGGGAGCTTGGCCGGGTCCATGGCGGCGATCTGGGCGTGCTCGTCGAGGAGCTGTTCGAGGCGGGCGATGTCGCCGTAGCTGTCGGCGCGCGCCATCGGCGGGACGAGGTGGTCGACCAGGGTGGCGTGCACCCGGCGCTTGGCCTGGGTGCCCTCGCCCGGGTCGTTGACCAGGAACGGGTAGACCAGCGGCAGATCGCCCAGCGCCGCGTCGGGACCGCAGGCGGCGGACAGGCCGGCGTTCTTGCCCGGCAGCCACTCGAGGTTGCCGTGCTTGCCGAGGTGGATCATCGCGTC
Organism: Streptomyces sp. ALB3; assembly: GCF_044385685.1. Taxonomy (NCBI): domain Bacteria; kingdom Bacillati; phylum Actinomycetota; class Actinomycetes; order Kitasatosporales; family Streptomycetaceae; genus Streptomyces; species Streptomyces sp. ALB3. Next base: position 592,140 of record NZ_JBISCE010000046.1, on the reverse strand, counting down.
GGCGCCGAATCCGTTGTCCTCGGCGGACGCGGCGATCCAGCGGTAGGCGGCCAGATAGTGGTGCGAGGGCGGCAGATCCGGGTCGTGGTAGATCGCGATCGGGTTCTCGCCGAAGCCGCGCGGCGGCTGGATGAGGATCAGCAGGTTCCCGCGGCGCAGGGCGGCGAGCACGATGTCGCCCTCGGGGTTGCGGGACCGGTCGAGGAACATCTCGCCGGGCGCCGGACCCCAGTGCTCCTCCACGGACGCGCGGAGCTCGGCGGGCAGCGTGGCGAACCAGCGGCGGTAGTCGGCGGCGGGGATCCGGACCGGGTTGCGCGCCAGTTGCTCCTCGGTCAGCCACTCCTGGTCGTGTCCGCCCGCCTCGATGAGCGCGTAGATCAGCTCGTCACCGTCCCCGGAGACCAGGCCCGGGATGTCCTCCTCCGGACCGAAGTCGTAGCCCTCCGCCCGGAGCCTGCGCAGCAGGGCCACAGCACTCGCGGGGGTGTCGAGGCCGACCGCGTTGCCGATGCGGGAGTGCTTGGTCGGGTAGGCCGACAGGACGAGCGCGATCCGCTTCTCGGCGGCCGGGATGTGGCGGAGCCGGGCGTGGCGCACGGCGATGCCGGCGACCCGGGCGGCCCGTTCGGGGTCGGCGACGTACGCCGGCAGACCGTCCTCGTCGATCTCCTTGAAGGAGAACGGCACGGTGATCAGACGCCCGTCGAACTCGGGGACGGCGATCTGGGTGGCCGCGTCCAGCGGGGAGACGCCCTCGTCGTTCTCCTCCCAGGCCGCGCGCGGGCTGGTGAGGCAGAGCGCCTGGAGGACCGGTACGTCGAGGCCGGTGAGGGCGCCCGCGTCCCATGACTCGTCGTCACCGCCCGCCGAGGCGGTGGCGGGCTTCGTGCCTCCGGCGGCGAGAACCGTCGTCACGATGGCGTCGGCGGCGCGGAGTTCGTCGATCAGCTCGGGCTCCGGCGTGCGGAGCGAGGCGACGTACAGCGGGAGCGGGCGGGCACCCGCGTCCTCCACGGCCGCGCAGAGCGCCTCGACGAAGCCGGTGTTCCCGCTCATGTGGTGGGCGCGGTAGTAGAGCACCGCGACCGTCGGACCGCTGACGTCCCTGGCGGTCCGCTCCAGCGGTCCCCACGCGGGGGCCGGGGCGGGCGGCTCGAAGCCGTGGCCGGTCAGCAGCACGGTGTCGGAGAGGAAGCGCGCCAGCTGCTCCAGATTGGCGGGGCCGCCGTGCGCCAGGTAGGCGTGTGCCTCCGCCGCGATGCCGATGGGAACGGTCGAGGCGGCCATCAGCTGGGCGTCGGGAGCCTGTTCACCGGTCAGCACGACGACCGGCCGGCCGGTGGCCAGCACCTGGTCCAGTCCGTCCTGCCAGGCACGGACACCGCCCAGGAGGCGTACGACGACGAGATCCGTGCCGTCCAGGAGCTGCGGCAGGTCCTCGACGGAGAGCCGGGACGGGTTCGCGTAGCGGAAGCCGACCGGGCCGCCCGAGGCGCGGGCGCTGAGCAGGTCGGTGTCGGACGTCGACAGGAGCAGGATCATGCGGCGTCAGTCCTTCCCCGGGGTGTCCACGCCCCGGGCGGTGTCGGATTGGGGTCTCCCCTGCCCCGGTCGGAACCGGGAGTCGGGGATGGGAGTTCCTGACTCACCCGGCCGCGGGGCCGGGCTCACAGTGGCGGGACCGCGCCGGAATCTCACCGGGCTTCCTCCCATGTCGCCGTATGGCGATGGCGGACCCAACGGACCGCCGCTAGGCATAGTAGGCCGCGGGTGGGGGGTCCTGACCAGACGGCCCCCGCGCCGGCCGCGGTGGCAGCGGGTGTCCCGTAGGTCACAGTGACCGCAGGGGTGTGCCACGGTCACGGTCGGTATGCTCGCCGCCATGTCCGCCTCCCCCCTCCCGTCCCCCTCTCCGGGCGGTGCGCGCGCCCGGAGCAGCGGTGACGCCTGCCCCGGGGCGCTGCGCCTGCACCGGGCGGACGACGGTGCGCTGGCACGGATCCGCATACCGGGCGGGGTGCTGACACCCCGTCAGGCGGGGGTGCTGGGGTCGGCTGCCGAGCGTTTCGGCGACGGTGAGCTGCATCTCACCTCCCGTGGCAACGTCCAGCTGCGCGGGCTCGCCCCGGACTGCGGCGCCGAACTGGCCGGGCTGCTGGACGGGGCCGGGCTGCTGCCCTCCGCGCGCCATGAACGGGTCCGCAATGTGGTCGCGTCCCCGCTGTCCGGACTCGACGGCTTCGGCACCGTCGACATCAGACCCTGGCTGACCGGGCTCGACCGCCTCCTGTGCGCGAGCGACAGCACCACAGCACTGTCCGGACGCTTCCTTTTCGCACTCGACGACGGCCGCGGCGACGTGGACGCCCTCGGCGCCGACCTCACCCTCGTGGGCGACGGTGACGGCAGCGCCCTGCTGCGCGTCGGGACCGGTGACGCCGTCCTGCGCGTGCCCTCGGCGGACGGCCCGCGCGCCGCTCTGACCGCCGCCGACGCCTTCCTCGACGCGGCCCGCGCCACCGGCGCCTGGCGGGTGAAGGACCTGCCCGGGGAGACGCGGGACGCACTGTCCGCCGACGTCGCACGACGGCTGCGGCAGACCGTTCCCGGGTGCTCCCCGGAGCAGCGTCCCCGCCCCCTGGCCGCGTCTCCCCCCGCTCACGGCCGTGTCCCGGGCACCCGCCACGGGGACGCACTGTCCGTGGGCGTACCGCTGGGCCGGCTGGACCCGGCACAGTGGCGGCTGCTGTCCGGCGGTGGTGAGCTGCGGCTCACGCCCTGGCGCGGGGCCGTGGTCACCGGCATCGCGGCCCACCGCGCGGACGGCCTGCTGGACGAGCTCTCCGCAGCCGGTCTGATCACGGGGCCGGGTTCCCCGTGGGCCGGTGTGGGGGCCTGCATCGGGCAGCCCGGCTGCGTGAAGTCGCTCGCCGACGTGCGGGCCCAGGCGGGGGCCGCCGTCGGACCGGCCGGACGGCTCCCTGTGTACTGGTCCGGTTGTGAACGCCGCTGCGGCCACCCGCACGGGGAGTGGATCGACGTGGTCGCCACCCCCGGAGGGCACCGGGTCTCCCACGTCCGGGCGGACCGGACGGCCGTGGCCGTGGCCACGGTCCGGGACGACCCGGACGCGCTCGCCGCAGCCGTTGCGGCGGCCCGGGGCCCGAGCGCCTGAACGGCCCCGCACCACTCCCTGTTCGACCTGTTCGACCTGTTCGACGAAGAAAGCGACAGCACTGTGCACCAGTACGAGAAGGACGGACCGGCGATCTACCGCCAGTCCTTCGCCACCATCCGCGCGGAGGCGGATCTGGCAGGGCTGCCCGCCGATGTGAGCCAGGTCGCCGTCCGCATGATCCACGCCTGCGGCATGGTCGACCTCGTACGCGATCTCGCCTTCTCGCCGAACGCGGTGGCCGACGCCCGAGCGGCCCTGCGTTCCGGTGCGCCCATCCTGTGCGACGTCGCGATGGTCGCGAGCGGCGTCACCCGCAAGCGGCTGCCCGCGGACAACGAAGTGATCTGCACCCTGTCCGACCCCGCCGTCCCCGCACTGGCCGCGCGGCTCGGGACCACCCGCAGCGCCGCCGCCCTGGAGCTGTGGCGGGACCGGATGGAGGGCGCGGTCGTCGCTGTCGGCAACGCGCCCACCGCGCTCTTCCGGCTGCTGGAGATGATCGAGGAGGGCGCCCCCCGCCCCGCCGCCGTCATCGGTGTGCCCGTCGGGTTCATCGGCGCCGCCGAGTCCAAGGAGGCCCTGGCCGCCCACCCGTCCGGGCTGGAGCACCTCGTCGTGCGGGGCAGGCGCGGTGGCAGCGCCATCGCCGCCGCCGCCCTCAACGCGATCGCCAGCGAGGAGGAGTGAGCGTGCCCGAGCAGCAGCGCACCGACGGCACCCGGAGCACCGGACGGCTCTACGGCGTCGGGCTCGGCCCGGGCGACCCGGCCCTGATGACCGTGCGGGCCGTGCAGGTCATCGGTGAGGCCGACGTCGTCGCGTACCACTCCGCCCGGCACGGCCGCTCCATCGCCCGCTCGATCGCGGCGCAGTACATCCGCGCCGACCACATCGAGGAGGCGCTGGTCTACCCCGTCACGACGGAGACCACGGACCACCCGGGCGGTTACCGGGGAGCTCTGGACGAGTTCTACGCCGAGGCCGCGGCCCGCCTCGCGGTGCACCTGGACGCCGGGCGCACCGTCGCCGTGCTGGCCGAGGGGGACCCGCTCTTCTACGGTTCGTACCAGCACATGCACAAGCGCCTCGCGGACCGGTACGACACCGAGGTCGTTCCCGGCGTCACCTCGGTCAGCGCAGCCGCCGCCCGTCTCGGCACCCCGCTCGTCGAGGCCGAGGAGGTGCTGACCATCCTCCCGGGCACGCTTCCGGAGGAGGAGCTGACGGCGCGTCTGGCGTCCACCGACTCCGCCGTCGTGATGAAGCTGGGACGGACCTTCCCCGCCGTGCGCCGTGCGTTCGAGGCGTCCGGCCGGCTGCCGGAGGCACGTTACGTCGAACGCGCCACCATGGCCGGCGAGCGGACCGGCGACCTGGCGGACACCGACGCGGACACCGTGCCGTACTTCGCGGTCGCCGTGCTGCCCAGCCGGATCGACGCGCCCCGGCCGGAGCGGGCACCCGGTTCCGGCGAGGTCGTCGTGGTCGGGACCGGGCCGGCGGGGCCGTTGTGGCTGACGCCCGAGACACGCGGGGCGCTGGCCGCCGCCGACGACCTGGTCGGCTACACGACGTATCTCGACAGGGTCCCGGTGCGGCCGGGCCAGCAACGGCACGGCTCCGACAACAAGGTCGAGTCGGAGCGCGCCGAGTTCGCCCTCGACCTCGCACGCCGGGGGCGCCGGGTGGCCGTGGTGTCCGGGGGCGACCCCGGGGTCTTCGCCATGGCGACGGCCGTGCTGGAGGTGGCCTCGCAGGACGCCTACGCGGACATCGCGGTGCGGGTGCTGCCCGGGGTGACCGCCGCCAACGCCGCCGCCGCCCGGGCGGGTGCGCCGCTGGGTCACGACTACGCCACCATCTCGCTCTCGGACCGGCTCAAGCCGTGGGAGGTCATCGCCGGGCGGCTGCGCGCGGCGGCCACGGCCGACCTGGTGATGGCGCTGTACAACCCCGGCTCGCGCAGCCGGACCTGGCAGGTCGGCAAGGCCCGCGACCTGCTGCTGGAACACCGCTCCCCGGACACGCCCGTGGTGCTCGGCCGCGACGTCGGCGGGCCGGCGGAGAGCGTGCGCACGGTGCGGCTGGCCGATCTGGACCCGGACGAGGTGGACATGCGGACGATCCTCATCGTCGGTTCCTCGCAGACCCGGTGGGTGCGACGGGGCGACGGAGAGCAGATCGTCTGGACGCCGCGCCGCTACCCGGAGGACTGACGAGGCCGTCGCGGCGCACACGGCGGAGCTGCAGCACGACAGCCCGACGCCGGACGCGCGTACGCCCCGGACGTGCGTACGCCCCGGACGGCCGCCGTCGCGACGGCCGCCGTCCGGGGCGGCCGGTCAGCGGTCCCGGACCCAGGCGGCCGTCCTGCCCATGGACCGCGCCGCTTCGGCCAGGCTCCGGGCCGCCCGGTCGAGCTCCTCCGCGAGCCGCGCAGCCTGCTCTGCCTCCTCCGCGAGCCGGACCCCCTCAGCAGCCTTCTCCGCCCGCGCGGCGGGGATCGGCGGCACGTCGACCGCTGTTCCCCGGTAGCCGATGGGCCCCTCGTCGTGCCGCTGGTAGTAGCCGCTGAAATCGACCGGTCCGACGCCGGCGAACCGCACGCCGGACAGCTGTATCTCGTCCGCTCCCCCGTTGCCGGTGATGTCGAGCCGATAGCGGGTGAAGGGGCCGGCCGGGGCCCCGTCGATCCGGAACGTCCTGGCCTCGAAGCGACGGGTGAAAGTCTCCCCCGCCCGGGAGTCCAGCCGGGTCCAGCGCTCACCGTCCGCCGAGCCGTGGAGCAGCCAGTCCCGGGGATCCCGCTGCGGGAAGTCGTCGGCCGAGGTCAGCGTGTACGAGGTGAGGGTGACGGGGCGCTCCAGCCGGAACTCCACCCAGGCCCGGGCATCGCCCGCCAGCCACTTCTCCTGTGAGGAGTCGAGCAGACGGTCCGCGGTCTCCCCGGCGGCGACGTACTCGTCGCTCGCGCCGGCCACCGACGCGTCCGCGGTGACGTCCACCGGGGAACTCGCCCCACCCGGACCGAGGCGCAGCCCGGCCACGCCGGAATTGCCCCGCTGGTCACGCCAGGTCACCCGCTCGACGGGTCCCGAGCCGTCGTCCACGAGCAGCCGCAGCTCACCGGAGCTGTGCCAGTCGCCGCCCCACCCCTCCTCCGTCCCGAACCGGTGCACGTGTGCGTCCTCGGTGCCCTCAGGGAAGGCCCAGCGTCCGCTGATCCTGCCGCGGAACTCCGCGAGTGCGCCGTCGGCGGCCCGGTGGTGCCCGTGGAAGTCGGACATGTTCGACTGGAAGCTGATCGCCGACTCCGCGCCGTCCGCCCCTCGCCAGCCCAGCTGCGCGGGCAGTGACTGTTCGCCCCGGTCCACGTGGAACAGCAGCCGGGGGCCGGGCTTCCAGGACGAGGTGAAGGGCTCACGGCGCTCGGTCGTGTAGGCGAAGACCGTGTTGCGGGCCGCGTCAGCCGCCATCGCACGCTCCGAACGGCCGCGCTCGTAGACGGAGTCGAGCGTCACGCGGTAGAGCCAGAGCATGCTGCGCGCGTCGTCCGCCGTGCGTATCTCCAGGGTGTTGGTGCCCGGCCGCAGCAGCCTGCCCGGTACCGCGAACACGTTGTCCTGCGGCAGATCGCCGCCTCCGGGCACGGTGAGTCCACGGGCGAGCGGGTACTCGTTGACCACCAGGTCGACCGGGGAGTGTCCGGGAGAGGCGCCCAGCTTGGACACGAGGGCGGTCACCCTGAGCGTCGCCTCACCGATCTCCTCCTCGGCGTCCACCTCGAATTCCAGCGTGACCCGGGCACCGGCGCTCATCGCCAGGTGCGAGGAGCCGGCGTGGCACGCCTCGTACGTCGTGCCGCAGTTGGACACACGAGCCGGCGTGACGGAGAAATCGGCGAACGTGGGTTGCATGCACGGCTCCTGAGCTCACGTCACGCCCGATGCGCGACGCCGGCGAGTGGGTCGGACCCCACGCTAGTGACGCCCTCTGACAGCCGGGCCGGGCAAGCGGACCGGACCGGTTGTCGGACCCTCGTGCCACGATGCGGATCATGAGCACCCCCGTACGCCACATGCCTCCCCTCGATGCCGATGAGCGGACCTCCCTGGAGAGCTGGCTCGACTTCTACCGCGTCACGCTCGACCAGAAGTGCGAGGGCCTCCCGGACGGACAGCTCCGGGAGCCGGCTGCCGCACCGTCGGCGATCACCCTGCTGGGCCTCGTCCAGCACGCCGCGGAGGTCGAGCGGAACTGGTTCCGCCGGGTCCTCGCCCAGGAGGACGTACCGCCGATCCATGCCCCTGAGGCCGACCCGAAGGGCACCGACGGGGGCTTCGACCTGGCCGAGGACGCGACGTACGGGAAGGCGCGGGCCGTCTGGCAGTCGGAGGTGGCCCGGGCCAGGGAGAACTGTGCGGGCCGCGCCCTCGACGACACCTGCCCGTTCATGGGGGGCCGGGTCACCCTGCGGTGGATCTACACGCACATGATCGGCGAGTACGCCCGCCACTGCGGTCACGCCGATCTCCTCCGCGAGCGCCTCGACGGCCGTACAGGCGTCTGACCGGCCACGCGCGGGAGCCGCCGTACGCGCCTCCGAGCCGGCCTCACGCCACCGGATCAGGTGCCCGTGAGGTCCCGCAGCACGACGAGGGCCTCCTCCGGCGTCCCGGCCACCGGTACCCCGGCGGGGACCGGCGGGCGTGTGACCACCACGACCGGGATTCCGGCCTCGCGGGCGGCGGTGAGCTTCGGGGCGGTCGCGTCGCCCCCGCTGTCCTTCGTGACCAGCACGTCGACGCGGTGCCGCCGGATCAGCTCCCGCTCACCCTCCAGGGAGAACGGTCCACGGTCCAGCAGCACTTCCGTCCGCGCCGGCTGCGGGGCGTCCGGGGCATCCACCGAGCGCACCAGGAACCACAGGGCGTCCAGTGCGGCGAACGCGGCCAGACCCATGCGCCCTGTCGTCAGGAAGACCCGTGAACCCAGCCCCGGCAGCAGACCGGCCGCACCCTCGAGGGAGTCCGTGAAGTGCCACCGGTCGCCCTCGGCGGGCACCCAGCCGGGCCGCCGGAGCGCCAGCAGGGGAACATGGACAGCGGCAGCGGCCGAGGCCGCGTTGAAACTGATCGTTCCGGCGAAGGGATGGGTGGCGTCGATGACCGCATCCACATGGTGTGCGCGGAGCCAGTCGGCCATGCCCTCGCTCCCGCCGAAGCCGCCGACGCGCACCTCACCGGGTGGCAGTCTCGGTTGGGTGACGCGTCCCGCGAGCGAGCTGGTCACCCGGATCCCGTCCACGGTCACCAGCGACTCCGCGAGCCGGCGGGCCTCCGTCGTGCCGCCGAGGACGAGTACGTGCAAGGGCATCGGATCGGTCCATCCATGAGCAGTGAGGCGCAGGGCGGGCGCACCGCCCAACTCAAGCACACCGGTCTGCGGCCGGGCTGGACGACCGGGGCCTGCGCGACGGCGGCGGCCACGGCCGCGTACACGGCCCTGCTGACCGGCGAGTTCCCCGACCCGGTGTCCATCACCCTGCCCAGGGGCCAGACACCCGCCTTCGCGCTGGCGGTGGAGGAGCTCGCCGACGGGCGGGCCACGGCAGGAGTGGTCAAGGACGCGGGCGACGACCCGGACGTGACCCACGGCGCGCTGGTGCGGTCCACCGTCCGGCTGCTGCCCGCGGGGTCCGGAGTGGTGTTCCGGGCCGGCCCGGGCGTGGGGACGGTGACCCTGCCAGGCCTGCCGCTCGACGTCGGGGAACCCGCGATCAACCCCGTCCCCCGCCAGATGATGCGGGACCACGTCGCACGGGTGGCGGCGGAGCACGGTGGCACGGGCGACGTCGAGATCACGGTCTCGGTGGACGACGGCGAGGAGATCGCACGTTTCACGTGGAACATCCGCCTGGGGATCCTGGGCGGCATCTCGATCCTGGGCACCACCGGCATCGTGGTCCCGTATTCCTGCTCCGCCTGGATCGACTCGATCCGCCGCGGGGTGGACGTGGCACTCGCGGCCGGGCACCGGCATGTCGCGGGGTGCACGGGCTCGACCTCCGAGAAGACGGTGGTGGCCGAGTACGGCCTGCCGGAGATCGCCCTGCTGGACATGGGGGACTTCGCCGGCGCGGTGCTGAAGTACGTGCGCCGTCATCCGGTGGAGCGCCTGACCGTCTGCGGCGGGTTCGCCAAACTGTCCAAGCTGGCCGCCGGCCACCTGGACCTGCACTCGGGCCGCTCCCAGGTCGACAAGCCGTTCCTGGCACGGCTGGCGCGGCAGGGCGGTGCCGACGAGGCGCTGGCTGCGGAGATCGAGACCGCCAACACCGGCCTCGCCGCGCTGCAGCTGTGCACCGCGGCCGGCGTACCGCTGGGCGATCTGGTCGCTGTCGCGGCCCGGGACCAGGCGCTGTCCGTCCTGCGGGGGGCTCCGGTGGCCGTGGACGTGATCTGTATCGACCGGGCCGGGGCCGTCGTGGGGCGCAGCGAGCCGCGATGAGCGGAAGGCGGCGGGCAGCCGCCGCCCTCCGCCCGCCCGTCAGCAGGTGTGGCGGTCCCGGTCCGGCGAGTACAGGTGGCTGTCGCGGAACTGTTCGGCGCCCAGAGTCCGGCCGACCATGATCACGGCTGTGCGGATCACTCCCGCCGCCTTGACCTGCTCGGCGATGGACTCCAGCGTGCCGCGCAGCACGATCTCGTCCGGGCGCGAGGCCATGGCGACCACAGCGGCGGGGCAGTCGGCTCCGTAGTGCGGCAGCAGCTCGTCGACCACCCGGTCCACGTACCGCGCCGCGAGGTGCAGCACGATCAGCGCACCACTGCGGCCCAGCGTGGCCAGGTCCTCCCCCTCGGGCATCGCGGTGGCCCGCTGGGCGATCCGGGTGAGGATCACGGTCTGGCCGACCGTGGGCACGGTGAGCTCCCGCTTGAGCGCCGCAGCGGCGGCGGCGAACGCGGGCACCCCGGGCACCACCTCGTAGGGCACGTCCGCCTCGTCGAGCCGTCGCATCTGCTCGTTCACGGCGCTGAAGACCGACGGGTCACCCGAATGCAGCCGGGCCACGTCGTGGCCCGCCGCGTGGGCCCGCACCAGCTCGGCGGTGATCTGGTCGATGTCGAGCAGGGCCGTGTCGACGAGCCGGGCGTCCGGCGGGCACGCGGCGAGCAGTTCGCGCGGCACCAGGCTGCCCGCGTAGAGGCAGACGGGGCTGGCGGCGAGGACGCGCGCGCCCCGCACCGTGATCAGGTCGGCGGCGCCGGGTCCCGCGCCGATGAAGTACACGGTCATCTGTCGTCTCCTGGAGCGTGCGGGGTCTTCTGTACGGACCACTGGGTGACCGGCATGGCCTGACGCCACCCGGTGAACCCGCCTACGGGCACGGCGTGGGCCACCGCGAGCCGGACCAGGTCACCCCCGAGCCGTCGGTACCACTCGGCGAGCAGTGCCTCCGACTCCAGCGTGACCGTGTTGGCGACGAGCCGGCCGCCCGGAGGCAGCGCGTCCCAGCAGGCTTCGAGCAGCCCGGGCGCTGTCAGCCCGCCGCCGATGAACACGGCGTCGGGCACCGGAAGCCCGGCCAGGGCGTCCGGCGCGCGGCCGGTGACCACACGCAGCCCGGGGACGCCGAGCCGGGCCGCGTTACGGGTGATGCGCCCCGCCCGTACCGGATCGCGTTCGACGGTGACGGCGCGGCAGGACGGGTGGGTCCGCATCCACTCCGCCGCGATCGATCCGGAGCCACCGCCGACGTCCCACAGGAGCTCACCGGGGGCCGGCGCCAGCACGCCGAGCGTGGCCGCCCGGACATGGCGCTTGGTGAGCTGGCCGTCGTGCTCGTACGCCTCGTCGGGAAGTCCGGGGACAGCTCCCAGGCGCAGGGTGCCGGGGGCGCTGCGGCACTCCACGGCGATGACGTTGAGCGGGTCCCCGGGCGGGTGCTCCCAGGTGTCGGCGGAGCCGTCCAGGCAGTCCTCGGCCGTGCCGCCGAGCTGTTCGAGCACCCGCATACGGCTGGGCCCGAAGCCGGACTCCCGCAGCAGGGCGGCCACGGCGGCGGGCGTGGTGGCGTCGGCGGACAGCACGAGCAGCCGGCGCCCCTCGTGCAGGGCACCGGCCAGCCGGGCCGTGGGACGGCCGACGAGGGTGACGGTCTCGGTGTCCTCCACCGGCCAGCCGAGCCGGGCGCAGGCGTACGACACCGAGGACGGGTGCGGCAGCACCCGGAGCGCACCGGCGCCCAGTTCCTCGGCGAGGGCCCGGCCGATGCCGTAGAACATGGGGTCGCCACTGGCCAGCACGGCGGTCCTGCTGCCCGCGTGCGCGGCGAGCAGGCCGCGCACGGCGGGCCGCAGGGGTGAGGGCCAGCGCACCCGCGAACCCGCGCACTCCGGCGGGAGCAGCCCCAGCTGGCGCTCGGCGCCGATCAGGACCTCAGCCTCCAGGAGCACCGCGCGCGCGGTCTCCGACAGGCCGGCCCAGCCGTCGGCACCGATGCCGACGACGCTCACGGCGGGGACGGGCGCCGGGACGGCGGGTGCGGGTGATGCGGGGGACACAGCCGGTACCTCGGGGTTGGCGGGACGACGCAGCCGAACTCTACGGGGGCTGCTTCCGGACCTGCGCGGCGGAGTGATTTCGGAAAACCTCCCGCGTGGTGTCGAGAACCGGTCCCCGGCTCCGACGTCCCCTGTGAGAGTCGCCCACAAGGGGCGGCACCGGAAGCCGAGGAGCGACACCATGAAGTACCTCGTGATGGTTCAGGGCTCGCAGGCCGACTACGAGGCCATGGCCGGCAAGCCGTCGGCCGGGAGCCCGGCCTGGAGTGAGAAGGACGTGCAGGCGATGTTCTCCTTCATGGAAGGGCTCAACAACGATCTGGCCGAGTCCGGCGAGATGGTCGAGGGCCAGGGCCTGACCGAACCCGCCAGGACCCGTGCGGTGCTGCCGGGCCCCGACGGCCGCCCGGTGATCACGGACGGTCCTTACGGGGAGACCAAGGAGCAGCTCGCGGGGTACTGGGTGCTCGACTGCGCGAGCCTGGAGAGGGTCACCGAGATCGCCGCGCGTATCCAGGAGTGCCCGCAGCCGGAGGGTGCCCCCGTCTACCCGGTGCTGATCCGACCGATCGACGACGGCGGCGAGACCTCGGGCGCCCCCGCGTAGGACGCACACGCCCCGGGCAGGAGGGACCGTTTGAACCACGGACCGACCGGTATCGAGGACCTGCTGCGCCACCACGCGCCGCAGGTCCTCGGCGCGCTCGTACGCCGCTACGGCCACTTCGACACGGCGGAGGACGCCGTCCAGGAAGCACTGCTCGCCGCGGCCCAGCAGTGGCCGGCCGGCGGGGTGCCCGGCAATCCGCGCGGATGGCTCATCAGGACCGCGTCCCGGCGGCTGACGGACCAGCTGCGCAGCGACTCCGCACGGCAGCGACGGGAGGAGAGGGCGGCCGCCCTCACACCCCGCGACGCCTTCACCGCCCCACCACCGGGGGAGAGCCGGGCGCCCGCCGCCGACGACACGCTCACCCTGCTCTTCCTCTGCTGCCGTCCCGAGCTGTCACCCGCCGCCCAGGTCGCGCTGACCCTGCGTGCCGTCGGCGGGCTGACGACGGCCGAGATCGCCCGCGCCCATCTGGTGCCGGAGGCGACGATGGCGCAGCGCATCAGCCGGGCCAAGCAGAAGGTGCGCGGTGTGCCGTTCCGGCAGCCGGGCCCCGCCGACCGGGACAGCCGGCTCGCCGCGGTGCTCCAGGTGCTCTACCTGATCTTCAACGAGGGGTACACCGCGACGTCCGGCAGCGATCTGCACCGAGCCGACCTGGCCCGGGAGGCGATCCGGCTGACCCGTGCCGTACGCGCGCTGCTGCCCCGGGACGGGCGGGTGACCGGCCTGCTGGCCCTGATGCTGCTCACCGAGGCCCGCAGCCCCGCCCGCAGCGGGCCGCACGGCGAGCTGGTCCCGCTCGACGAGCAGGACCGCGGGCGCTGGGACCCGGCGGCCATCCGCGAGGGCACGGCCCTGGTGGAGGAGGCCCTGACCGAGGGCCCGGCCGGTGCGTACCAGCTACAGGCGGCGATCGCGGCGCTGCACGACGAGGCGCGCCGCGCCGAGGACACCGACTGGCCGCAGATCCTCGCCCTGTACGACCTCCTCGTGCGCCGCGCCCCCGACCCGATGGCGGAGCTGAGCCGGGCGGTGGCACTCGCCATGGTGGAAGGCCCGCGGGCCGGCCTGGCGGCCGTGGCGGCGCTGGAGGACCGGCTGGCCGGCCATCACCGGCTGGACGCCGTACGCGCGCACCTGCTCGACAGGGCCGGCGACCGCGAGGCGGCACGTGCGGCCTACCGGCGGGCGGCGGCCCGCACGCTCAGCGCACCCGAGGCCCGCTATCTGCGGGCGCGTGCGGACCGGCTGGAGCCGCCGCCCGGCGGGAGCGCCGGTTAGGGGCGCCCCGCACGGATCGCCGGGCGGGCGCGGCGCCCCACCGAGTCGCCGAACCCGGACTCTCTCGCGATCATCGGAAGTATGACCAGGAGTGACAGCGGCGAGTCCCGCACCGTCCGGATCGCCCAGGACCCCGACGCGGACGAACTGCTGGGCCGCAGTCCGCTGGCAGCACTCGTCGGCATGCTGCTCGACCAGCAGGTACCGATGGAGTGGGCGTTCACAGGACCGCTCACCCTGGCCCGGCGCATGGGGTCGGACGACCTGGACGCGCGGAAGATCGCCGCCCACGACCCGGACGCCTTCACCGGACTGTTCACCGAGAAACCCGCCCTGCACCGCTATCCGGGCTCCATGGCCAAGCGGGTGCGGCAGCTCTGCCAGTACCTGGTGACCGAGTACGACGGACAGGCGCAGGCGGTCTGGGCGGACGCCGCCACCGGGGCCGAGCTGCTGGAACGGCTCAAGGCACTGCCCGGGTTCGGCACACAGAAGGCCCAGATCTTCCTGGCCCTGCTGGGCAAGCAGTTCGGAGTACGCCCGGCGGGCTGGCGGGAGGCGGCCGGGGAGTACGGCGAGGAGGGCTCGCACCGTTCGGTGGCCGACATCACCGGCCCGGACTCGCTCGCCGAGGTCCGTGCGTTCAAGCAGCAGGCCAAAGCCGCGGCCAGGGCGGCGGCCAGGGCGGCGGGCCGCTCCGGATGAACGCGCACGCCAGCGCCGCGCCACCCGGCGGGGCCCGGTCCGGGGGCCGCGCCCCCGGCCACCGCCTGCCTCACCCGTCACAGCGGCCGGCGGCTCGCCGGCCCGCGGACCCGCTCACCCCGGAAGGACTCCCGTGCACGTGACCCGTCGCAGAGCCGTGGCCGTCGTGGCCGCCACCGCCCTGTCCACACCGCTGGTCCTCGCCGTCTCCTCCGACCACGGACGCGCGGCGCAGGACCCGGCCAGGGACGCCGCCCAGCTCTCGCGGCAGCTGGTCGAGGACTCATCCGCCGCGGGCGCGTACCGGCATCTGAAGCGGTTCCAGGCCATGGCCGACTCCGCGGAAGGCCACCGCGCGGCGGGATCGGCCGGGCACGACGCCTCCGCCGCCTACGTCCACCGGCTGCTCGGTAAGGCCGGTTACCAGGTCGGTTACCAGGCGTTCGACTTCGTCTACACCGAGCCCCTGGCCGAGAAGCTCTCCGTGCGCTCCCCCGGCGCCCGTGACATCCCGGTCAGGGCCATGACGTACACCGCCTCCACCGAGGAGGGAGGAATCACCGCCGCTCTCGTCGCCGTGCCCGTCGACGACACCACCGGCTGCGAGGCGTCCGACTACTCCTCGTCCGGCTTCACGGGCAGGATCGCCCTGATCAAGCGCGGCGGCTGCTCCTTCGCGGAGAAGCAGGCCGCCGCCTCGGTGGCGGGCGCGGCAGGTGCGGTGATCTACAACAGCACCGAGGGGACCCTCTCCGGCACCCTGGGCGGCGTCGGGGCGGGGAAGATCCCCACCGGCGGGATCAGCCGGGACGAGGGGGAGCAGCTCGTCACCGACCTGGCGAAGGGCGACGTCGAGGTCACGCTCGACATCCGGGAGTTCCGGGAGGAGCGCACCACCCGCAACGTGGTCGCCGAGACCCGTGGCGGCGACGACGCGCGGACGGTCATGTTCGGCGCGCACCTCGACTCGGTCACCGACGGCCCCGGCATCAACGACAACGCGTCCGGGTCGGCGGGACTCCTGGAAGTCGCCCTGAAGCTGGCCGGGTCGGACCCGGAGCCCGCCAACACGGTGCGGTTCGCCTGGTGGTCGGCGGAGGAGAACGGCCTGCTGGGCTCGGAGGCGTACGTCGCGAAGCTCTCGGAAGCGCAGCGCGACAACATCGCGGCCTACCTCAACTTCGACATGATCGCCTCACCGAACGGCGCCCAGTTCGTCTTCGACGGCGACGACTCCGACGGTGCAGGCGAGGGACCGGGCCCCGAGGGGTCCGCCCAGCTGGAGCGCGACATCACCGGCTTCCTGGACGGGGAGGGCAAGCCGCACACCGGCACGGACTTCACCGGGCGCTCCGACTACGGTCCGTTCGTCGAGGCCGGCATCCCGTCCGGCGGCACGGACACGGGTGCCGAGGGCGTCAAGACGGCCGGACAGGCCGAGACGTTCGGCGGCACGGCCGGTGTCGCGTACGACCCCTGCTACCACGCTGCCTGCGACGACCTGGACAACCTCGGCACCTCGTTCCTCGACACGAACATCGACGTGATCGCCCACACGGTGGGCACCTACGCCCACGACCTGGGATCGCTGACCCGCCCGGTGCCCGCCGCGTCGGCCACCGGCGAGCCCCGCGGCGGTGGCGGCCTGCGTGAGGGACACGCGCACGGCGTCACCGAGTAGCGCACGCCACCCGGCGCGCTCCGCGGGCGGGCCGGGCCCGTCGGCGGAGGTCACGCCGAGGTGTCACCGGACCGCCACCCCGCGGCTGCCGCCCCCTCACCGCGCGGCTACCGGCACACGCACGAACATGCCTCCCAAACATGACAGACCGTGCGACGCATTCAGGTGATCCGCACGGTTTCGTCCCCCATTCCGGTCCGGTTCCCTGGCTGCGGCCGGAGGCCCTTGCCCGGTAGGCTTTCCGTGTGATCTTCAAGCGCATCGGAAATGGGCGGCCATACCCCGACCACGGCCGGGAAAGCACCCGACAGTGGGCGGATGTCGCGCCACGTCCGGTCCGCCTGGACCAGCTGGTGACCACCAAGGGCCAGCTGGACCTCGAGACCCTGCTGGCCGAGGACTCCACGTTCTACGGCGACCTGTTCGCCCACGTCGTCAAGTGGCAGGGCGACCTCTACCTCGAGGACGGGCTGCACCGCGCCGTGCGCGCCGCTCTCCAGCAGCGTCAGGTACTGCACGCACGCGTGCTCGAACTGGGCTGACCCCGCCACTCCCACCCGTGGCGCATTTCGGGCCTTTCGGGTGCTTTTATGCACGGACGGGTGCCATAGGTTGATCGTTTAGTAGGCATCATCACCAGGTCGCACTACGCTGCGCCCATGAGCATGCTGACCCCTCCCGGCATGGGCGGAAAGTACCGCATCACGGGTAACACGTACCCCCGCATGCGCCGCCCCCGTCATCGCCGCAAGCTGGCCCTCTCGGTCACCGCGGCCGTGGTGGCCCTCGGTCTGGCCGGCTGGGGCACGCTTCAGCTCATCGACGTCTTCACCGGCGGCAACGAGCAGGCCAACGCGGCCGGCCGCCCGAAGGCCTGCCCCTCCCCGAGCGCCACGAAGGCCGCGAAGGCGCTCCCGAAACCGGCCGCCATCAAGGTCAACATCTACAACGCGACGCCTCGCAGCGGGCTGGCCAAGGCCGCCGCGGACGAGCTCAAGAAGCGCGGCTTCATCATCGGCAAGGTGGACAACGCCCCGGCCGCGTACGACAAGAAGGTGCCCGGTCCCGGGGTGCTCCTCGGCGGACCCACAGCGATGAACGGGTCGTTCCCGGTGCTCGGCACACAACTGCCGGGCGCCGCGCAGAAGACCGACGCCCGCAGGACGGCGGACGTCGATCTGATCATCGGTACCACGTTCAAGGCGTTCAGCACCCCCGCGGCGGCGGCGACGGCACTCACGGCCCTGACGAAGCCGGCTCCGGCACCCTCCACCTGCTGAACCTGCCGAGGCGCCCGGGGGAGCGCCCGGCCGCGGTCCGCCCGGAAGGCCGGGCCGGTCCGCGGGTACCGCCGGATCAGCCGGCGGTGCCGTACATCCGGTCACCGGCGTCGCCGAGCCCCGGCACGATGTAGCCGTGCTCGTTGAGCCGCTCGTCGACCGAGGCCGTGACCACCGTGACCGGCGTACCGGCCAGCTCGCGCTCCATCACCTCGACGCCCTCGGGCGCCGCGAGCAGCACGACGGCGGTGACATCGTCCGCGCCGCGCTTGATCAGCTCCCGGATGGCCGCGACGAGCGTGCCTCCCGTGGCCAGCATGGGATCGAGGACGTACACCTGACGGCCGGAGAGGTCCTCGGGCATCCGCGTGGCGTAGGTCTCCGCCTGGAGCGTCTCCTCGTTGCGGATCATCCCCAGGAAGCCGACCTCGGCGGTCGGGAGCAGCCGCACCATGCCGTCCAGCATGCCGAGACCCGCGCGCAGGATCGGGACGACCAGGGGGCGCGGATGCGACAGCTTCACACCGGTCGTGGGCGTCACCGGGGTCTCGATGTCGACCTGTTCGGTCCGCACATCCCTGGTGGCCTCGTACGCGAGGAGGGTGACCAGCTCGTCGGCGAGCCGCCGGAAGGTCGGGGAGTCGGTGCGCTTGTCGCGCAGCGTGGTGAGTTTGTGCGCCACCAGCGGGTGGTCGACGACGTGGATCCGCATGCCGTCAACAGTAACCGGGCCCCGGACGGGCTTCCGGCCGGTGCGCACTGGCATCAAGCACCTGTTCGGGGGGAAGGTGGGGACATACGTACCCAGGCTTGGGGTGGTGTGTCGATTGCCCGACGGGGAGCAGCGGAGTCAGCGGCAGGCTGGACGCGACGCGCGCGACCTGCCCGGCACGCAGGAGAGCGTGCCGGACGCGCAGGAGAGTGACGCGGCGCGCCGGAGGCGGAGAGCGCAGTTCCTCCGTGAGCTCCACGAGGCGAAGCAACTGCGCGACCGCGTCCAACCGCGCCGGGCCCGTGCGGCCCGTATGCGCCAACAGATGCGGATGCGTACGTTCCGCTGGTGAGACCGGCTCCGTGAGCCGCCGGACCACCCCCGGAGGAGTCACGGGGCGGCGCCCGGGTCCACGCACCCGGAACAACTGATGGCCGACGCAACGGCCGAAGAGGTCTCGCATCGCGCTCGTTTCTGCCACGATGCCGATTGGGCGGGGCCCAGAGCAGCCGGATGACCGTCTGCCCTCCCGTCGGACCGATTCACCTATGACCAGTGGGAGAGTCACGGTGTACTTCGCCGCACTGCTCGCGCGCACCGAAGACGGGTGGGAAGCGAGCGACACAGAGCTCGACGATGTGGAAACCCTGTCCGACCTGACGGATCTGGCCCATGAGGCCTCGGTGGACGAGGACACGGTCCTGGTCTACATCGAGCAGGAGGGCGCCTGGTTCGGCGTCGTCCGGGTGGACGGTGAGGAGGACCCCCGTATCTACATCTCGGACGCGTCCGCCGCCGCCCGCTCCTCGTACGGGGAGATCCTGCTCACCGATGAACTGCTCGGCCGCGAACCGGGGGCCGAGGACGAGATCGCCGCACTGGAGGAACTCGTCGACCTCGACGGTACGGAGGATGGCGAACCGGAAGACCCCCCGTCCGATGCCGACAGCGTCGCCGCCGCTGTCGCCGAACCCGACCTGGATGACGACCCCGGCGCCGTACCGGCGGGGCCGCTCGGCGATCTCACGGTCCTCGCCGATCTCGGGGTGTCCGAGAAGGACCTGCTGACCCTGCGTACCGACGCGCTGGCGGAGATCGCGGACGCGCTGGGAGCAGCCGAGGTCCTGGAGGCCGTCCGTTAGGGTCCGCGGGTGAACGCACCACCACCCACTCCCTCCTCACCGCCTCCCCCCGATCCCGTACGGGACCCGTGGCAGGCATCCATGCGCCAAGCCCTGGACGAGGCGGCGCAGGCGGCGTCGGCCGGCGATGTGCCGGTCGGCGCCGTTGTCCTGGGCCCGGACGGCGCCCTGATCGCCGCCGGCCACAACGAGCGCGAGGCGACCCACGACCCGACGGCGCACGCCGAGGTGCTGGCACTGCGCCGCGCCGCCGCCGCTCTCGGCTCCTGGCGCCTGACCGGCTGCACGCTGGTCGTCACCCTGGAGCCCTGCACGATGTGCGCCGGCGCGCTCGTGCAGTCCCGGGTCGCGCGGGTGGTCTACGGCGCTCGGGACGAGAAGGCCGGTGCCGCCGGCTCACTCTGGGACGTCGTACGCGACCGCAGGCTCAACCACCGCCCCGAGGTGGTCCACGGCGTCCTGGAGGACCTCTGCGCGGGCCTGTTGACGGCGTTCTTCAGGGAGCGCTGAGCGCCTCCGGCGCCCGCTGCCGGACCTCGCCGGGAATCGGATTTCGGACCAGGGCCCGGCATGGTCTAAGCTCTCTCTCGGTAGCGTGTCCGAGCGGCCGAAGGAGCTCGCCTCGAAAGCGAGTGTGGGGAGACTCACCGAGGGTTCAAATCCCTCCGCTACCGCAGATGGATGAAGGGACCGACCCATTGGGGCCGGTCCCTTCTCTGCGTTCCGTCCCGGCTCCGGTCCGCGCGACGCGCCCTGACGCCGTCGGCCTCGCGGTCGCGGACCGCCCGGCCGACGCGGAGGCCGCCGACGGCGCCGGTGCCTCCGTGGTCGCAGCTCCTGCCCCCGGGGAAGCCCCATGTATTAATTTTGCAGGTTGTGCATCTTTGCCTACTATGCACGATGTGGCGAAGACGACGACATCCCGGCCCGGGCTGCGGGAGCGCAAGAAGCAGGCCACCCGCAGGGCCATCGCGGAGGCAGCCGTACGGCTCGCCGCCGAGCACGGCGTCGAGAACGTCACCGTCGAAGCCATCAGTGAGGCCGCCGGCGTCTCACCCAGGACGTTCTTCAACTACTTCCCCAGCCACGACGACGCGTTCGTGCTGGTCGACGACGAGGTGGGCGAGCGGATCAGGGAGTCCGTGCGCCGCGCCCCCGCCGACCGGCCGCCGCTCGACGTCGTACGCGACGCCCTCGTCACCGAGCTCGACGGATTCGAGGGCCGGCAGGAATTCTGGGCCCTGCAGTCCAAGGTTCTCCAGAGGTCGCCACACCTGATCCACCGCGGCCTGAAAGCGCACGTGGCGGAGGAACGGGCCCTGTCCGCCGCCATCACCGACTGGCTCGACTCCACCCGGTCCGACGCCGGACCGCCGTCCGACGCCGGCACCTTCCCCAGGCTCCTCGCCGCCGTCACCCAGACCGCCCTGCGGGTCGCCATCGAGTACTGGTGCGACCACCCCGGCGAAGCCGTACTCGCGGACGTCTTCCAGGACGTGTTCGCCCAGCTGGCGCAAGGCCTCCCACGGCCACCGGCCTGAACCGGCACACCGCCGCCGGGGACCGTCCGCGCACCACCGACCCTGTTACGCACCAGCACCGAAGAAGGACACCGTGACCGCAACCGAGGCGCCCGAGCAGGCGCCCGCCCCCATGTCCAACCGTCAGATACTCCAGGCGATGTCCGGCCTGATGGCGGGCATGTTCGTCGCCATCCTCGCGGGAACGGTCGTCGCCAACGCCCTGCCGCGGATCATCGCCGATCTCGGTGCGAGCCAGTCCTCCTACACCTGGGTCGTGACGTCCGAGCTGCTCGCCATGACGGCCACCGTGCCGCTGTGGGGCAAGCTCGCGGACCTGTTCAACCAGAAGCTGCTGCTCCAGCTGTCGCTCGGCCTGTTCGTGGTCGGCTCCCTCGTGGCCGGCTTCTCGCAGGACGTCGTGACGCTGATCATCAGCCGCGTCATCCAGGGCATCGGCGCGGGTGGTCTGACGGCGCTGGCCCAGATCGTGATGGCCGCCATCATCCCGCCGCGCCGCCTCGGCAAGTACGCGGGCATCTTCGGCGCGGTCTTCGCCGTGGGCACGGTCGCCGGTCCGCTGATCGGTGGCGTCCTCGTGGACACCTCGTGGCTCGGCTGGCGCTGGTGCTTCTTCATCGGTGTGCCGTTCGCACTGGCGGGCATCGTGCTGCTGCAGCGCACCCTGAAGCTGCCGACCGTGCGCCGTCAGGTCAGGATCGACTGGCTCGGCGCGTTCCTGATCGTGGCGGGTGTCTGCGCGCTGCTCATCTGGACGTCCCTCGCGGGCAACAACTTCGCGTGGGCGTCCTGGCAGACGGCCGCGCTGGTGACCACCGGCGTGGTGCTGCTGGGGGCGGCCGTCCTCGTCGAGTCCAGGGCCGCGGAACCGATCATCCCGCTGGACATCTTCCGCAACCGCACGGTGTCGCTCACGACCCTGGCGAGCTTCTTCGTCGGTATCGCGATGTTCGCCGGGACCGTGTTCCTGTCCCAGTACTTCCAGATCTCACTGGGTAAGTCCCCGACCGTCGCGGGGCTCATGAGCCTCCCCCTGATCGGTGGTCTGCTGGTCTCCTCCACCGTCGCCGGCCAGATCATCTCCGCGACCGGCAAGTGGAAGATCTACCTCGTCTCGGGCGCCGTCGTCATGACGGCCGGCCTCGGCCTGCTCTCGACCATCGACGCCGGCACGCACTTCGGTCTGCTGAGCCTCTACATGGCGCTCATGGGCATCGGCGTCGGCATGCTGATGCAGAACCTCGTGCTGGCCGCGCAGAACGACGTGCCCGCGCACGAACTGGGCGCCGCGACCTCCGTGCTGTCCTTCTTCCGCAGCCTCGGCGGCACCATCGGCACCAGCGTGCTCGGCGCGATCCTCGCCAACCGGGTGGCCGCCGAGATGACCAAGGGCCTCTCCGAGAGCGGGATCCCGGTGGCCGGCGGCGGTCACGGCAGCGCCGTGCCCGACATGACCAAGCTGCCGGAGCCGATGAAGAACATCGTCGAACACGCTTACGGCGTCGCGACCGGCGACCTGTTCCTCATCGCCACCCCGTTCGCCTTCCTCGGACTTCTCGCGGTGCTCTTCATCAAGGAGAAGCCCTTGAAGACGACGAGCGGCATGGAGCGCCTTGCCGCCGAGGACGCCGCCGGCACCGTCCCGGCCCCCCGCGACGGCACGGACCCCGGTCTCCAGGACGCCGCTCCCGGCACGGTCGGCCTGCGCAAGGAGTGACCGGCGCGGAATGAACGCCACGAAGGGGCCCGGCGGTGCGCCGGGCCCCTTCGGACGTCAGGTCGGGGGAAGCGGCATCGGGGGGACAAGCCGCTTCCCCCGGTGAGAACGGGGACCGTAGGCCCTCGCCGCGGTCGGGGGGAAGTCACGCGGTGGGGACCTCGTGGAGGTCCCGTTCCTCGGCCCGCGCATTCCTGCGTACGCGGCGGGCCCACTCCTCATCCTCCTCCCTGCCGTAAGCCGCGCCCGCCGACAAAGGGCCCGAATCGACGGGTCCTTCGACCCTAAAAGCCTCATCAGTGATCGGAAACGACCGGCGGATACGGCCATCCGTGCGGCTAGAATCACGCGACTGCACAGGTGATCGAAGAGGAGGGGCGGGGCTGTGGTGCAAGCGAGGAAGATCGCGCTCTACATGATTGTGGTCTTCGTGCTGTACACGATCATCACCTCGCCCGAGCGGAGCGCCGACCTCGTCCAAATAGGGTTCGAGGGTGTTTCGAGCGCCGCGCAGGGCGTCGGAGACTTCATGTCCGAACTCGTGAAGTAGGAGACCCCACCATGATCCGCCACCTGGTCCTGTTCAAGCTGAACGACGGCGTCGAGCGGGACGATCCCCGGGTCGTCGCAGGCGTCCGGGCCTTCCGGGAGCTCGGCGGGAAGATTCCCGAGCTGGAGTTCTGGGAGTGCGCCTGGAACATCACGGACCGGCCCGTCGCGTACGACTTCGCCATCAATTCCGCGGTCGCCGACGAGGACGCGCTCAAGCGTTACGTCGAGCACCCCGAGCACCAGGCAGCGGCCGGCCAGTGGCGCGCGTTCGCCACTTGGGTGATCGCCGACTACCCCTTCTGACCCTTTCGGCTATCCGGTCCCGCCGGCCCCTCCCCCACAGGAGAGGGGCTTTTCGGCATGTTTAAACCAAAACGCCCTCAACACGACTCCAAGCGGTGCTTGCACACAGTGGACATGTCTTGTGATGCTATGACCGCTTTTGACGGATGAGTTGACCGTAGTTGACCGCAAAGGGGTGGCGTCACCGTGCCGGCCAGTACAGCGCCTCAAGTCCCGCCCCAGAACGTCCAGACGGACGACATCCAGACCGAGACTCCCGACCCCTCCACGCCCGCCAGGACCAGGGGTGCGGACACCAGGGCGCTGACCCAGGTGCTGTTCGGGCGGCTCAAGGACCTCGAACCGGGCACCGCCGAGCACCACAGGGTGCGCACCGCCCTGATCGAGGCGAACCTGCCGCTCGTGCGGTACGCGGCGGCCCGCTTCCGCAGTCGCAACGAGCCGATGGAGGACGTCGTCCAGGTCGGCACCATCGGCCTGATCAACGCCATCGACCGGTTCGACCCGGAACGCGGTGTCCAGTTCCCCACGTTCGCCATGCCCACGGTGGTCGGTGAGATCAAGCGCTACTTCCGCGACAACGTGCGGACCGTGCACGTGCCGCGCCGGCTGCACGAACTCTGGGTCCAGGTCACGGGCGCCACGGAGGACCTGACGACCGCTCACGGCCGCTCGCCGACCACCGCCGAGATCGCCGAGCGCCTGAAGATCTCCGAGGACGAGGTGCTCGCGTGCATCGAGGCGGGCCGCTCGTACCACGCGACCTCGCTGGAGGCGGCCCAGGAGGGCGACGGCCTGCCCGGACTCCTGGACCGGCTCGGCTACGAGGACCCCGCGCTGGCCGGGGTCGAACACCGCGACCTGGTGCGGCACCTGCTCGTGCAGCTGCCGGAGCGCGAGCAGCGGATCCTGCTGCTGCGCTACTACAACAACCTGACGCAGTCACAGATCAGCGCCGAACTGGGCGTCTCCCAGATGCATGTGTCAAGGCTTCTCGCCCGAAGTTTCGCCCGACTGAGATCCGCAAACAGGATCGAAGCGTAACCGGAACGGGTAGACCCCGAGTGGGCCGGTTACGGGGGCGTAAATGCCGCACACCCCCTGTTTCCTGCGCAGTTTCGGCGCTGACTTGTCGACATGTCACTACAGCGTGTTGCCGACATGTGACATTCTGCTCGAACCGCGTTTGCCGCAGCCCCACCTCCGGTATTCAGGTGGAGGCTGCGTTCCTCCGATGGTCGTGGCCACCGCGACCGTCCGCGACCTCAAGGGGGTGGCATGTCCGCAGAACAGGGCAGCTCGAAGGTGCTCACGCTCACGAAGAGCGTGCCGGCACCCGCCGTGCTCACCAGCTCGCCGGAAGCCATCGACACCCGCACCCTGTCCCGCTCCCTGTTCCTGCGGCTCGCCGCGCTGGGCCCCTCGGGCCCCGACGGAACGGACAGCCCTGAGCGGGCCTATGTGCGGGACACACTCATCGAGCTGAACCTCCCGCTGGTGCGGTACGCAGCGGCACGGTTCCGGAGCCGCAACGAACCCATGGAGGACATCGTCCAGGTCGGGACGATCGGCCTGATCAAGGCGATCGACCGCTTCGACTGCGAACGGGGCGTGGAGTTCCCGACGTTCGCGATGCCGACCGTCGTGGGGGAGATCAAGCGTTTCTTCCGCGACACGTCGTGGTCGGTGCGGGTGCCACGCCGGCTCCAGGAGTTGCGGCTCGCCCTCACCAAGACGAGTGACGAGCTCGCCCAGAAGCTCGACCGCTCGCCGACGGTGCCGGAGCTGGCCAAGGCGCTCGGGGTGTCCGAGGAGGACGTGGTCGACGGCCTGGCCGTGGGCAACGCCTACACGGCCTCCTCCCTGGACTCGCCGTCCCCCGAGGACGACGGCGGCGAGGGCTCGCTGGCGGACCGCCTGGGGTACGAGGACGCGGCACTGGAGGGCGTCGAGTACCGCGAGTCCCTGAAGCCGCTCCTCGCCAAGCTCGCCCCGCGCGAGCGGCAGATCATCATGCTTCGCTTCTTCGCCAACATGACCCAGTCGCAGATCGGCGAGGAGGTCGGCATCTCGCAGATGCACGTCTCCCGGTTGCTGACCCGCACTCTCACCCAGCTGAGGGAGGGGCTCATCTCCGACTGACCCCGGAGGGTCGGCAGGTAGCGGCTCACGAGGCCGCCGGGGCAGCGGGATCGCCGCCCCGGCGGCCTCGCCGTGTCCGGCTCCCCCCGCCGCGACGTAATCCCCCCCCGTTCGCGGAGGCCCGTCGTCGCCGGGGGCCCGCCCGTGCGGCGCCTCCCGCGGACGCGGACGCTCCCGCGCCGACGTGCGGTGCGGGAGCGGTGCGGAAGTACGGCGTACGCGCTCACGCGGACGCCTGACGGAGCCCGCCCCCTCGGGAGAGGACGGCGGGCCGGCCGTGACGGGGGGGTGCGGTCTCAGCCGAGGGCGAGCCAGGCGACCGCGCCGAGGACGACGATGACCGCGACGACGGCCACGATCACCCCGGTCCTCGGACCGGACGAGGTCGCGGCGGGCTGCTGCCTGCGCTGCGGCTCGCCCTCGTCGACAAACGCGCGGAACATCTGCGTGCTGCCCGCCGGGTCGTGAGTGCCCTCGGGGCCCGGCTGCGGGGCGTGGGGGTTGTGTGCCATGGGCCAGGACACTAGCGAACCCGCGCCTTCCGCCCAACCCCCGGGTCGGCGGGGGCCGGTGCCCTTCCTCCGCGCGCACGGTCCCTTCACCTGTCCGCCGGCGCACCCCGCACCGCATCCCTCACCACCCGCCGGGACGCGCGGCCCGTCCCGGCATGTGACGGGGAACACATCCGGCGGGGCCGACACCGCGTGCGCTGCGGGCTTGACCCGGCCCCTACGCAGGCTTTTGCGTTCCTTTACTTCTGCAAGCCCCATTTCGTTTGCCTGCGGCAACCAACTGCTTCTATCGTTGCCCTAAGCAACAAGATGACCTCGCGAGACCTCTGGAGGGCCGGTGGCAGCACGGAGCCAGTACGAAGAACTGGCCCGGCAGCTCAGCGCCGTCGGAGCCGTCAAGCGGGGCCTGGTCCGCGTCATGCCCGCCGAGTGCTCCGGCGGCTCGGCCGCCGTGCTGACGCTGCTGGCCCAGTACGGCGAGATGCGGATCACCCGGCTCGCCGAACTCCTCGCCGTGAACATGTCGGTGACCAGCCGCCATGTGACGCACGCGGTGGAGAACGGCTGGATCGAACGGTCTCCGGACCCCGCGGACAAGCGGTCCCGCATCCTGCGGCTGACCCCCGCGGGCGACGAACTGCTCGACGAGCTGGCCCGGCGGACCACCGAGATGTTCGCCCACAACCTCATCGACTGGTCCGACGAAGAAGTCGGTCAGCTCAACACGTTGTTGTCCCGGCTGCGCGACAGCTTCTCCTGCCGCGGTTCCGGTGGGTGCGCCCCCGGAAAGCACAGCGGCGACTGCCGCGCCGGGCGCTCCGACGATGTACAGACCCGTACACCCGTGTAACAGAAGCAAAGACAAGGAATTAAATGGCTACGACCACACCATCCGGTGTGCGGGGCGGCCACGCCAAGCACGGGGCTGTCGAAGCCCCCTCGGGCGCGCCGATGACACACCGGCAGATCATGGAGGCGCTGACCGGGCTGCTGCTCGGCATGTTCGTCGCGATCCTGTCGTCGACGGTCGTCTCCAACGCCCTGCCCGAGATCATCTCCGACCTCGGTGGCGGCCAGAGCGCCTACACCTGGGTCGTGACGGCCACGCTGCTGGCCATGACCGCGACCACCCCGCTGTGGGGCAAGCTCGCGGACCTGTTCAGCAAGAAGCTGCTGGTCCAGATCGCGCTGATCATCTACGTGGCCGGCTCCATAGTCGCCGGCCTGTCGACGAGCAGCGGCATGCTGATCGCCTGCCGTGTGGTGCAGGGCGTCGGCGTCGGCGGTCTCTCCGCCCTCGCACAGATCGTGATGGCCGCGATGATCTCCCCGCGCGAGCGCGGGCGCTACAGCGGCTACCTCGGCGCTGTCTTCGCCGTCGCCACCGTGGGCGGCCCGCTCCTCGGCGGTGTCATCACCGACACCAGCTGGCTGGGCTGGCGCTGGTGCTTCTACGTGGGTGTGCCGTTCGCGATCATCGCCCTGATCGTGCTCCAGAAGACCCTGAAGCTCCCCGTGACCAGGCGCGAGGGCGTCAAGGTCGACTGGGCAGGCGCGTTCTTCATCAGCGCCGCGGTATCGCTGCTGCTGCTCTGGGTGACCTTCGCGGGTGACAAGTACGACTGGATCTCCTGGCAGACCTGGACGATGCTCGGCGGCACCGTCGTCCTCATCGCACTGTTCCTGTTCATCGAGACCAAGGCCCGCGAGCCGATCATCCCGCTGCGCCTCTTCCGTAACCGCACCATCACGCTGGCCTCCGCGGCCTCGCTGTTCGTCGGTATCGGGATGTTCGCGGGCACCGTCTTCTTCAGCCAGTACTTCCAGCTGGCGCGGGACAAGTCGCCGACGATGTCCGGCGTCATGACGATCCCGATGATCGCCGGTCTGTTCCTGTCCTCGACCGTGTCGGGGCAGATCATCACCAAGACGGGCCGCTGGAAGGCCTGGCTGGTCACGGGTGGCTTCCTGCTCACTGCGGGCCTCGGCCTGCTGGGCACCATCCGGTACGACACCGAGTACTGGCAGATCGCCGTCTTCATGCTCGTCATGGGTCTCGGCATCGGCATGATGATGCAGAACCTGGTGCTCGCCACGCAGAACCAGGTGGCTCCCGCCGACCTGGGCGCGGCCAGCTCCGTCGTGACGTTCTTCCGTTCCCTCGGTGGTGCGATCGGCGTCTCGGCGCTGGGTGCCGTCCTGGGCAACCGTGTCACCACCTACGTCAAGGACGGCCTCGCCGACCTCGGCCCCGAGGGTGCGGCACTGGGCCACGGCGGAACCGGCGGCGGGGGCATCCCCGACCTGGACGCGCTGCCCGCGCCGCTCCGCACGGTCATGGAGGTCGCCTACGGCCACGGTGTCGCCGACGTCTTCCTGTACGCCGCGCCGGCCGCGCTGGTCGCGTTCGTCCTCACGCTCTTCATCAAGGAGGTCGCCCTGAAGACGAGGGCAGGCGACGACAGCACCCCGGCCGGGGATGCCGCCGCGACACAGTCAGCCGGTATCGCTCCGGTCACCGAGGAAACGGCCGGGGCCACCTCGCCCGCCGCCCCGGAGGAGACGGCTGCCACGAAGCAGCTGACCGTGCAGGGCACCCCGGTACGCGGTGTCGTGCGGGGCGCCGAGGGCGCACCCGTCGCCCGCGCCGCCGTGACGCTGATCTCGCTGGGCGGCCGGCAGCTGGGGCGCTCCGTCGCCCAGGCCGACGGCGGCTACGTGCTGGACGCGCCGGGCTCCGGCAGCTACGTCCTGATCGCGTCCGCCGACGGCTTCCAGCCGCAGGCGTCCACCGTGGTCGTCGGCGACGAGCCGCTGGCCTACGACATCCTGCTGGCCGGTACGAGCGGTCTCTCCGGGACCGTGCGGGCGGCCGAGGGCAGCACCCCGGTCCAGGGCGCCATGGTCGTCGTGACCGACGTGCGCGGCGACGTACTGGCCACGGGCGTCTCGGGCGACGCGGGTGAGTTCACCTTCGGGGAGCTCATCCCCGGCTCGGTGACCGTCGCCGTCACGGCCGCGGGCTTCCGTCCGCTGGCCCTGCCGGTGGAGGTCGGCGGCCAGGGCGTCACCCGGGTCGACGTGACCCTGCGGTCCGGCGCGCTGGTGCGGGGAGTCGTCAGGGCGGGCGCCGGCCGGGCACCGCTGAACGACGCCCGGGTCACACTGATCGACGCGGCCGGCAACGTCGTCGCCTCCTCGACGACCGGGGAGGACGGCGTGTACGCCTTCACCGACCTGGACGCCGGTGAGTACTCCGTGATCGCGACCGGCTACCCGCCGGTGGCCGGCTCACTGACCGTGAGCGGCAGCGGGGTCGACGGTCACGACATCGAGCTCGCCCACCCGGGCGAGTAGGAACCGGTCGGTCCGGAACCGACGGATCCGCAAAGACCCCTGGCGGAACAGCGCTTCGAGCGGAGAGGCTGTGGCCGCCGGCGGAAATGGGCCCCGTGGCGGGAACGGCAGGCAGGGGACGGCCTGCCGTTCCCGCCCGGGGCCCGACTCATTGAGTCGCTGCTTCACGAGTGATTTGAGCAAGGAGAGAACACGGGATGGGACTTCGCGCACAGGTACGCACGCGGGACGGCTGGGCCGTCCAGCACGCCGTCGTGACGGTGACCGACACGACGGGCACCCAGGTGCTCCGGGCCGCCGCCGACGAGAACGGGGCCGTCCGCACCGAGGACCGCCTGCCGGCCGGGGCGTACACGGTGATCGTCACGGCGGTGGGCTACGCCCCCTCCGCGTCCACCGCCCTGGTCACGGCCAGTGGCCGCGCCGAGGCCGGGACCGTGGTGCTGGCACGGCAGGGCGGGGTGGAGCTGCCGCCTCCGGGCACCTGGTCGCTCGACCCGGTGCACTCCTCGGTGGCAGCGGTCGCACAGCACCTGGGGATCTCCAGCGTGCACGGCCGGTTCACCGAGTTCGGCGGCCGTATCGAGATCGCCGAGAACGTCCAGCACTCCCGGGTGGAGGCCTTCATCGCCTCCTCCAGCATCGACACGGGCAACGCGATGCGGGACAAGCACCTGCGCTCGGCCGACTTCCTGGACGTGGAGACGTACCCCGAGCTCACCTACCGCTCGCGCGCGCTGACCCCCGCCGGACCCGACCGGTGGACGGTGCACGGCGTGCTCACGATGCACGGCATCGCGCGCGACGTCGACCTCGACCTCAGCTACCTGGGCACCGGTCCCGATCCCTGGGGCGGGGTGCGGGCGGCCTTCCACGCCACGGCGGAGCTGCGCCGGGACGACTTCGCCATGAACTACAACCAGGTGCTGCAGGCGGGCATCTCCGCGATCGGCACGACCCTGCGGGTGGAGCTGGACATCCAGGCGGTCCAGGGCGATTCCGTCCAGGCCTAGGGCCACCGTCAGGGCCTAGGGTTGGTTCCATGGCACCCGACATCGCGACCAACACCACCGTGGAGCTCCGGGAACTCCTGGACTTCGTGCGGCCGAGGCACCGGGCGATCCTGCTGACCACCCGGTCCGACGGCCGCCCCCAGGGCTCTCCGCTCACCTGCGGCGTCGACGACGCGGGCCGGATCGTCGTCTCGACCTACCCCGAACGCGCCAAGACCCGCAACGCCAGGCGGGACGAGCGGGTGAGCGTGATCGTCCTGTCCGACGACTGGAACGGTCCGTGGGTCCAGATCGACGGCTCGGCCGAGGTGATCGACTCGCCGGACTCGGTCGAGCCCCTCGTCGAGTACTTCCGCAACATCTCCGGTGAGCACCCGGACTGGGACGAGTACCGGACGGCGATGCTCAAGCAGGGCAAGTCCCTCATCCGGATCACCCCGGAGCGCTGGGGCCCGGTCGCCACCGGCGGCTTCCCCGCCCACCTGGCCGGCGGCGGGTGAGCGTACCGATGATGCCGCCCCACCCGGACCGGCTCGCGCGGGCCCGCCTGCTGACCTCCCCGTCCCTGGGGCCGGCCGTCCTCCGTGAGCTGGAACGGATCGCCGGGCGTCCGGCGGGATCCGCCTACGCCGAGGAGCCCGACGGGCCCTTCCTGTACGTGGGGGACGTGCTGCCCGAGGCGCTGCGAACACCGCGGCTGCTGTGGTTCCACAGCGTCAACGCGGGTACGGACGCGCTGCTCGCCGCCGGACCCTGGCCCGAAGAGACCCTGCTCACCCGGACCGTGGGGCGGATGGGCGAGAGGATCGCCCAGTACACGCTGGCCTGGGTACTCGCCGAGTGCCAGTCCGTCCCGGAACACACCGCGCAGCACTCCAGGTCCGAATGGCGCCGCCTACCGTCCGAGCTCGCCGCCGGGCAGACCGCCGTCGTCCACGGCACCGGGCGCGTCGGCTCCGCGGTCGCCGGCCTGCTGCGGGCCTGCTCGGTGCGCACGGTGGGTGTCGGGCGCACCCCCCGCGCCGTACCGCCGGGCTTCGACCGGGTGGTCCTGGCCGGCTCGGCGGAGGAGACGGCGGCGCTGGCGGAAGCCCGGTGGGTGGTGTCCGCCCTGCCCCTGACCGACGCCACCGAGCGCTACTTCGACGGCTCCAGATTCGGCGCGATGCGGGGCGCCACCTTCGTCAACGTGGGCCGCGGCGCGACCGTCGACATGGCGGCGCTGGAGTCCGCGCTGCGCGGCGGGACGGTGCGCCGGGCCGTCCTGGACGTGCTCCCCGACGAACCCGCCGGCCCCGCCGACCACGCCTGGCGGCTTCCGCGCACGGTGATCACGTCGCACTCCGCCGGCATCACGGCCGACGAGGACGTCACAGCCGACTTCGAGGCCTGCTGGGATGCGGTCACCGGGGGGCGTACGCCCGCGCTGGCCGTGGACACCCGGCGCGGCTACTGAGGGGCCCGGCACACCCCGCTACGGCTGGTGCGCCGCACGGTCGCACATCGCCTCGATGCCCGCGATCAGGAGGTCCAGCGCGAACACGAAGTCGCGCTCGCGCATCTCCTCCACGGTGTCCCCTCCTCGGGCTTCCATGAGGCTCTCCGAGGGCTCCATGACCCGCTTGAGCTCGGGGTGCGCGCGGATCGTGCCCATCGCCCGCCGGAAGTACTCGTCCTGGGTCAGCCCCGCCTCCACGGTGCGCTGCACGAAGTGCCCCTCGATGCTGCCGAACCCGTAGACGAACTGGAAGACGGCCGACATCGCCCCCGTCCGGTTCTCCAGGGGCAGTCCGGTGGCCCGGATGACGTCCTGGACCGCGTAGGAGAACAGCATCGAATGCGGTCCGATGTTCAGGAAGCTGCCGATCAGCGTTGACACCCAGGGATGGCGGACCAGCATCTCCCGGTACCTCACGGCCAGTTCGCGCAGCCGGTCGCGCCAGTCGGCGTCCTCGGGGGCCGCCGGGATCTCGCCGAAGACGGTGTCCAGGGCGAGCTCCAGCAGGTCGTCCTTGGTGTCGACGTACCAGTAGAGGGACATGGCCGTGACATCCAGCTCGGCGGCGAGGCGGCGCATGGAGAACTTCGCGAGCCCGTCGGCGTCCAGCAGCCGGACGCTCGCCGCGGTGATCCTGTCGCGGTCGAGCCCGGCAGGCTGGTCCGTCCTGCGGGTGCGCGAGGGTGTCCGCCGGTCCAGCCACACACTGACCCGGGACGGGTTCTTCACATGGTCTGCCGCGGACCCCATGGCGCACGCTCCTTGTCTTGCGGTGGCACTCCTGCGTACCGGCACCCTCGTCCGATGCTATGCCCGTCACCTGCGGCTCTCAGTCCGCTTCCGCGCGCTCCGCCCTCCGCAGCAGCGCCGCGGCCAGCAGCCCGCCGGCCAGGACCGCCGCGGCGCCGACGAGTTGGCTGGTCTCCAGGCCCGAGGCGAAGGCGTCCGTGATGTGCTCACGCTCCGCCGCCCCGTCCGCGGCGGCGAGCGCGGCGGGGAGGGAGGCGGCCCCGACGACACCCGGTACGAGCGCGGTGAACCGGGAGTTGAGCACGGCCCCGAGCACGGCCACCCCGAGTCCGTTGCCGAACTCGGCGAGGGTGCCGTTCACTCCGGCGCCCACGCCCGCCTTCTCCGGCGGGATGGCGCTCATGATCGCGTTGGCCATCGCGGGCATGGCGAGCGCGACGCCCGCCCCCATGACGACCAGGCCGAGCAGCATGCCGCCGTAGTCCCGCCCGCCCAGCAGGGCGACGGCCCCGAGCCCGGCGGCCAGCAGGCACATCCCGGTGGCGATGACGGCGGGTGTACCCGCCTTCCCCACGAGCCGGGCACCGAGCCCCGTGAGGTTGAGGGCGACGACGGTGAGGGCGAGGGGTGCCGTGCGCAGCCCGGCTTCGAGCGGCTCGTAGCCCAGGACGAACTGCAGGTGCTGGGTGAGCAGGAAGAGCGAGCCCGTCATGCCGAAGGCGACCAGGATCACGCCGGCCACGGCGCCGGTGAACCTCTGGTCACGGAAGAAGCTCATGTCCAGCATCGGATACGGGACGTGCAGCTCCCACAGGACGAACCCCGTGAGCACGGCCACCCCCGCGGAGCCGGTCAGCATGACCTGCCCGGAGGTCCAGCCGTGCTCCGGTCCGGAGATGATCGCGTACACGACGGCCACCATGCCGACGGTGGAGAGCAGCGCCCCGGCCAGGTCGGGACGGTCACCTCGGGGAGACCTGGACTCCGGGACGAGCCTGACGACCGCGACCAGCCCGAGGATCGCCACGGGGATGTTGATCAGGAAGATCGCCCCCCACCAGAAGTGGTCGAGCATCGCTCCTCCGAGCAGCGGGCCGGCCGCGAAGCCCAGGGAGTTGACGGTGGACCAGATCCCGATGGCCTTGACGCGCTCGGCGTCGTCGAAGATCTGCACCACCACCGCGAGGGTGGTCGTCATCAGCAGCGCACCCCCGACGCCCATCCCCGCCCGGGCGGCGATCAACTGCCCGGAGGACTGTGCGAGCCCCGCGGCCAGTGAACCGACACCGAACAGCGCGAGGCCCGCGACCAGCATCTTCCTGCGGCCGTAGCGGTCGGCGGCACTGCCCGCGGTGAGCACCAGTCCGGCCTGGACGAGCGCGTAGGCGTTGATCATCCACTGCACATCGGCGGTGGAGGCGTGGAGGTCCTCGGTCAGCGAGGGGATCGCGACGTTCAAAACGGTGTTGTCGAGCAGCACGGTGAGCTGGGCGAGGCAGATGACTCCGAGGATCAGCCAGCGCCGCGCATGGCCGCTCCGGGGCGCGAGGCCGTTCTGCTCGGCGGCGGTCGCCGTCATGCGGACTCCTGTTCCGGTGCACTTGTACGGTGTATGGGAGGTGCTCCCATACACCGTACAAGCAAACCCTGTACGCCGTACAACGCCAGCTCGACCGGTGGCGTCCCGGGTGCGCGAGGGCGGTGACCCCGGAGCAGGTCTCCGGAGCCACCGCCCTTCCTCTTCCTCGGGGGAGCGGCCCGGGGGGCTAGCCCTTCGGCTGGGTGAGGTCGTAGAAGGTCGCGCTCCCCGCTGTGACCTCCTCGAAGTTCTCCTCCACCCAGGTGGAGATCTGGGAGGAGGCGCCTTCACCGCCCATGCCGCCGCCCATGCCGCCCGAGATGAAGTAGTGGATCTCTCCGTCCTCCACGTACTGCTGGAACCGGGCGAGTGTCGGGGACGGGTCGCTGCCGTTGAATCCGCCGATCGCCATCACCGGGTCGCCGGTGGCGAGTTGGTAGCTCGCGGCGTTCTGCGAACCGATGGCCGCGGCTGCCCATGTGTAGGCGTCGGCGTTCTGTGTCAGGAGCGTCCTGGCCTCGGAGTCCACGGAGGCGCCGTTGAGCAGGCCCCCTATGCCGCCACCGCCCATGCCGCCTTCCCCTGTACCGCCGCCGGGCATACCGCCCTGCCTGCCGCCGGGAGCCTGTCCCTGCCCCTGTCGGCCATGTGTGCCCTGGTTCTGTGTGCCCTGGCCCGGTGTGCCGCCGCCCGGGAAGCCGCCACCCGGCGCGTTGCCCTGCTGGTTGCCCGGCGCCCGGCCGCCCTGCTGCGTGCCCTGGCCCGGGGGCTGCGTGCCGCCGCCGGGTCCGCCGCCCGGCCCGCCGCCGGGGCCGCCCGTGCTCGCGCCCGACGGACCCGCTGTGACGATCGAACCCTGGTGCCCGGTGCCGAGCGTGCTGATCGTGTACGCCGTCGGCCCGGCCAGCGACGCCGCCATGCCCAGACCCGCCACGCCCAGCACGAGCGCCCGGCCCAGCCGTGCCGCGAGCAGCAGCCCCAAGGCGCCCACGAGGCCACCGGTCAGGACGGCCCAGCGCAGCCACGGGACGTAGTCCGGCGTGCGCCCCAGCAGGACGTACGCCCAGACGGCCGTCGCCGCGACGGCCGCGCCGAGCGCGGCGCCCGCCCACCACTTGCTCCGTTCCTCCCAGAGGACCGTGGCGCCCATGCCCACCAGCGCCGCGATGCAGGGCGCCAGGGCCACCGTGTAGTACTGGTGGAAGATGCCGGCCATGAAGCTGAAGACGAAGGCCGTCATCAGCAGCGAACCGCCCCAGGCGAGGAACGCCGCACAGGCCGTGTCGGTCCGCTTCGCCCTCCAGGTCAGCCAGACACCCGCGACCAGCAGGATCAGCGCGGCGGGCAGCAGCCATGAGATCTGGCCGCCGATCTCGGAGTTGAACATCCGGCCGATGCCGGTCTCGCCCCATCCGCCGCCCTGGCCGCCGCCACCGCCGCCGCCCACGCTGCCGGTCTCCTCACCGTTGATCCGGCCGAGTCCGTTGTAGCCGAAGGTGAGTTCCAGGAAGGAGTTGTTCTGCGAGCCCCCGATGTACGGGCGCGAGGAGGCGGGCCACAGCTCGACGACCGCCACCCACCAGCCCCCGGAGACGAGCACCGCCAGCGCCGCCAGACCGAGCTGACCGAACCGCTTCCGCACGGACACCGGCGCGAGCGCCGCGTAGAGCACGGCCAGGGGCGGCAGGATCAGGAAGGCCTGCAGGGTCTTCGACAGGAACGCCAGACCCACCGCTACACCCGCCCAGACCAGCCACTTCGTCCGGCCGCCCTCCAGGGCGCGCAGCACGCAGCAGACGGTGACGGTCATCAGGAGCGCGAGCAGCGCGTCCGGGTTGTTGAAGCGGAACATCAGCGCGGCGACCGGGGTCAGCGCGAAGACCGCCATCGTGATCAGCCCGGCGGCGGCGCTGAAACGGCGGCGCACGGCTCCGTGGAGGACACCGGCCGTCGCGACACCCATCAGCACCTGGGGCGCGAGGATCGCCCAGGAGCTCAGGCCGAAGATCCGCACCGACAGGGCCATCGGCCAGAGGGCGGCGGGGGGCTTGTCGACGGTGATGGCGTTCGCGGAGTCCAGCGAGCCGAAGAAGAAGGCCTTCCAGCTCTGGCTGCCGGCCTGCGCGGCTGCGGAGTAGAAGGAGTTGGCGTAACCGGAGGCACTGAGATTCCACAGGTACGCGAGTCCGATGACCAGCAGCATGCCCAGGAAGGCGGGCCTCGCCCAGCGCGGGTCCTCGGGCCTGCCCCTGAGGACGCGCCGCGACAACCGCTCCCGCCTGCCCTCGGCGCGCGCGGTCGCCCCCGGAGTGCCGGGCGGCTCCTGGGGCGCCCCTGGGTTGCCGGGCGGTTCCTGGAGGTGGCCGGAACGGGTGGCGGCGGTCATCGGGCGTCCCTCAGTTCGTGTGCGGCACCCTCGCGGGCGTCCTGGTGGTCGGCGCGCCGGTCGGGGAAGACCCAGGCGCGGAAGAGCAGGAACCGCAGCACCGTCGCCGCGAGGTTGGCCGCGATCAGCACGGCGAGTTCCGTACCGTGCGACGCCGATCCCGACGCCGCGCCCAGGGCGGCGAGCGAACCGCTGGTGAGGGCGAGCCCGATGGCGAGGACGACGAGTCCCTGCGCCTGGTGGCGGACGGCACCGCCCCGGCCGCGCACACCGAAGGTGAAGCGCCGGTTCGCCGCCGTGTTGGCGACGGCGGACACCAGGAGAGCCGCCGCGTTGGCGAGCTGGGCGTCGGCGCCCAGCCGGAGGAGCGAGTACAGGGCGAGGTGGACGAGGGTGGAGAGTGCCCCCACGACGCAGAAGCCGACCAGCTGTCCGGCGAGCCCGCGCGGCACCCCGGGCACGGAACGGTCGCGCGGGTCGTCCCCGAAGGGCCGGGACAGCCGGTCCAGCGGCAGCGCTCCGGTGGCCAGGGCCCGGCCCACCCGCCAGACGCCCTTCAGGTCCTCGGTCGCGGTACTCACGATGTGGACGGTGGAATCCGGGTCGTCGACCCAGTCGACCGGGACCTCGTGGATGCGCAGCCCGGCCCGCTCGGCGAGCACCAGCATCTCCGTGTCGAAGAACCATCCGGTGTCCTCGACCATCGGCAGCAGCCGCTGCGCGACCTCACGCCGTATGGCCTTGAAGCCGCACTGGGCGTCGCTGAACCCGGCGGCCAGGGACGAGCGCAGGATGAGGTTGTAGGCCCGGGAGATGAACTCCCGCTTCCGGCCCCGCACCACCCGCGAACTGCGTGCCAGCCGCGATCCGACGGCCAGGTCGGAGTGCCCGGAGATCAGCGGGGCGACCAGGGGCAGGAGTGCGTTCAGGTCGGTCGAGAGATCGACGTCCATGTAGGCGAGGACAGGGGAGTCCGAACAGGACCAGACGGTGCGCAGCGCCCTCCCCCGGCCCTTCTCCTCCAGCCGGTAGGAGCGGACCTCGGGAACGAGGTCCGCGAGCCGGGCCGCCACCTGGGCCGTACGGTCGGTGCTGGCGTTGTCCGCCACGGTGATCCGGAAGCCGTAGGGGAACGTCCGCGCCAGATGGTCGCGCAGGCGCAGCACGCACGTTTCGAGGTCCTTCTCCTCGTTGTACACGGGGATCACTACGTCGAGTACGGGGACGCCGACCGCGTCGGCCAGGAGATGGTCCCGGGCCGGCAGGGTGCCCCGAGGAGTGTCGGTTCGCATGGGACGACGCTCGCCGACCCCGCTGTCACGTCCGTGTGCTGAGCCTGTGGTCCGGCTGTGAGGACGCCGCCATGGCGTCTCCGACGCCGTCCGGCCGGTGCGCGGCGGTGCCGCGAACGGGGCCGGCACCCGTGCCGGAGGCGGGATCAGCACCCGTGCCGGAGGCAGGGCGGCCACCCGTGCCGGAGGCACTCGCGCCGGGAGCCGGGCCGGCAGGCGCGCCGGCTGAGCCGTCACCCCACGTCCCGTACGCCGCGTCCGCCGGCAGGCGGACGGCGAACACCGTGGCGCCCGGCACCGACCGCACCTCGGCCGTACCGCCGTGGGCGGTTACGACGGCCCGCACGATGGCCAGGCCGAGCCCCGTCGAACCGGCATGCCGGGAGCGCGAGGCGTCGCCGCGCGCGAACCGCTCGAAGACACGCGGCTGCAGCTCGGCCGGAATGCCCGGCCCGTCGTCCTGGACCTCCAGGGTCACCCAGGGCAGCTCCCTGCGCGCCTGCAGCAGGCGGACCGTGACAGTGGTGCCGGGCGGCGTGTGCGTACGGGCGTTGGCCAGCAGGTTGACCAGCACCTGCTGGATCCTGGCCGGGTCGGCGAGGACCGTCGCGGGCACCTCGGGCAGCTCCAGCCGCCAGCGACGGCCGGCACCGGGGGTGCCGTCCGTCGCGCGGTCCGCGACGCGGGCGTCGCTCACCGCGTCGACGACCAGCGGCGAGAGATCGGTGCTCTCGTAGGAGAGCGGGCGTCCGGCGTCGAGCCGGGCCAGGAGCAGCAGGTCCTCGACCATGCCCGTCATCCGTTCCGCCTCGGACTCGATCCGGCCCAGGGCGTGCCGGGTGTCGGGCCCGGCGTCCTCCCGTCCACGCCGCGTCAGTTCGGCGTACCCGCGGATCGAGGCGAGGGGTGTACGCAGCTCGTGGCTGGCGTCCGCGACGAACTGCCGCACCCGCGTCTCGCTCTTCTGCCGTGCCTCCAGAGCCGAACCCACGTGCCCCAGCATCCGGTTCAGGGCCGCGCCGACCTGACCGACCTCGGTACGCGGATCGGCCTCGGCATCAGGGACCCGCTCGAAGAGGGCGACCTCGCCGCTGTGCAGAGGGATCTCGGAGACCCGGGTCGCTGTGGCGGCCACCCTGCGCAGGGGACGCAGGGCGACACCGACCATGGCCGCGCCGGCGATCCCGGCGGCGATCAGCCCGGCGCCGGTGACACACACCTCGACGAGGACCAGGGTGGTGACGGCCTTGTCCACCTCGGCCGTGGGGATGCCGACCAGCACGGACGTACCGCCGCCCGACGGGACGGCCTGGACGCGGTAGCCGCCGAGGCCGGGGAGTCCGACGTCATGGGGCCCTCCGTCCGGGCTCACCCCCGAGGCCTCGAGCGCGTTCTCCTGCTCGCCGGTCAGCTCCCCGGTGTTCTCCCGGGCCGCCGGTCCGCGCTTCTTCACGACCTTCGACCCGGTGACGGATCCGTCGGAGACCACCGCACCGAACGTGTTGAACGGCTGGCCGCCCATCCCGACGAAGTCCAGCCCCTCCTCGGTGCCCGGGACGACCGTGCCGCCGCCCGGCGGACGCGCCGCGGACATCCTGGCGATGTCGCGCAGCTGACCGTCCAGCTTTCCGTACATGTAGCTCCGGAAGGCGATCGCGGTGACCGAACCGATCACCGCGGCGACCACCGCGATGAGCGTCACCGCGTACACGACCAGCCGGGTCCGCAACGTCCAGGGGCGGCGGGCGCCGCTCCTCGTGCCCACGGCGTCAGTCGCCGGGCTTGATGAGGTATCCCGCCCCACGCCGGGTGTGGATCATCGGGGACCGCCCCGCGTCGATCTTCTTGCGCAGGTAGGAGATGTACAGCTCGACGACGTTGGCCTGGCCGCCGAAGTCGTAGTTCCAGACCCGGTCGAGGATCTGCGCCTTGCTCAGCACCCGGCGGGGGTTGCGCATCAGGAAGCGCAGCAGCTCGAACTCGGTCGCCGTGAGATGGATCGAGTCGTCGCCCCGGCTCACCTCGTGGCTGTCCTCGTCCAGCACCAGGTCGCCGACGACGAGCGTCGAGTCGCCGCGGGCGGACGCCGTACCGGAGCGGCGGATCAGCCCGCGCAGGCGCGCCACGACCTCCTCCAGGCTGAACGGCTTGGTGACGTAGTCGTCGCCGCCCGCCGTGAGCCCGGCTATCCGGTCCTCCACCGCGTCCCGCGCGGTCAGGAACAGCACGGGCACGTCGTCGAACTCACGCCGCAGCCTGCCGAGCACCGCCAGCCCGTCCATGTCGGGGAGCATGACGTCGAGGACCACCGCGTCGGGGCGGAAGTCGCGCGCCGTGCGGACGGCGCCCGCGCCGTCGCCGGCGCTGCGCACCTCCCAGCCCTCGTAGCGCAGGGCCATGGAGAGCAGCTCGGCGAGCGGAGCCTCGTCGTCCACGACCAGGACGCGGACGGGAGCGCGGTCGGACCGGAGCCGTTCGGTACGCCCCTGGGGCGAGGTCGTCGTCATGGCTCAAGCCTGTGGGACGGCCGTGAGAGAGACCTTTCGCCTTCCTGTGAATTGCCTGAGAAACGCGCCACGGGCCCCTACCCGAAGAGCGCGTTCGCGTTGTCGTGGCAGACGGCCCGCAACCAGGCGTCGCCCAGCCCGAGCCGCTCGAGGGCATGCAGCTGATGGGCGTAGGGATAAGGGATGTTCGGGAAGTCGGTGCCCAGCAGGATCCGGTCACCCAGATCGGCGAGCCGCCCGCGCTCCGCCGCGGGGAACGGCGCGAGGTTCTCGCCGAAGTCCGTGAACGCCATGGTCGTGTCGAGCCGCACCCCGGGGTACGCCGCCGCCAGCGCCAGGAAATCCTCGTACTCCGGCATCCCCATGTGCGCCACCACGAGCTTGAGCCTGGGGTGGCGGGACAGCAGGCGGCCGACCGGTCCGGGGCCCGTGTGGGCACCCGGCACGGGCCCGGAACCGCAGTGCGTCACCACCGGGACCCCGGCCTCCGCCAGGAGCCCCCACACGGGCTCCAGCAACGGGTCGTTCGGATCGTAGGCCCCGACCTGGAGGTGCGACTTGAAGACGCGCGCCCCCGCGTCGACGGCCTCGCGCACATACGTCTCCACGCCCTCCTCCGGGAAGAACGTCGCGGTGTGCAGACAGTCAGGCACCCGGGCCGCGAACCCGGCGGCCCAGGCGTTCAGCCAGGCCGCCATACCGGCCTTGTGCGGGTAGAGCATCGAGGTGAACCGGAGCACACCGAACGAGCGCAGCAGCGCGAGCCGCTCGTCCTCGTCCCGCCGGTAGGTGATCGGCCATTCCAGCCCCGTCAGCGGGCCCGCCGAGTCGAAGTACGCCCACACCTTGCCGAGTACCCGCTCGGGCATGAAGTGCGTGTGGACGTCGATGATCCCGGGCAGCCCCAGCCGCTGCCGGAACCGCATGACGTCGACCCGGTCCTGGTCATCGCTGTTCATCCGCCCCACCCGCCTCGTGCGCCCCGTCCCCACCCCCCGGAAATGCTGCCCGGCGGCACCGGTCGGGCACCCCGAGGGCCCTCCCGGGCGACGATCTCAGAACAGCCCGTCCTGCACGCCACCGCCCCCCACGGCCACGGCCGGCACACTCAGTCCCGCTCCGGCGCCGGCGCCCACCAGGTCCCAGCCGGTGACGAGCCGTGTGTCCAGCACGACGGTGCCGGCACCGACGGTCTCCAGATGCAGATCGGGCCCGGCCGCCGCCACCAGCCGTCCCGACACCACACCGCCGTCCGCCAGCCCGGTCACCACCCGCGCCGCCGGCCCCGCCCCGGCGAGCCCGAACACCTCCGCGTGGTCGACCGCCTCGAACGGCAGCCGCTCCAACGCGTCCGGCCACCCGGCACGCTCGAGAGCGACGGCCCGCCGGTACAGCCCTTCGACCTCGGCGGCCCGCTCCCGCGCACCCGGCAGGTGGTCACGCACGGCACGCTTACGCGCGTACGGGATCCGGTCGGGCACCCCGAGCGCCGAGCGCAGCAGTTCCTCCGTACGCCGCGCGGCCATCAGCGGCCCGCGCCCCAGCCAGCTGAACACCACGGCCCCCTGCTCCCGCAGCCGCGCGGAGTCACGGGCCTCCCCGGTGATCCCGACCTTGACCAGCCCCGGCCCGAACCAGGCCAGGTAGACGCGGTACGTGCGCGGGTCGTCGGCGATCGTGTCGGCCGCGACCGAGTGCGCCCGGTCCAGCCGCGCACACTCCGCGCACCGCGCCCCGGTGCTCCGTACGGGCACCACGGCCGTGACCGGACACGGATTCCCCCGCGCCCCCGTGCAGTGCCGCTCCCCCTCGGCACGGAACCCGAGCTCCTTCCCGTACGCCAGGACGCTCGCCCGCCCCCGACCGGTCCCGTCGCTCCTCTCCCACCCGAGCACCGGCCCGCCGTGGGGCCAGCGCAGTCCGGTGCACCGCCAACCGCTCATGCCGTCCCTCCCGACCCGCGCCCAGGATGCGGACGGACGCGCGAGGCGCTCCGGTGGTAGCCGGGCACCCGACCCGGACGTCCGGCCGTGGAAACGGCACCCTAACCGACAGGACCCCGCCGCCCGGCGCCGTACCGGTACACCCCGGGTCCCCTCCCGGCGGCCCGGCCGCACTGCTCCGCACGGACGGGAACGCTCTCCTCGACCCGTTCGTCACTGCCTGGCCGGTCTCGGTCGTACGCACGCCGACGCCCCCGGGCCCCGAGCTGCCCGCCACGCGAGGAACACGACGCCGCGAGGAGCGCTCAGGGCGGCCGGCCCGGACATGGCGGGAGACCCGGCGGGTGCCCCCACGACCGGCGCCGACAGCGAGGGACCGCGCGGCCCCCTGCCCGCCGGGGCCGGCGGACTAAGATCCGGGCCATGCCTCTGACCGTGCACGACGTGGACCGGTTCGAGGCCTGCAGGCCCCGTCTGCAGGCCATCGCCTACCGCCTCCTCGGGTCCGCGAGCGACGCCGAGGACGCCGTGCAGGACACGTTCCTGCGTTGGCAGGCCGCCGACGTCGACCGCGTCGAGGTCCCGGAGGCCTGGCTGACGAAGGTGCTCACCAACCTCTGTCTCAACCAGCTCACCTCGGCCCGCGCCCGGCGTGAGACCTACGTGGGCCAGTGGCTGCCCGAGCCGCTGCTCGCCGGTGATCCGATGCTCGGCCCCGCCGACACCGCCGAGCAGCGCGAA
This sequence comes from Streptomyces sp. ALB3, assembly GCF_044385685.1. Lineage (NCBI taxonomy): Bacteria > Bacillati > Actinomycetota > Actinomycetes > Kitasatosporales > Streptomycetaceae > Streptomyces > Streptomyces sp. ALB3. The sequence goes on along the minus strand of NZ_JBISCE010000046.1, from coordinate 549,145 downwards.
TCCGTCTCGTACGCGGTCCTCGCGCTCATGGAACGGCTCTCCCCCAAGGAGCGGGCGGTGTACGTGCTCCGGGAGGCCTTCGACTACCCGCACCGGAGGATCGCGGAGATCCTCGACCTCTCCGAAGCCGCCTGCCAGCAGATCCTCCACCGGGCCAGGAAGCACATCGCGGAGGGCAGGGCCCGGTCCGAGATCGACGCGTCCGCCGCCCGGCGCATCGTCGAGGAGTTCCTCTCGGCCGCCACGAGCGGCCGGACCGAACCACTGCTGCGCCTGCTCACCGACGACGCCGTCGCGATCGGTGACGGCGGCGGGAAGGTCCCGGCCCGCGCCAAGGCGTTCGAGGGCGCCGTCGCGGTCGCGAAGTTCATGCGGGGCCTGTTCAAGCCCGGCAAGGCCAAGCGCGAGCTCGTGGGAGGCTCCCCCGACGTCTACGCCGCGACCGCCAACAACTCCCCCGCCCTCGTGGTGGTCCTCGACGGCCGTGTCATCGGCGTCATGTGCCTGGAGATCACCGCCGACGGCATCGCCGCGTTCCGCAGCCAGGTCAACCCCGACAAGCTGGAGCGCGCGACCCGGCGATGGGCTGCCTCCGACCACGGAGAGCCCGTGATCAACGCCTTCTGACCTCGGTGTGAGGTGCTTCACATCCCGTTCCTGTCAGGAAACGGCGGGCTGCCCGGTTCAGGTGGCGAACCCGCGAGACAGGAGCAGAGAGATGAAGCACCGCATCATCGTCCTGGGAGCCGGATACACCGGAGCCGTCGCCGCCGGTCGCCTCGCAAAGCGACTGCGTGCCGAGGACGTCGCCATCACGCTCGTCAACGCCGAACCCGACTTCGTCGAGCGCGTCCGCCTGCACCAGCTGGCGGCCGGCCAGGACCTCGCCCCCCGGCCCTTCGACAAGATGTTCGCGAACACCGGGGTCGAACTCAGGCTCGCCCGGGTCACCGCCGTCGACGTCGGACGGAGGACCGTCACCGTCAGGGACGCCGACGGCGACGACGAGCTGGAGTACGACAGCCTCGTCTACGCCCTCGGCAGCAGCTGGAACCCGCAGGGCGTCCCCGGCACGGCCGAGCACGCCCACGAGATCGCCGGCCGCCCCGGCGCCCTCCGGCTGCGCGAGCGGCTGGCCGGACTGGAAGCCGGCCGTCCCGTGGTCGTCGTCGGCGGCGGCCTCACCGGGCTCGAGGCCGCGACGGAGATCGCCGAGGCCCGGCCGGACCTCGACGTCGCCCTCGCCACCCGTGGGGAGCTCGGTGACTGGCTCTCACCCAAGGGACGCGGCCATGTGCGCAGGGTCTTCGCGGATCTCGGCATCACGGTGCACGAGCACACCGCCGTGACCGGCGTCTCGGCCGGCCACGTCGCCACCGCCGACGGCACCTCCGTACCGGCCGCCGTCACCGTGTGGACCACCGGCTTCGCGGCCCACCCGATCGCGAGGGCCACCGCCCTGGAGGTCACCGGCACGGGACAGATCGTGGTCGACCGGACCATGCGCTCGGTCTCGCACCCCGACGTGTACGCCGTCGGTGACGCGGCCCTGGCCATGGGCCCGGGCGACAAGCCGCTGCGGATGTCGTGCGCCACGGGCACTCCCACCGCATGGCAGGCCGCCGACGCCATCGCCGCGCGCCTCACCGGGACGAAGGTCCCGGCCACGCCGCTCCGCTACTTCAACCAGTGCGTCTCACTGGGCCGCAGGGAAGGGCTGATCCAGTACGTCACCGCCGACGACCGCGCCGTCCGGACAGCCCTGACCGGGCGGCTCGCCGCCGTCTACAAGGAACTGGTCTGCAAGGGCGCCGCCTGGGGCGTGGCCAACCCGACGCTCGGGATGCCGTCCCGGCGCCGCCGCGTCGTGCGGGAGCGGAACCAGGCGGTCCCGGCGGTCGAGACGTCGGCCTGATCCGCAGGCCCGGCCGGCGCCGAGGCGTCGGCCGGGCCTGCCGGACCGTACGGGCCGCAGACGTGGGCGCGGACACCGTGCGTCCGGCACGCGGCCCGAATTGGACGCTCGCCCCGGCCGCCTGTCCTCCACTCACTTCCGTCTCAGGACGACCCGGACACGGCCGTCGACGGCGAAGACCCCCAGGTTCCAGCGGAACGCCACGGATGCCACGGCTGCTCCACGTCGCCACTGCGCCCCGCCGCCGTGCGGGCCACGCAAGAGGCCCCCAGGCTTTCTCCTGGGGGCCTCCGGCCTGCTGTGCACTCGGCAGGATTCGAACCTGCGACCTTCTGATCCGTAGCTCTAGCCGGATCGGTCGCCGGGGTTGCTGTACTTCGCTGCTGTACAGCAGGATCGAGTTCCACTCCCTGGCCTCATCCTTATCAGGTCGGGCACGGGCGCACGTTTACGCCGCTCGAGTCGAGCCGCACCAGTGAGGATCGTCCGTGTAGGTACGACGCCGACCGGTGCCGTTCGCCCGTGCTGGTGTCAGGTACTGATGTCAGCCAGGAAGCCGGACTGACGGGCATTTGCCTCATGGACGATCAGTGGTCAGTGGGGTGCGAGCCAGTTCCTGTGCCCCGGTGGGTTCCCGTATCAGGTGTCTTTCGCCGACGAGGAATGAGACCGAGCAGACCCAGAAGGCCAGCGAGGCCCCAGAGTCCCCATCCACCGTTGTCATCGTCCTTCTTGTCGTCATCTTGCGCTTGGCTCTGGGAGGTCTGCACGGTAGCTGCTTGGGTCACTCCCTGTGACTGCGCTTCTGCGGTGACGGCAGCGGGCCCTGCGAGAAGAGCGGCGGTCAGGACGGCACCGACAGTCATGCGACGCATTGGTCCTCCTTCTGTGACCCGCGGACGGGGCCTTGTACCCATGTCGCGGGACGTCGGCGCGCTGCGCAAGTCCACCGGGCACAAAGGTTCCCAGGAGGAGAGGTTCAGCCCATACCGCAGGCCCCGCAGCTGCCAGAGAGGGCATTAGGCCGAATGAGTGCCTGGTCAAACGACCCGTATGTCAGCTCGGTACCGGCTGACACGGTTGCTGTACTTCGCTGCTGTACGGGCAACGCCAGAGGCCCTCAGGATTTCTCCTGAGGGCCTCTGGCGTGCTGTGCACTCGGCAGGATTCGAACCTGCAACCTTCTGATCCGTAGGATCGGGCAGCACGTAATTAGGAGCTCCGGCGACCTCCCGTTGCGATCGCTCATGATAGCGATCATGCGTGTTTGTGTGCCGCCGTTGCCGTCAGGGCTGCCGTCAACTCCGAACGGTGACATTGCCGCAATGACGCTGCCTGAGAGGTCGACTCATCCCAGCACGGTGGCGATGGCGAGGGCAATTCGCTCGATCCAGTCGATCGCGTCGGTCACGTCGGCGGCGGAGATGGGGCGGCGACTCTTGAGGTCGCCGTCCAGCAAGTCCGCGTCGTGGGCGATCCTGTTTCGGCGATCGGTGATCGAGTTGTACTTCTGCTTCAGTGTCTGGGCGTTCATGGACGTACGGCCGTGGTTCCACTCGTTGAGCTGAACGGCGGCCTTGGCCCAGATGTCCTCTTCCGTCACCAGCTTCAGCGCCTCGCTGATCTTGCGAGGGTTCTGCAGTGCCGCGTTGCCCCACTTCGCCTTGACGTGCTCGGAGACGGCGTCGGCGAGCGTCGTCGTACCGCGCCGGACTTCCTCCACCTTGACCAGGGGCAGCTCGAACTTCGTCAGCTGGTAGGGCATTCCGGGGCTGTCCGCGGCGGCCAGCTCGGCGACGCGTCGGTACAGCTCCTCGTGGAACCAGTGGTCGATGGCGCTGACGGCCTGCACCCAGGCGGCCCGGTAGAAGTCACCGATGTCGATAACCGGGGACTGGAAGGCAGCCAGGCTCTGACCCGCCACGATCATTTTCCGGGCGTACTCGAGGTTGGTCAGGAACGCCCGGAACTCGCGTGTCTGCGGCTGTGCGGCCGGCATGAAACTCCCCCGTCTCGCTGGTCTGGGAACTCAGGATTCCGGCGGGTCGGGGGAGGGGCAACCCAGTTGTGGATCAACCACTCTCAGTTGGCTCAATTGCATCGGTGTCGGCCGAGACCTCACCGCCGAGAGCCTCCGCGATGGCCGCGAACTCGCTCAGCGCAGCCTGCAAGTCCTCGACGATCTCCTGGGCAATCACTTCGGGCGGCAGGAGGCTGTCGGCGTCGTCAAGCGCCGGGTCCTTCATCCACGTGATGTCGAGATTTACCTTGTCACGGGCGATGAGCTCGTCGTAGTCAAAGGGCTTGAAACGCTCCGACTCCACCCGCTCGCTACGCGGCTTGCTGGGCAGGTACGCCTCGACGAACTCGTCCAGAGCCGCGCGCGTCAACGGGCGTTGCTTCAGGGTGAAGTGCTTGGCGGTACGGAAGTCGTAGACCCAGAGCTGCGAGGTGTTGTGGGCGCCCCCACTGCGGGGGGGCTTCTTCTCGAAAAACAGGACGTTGGCCTTGACACCGCCCGCGTAGAAGATGCCTGTCGGCAAGCGGAGGATCGTGTGCAAGTCGAACTCTTCCAGCAGGCGGCGGCGTACCTTCTCGCCCGCCCCGCCTTCGAAGAGCACATTGTCCGGCAGGACGACAGCCGCACGCCCGTTCATCTCCAGCTGCGACATGATGTGCTGGAGGAAGTTGAGCTGCTTGTTAGTGGTGGTGGCGCGGAAGTCGTCCCGCTCGTACGAGATGTCTTCCTTCTCGGCCTTGCCGTCCGTGCCGACGATCGTGATCGCGGACTTCTTGCCAAAGGGCGGATTGGCGAGGATGAGCGACGCGTGGCGCTCGGGCTTGTCGGCAAGCGCGTCACCCACGGTGATGAGCGACTCGCCGTCGGCGTCACCGATGCCGTGCAGCAGCATGTTCATCGCGGCCAGACGGGCCGTGCCGGTGACCAGCTCGTTGCCCCAGATCTTGCCGGACCCGAGCGCGAGACGCTGTTCCCGTGACAGGTGCTGCATGTGGTGCTTACGGATGTAGCTATGCGCAGCGATCAGGAAGCCGCCGGTACCACAGGCCGGGTCAGTGATCGTGTCTTCGGGACCCGGTTGCATCACGTCGACCATGGCGTCGATGAGCGCGCGGGGCGTGAAGTACTGGCCAGCGCCCGTCTTGGTGTCCTCCGCGCCCTTGGCAAGCAGACCCTCGTAGGCATCGCCCTTGAGGTCCGTCCCCTGGACCGTCCAGTCCTCCTTGCCGATCAGCTCGACAACCAGCTTTTCGAGCAGGGCGGGCTCGGTGATCCTGTTCTGGGACTTCGCGAAGATTGTGCCGAGAGTGGTGCCGGGGTTCTTGGCGAGCGCTTCGAGGGTTTTGCGGTAGTGGACTTCGAGGTCGATGCCCTTGAGGCGAGCAAGGGACTGCCAGTCGTACTCGGCGGGGACGACGGTCTTGGCCTCCTCCTCCGTGAAGGGGTCGGAGGCGATCTCGTCGGCCATCTTGAGGAAGAGCAGGTACGAGAGCTGCTCGACGTACTCGATGGTGGACAGTCCGTTGTCCCGCAGGACATTGCAGTAGTTCCAGAGCTTGGCGACCAGGCTGTTGGTCTGCGCGTGCGCCAGGGTGGGAGATGCGGGGGTCACAGCGGAAGCTCCTGCTGAACGGCGGTGTTGGGGGAAGGCGTTGAGGATGCAGGGGGTGGGGGTGGTGCGTCTGCGGTGGCCGTCTTGCGGGAGCGGCGGACGGCCCGCTTGGGCTTGTCGCCCTGAGCCTCGCGCTTGGCGCGGATGCGGTCGAGGAGGACGGAGGCGGGCTCGTCGGTGGGGTCCTGGGGAACGAGGCGGCCGGTGAATGCACGCTGCAGTACCGCGCTCCGGAGGTGCTTTGCGCGTACAACGTTGCGCTTCAAAGCGTGCTCCATCGCATCGGCGTAGCTCATCAATTCGTCACAAGCCTGCACCCGTTGTTTCTGTTCCTCAAGCGGCGGGACAGGGAACTCGATAGGCTTCAGACGCTTGGCCGAAAGGTGGGCAATGTTGGTGGTAATGCGCACTTCGCGCATGAAGCGGCGGGCGTGAAGATGGCGGCGGAACACCATAAGGGCCCACTCTGGAAGCACATCGGGGCGCGCCTGAAACCGTAGGAGGCTGTTAGTGAAAGCGACGTTGGGCGGAGTCCCCCGGTATAGCGCAGGCCTCCCCACAAGGTGAGGACTCTGTCCCTCATTGAGGAGAACGTCGCCAGGTTCCAGTCGAAACCGGTCGAAGACTCCTGAGAAATCCATCTCCATGACATCCGAGGTGTCGATGCGATCCTCGAAGACGTTGGCCACACGCAAGTACGGGCGCATCTCTGGGCCATGGTGCCAATCGGGGTGGCGCTGCCTCCCGAGCCCAATAGTGCCAGCCTCTCCGACCGTACTCATCTCCCATGAGTCGGGAACGGATTCGGGCACCAGCGACAGGAGGACGGACTTGCGGAACGAGGCGATCTTCTTCTGTGCAGTTTGCAGCTCTCGTCCGGCCGCATCGAGGCGAGAGAGATGATCTTCGATGGCCTCGACGATTCTCTGCTGTTCACGCATCGGCGGAATTGGGATCGTCGTCTCAAATACGTCTGCATCTCGCACTGCCGGGTAGCTTACGCCTCGCTGTTTCGGAAAAAGTTGCTCCTCGAAAAATTTACCCTGTACGGCATGAAAGATGTACCGTGAGTCGATCTCGCGGTGTGGTCGAATGACGGCGAAGCCGGTGGAGGCGATGTGCCCCTCAAGCGTGCCGGGTACTCGGGCAATATTTCGCAGATACGGGCGCACTGTGGAATAGACAGTGTCTCCCTCCTTGACGATTTGTCGAGCTCTTCCCGGGGCATCTGAAGATTCAATCCAGCTAGCGGCAGTGATTTGGCGGTCGGGCCCGCTTACTGAACCAATGTCAATATATTGAAATCGATCTTTGTCAAATCCCTCAGGCCCTACTTTTTTGACAGGGATGCAAATATCTCCGAGGAGGGCTCTAGCCCACCCCGCCGGAAGCTCGACGTCACTCAACCCGCTCAAGCCAACTCTCGATTCAGCTCACTCAACAACGATCGAACATCCCGCCCCGGAAACGCATGGGCGAACCCCCGACCTCCGCCCTTCCCCTTGAAGGGCTCGGCATTGAACTCCGCCGGACTGATGCCGACGTCGCTCGCCACCACGTCCCGTATGGACCGCAGCCACCACAGCTGCTCTTCCGAGAAGTCCGCCCCCGCCTGCTGCTGCTTGAGCAGCCACGCCTCGAAGCGTTCTTCCACCGTCTCACGGTACGGCCGCAGCTCCTCATCCACGCCCAGCTCGTAGCGGATCAGGGAGATCAGATCGGGTACCCCGGCCTCTCGGCCTGGGTCGTAATGGACCGCCGAGCCCAAGTCCTCGTAGTACGTCCACAGCACCTGCGGCGTCCAGGCGAATTGCGGGCGGCGGATCTCCAGGGCCAGTTCCTTCAGCGCAGCGTACGTCTCCGCCGGTGAAACCGACCGGGGGCTCGTCAAGGCGATACTGACTGCCGCAATGCGGTCGCGCTCGTCCTTCAGGAGCTGGCTCCACCGGCCTACCTGCTCCCGGGCCCGCTCCTCACGCGGGATTTCGTCGACATCCGTCACCTCGACGGCCGTGAACTCATCGAAGAGGTAGTCCTTGTCCCGCCGGATCTCGATGATATGCCGCCGCAGGTCGGGATACTCCGTCAGCGGAGCGATCGCGTCCTCCACGAGCCGTCTAGCCGCCGCCTGGCCACCCTGCTCCAGAGCCCGCTCCTGCCGGTCCGGGTCTACCGCCTTCACAATGGCGCCCGCGATCTCGGACAGGGTCTGCCCGCCTGAGGCGCGCGTCAGCTGCTCGCGCTCCTCCTCCGTCAACTGCTGGTTGAGCCGCGCCAGCCGTCCCGCCAGGATCTCGGCCTCACTCGCGCTGATCGATTTCGTACCGGCCTTGTCCAGCAGCTTGGCAAGCGAGACCTGCCGCTCGCCCGCGGGTACCAGCGGCTTGGCGTCCACCAGCGGGGAGTCCGTCACCCCGACAGCGTCGACGAGTACGAACCGGTCCTTGCGGACCGTCGCGTCCGCATCCGGTGTGACCTCCTGGAGCTCCGTCGCGTCGATGGTGCGAGCGCCGCGACCCTTCATCTGCTCGAAGAGGACGGCGCTGCGCACCTCGCGCAGGAAGATCACGCACTCCAGGGCCTTCACGTCCGTACCAGTCGCGATCATGTCGACGGTGACGGCGACCCGCATCCGGGGCGAGGTCCGCAGCGCTCGGATCAGTTCGTCCGGATCCTCGCCGGCCTGGCGGCTCTTGTACGTGATCTTCTTCGCGAAGTCGTCGCCGCGCCCGAAGACCTCCTTGACCTGGGCGAGGACATCTTCCGCATGGTCCTCGCCGACCGCGAAGATCAACGTCTTCGGAAGCTCAGTCCGGCCGGGGAACCAGCGCCGCCAGTTGTCCCGGTACGCAGTGAGCACCGCTCGGATCTCGTCCACCGTCACTACCGAGCGGCCAATCTGCCCGGTCGTGTAGGTGAAGTCGTCATCCAGTTCCTGGTAGCGCTGCCTTCGCGTTTTACGGTCTTTGACTCGCACCGTCGTGCCCGACTCGATGGTCGCGGCGCCCTTCTCGCGCAGGTCGGTGCGCATCCGTACGACGTCGAAGTCGACGTTCACGCCGTCCGCAACGGCCTGCGGATAGGTGTATTCGGACACCAGGTTGCGGCCGAAGAAGCCGAGGGTCTGGAGTGTAGGGGTGGCGGTCAGGCCGACCAGGTGTGCGTCGAAGTACTCCAGTACCCCCCGCCACAGACCGTAGATAGAGCGGTGGCACTCGTCCACGATGATCAGGTCGAAGGACTCGATCGGGACCTTCGGGTTGTAGGAGACCTCGATGGGCAGGTCCGTCGCGTACGTGTCCTCGTACGCCGTGCTGTCCGAGGTCTCGTCCGCTTGCTCGTCATCGACGAGGGTCTCCCCGCGCAGCAGCGAGTACATCTTCTGAATCGTGCAGATGACCACCGACGAAGTGTCCTGAAGGCCAGCTGCCCCGAGCCGGTCGACGTTATAGATGTCGGACAACTTGCGGCCGTCGTCCGGCGTCGTGAACTTTCGGAACTCGTCGTACGCCTGCCTGCCCAGGTTATTGCGGTCGACGAGGAACAGAACCCGACGCGCTTTGGCGTGCTTGAGCAGCCGGTAGGTCTGCGCCACGGCAGTGAAGGTCTTGCCCGCGCCCGTCGCCATCTGGATCAGGGCCCGCGACCGGTCCTCTGCCAGGGACTTCTCCAGGCCGCTGATGGCGTCGATCTGAGCAAGACGCAACCCGTTCGGTTCCAGCACGGGCAGCCGGCGCATGGCGGCCCGGAACGTCGGGGCAGCCGGTGTCCCGTCGGCGCGACGCATCCAGGCCGCCACCGTCTCGGGGCGGTGAAAGGAAAACACCTCTCGGGAGCGGGCGTCGGGGTCGAGGCGGTTGATGAAATAGGTCTCGGTGCCGGTCGTCGCGTAGCGGAACGCGAACGGCTCCGCCTCCCGCCAGACGGCGAGCCGGTGCTCCTTGAGGACGCCAGCCGCGTACCGGTCGTTCTGCTCCACGGCGCTGGAGAGGTGATCGCCCTCCCGCTTGGCTTCGATCACGCCAACAATCCTGCCGTCGACGTACAAGACGTAGTCCGCGCGGCCAGTGGCCAGCGTGAACTCCCTCACCGCAACGCCCTGGTTCTCTCCCGGGTTGACCTCGTGCCGGTCCTGGACGCCCCATCCCGCCGCGTACAGCATCTCGTCGATGGCTTCTCGGGCCTGCACCTCATTGAGAGCGGCCGGCCGCTGCGCACGATGGATGATCGCCTCGCGTCGCTTGGCATCGACCGGGCGCGGCTGCCTTCGAGCGACCTCGTACTTCGCATGCTGGGCGGTGCGCAGTTCTTCGATCTGGCTGCTCAGCTGCTCCACTCTGGACAGCAACTCGATCTTGTTCGCATCGGCGCTAGCGATCAGTTTCTCGGCCTCGGCCCGCGCCTTGCGTTCTGCCTCCAACGCATCGTCTGCCTCGGCGAGCCTCGTGCGGGCCTGCGTGAGCGCCTGGCGGTGGCCGTCGAGGGCTTCGCGCAGCTCGCCCAGCTCTGCTGGATCCGTGATCTGAGTACTGTCACCAGGATCCGTGGGCGGCACGAACTCGGCGACGGTTCGCCGACCGTCGATGGCATCGTGGAACCAGAGCCCGAGCTTGTAGCAGACCCGTACGGCGGCAAGGGCCCGCGCCGTGTCGAAGAGGTGGCTGTGGGCGGCCCTGTTTCGGTCGCGGCGCAGCCGGTCGAAGTCGTCACGGATCTCTGGAACGAGAACTCCGGCCCTGGTCAGAGCGGTCAGCCGGTCGATCTGTCGATCGCCCTCGATCCGCATCCCTATACGGGCGACCAGTTCCTCAGCGAGTACCTCGCCAAACTGCCCCGCCTGGACCAGTGAGGAATTGGGGTTCGTGAACACGGTCGCTTCGGCAGAAGCTCCGTAGAGGGAGAGCAGAGGCTGATGCTGATACAGCAGCCCGAAGTTGGGTGAGCCCTTCGCGAAGTCGCGAAGCCGGTCGTCCATGCTGGTCTATCCCCCACCATCGCGCCCTGCCAATTACTGAGAGTCCAGCTTACGCAGCCGGGCGTGGGTGAGTCTGGTGATCGTCGATTCAGTCGCTACCCCGGGCACCCTCCGGCTGGCATGGCTCGTAGCCACAACGCACCGAGTTGCTCGCCCCAGAACTGCACTCATGAGCTCATGGCAGACCTCGCCAGTGCCTCATCTCGTCAGAATGACATAAAACCAAGGAATGCGCGTCAGCCTCCTGATTGCTCTGGGATGCTGGAGGCCGATCGAGAGGGGCCGCAGCGATGCAGTGGAAGATCCACGGGGAACGTCCGATCTACGAGAACGCCTGGGTGAACGTGTGGCTCACCGACATCGAGACGCCAGACGGAAACCGCTGGGAGCACCACGTCGTCAAGCTCCGGCACCTGGCCGTGGCGGCCGTGGTCAACGAGCAGCGTGAGGTTCTGATGATGTGGCGGCATCGCTTCATCACGGATGCCTGGGCGTGGGAGCTGCCGATGGGCCTGGTCGAGGTGGGCGAGACCCCCGCCGAAGCGGCCGCGCGTGAGGTGCTGGAGGAGACCGGGTGGCGGCCCGGTCCGATCAAACCGCTGATCTACGCCGAGCCGGCCAACGGCATCACTGACTCCCAGCATCACGTCTTCCGCGCTGACGGGGCGACGTACGAGGGTCCGCCGACCGAGAAGAACGAGTCGGACCGGATCGAGTGGATACCGCTGGCCGACGTGCGGGGCATGATCGACCGGCGCGAGATTGTCAGCAGTGGCTCCCTCGTCGGGCTGCTCTACGTCCTCATGGACGAGGCGATCCGCTGATCTGGCGGGGCAGCGCATCCCGGAGCCGGGACTCGAACGCCACCGCGGCGGGTTCGCGGCGGAAGGGCTCCAGCTGTTCGTAGAACTCCCGGAGGTGGCCGGCGACTCGTTGAGAGCTGACGGCAGCCGCCGGGGCCAGGGCATCCATGGCCGTGTGGCACGCCTCGTCGAGTTTGCCGCGTTGGAGCTGGGTGCGGGCGAGCCAGAAAGCGTGGAAGGCGCGGCCTCGGTGGTTCGTCTGGTGTTCTCGACGCAGAGCGTCCGCAATCAGGGGTTCGGCGAGGGCGGCTTCGCCCAGGCGGCCGTGCGCGATACCGGTGTCCACGATCAGCTTCGGCTCGTCGAAGTAGGCGACCCAGGCCGGGTCCGGATCACCGGTGCTGATGCGTCCGAAGTGGGTGTGGGCTTCCGAGATCGCGGTGTGGGTCGCGCCGTGGTTGCCGAGGGTGGCGTGGGCGAAGGCTTCGCGCATCGCGAGCATGGCCAGCACGCGCGATGTCGTCCCCGCGGCCGTTCGCGCCTGGTCCTGGGCGGCCGTGACGAGTGCGAGGGCGTCGCCGGGCTTGTCCTGGTAGGTGGCCTGGAGACTCATGCAGGCGAGGACGTTGGCCATGAACTGGCGGTCGTCAATGGCCTTGGCCAGGCCGAGGGATTCGGTGAAGTAGGCGCGTGCCTGGTGGTACTGGCGGGCGTCGAAATAGGTCCATCCGGTGAGCCGGGCCAGCTCGGCCGCGATGCTGTGCAGGCCGTCCCGCAAAGGAGCCGGACGCTGCTCCTTGAGGAGGTCGACGACGTAGCGGAGCTGGCCGACGACCGCCGGCCGTAAGGTCTCGCCGCCGTGCTCGTCGTCCCGGCGCCAGTAGTCCGCGATCGACGAATGTAGCGCGTCCAGTGTCGAGGTGCTGAGATCCCGCTCGGCCGCCAGGGCGAGGATGCTGTCGACGTCCGCCCCCGGTAGTCCGGCGGCCAGTGGTTCGCCGGCTGAGGTCGGCACCTCGGCCGGTTCGCGGGGCGTGACCGTCAGGCTGGGCGGCGTCTCCCAGGAGCGTCGGGCAAGTCCGAGCATGTGTCCGGGGATGCGCAGCCCGTCAGAGATCCGTTCGATCACATCCATGTGCAACAGCTGCCGCCGTCCGGCGATCACCTCGCCCACGCGGCTCGGGGTCAGGTCGCAGCGACGCGCGACCATCGACGGATAAATGCCTGCTCGTGCCTTGACCAGCCGAAAGATGCGGCCGAAGTCTCTGGCCTGGCATGCCTCGACCATCACTGGGTCCGTGAGCAGGCTGACCGGGAGTTCCTTCGAGCGAGATGGCTCGGGCATCGGGCACGCTCCGGCATGAGGACTACGGATCGCTGCACTTGGTCAACCGAGGGTGATGTTACCCAAGTTGGGTAATCCGCTTGGCCTTTCTGGCCGGGCCCGTGGATCGCGATGCTCCTGGCCATGGCGAACGGACAGGACGACGTACGGATGACGTTGCGGGTCTCCCGCGACTCCGGTCAGACGTGGGGGCCTCTCACGGAGGTACGCGTGGGCGAGAACCCGGTGGTCCCGGAGAACCCGGGCCGCTACCCGCCGTGCGTCTGCCCCCGGTGCTCGCAGCAGGCCCGGAACGCCGTCGCGTCCTTCCGGATGGTGTCGTGATGCGTTGCGCGCACTGGCGCCGGGTGCCCCTCGACCTGGCAAGGGAAGCGCGGGAGAAGTCGACCGCCCCGTACATCGACAGGGCCGTGCAGTGCCAGCTGTCCGCGCACGGCGAGGGTGAGCACTTCGGTCTCCTCACCGATGCCGGCGCATACGGGACCGCGCTGTGGCTCCGCTGGCACGGGACAGATGAGACGGAACTCGTCGTACTGCCGGACTGCCCGGTGACCGCCCCTGGTCCTGACGGCGAGGGCTGCTGTCTGTTCGCCGACCACGCCAAACAGCACACCTGGGAAGACGCCATGGAGGAGGTCTCGTGCACCAGCTGATCGCGAGCCCGCACAAGCCCCAGCGCCCTCGCTCGCCTCGCAACGAACAGTGCGGGGACTGCGGTGGCAGCGGCGCCAACTCGTCCGGTAAGACCTGCGGCACCTGCAACGGCTTGGGAGAGATCCACTGCCGCGCCAGCCGGCAGGAGTCCCGTTCGCTGTCCCGCTCCGTGATCCGGAAGGAGGGCCACCGATGGCCCACGCTCTGATCGCCTCCCCGTTCCTCGACGGACACCTTCTCCTCAAGCCGGGAGCACGAGCCGGCGCCCGCATCTCCGCCGACCACTTCGAAGGTCTGCGCCAGGCCGCCACCGACGGTGAGCCGGTTCCCGCCTGGCCGGTGCAGACCGCCTCCGACGTGTGGGGCCTGGACCTGGGTGGCCAGACCGCGCCGGGCACCGTGCTGGTACGCGAACCGTCCCCGTACGGCTACTACCGGGCGTCCTGGGAGATCAACCTCGGCTGCAACTTCGGCTGCAAGCACTGCTACCTCGGTGAGCGGCCCTTCTCCGGCCTCGGCTGGGAGGACAAGGTGCGGCTGCTCGGCATCATGCGCGAGGCCGGCGTCCTCTGGCTCCAGATCACCGGCGGCGAGCCCACCATTGACCGCCACTTCCAGGGCGCCTACCGGTACGCCTGGCAGGCCGGGATGATGCTCACCATCTCCACCAACGGCTCGCTGCTCTGGCGGCCGGACCTCCTCAAGCTCTTCCGGGACTGCCCGCCCTACCGCCTGGTGGTCAGCATGTACGGGGCGAGCGAGGAGTCCTTCGACACGCTCACCCAGCGCCGCGGGGCGTGGAAGGCGTTCCGGCGCGGCATGGACGCCGCCCGTGAGGCGGGGCTGCCGCTGCGGATCAACGTCGTGGTGACCGAGGACAACGCCTCCGAGGCCGACGAGATGGCCGCCCTCGCCGACGAGTGGAACGTCGAGAACCACGCGTACACGAACATGACGCCCACGATCTACGGCGGTGGTGAGCCGCTGCTCGCCCAGTCCGCCGCTCACCTGCGGCAGCGCAAGCCGTTCGCCGGCTGCAACGCGGGACACACCTTCTTCCACGCCGATCCGCACGCCAAGGTCTCGATCTGCAAGGTCGGCCGCGACGACCAGATCGACCTGATGGCCGAGGGCATCGACGGCCTCACCCGGCTCGGTGCCATCGCCGACCGCCTCATGCTTCGCACCGGTGGGTGCGAGGGCTGCGCCCTGACCGGCACCTGCCGGGTCTGCCGCCCCCTGGCCAAGCACTACCAGGAGGCCAAGGCGCCGCTGCACAGCTACTGCCAGCACGGAGACAAGGAGAACGCCTCATGACCCCGCCCGTACCGGTGACCATCCTCCCCGGCCCGCCGGCCTCGGCCCGCCGCGCCGCCCCGCCCGTCGCAACCGCGTCGATCACCGCCGTCCAGGACCTCGACGTGATCGTGGAGAGCGCGGAGTGCTCCTGCGATGCCGGTGACGACAACCCCCACTGACCCAACTGATCTGGTCAACTCCGTTCAGGCCCCGGCGTACTCGCGTCGGGGCCTGAGCCCTGCCCGTCCCGCCGCTAGGGTGCCGCTCATGTTCTTCCGCTGGGACTGGCTCCGGCCCGTACTGACCGCGCCGATCGTGCCGACTCTCGGTCCCATCCACCCCGATGCCCTGACCGTCAGCGTGTTCGAGGACATCCTGCGAGCGGCCGACACGGGTGACTTCCTGCCCTACGACAAGGACCGGCGTTGGGGCGGCAAGAAGGACGAGAAAGTCCTTCGCGAGGACGTGGTTCACCAGCCCGAGCGCACTCTCATCCCTACGCTGACCCGGCGCGGACGCGGCACTGCGAAGGTCTTCGCCTACGGGCTCCGCGACACCGTCGTGGATGAGGCCGCCGAGCTGGCCGCCAAGCTCGCCGCCAGGCACGACATGGTCAACGCCCGGGTCGTGCGCCCCCTCGGTCCCGAGACCGCACACCCGCGCGGCACCCGCATCCAACTGAAGGACTTCACCGCCGCCCTCTGCCCCGCCCCCGATGGCCCGGTCCGGCCCGTCACCACCTGGTCGGCCGCCGTGCAGGAGACCTTCGCCCCGTTCGCCGAGGCCATGGCTGGCGACGGCTTGTCCTTCCTCCACGCCCAGATGCAGGCCGGCCGATGCGGCCCGGTTCTCACCGCCGCAATCGAGGACCGCATCGTGGGCGCGATCGGCCCCATGGAAATCCAGCCCGACGCCATCGGACGCCCCCAGCTCATGCCCCAGTACTTCGCCGTCCTGCCCGAGGCCCGAGGCCAGGGCCTCGGCCGCGTCCTGTGGCGGGCCGCGATGCGCTGGGGCCAGACCCACGGCGCTGCCTACCAAGTCCTCCAGACCGAGGTCGACGGCCCCTCTGACCGGCTATGCCAGGTCGAAGGACTGACCTCCCTCGGCTTCACCCACACCACGTCCGCGTAGCTCCTGACCGCACCGCCTTCCCTGGTCAGCTGACCCGTGCCATTGGCGACCTCAGCCACAGAAAGTCAGCCACGACGGCGGGTGCGCCGACCGACCACCCGCCACGTGTGTCTCCAGCAACCCCCCACCGGCTCCGGCCACGCTTTCCCAGTCCGTCACGGTCTCGGCCACGTTGCAGCCTGAGCGCCGCCGCCAACCTCGCCTGATGGATGGGCGGGAGGCCGATCGCCGGGTCACGACTGATTGATCGGCAATCCGCGGTGGTCGGTGCGGACTTGGCAAACGTCCCGCTCCTTCCGGCCGTGCTCGCCGTGGGGCAGCTATCGGCGTTCTTCATGGGTCTGACTGCCCGCTTCTCGGGCTTTGCGGCGCGAGCGGGCGGGGCCGCCGCGGGCGGTGGCGGAGACATGGAGCTGGCGGCGGCCTGGGGCCGCCGCGCCGCGCGGCCCGCGCTAGCGGGCCGCCTTGATCCAGTAAAGAAACTTTGGACAGCTCGCCCCTTCGGCTGCCTCGGCCGGTAGGGAGTGGACTCTTTTGCCATGTTTCGCCCTGGTCTGCTCGCGGGATCGTCGGAATCTGTCCACAGGCTCCCGGCTGTCTGATGTTCCTGCTGGAAGTTGTCCACAGGAATGCAGCACGAGCGGGGCCGCTGGAGAGGTGCGGGAATGCGCGCTCTGAGGGGGTGTCCGCTTTTGCTGATTGCGTGCGGCTCGCGCCGGAGGTTCCGGGGCCCATGCACACAGAGAACGAGAACTGTGACGCACGCCACATATGTGCATGGTCACGCGGTATCCGATTGCGAGACCTTCACAGCGACTGACGGCTTCCCGGGAGGCGGAACTGCTCTGCGGCACTGCCGCCCACATGACGGGACGTGGCAAGGGATTTTGGCAGCCTGTCCCGCCCGGCGGGTCGCGGGGTTGTGGCCAGATACCCGACCTCAGCAGGCTTCCAGAGAAGGGACTGGATGGTGCACGCGCGCTTCACCAGGGCGGGCCATCGAGGGGTTCTGCGGGACGGAACGAATGAACGGCGCGGCGATGGGCGGGGAACAGTGAATGAGTCGGAGATATCAGCGCTGGACGCGGACGTGACACTCCTCGCGGCCGAAGTGGCCGACCTCGCCGCGCTCATGCAACAGGTGACGCGCGAGATTAAGCGTCTTCGCCAAGCGTTTGATCCTTCAGCCGCTGAATGAGCTCAAGCGCTTCAACAAGCGTTTCACGCATGGAAGCGACGTCACGTCGAAGGTCTGCGACCTCTTGAGAAAGGCGGACGTACCGCGCATCGGCGGTTGAACCGGCAGCGTCGTCGGCCAGGGAGGTTCCCCCTGCCCCCTCCGCGGCTACGTCGGACTCAGGGGCGGGGCGGCGAATGAAGCTGCCTCGCCCCTGGACGCTGTAGATCAACCCTTCGCTCTTGAGCAGCCGGAACGCGTTCTGCACTGTGGCGCTGGCGAGCCCGAACTTCTCTTGCAGCTCCCGCGAGGACGGCACCTTGTCGCCAGGCCCTAGCTCGCCGCTCTGGATCTGACGCCGCAGATAGTCGGCCACCTGGACGTAGGGCGGGCGGGAGTCGTCTTCGAGGGGCAGCGTCATGCCCGCAGGATACGGCCGCAGCCTCTGTCATACCTATGTAACGCATGGATAGCAGAGCCCCTCCAACACCTGGGTGTTGCAGTACACCCAGGTGTTGTGGTTACCTCTGGGTGTGGCCGAATCACTGGTCACGAACCCGACTGAAAGGGCTTATTCGCCATGGCCAGGACCGTTATCCGTGTGCACGTGCTCCCCACCACGAACGTCATGACCGGCACGCCGGCGGTGCCGAAGTGGAAGGACCAGGAGAACGGCGTCCGCGCGGTGGACTTCGAGACGGGTGCGCCACTGTGCACCCTGACGCTCTTCGTGATGGAGGGCGAGCGCGCTGAGGCACTGAAGGTGACCGTTCCCCAGACCGGTCTGCCCAACGGTCTGCACCCGGGCCGGTTCGTCCGCCCGGTGGACCTCTTCGCGAGCCCGTGGGCGCGGATCTTCAACGACCAGCTTCAGGAGGGCGTGGCCTACCGCTGCGCGGCACTGGAGCTGGTCGACGCCCCTGCCATGCCTCAGGAGAAGACCGGGCCCGAGGGTGCTGCGGCATGACGTCGCTCCCCGCGCGCCGGAGTGAGACACCGGATGGCGGCCGTCCGCTCGTGATCTTCGTCGACGAGGCGGCCGCCGTTCTGGGGGCACTGCGCCCCCTGTCCTTGCCTTTCCCTACGCGCCCGGTTCGACGCGATCTCTCGAACGGAACGAAGGAAGACCGGTGAACGAACTCAACGAAGCTTTCGGCTGGCTCCGTGCAGTGGTGTGGCTCGGGCTCGGACTACTCGCCCTGTGGGCCCTGGTCTGGGTGGTCCGCTACCTGCGGGCTTCGCCGATGGAGCGGATCAGCATCCGGCAGGCGATACGGATCCGCTGGGGCTGGAAGCGGCTGGCGCGGATGTGCGGGCTGTCGGTCACGGACAAGATGCCGACCGCCCTGTCCTCGCTCGCGACCGCGGACGGCAAGGAACCCAAGCCCCGCGTCTTGGTTCCCGCACTGAAGGTCACCCCGGACGCCTTCGGGGTGATGGCGGGGGCAACCTGCCTGCCGAAGGTGGGTCTTGCGGAGTTCCAGAAGGCTGCTCCCTACCTGGCGGATGCCTGGCGCATGACCCGCGTGTCCGTGTTGCCGGGGGACAAGCCCGGACAGGTCATGCTGCGCGGGGTGCGGGTGGATCCGCTGATCACACCGACCGTTCATGTACCCACCGGCCGCCCGCCGGAGGAGTACGCGGTGTGGGAGCTGGGGGTGGACGAGTTCGGCTTGCCCGTAGTCGTGCCCCTGAAGGAGGTCCCCGGGGTGGCCATGGGCGGATTGCCGGGCTTCGGGAAGACGTCATGCGTGAACCGGCTGGTGTGTGACTGGGCGCCCTCACCGGCCATCCAGTTCGTCTTCTTCGACGGCAAGGTCTCCCACGCTTACGAGGGCGACTACGCCGACCTCGTGCAGCGCGCGTTCGAGTTCTGCGGGGACGACCTGGAGGAGGCGAACAAGAAGCTGAAGGAACTGGTGCAGCTGCGCCGCGCCCGCTCCGCGTCCATCCGCCGCGTGCTGGGCGTGAAGAACATGTGGCACGTCGGTCCCTCGGCAGACTGGCCGCTGGTCGTCATTGTCATCGACGAGGCCCACACCTACTTCCGCGACCACAAGGGCTCCGACCCGGTGACCAAGAGGCTGGCCGCGTTCGCGGCGGACAACGCCCGCCTGGTGGAGGACCTGGTGAAGAAGGGCCGCTCGGTCGGCTTCCTGACCCTGCTGACCACGCAGAAGACCACCGGAGACGCGATCCCCACCTTCATCCGCGACGTGTGCCCGGTCGGACTGTCCTTCGCACAGAAGACCGCCGACGCCGCCGTGGCCGCACTCGGTGACGACATCCGCGAGTGGCCCGACGCCAGCCCGGTCAACCTCCAGGACCCCGCCTACGTGGGTGTCGCGGTCATGTCCCAGCACGGCCGCCCCGGCTTCGTCCGCATCCGCACCCCCTACGTCGCCGACCGGGATGCCGCCGGCGTCGCCGAGCAGGCCGCCCACCTCGTGCGCCACCCAGCCCAACTCCTGGAGGACCTGATCCACCGCACGGGCGTGGACTTCGCCAAGGAGGACCCCGAGCTCCCGGCGGAGGCAGCCTGACATGCGCCCCTCCATGAGGATCTACATCCGCCACATGCGCAAGGCCATCACCGTCGGAGACCTCGAACGCGCCTCGCGGATAGGCATCGCCGCCTACCGCGTAGCAAACGCCCACGAACGCCAGGTCTTGGAGACCTACCTCGGCCCGAACGTCGCCCACCGGGCCGGCCTCGCCCACAGGAACTGACCCGCCAGCCTCGCCTCGACCCCAACTCACCCTGGAAGGAGGTGAATCCCTTCATGTCAGAAGACCGGATCACTCAGCGCACCGTGACCGTGGTCATGGCGGTCATCGCCCTGCTGGCCTTCGTGTTCTCCTTCGGCAACGTCTGGAACCTGGCCCTGCGCCTGGGCATCCCCGATCCGATCGCGCCCCTGATCGCTCCGATGGTGGACCTGTCCGTCCTCGGCCTCTTGGTCGCCCTGCGGTACCTGTCCCTGCACGGCGTGGCTGCCGACGACCTCAAGGGCGCGAACCGGCTGATGCACACCTCCGGCTTCTTCACCCTCGCCCTCAACATCGCCGAACCCGTCCTCACTGGGCACTACGGCCGCGCCTGCATTGACGCCGTGGCACCGCTGCTCCTCCTCGGCTGGGGTGCCGTCGGGCCCGCGCTGCTGCGCCACTTCCACGCCGTCACCACACCGGCTGTGCCCCCGGTCCCAGCTCCGATGACCGACCGGGCGCCGACCCCACAATCCGTACCGGAGGACGCTCCGGCCGACGCCGAAGCCGCCCGCGTTCCGGAGCCTGCTCCTGAACCGGTTGTCGTGACCGAGCCTGCGGTGCCTCCTGCCCCTGGCCCGGTTCCTGCCACTGTGCCGCATCCGGCGGTCAAGGTGGCCCCGGCTCTGCTGGACGCCGCCCGCGAGGTCGCCGACGCCCACCGCGCCGCGACCGGCCAGCCCATCACGCTGCCGCAGCTCAAGGCCCGTCTCGGCGTCAGCCTCCCCCTGGCCACCGCCGCGCACGCGGCACTGTCGGCCTGACCTTCCGTCGGCCTCCCGACATCCCTTTTGGCCCCTGGGCCTGACCCGTCATGCCCGCCGGGCAGCACCACCGTCCCTCCCTCGGTGCTGCCCGGGGCCTCCATCAGCGGAAAGGACGAACCTGCCGATGCCCCGCGACCTCGACCTGCGGCACGTGATCAGCCCCGCTGTCCGGGACCTGATCGAGCTGGCCAACACCTACGGCTTCGACCGCGTCCAGCAGCAGGTCCGCGACCTGCGCGGCTGCACCAGCCCCATCAACCTCCACGGCTGGACCATCACGACCGCTGCGGCCACCAAGGAAGTGGTCCGCTCCTACAGCTCCGAAGACGAGCCCTCCGGACGCCTGCTGACCACCTGCGGCAACCGTCGCTCCTCCCGCTGCCCTGCCTGCTCCCGCCTCTACGCCGCCGACACCTACCACCTGATCAAGGCCGGACTGTCCGGCGGCAAGAACGTCGCCGAAACCGTCCGCGACCACCCCCGCGCCTTCGTCACCCTCACCGCCCCCTCCTTCGGCCCCGTCCACAACCGCCCCACCACCAACGCAGGACAGACCCGCTCCTGTGCCTGCGGCGACACCCACACCGAAGACGCCCCCGAACTCGGCACACCGCTGAACCCGGCCACCTACGACTACTCCGGAGCCGTGCTCTGGAACGCCCACGCCGGACAGCTCTGGGCACGCTTCACCACCTACCTGCGCCGCGCCTTGGCCGAACACCTCGGCATGACTCAGAAAGCGCTGAACACGGCCCTGCGCCTCTCCTTCGCCAAGGTCGCCGAGTACCAGAAGCGCGGCCTGGTCCACTTCCACGCCGTCATCCGCTTCGACGGCCCCGACGGCCACACCACCCCGCCCCCGCCCTGGGCCACCTTCGACGCCCTGAGCGCCGCCGTGGGCCTGGCCGTCGAGCGTGCCCGGCTCACCGTCGAGTCCGACGCCATCGGTGAACGCGTCATCGCCTGGGGCCGCCGGTTCAAGGTCGACCCCATCAAGGCCCTGGGCGACGGCGAACTCACCGACGCCCGCGTTGCCGAGTACACCGACGCCAAGGTCGCCGGATACGTCGCCAAGTACGCCACCAAAAACGCCGAAGGCGCGGGCACCGTGGACCGCACCCTCCTGTGCCGTCCCTGCTCCGGACGCGGCTACGTACGCGGCCCGGACGGCTTCCACGACGTGTGCGCCGACTGCGACGGCACCGGACAGGCCGAACCCATCAAGGACCTGCCCATCCAGCAGCACGTACGGCAGATGATCCGTACGGCCTGGGCCCTCGGCCACCTTCCGGAGTTCGCCCACCTCAAGCTCTGGAAGTGGGCCCACATGCTCGGCTTCCGCGGCCACTTCTCCAGCAAGTCCCGCGCCTACTCCACCACCCTCGGCGCCCTCCGCGACGTACGCCGCAGCTGGCGACTGGCCCAGGCAGAAGCCGCCCGCACGCGCGCCGGCCTCCCCGCCACTGCCGAGAGCACCACGCTCGTCACCGCCTCCTCCTGGACCTACCTCAGCAGCGGCTACCGCCCCGGCGAAGAACTCCTCGCCGCCCAGGTCCGCCACGACATAGCCCACACCGCACGCCTCAAGCACGAAGGGCTGGTGCCTGCATGACGACCGCCGTACTCACCGTGGACCAGGTCGCCGAGCATCTCGGCATCAGCCGCTGGAAGGTCCACGACCTGATCCGCTCGCGCGAACTCGCCTCCTTCAAGATCGGCCGCTGCCGCCGCATCAGCGAAGCCGCGCTGGACGCCTACGTATCCCTCCGCACCGAACAGGAAGCAGCCTGATGGCCAAGCCGAAGAAGAACTCCAACAACGAGGGCACCATCTACCAGCGCAGGGATGGCCGTTGGGAGGGCAGTGCGTACGTCCTGACGACGGACGGCACGTACAAGCGCCGCAGTGTCTACGGCAAGACCTGGGACGAGGCGCACGAGAAGCTGACCAAGCTCAAGGCCGACTCGCTCAGCGGTCTTCCGGTGGCCACCAACAAGATGACGATCGCCGAGTACCTGGCGTACTGGCTGGCGAGCGTCGCCAAGACCAAGGTCCGCCCCACGACCTACGTCAATTAC
Source organism: Streptomyces sp. ALB3 (assembly GCF_044385685.1). NCBI lineage: Bacteria > Bacillati > Actinomycetota > Actinomycetes > Kitasatosporales > Streptomycetaceae > Streptomyces > Streptomyces sp. ALB3. Next base: position 526,597 of record NZ_JBISCE010000046.1, on the reverse strand, counting down.
GAATCCCTTATCCGGAACTACGTCACCCCGGAGTTCGGGAAGAAGAAGTTGGTCCGGCTCACTGCTCGTGACATCCGCGCCTTCCTCATGAAGACGGCGGCCACCTGCCAGTGCTGCGCACAGGGGAAGGACAAGAAGCGGGCGGAGCACAAACGGCGCTGCTGCGCCCTCGGCAAGTGCTGCAAGAAGCTCCCCTCGGACCGGACCGTCCGCTTCCTGCTGGTGATCCTGCGTGCCGCTCTCCAGCACGCCGTACGGGAGGACGAGCTGCCCCGCAACGTGGCCCGGAACGTGGAGCTGAGCATGGGCACCAAGCGCGAGATCGAACCGCTCACCGCTGCGGAAGGGCGTCGGCTCCTGACGGCGGCCCGGGACAACCGGCTCTGGGCCGCGTACGAGCTGGCGGTCCGTATCGGGCTCCGGCGGGGTGAGCTGCTGGGGCTGCGCTGGTCAGACGTAGATCTTCTCGACGGGGTTCTGACCGTCCGGCAGGCTCTTCAGCGTGTGGGCGGCGAGCTGCTGATCGTCGCGCCGAAGACCCAGCGCTCGGCCCGGCGCGTGGCGCTGCCGGCCGAATGCGTGACCGCGCTCCGTGCCCAGCGCGTCCAGCAGATTGCCGACCAGAAGGCCGCGGGTCACAACTGGAAGGGGACGGGGAAGGGCCTCGTCTTCACGACGAAGAACGGGACCCCTATCGAGCCGCGCAATCTAAACCGGTCCTTCGAGGCCCTGTCCGTCCGCGCCGGCGTCCGCAAGGTCCGCTTCCACGACCTGCGCCACACGTGCGCGTCCCTGCTCCACGAACAGGGTGCCGATGCCCGCATGATCATGGAGGTTCTGGGCCACAGCTCGATCCGCGTGACCATGGACATCTACACCTTCGTGCGACTGGACTCCCAGCGCTCCGCCTTCGACCGCGTCGGCCAAGCCCTACGGAAGGGCGATGACATGAAGTGAGTGAGTAGATGGAGGCGAAACCGAGGCCCTGACTGGAACCCACTGTGGTTTCGCACATCCCGAGACGGAGCCCTTGCCGCGTTGGCGAAGGCTCCGTCTCAGCATGACCTACCTGAGTCAGCCGCCGATCAGGTCAATCGTCTCCACCCGAGCGGACCGGATTCTGAGCGTCACGACGATGTCACCGTCGTCATCGACCGTGTAGAAGTCGATGAAGTCGCCAACGGTCTTGAAGCCGGCGGCTTCAACGTCACGCTGTCCGCCGAAGTCCCTGTTGATCACGTACTTGCCCATCGCGATCAGCCCTTCGACTTCTTCGGGTCACTGCCCGGCGGGACGGTGTTCTGCTCCCGCACCTGGCCGTTCTTGCCGCGAACGCGAAGCTCTCCGCCACCGTCGTTGGCCAGGATCTCTTTGGCACGAGCGACTGCCTCTACCTGAGTCGGCAGGACCGCACTGGCTCTCGCGGTCCCGGGCTTCGTCACCGCCCAGCCATCGTCGCGCTTGGACACATCCCGGGTGTTGGGCCGGTCTGCCATGGCACATCCGTTTCCGGAGCCGGACGCGCCGGGCTGCCCATCTTGGAGGAACCAAGAGAGGGCGATAAGGTCCCAAGGCGCGACCAACGCATCAGGCCCCATTGCCGTGCGCCCAACCCCAAGTTGGGCCCCGGTTGGGGCCTGTTTTGGTTTGGCAGATCAAGTGAAGCACCCCGGATGACCCGTCAGCAAGCAAGACACCCCAACATGCGCCATGGAGTACGTCAGAGCACCACAACATCTTGTGTTTCTGGCAGAGCCCAACACCAGAGTACCGACACCCACCGACAACCCGGATGGCCCAGCAGGGCCGCCTCGGGCTCAACAACGCCGGAGCCTTGCCGATCACGGGCGCCGTGAACGAGGGGAGGGAGTTTCACATGACGCCGACCGGCGGATCACCCCTCACTCCGCGAGGGAACCGGCGCGATCGGGGCGGCTGCCGTCAGTCACAGCCGTCACGGCATACGACAGAGGCCCTCAGGATCTCTCCTGAGGGCCTCTGGCCTGCTGTGCACTCGGCAGGATTCGAACCTGCAACCTTCTGATCCGTAGTCAGATGCTCTATCCGTTAAGCTACGAGTGCTTGTCCTCGGCCTGAGCCTTGGTCCCGCTTCCCGGGCTTTTCTGCCTGGTCGGCGTTGCGGGAACAACATTACATGACCTGCGCCGTGACGCGAAATCCATTAGCCGCACCCCATCTGACCTGCGGAAACTCCGTTCTCGGGCCAGTTTTCCCGGCCGGGAACGACCGAAGCCCCGTGCCTGGGGCACGGGGCTTCGGGATCCTGCGGAGGCGGAGGGATTTGAACCCTCGATGGGCTTTAAGACCCAAACCGCATTAGCAGTGCGGCGCCATAGACCGGACTAGGCGACGCCTCCAGCACACCTCGCGCAAGCGCGAGTGGTGCGTGCAGATGATGACACAGTCGAGCGCGCTGTCACCAATCGCCGCCCACGGTACTAGGCAGGTGGGCGGCGAGGCAAAGCGCCCTGCGGGGGGTCGTTCACGACGGCCGCACCCGCCCGGCTCTTCCGGTCGGCCCCCCATGAGTTGCGAAACGTGTGGGCGTGAGCAGCGTTAGAGAGGACGAGGGCTCCGCCCTCCGCCCGCCACCCCCGTGTGCCCGGCGCCGCCCCAACCCGGCGTGTGCCGGACAGGCCGGCGCGCTCCAGGGCGCGCCAGACATACAGGAGCCCCGCATGCTGCGCCGTCTCACCCTCACCGCCGTCGCCTCCCTCGCCGCCCTGTCGGCCGTCGCGCCCGCCGCCACGGCCGCGTCCCCTCTTGTCCCGCTGCCTCCGCTGCCCGTCCTCCAGGGGGACTGGCCGACGGCGCAGGACACGACGACCCGGCTCACCGTGAGGGTCTCGGACTCCGGCAATCCGACGGCCGACGGGGTCTTCGAGCTGGAGTGCGGACCGGCGGGCGGCAGCCACCCCGCCGCGCAGCGCGCCTGCGACCTGCTGGACGAGGCCGCGAAGTCGGGGGACAACCCCTTCGTCGCCACGGACCGCAACGCCATGTGCACCCAGCAGGCCGGCGGGCCGGCCGCCGCGAGGGTCCAGGGCACCTGGCAGGGGGAGGACGTCGACGCGCGCTTCAGCCGGGCCAACGGCTGCGAGATCTCGCGCTGGAACAACCTCGTCCCGGTTCTGCCCTCCGCGCGGTAACCGGTTCGGCGGGGCGTGCGCCGGGACTTCGACCGGGCCGGACGGCGCACACCGGGGGCGCGTACGGGCTTCCCCTTGAGCCCTGCACGCCGGGTTCCAGGGGCACTTGGGGTGGCCCCCGGCTCTGTGCCGCAGCACATCGCCGCACGTCAGGCGGGGCGCCCACTGTCACGGCACGGACCACCGGCGTACACCGTGTGCACAGAACCTTGGTGAGAGCTCCCCCTCATCCGCCGCCCGCCATGCGCTCCCTGCCTTTAGACTCCTCCAGTGACAGCCTGAGGCCCGAGGGGCAGGATGGGGCCCGCTGTCGGCAAGGTGCGGTATTCAGGGAGGAAGCGTCTCGTGAGCAGCAGGCCATCCCGAGGCGCTGCTCGCCTCGCAGCCATACTCGACGCCCTCCCGGACGGGCTCCTGCTCGTCAACTGCAACGGCACGGTCGTCAACGCCAACACCATCGCCCTCGAGATGTTCGAGACCCCGGGCACCGCGCTCGTGGGACGCGGACTGCTCGATCTGCTTCCGGAGTTCGACTCCAGGCTGATCCCGGGGTCGATGCGCAGGCCGGATGCTGCGGACGAGCAGGGCAGGACGAAGCCGACGCGGATGACCGCGCGCCGGACCGACGGCACCGACTACCCCGTCGAGGTCACCAGCGCCTCCCTGGACAGCGGCCAGGCCGGCTACAACGACATCCACTCCAGCTACACCGGCGACGAGCTGCTCATGCTCGTCGTACGGGATCTCTCCGGCACCGTCGACACGGAGGCCGAGCTGGCCCGTTCGCAGCGCCAGACCGAGATGATCCTGCGGGCAGCCTCCGAGGGTGTCGTCGGCACGGACACGGAGGGCCGGGTCGTCCTGGTCAACCCCGCCGCCGCCCAGATCCTCGGTTTCCGCGCCAGCGACCTCGGTGGCAAGGAGCTCCACCCCCTGATCCTGCACTCACGCGCGGAGGGCGATCCCTTCCCCTACGAGGATTCGCCGCTCGCCGACACCCTGCGTTCCGGACGCAAACACCGGGTGCGCGGGCAGGTGCTCTGGTCCAGGAGCGGGGCCCAGGTGCCCGTGGACCTGACGACGGCACCGGTACGCGACGGGGACCAGCTGGTCGGCGCCGTCATGACGTTCACCGACCGCAGGCCCTACGAGGAACTGACCCAGCAGCACACCGAAGAGGTCGCCGGGCTCACCGAACGGCACGCGGCGGAGATCGCCGAGCTCACCGAGAGCCACCGCGCCGAGCTCGCCGCGCTCACCGAACAGCACGCGGCCGAGACCGCCGACCGCACCGAGCGGTACGCCTCGGAGCTCGAGGAGCAGGCCGAGCGCCTCACCGGCCTCGACGCCCGGCACACCCAGCTGACCGCCGTGCTGGGCGAGTCCCTGCGCGGCCCGCTGGAGGAGCTGCGCGGTGAGCTGTCGGCTCTCGCCGCCGACCCCGCCGGCCAGCTCTGGCCGGAGGCCAACCAGATCCTGCACCACCTCGCCGCCGGGTACGCGCGTATGACGACGCTCGTCGACAACGTACTGAGCTATCAGCGGCTGGACACCGGAGCCGAGGAGCTCGTCAAGCAGCCCGTGCTGCTCGACGCCGTGGTGACCGCGGGCATCGACGGCGCGGTCGAGCTGATCGGGCCCGGACGCGCGCAGTTCGCGGTGCACGCGCCGCCGATCGAGGCCGAGGTCGACGCGGGCCGGCTGATCACCGCGCTGGCCCATCTCGTGGCCGATGTCGCCGGTGTCGACTCGACCGGGAAGACCCGGCCGGTACCGGGCGGCGGGTACGTCGACTCCACGGTCGTCGTCGCCGCGGCACAGCGCGGCGACGTCGTACGGATCGAGGTGCGCGGGCCCTTCGCCGGGGGTGACCCGGTGCACGTGCCGATCGTGCGCGGGATCGTGCGGGCGCACGGCGGTGTGCTCCAGACGCACGAGATGCCGGGGATGAGCGGCAGCGCGTACGTCCTGGAGGTGCCGCTCGGCACGGGGGCAGGGACCGTCGCGCCCGAGCCCGTCCCGGCGCTGCCGGAACCCGCAGTGGCGGACCCCGCCCCGCAGCCCGCGCAGGGTGGCCGGCGCAGGGCGCGCAGGTCGTCGACCGACGCCTTCCTGGACAGCGCCGCCGACTCAGGGGCAGCCGGCCCGGAGTCCGGTGACACCGCGGCGGCGGAACCGACCGGCCGGCGCCGGGCACGCCCCGATTCCCCGGCCGGTCAGGAGCAGCAGGGCCAGGACCTCACCCCGCCCCGGCGCGGCGAGGGCTCCGGTCGCAGGCGCGGTCGGCCCAGCCCCACCGAGCCGGGTGCGGAGAACGCCGCGGAGCTGCCCCGTCAGGCACTGGCGCTCCCCGCCGCGTCCGCCCCCTCCGAGGGATCCGTGGTCACGGCGGCCGAGGGCGCGCAGGGCGGCGGCGGACGTCCTCAGCGTGGGCAGACGGTACCGCCCCAGGGCGTGCCCCAGAACGCCCCCGGGCGCCAGGGCGGCGCCCGCCCCGCACTGCCGGCCCTTGCCTCTGCCGAGATGCCCGGGCAGCAGGAGCAGCCCCGGCAGGAGCAGTCTGCCCAGCAGCCCTCGGGCCGACGGGCACGCCGGGCTCTCGCCGCGGCGCAGGAACGCGCCGCCGCGGCCGAGCCCTCGGGTCCCCGTACCGCCTTCGCCCTGCCGCCCGCCGCTGCGGACCGGATCCCGCCGACGGCCCCGGGCTCGCCCGTCGTGGCACCGCCCTCCGCCGCCTCCCCGTCCTCGCCGGTCCCACGGCCTGCCCCGGCCCCGGCCGGACCCCAGCCCGTCCCGGCCCCGTTCGGCGCTCAGCCCTCCCCTTCCGGGGGTGCCGCGCCGGCCGAGCGGCACGACGCCGTGCGGACCGTGCCGGACGCGGACCACACCCCGCCGCAGCCGCACCCCGTGCCGTCCGGCCGCCGGAGGGCACGGCCCTCGGAGGCGGCGCCTGAGGCACAGGCCCGGCCGGGTCATCCCGTCCCCGGACAGCCGTTGCCCGCCGTCCCCCCGCAGCCCGACTGGGCGGAGCCCGGTGCCCCGGCGCAGGTCCCGGCCGCGCCGCCGCACAGCGGTGCCGTCGCGGCCGGTGACGATGTCCGGGCGGTCCCGGGCAGCACCACGCACACCACGGGCACCGGCGCCGCCCAGGCCGTTCCCGACGCACCAGCCGGTCCCGGCACACCAGCCGGTCCCGCCGCACCGAGCGGTCCCGACGCACCGGCCGGCCCCGCGCCGGAGCCCGTGCCCGCGCCGGATCCGCATCCGTCCGACACCGACGCGCCGGCGCCCGTGGCGGACGCGCGCCGCCAGCCGCTGCCCGCCGAGGCGCCGATGCCGGCTTCGTCGGATTCGACACAGGGCCGTGCGTTCAGCGTGCGGACCCTGGGGCAGGGCGTGCCCTTCGCGCAGCACCTCGCACACCAGCAGAACCAGACGCTCGGCGGCGCCGGGAGGCGCCGCAAGCTGGCCGCCCCGCCCGAGGCGGAGCGCCCGGCGCCGTCCGCCGTGGCGCCTGCGCCGCCCCAGCCCGCTCCGGCACCCGTTCCGCCGCAGCCCGGTGGCACGCAGGGAAGCACGGTGCAGGGCTCCGGGACCGGTCAGCTGATGTCCCCGCCCGCCTCCGAAGGCCGCGCGTACGCCATAGGAGCGCCCGACGAGGGCGCCGAGGGTCCGGAGCCGCTGGACGGCCCCGGTGGCGCCGTCGAGGTGGCCAACCGCCCGCAGCCGCGGCCCGTCGACGACGAACTGCCCCCGGAGCCGCTCGACAACCCGCGTCGGCTGCTCGTCTGGCCCGCCCCGGACGTCTCCACCCAGCAGGCCCTCAGCGACCGCGGCTACCGTCCCGTGATCGTGCACTCCCGCGAGGAGGTCGACGCCCAGATCGCCGCGTTCCCCGCCGCGCTCTTCGTCGACCCGCTGACCGGGCCGATCACCCGCACGGCACTGCAGTCGCTGCGTCAGGCGGCTGTGGCGGCGGAGGTCCCGGTGCTGGTGACGGCCGGTCTGGGGCAGGCGACCAGGGAAGCGGCGTACGGCGCCGACCCGGCCGTGCTGCTCAAGGCCCTCGCTCCGCGCGACAGCGAACAGCACCCGCCGAGGGTCCTGGTGATCGAGGAGCACGAGGAGATCGCGCTGGCGCTGACGGAGACGCTGGAGCGCCGCGGCATGCAGGTCGCGCGCGCCGCGGGCGACAGCGAGGCGGTCGATCTCGCCACCCGGATCCGGCCGAACCTGGTGGTGATGGACCTGATGCAGGTACGCCGCCGACGCGCCGGGATCATCGACTGGCTCCGAGCCAACGGCGCGCTGAACCACACACCGCTGGTCGTCTACACCTCGGCGGGCATGGAGGAGGCGGACCTGCCGCGGCTCGCTTCGGGTGAGACGGTGCTCTTCCTCGCCGAGCGCTCGACGAGCGACGAGGTGCAGTCCAGGATCGTGGACCTGCTGGCGAAGATAGGGACGAACTGACGCCCGGAGGTCCTGGGACGCGCACGGCGAGGGCGGTACGGAAAGATCCGTACCGCCCTCGCCGTGTGCCGCGCGCGGGTCTGGCCCCGCCGTGGACGAGCCGGTCAGGGGCGGCTTCCCGCCCCTGGCGGGCCGCCCGGGCTCAGAGTCGCGTGACGTCGAGCTCGCCGTCGGCGTACTGCCTGCGGATCACCTTCTTGTCGAACTTGCCCACGCTCGTCTTCGGTACGGCCGGGACGATCGTCCAGCGCTCGGGCAGCTGCCACTTGGCGACTGACTGGGCGAGGAAGGTCCGGAGCGCCGCGTAGTCGGTGGTGGCGCCCTCCTTGAGGACGACGGTCGCGAGGGGGCGCTCGCCCCACTTCTCGTCGGGGACGGCGACGACGGCCGCCTCGGCCACGTCCGGGTGCGCCATGATGGCGTTCTCCAGGTCGACACTGGAGATCCACTCGCCGCCGGACTTGATGACGTCCTTGGCCCGGTCGGTCAGCGTCAGGTAGCCCTCGTCGCTGATCACGCCGACGTCGCCCGTCTTCAGCCAGCCGTCCTCGCTGAACTTGTCATCGGGCCGCAGGGCGTCGCCGTCCGCACCGCCGTAGTACGCACCGGCGATCCAGGGGCCGCGGACCTCCAGCTCACCGGCGGACTCGCCGTCCCACGGCAGGTGCTCCCCTCCCGGGCCGGTCAGGCGTGCCTCCACACCGGCCGGGAAGCGTCCCTGGGTGATGCGGTACGGCCACTCCTGCTCCTCGGTCAGTCCGGCGGGCGGGTTGGACATGGTGCCGAGCGGCGACGTCTCCGTCATGCCCCAGGCATGGCACAGGCGGACGCCGAGCTTGTCGTACGCCTCCATCAGTGAGGGCGGACAGGCGGCGCCGCCGATGGTGACACGGGCCATGGAGGAGAGGTCGCGCGGGTTCGCGGTGACCTCGGCCAGCAGCCCCTGCCAGATGGTGGGGACGGCCGCGGCGTGCGACGGGCGCTCCCGCTCGATCATCTCGGCGAGCGGAGCAGGCTGCAGGAAACGGTCGGGCATGAGCATGTTGACGCCGGTCATGAACGTCGAGTGCGGCAGCCCCCAGGCGTTCACATGGAACTGCGGCACGACGACGAGAGTCGTGTCCTTGTCGGTCAGCCCCATCGACTCCGCCATGTTGACCTGCATGGAGTGCAGGTAGATGGACCGGTGCGAGTAGACGACCCCCTTGGGGTCGCCCGTCGTCCCCGAGGTGTAGCACATGGCGGCTGCCTGACGTTCGTCCAGTTCGGGCCACTCGTAGGCGGTGGGGCGGCCGGCGATCAGCTCCTCGTACTCGTGCACCCGGGGCGCGGCACCGTCGAGCGCGGAGCGGTCACCGGGGCCGGACACCACCACGTGCTGGACGGACGGCAGGTGGGGGAGCAGCGGCGCGAGGAGCGGCAGCAGCGATCCGTTCACGAGGACGACCTTGTCGTCGGCGTGGTTGACGATCCAGACCAGTTGCTCGGCGGGGAGCCGCAGGTTGAGCGTGTGCAGTACGGCGCCCATCGACGGAATCGCCAAATACGCCTCGACGTGTTCGGCGTTGTTCCACATGAGGGTCGCCACACGCTGGTCGCCGTCGACACCCAGCTCGTCGCGCAGGGCGTGCGCCAGTTGCGAGGCACGCCTGCCGATCTCGGCGAAGGTGCGCCGGTGCGGCTCCGGCTCGCCGGTCCAGGTCGTCACCTGCGACTTCCCGTGGATGGTCATCCCGTGGTTCAGGATGCGGGTCACAGTCAGCGGTACGTCCTGCATGGTGCTCAGCACGGCGTCCTCCCGGTGGGCGCTACGCGGCAGTAAGGGTGCGCTGATTCTGCGCACATACCACGCGGTATGTCACTACTTCCGGGAGTACGAATCGATGTCGGCGGACAGGAACGGGTACGGGACGGACAGGGGACGGGCGCCGCCCACCTCGCGCCGGCCGGGCCGCGGGCCCCCGCTCACCGCACCGGGCTGAGCTCCGGATCCTCGCGCAGCTTCCCGAGCGCCCGCGACACGGCGCTCTTCACCGTGCCGACGGTCACGCCCAGCACCTCGGCCGTCTGGGCCTCGCTGAGGTCCTCGTAGTACCGCAGGACGACCATCGCCCGCTGACGGTCCGGGAGTCTGAGCACGGCACGCCACATTGCGTCGTGCAGCGACTGCTGCTCGGCCGGGTCCGGGGCGGGAGCGGCCTCCTTCTCGGGCAGCTCCTCGCACGCGAACTCGTCGACCTTCCGCTTGCGCCACTGCGAGGTACGGGTGTTCACCAGGGCGCGGCGGACGTATCCGTCGAGTGCCCTGTGGTCCTCGATCCGCTCCCAGGCCACGTACGTCTTGGTGAGGGCGGTCTGCAGGAGGTCCTCGGCGTCGCTCGGGTTCGCGGTGAGGGAGCGCGCGGTACGCAGCAGCACGGGGCCCCGGGCCCGCACGTACGACGAGAACGACGGATAGCGGCGGTGTCCCGCGGCGGCGGCCGCCCTGGAGGCGCCTGTACAGACTGGCGTGGTCATGGCTCCACGCTAGGAGCGGGCACGGATGAGGGGATCGGCCCCAGGTCCCGAAGACACGTCCGCCTCAGGTTGTAGGGCCGGGGCGGGCTCCACCTCCTGAAGGTGGAGGGGACGCCCCTTCGCCTCAGGGTCCCTCACCCCGGGGGCCGGCCCTCCACCGGTGGAAGCGGCCCGCGCGGCAGGGGCGGCGACGCCGCCGCACGGGCCCCAGTTCAGTTCACCCAGAGGGGCGTGAAGATCACATAGACGTTGTAGGTGGACTGGTCGATGTACGCGAAGGGCGACTGGTTGACCTGGACCGTGTTGCTGACGTTGGAAGCACCGGCGCCGACAGCCTGCTGCTGTGACGTGGACGAGTTGCCGGAGTTGTCCCCGCCGACGCCGCCCGACCCGATGGTCGCCACCCCCGCGTTCGATCCGTCGGTCGCGAACGCACCGTTGTCGGCCGCTGCGACTCCCCCGAACAGGCCGACGGCCAGGGGCAGAGCGGCAACGGCTGCGAGAGCGCGAGCAGTACGGATGCTTGCCATGTCAATTTCCTCCAGGAACTGAAAAACGCGGCTTGCTACGGCTGGTTCCGAAGCGGTCGGCCGACCGGCTCGGACTGGTCCCACGACGTCGCGGGAGCAGAACTGCCCACCACCTCCCCGGCGAACCGCCCATGCCCCGGAATTCCCCCACACGTATGACGAACACGCGATAAACCTCCCGGCGGCGAACCCAGGGGCAGTACCCACGGGGATCCCCACCCCCTTCCCTTCTTCGAACGCCTGTACGAAAATGGCTCCATGGCCACCACCGACCGGCAGACCGCCACCCTGGCCCTGGCCCACGCGCTCTCCGCAGCCGAGCGCGGGCTCCCCGTCTTCCCGCTGTCCGCCACCAAGCTCCCCGCCCTGCGCTCACCGCACCGGGACGAGGACACGCCCGTGCGCTGCCGGGGCGCCTGCGGGCTGCCCGGCCACGGGGTCCACGACGCCACCACCGACCCGGCCGCCGTGCGAGCGCTCTTCGCCGCAGCCCCCAGGGCCACCGGGTACGGCATCGCCTGCGGACGGCCGCCCCACCGCCTCATCGGTATCGACCTCGACATCGACACCGCCCACGGCAACGACTCCGTGGCCGCGCTCCAGCACCTGGCCCTCCAGCACCTGTTCACCATCCCGGCCACCGTCACGGTGCTCACACCGAGCGGCGGCCGGCACCTCTGGCTGACGGGACCGTCCCAGGTCACGGTCTCCAACTCCGCGAGCCGTCTCGCTCCCGGCATCGACGTACGCGGTACCGGTGGCTACCTGGTCGGCCCCGGCTCGGTCACACACCACGGCCGCTACCGGCTCGCCCCCGGCACGGCCCACCTGACACCGGCCCCCTGCCCCCGCGCACTGCTGCGCCTGCTCACACCTCCGCCGCGGCCCCACCACCCCACCGGCAGCCGGACGTACTCGGCCCGGCAGGGGGAGGGCCTCCTCCAGTTCGTCCGCGCCGCCCACGAGGGCCAGCGCAACACCCGCCTGTTCTGGGCGGCCTGCCGTGCGTACGAACACGGCTTCGGCGACGACCTCGCGGACGCCCTCACCGACGCGGCGATCGCCACGGGGCTCACCGAACAGGAGGCCCGAGCCGCGATCGCCTCGGCCGCCCGCCTGACCACCCCGCGGCCTTCCCCCTGATCGCACACGCCCGGGACCGTCGCGGACGCCCGGGACCCTCGCGGACGCCCGGCCACAGGACTTGAGGCCGGCCGTGCGCACAGGCGACCCGCGCCGGGCCCAGAGGTCCGGCCCGGGCCGCACAGCTGCGGAGCGGCCCCTCAGGCGTACGCGGCCCGAACCATCCGCCCACTCCGGCCTCGGAGTTGTGCGGCCAGGTAACCGGTCACGGCATCGACGGGCGGGGCCATGACGGGGAGAACACGGAAGGGGTGCCTCTCCATGAGAGGCACCCCTTCCGGTCCTGCGGTGGGTGTGGGATTTGAACCCACGGTGACATCGCTGCCACGACGGTTTTCAAGACCTTTCGCGGGTGCGGCGGGTGGCGTTCTCCGCAGCAGGTCAGACGGGTACGGACATCCCGACGGAGCCGTCGTCATCGTTACCGTGCCCGCTACGTGCCCCAGCGCCTCCCCACACCGCGCACACGGCCACAACCGCTTGCCCGAGCTGCCCCGGCAAATGATCGCCGGGGCAGCTTGTTCAGGTATGGAGGAGGATAAGAGTCACGACTGCGAGACCGAGTGTGGCCACGCAAACCGCAGACTTAGCTCCCCACTCAACGGCCGTCACTCTCGACTCTCCCAGCAGGACTGCAACCACCAAGGCGGCAAGCCCTACTCCGAACGCCAGAAGGAAAACGATCGCGAGCAGCATGGCCAAGGCAATATTCACATCTACGTCTTTCTCTGTAGGTGTCAGGAATTGCCGCTGGTTGTGGGCCAGGCCATACCTGTGCCAGCCGGTAGCCTTTCAGCACCCAACTGGCAACACGAATATTACACATCGCATGCAGACGCTCACACTCAGTTGTCATGTGCTCTCCCAGCAGGGATCGCCTCACAACCGAGGATCAGTGGCCGAAGCTGGCGACTACAACTGCTCAGATCGGCCTACTTTCGGGGCTGGCTTCTACACCCCCGCTCATCCATAGGTCAGTTGCATGAGCCACCTGGTCATCCCGACCGGCAACCGGCCGAGCGTAGTGCCGGGTAGTCACGCTCGCGTTCGAGTGCCCGAGCCTGTGAGCGGCCGTCATCACGCCGTACTGGTCGGCAACCCATGTGCCGTGCGAGGCACGGAGATCATGCGGAGTGACGTCGGTCAGCCCGGCAGCCGCCACGGCGGGGTCGAAGTAGGCCTTGCGCCACTGGTTGTAGCGCAGAGGCTTGCCGCCGGGCGTGACGAAGAGGAGAGCGTCCTCCCCGCCGGGCAGCGTCTCCAAGTGCTGGCCGATCCGCGCCGCGAGTGACGGCCCGATCCGCAGGAGCCGCTTCTGATGAGACTTGGGGGTATCGAAGACGAGGGTGCCATTCGCTTCCGCCAGGTTCTCATCGACGAGGACCAGGCCGCCCGACACATCGATGTCCGCCCGCCGCAACGCGAACGCCTCCCCGACCCGCAGGCCCGCGTAGGCGAGCAAGGAGATCAGCAGGTCATGCGGTTTCGTCGCACTCCGCACAATCCGTGAGGCTTCCAGCGGGGTGAGGATGTGCGGCTCGGTCTGCGGCATGCGAGGCAGCTTCACGCCCCTGCACGGGGTCTGCCCGATCATCTCGTTGTCGACGGCCGCCCTCATGATCTGGGAGAGCACCCGGTAGGCCTGCCTGATCCGCGACGCGCTGAGACCACGGGTCCTCATCGCACCGACCCATTCGACGATGGTGATAGGCCGGAGGCTGGAAAGCTCACGGTCACCGAGCGCCGGAACGATCAGCGAGTTGATCAGGGATCGGTACGACGCCTGTGTCTTGTGCTTCAGCTGCGGGGAGACCGCGGTGAGCCACCGTGCCGACCAATCGCGGACGGTGGTCCGTCCCTCGGCGGGGTCGAGCCAGCGGCCCTCCTCCATCTCGATTCGCTTCCGTGCCAGCCAGCGATCGGCGTCCGTCGTTGTCGCGAACGTCTGATCAGCGGCACGCAGCACGCCGTCAGGCCCCGGATACCGAGCCTGGAACCGGCCGGACGGCAGCTTCCGAATCCGGCCGAAGGCGCGGCGGGCCTTACGCTTGGCGGCCATCAGGCGGCCCTCCGGTACGAGTACGCCGAGGTGGGCCGTAGGACGATCGGTGCCACCGTGTGGGCACTGACGTACTCCTCCACGGCGCTCTCAGGGATGCGGACGTGTCGGCCGACCTTGACGAACGTGATGCGGCGTTCCTCGATGAGCCGGCGAGGGAAGCGGAGACCGGTGCCGAGGCGTTCGGCGACCTGATTCACGGTGAGCAGTCGGTCCGCCACGGTCACCACTCCCCCTCGTTGGCAGTGCAGTCCTTCAGTGCGTCGCGGGCGGTCTCGCGGTTGGTCTGGAGGTCACGGGCGATGGTTGCGGCGAGAGCGCCTTCGCCGGGGGTGTGCCCGTGGCCGACGTACTGCCAGTCCGTCAGGACGAGGACGGTGTCCGGTTCACGGTCGGCCAGGCCGAGGACGGTCGCTTCCTGTGAAGCGCGGTAGTCGGCGCGTTCCTGGCGGAGGGCACCGAGAGTGGTCGAGTAGGTGCGGGACTTGGACGAGAAGTGGCCGCGGAAGCCGAGCATGTGGGCCCAGGCCCAGAGGCGCCGGTCCGGGTAGAGGCTGTCGAGCTCACGGCATGCGGTGATGAGTCGACGGGTGTGATCGGGAACGCGGTGGCGGTCGATTTCGGCGAGTTCACCGATACGGCGGTCCAGGGTGCCGGTGTTCTCGGCGGCTTTGGTGGCGTACTTGGCCACGTACGAGGCGACGGCCTGTTCGGTGACGTCGGAACCGTCGCCGAAGGCCTTGACCGGGCGGACGTCGAGTTGTCGGCCCCATCGAAAGGCCCGGGACGGCTGTTCACCGGCAGCCGGGACGGAGACCGACGTGTACGAGTGCGCGGCTGCGGCGCGTATCGCGTCGGTGAGGAGATCGACCGTGGCCCAAGAGGGCGGCGGAGTGCAAGGTCCTTCCGGGCCGTCGAGACGTACGACGGCGTGGAAGTGGAGGGCTCCACGCTTCTGGAATTCGGCGACCTTGCCGAAGGAGACGCGGAGGTGGTCACCCAGCTCACGGCGTGGGATTCCTGCGTGGATGGCGAGTTCGCGGCGGAGTCGGGTGGTGAAACGCTGCCAGAGCTCCCCGGCGTGGTTGTTGAAGAGCACAGCGCCCGCGTAGTCGTAGGTCCCCGGATCAAGGGCGGAGCCCAGGTCCGCGGAGTCCGAGGCGTGTGCCGTGCCGCACCGGCAGGTGCCCCGGTCGGGGCGGTTGTGGACAGGGCCGAACGAGGGTGCGGTGAGGGTGGCGAAGACGCGCGGGTGGTCGCGGACGGCGGCGGTGATGTCGCGGCGGTCGTCTCCGGCGAGGCCGGCGCGGATCAGGTGGTAGGTGTCGCCCGCGTAGGTCCAGGCGCAGGAGGGGCAGCGGGAGGCACGGCGGTTGCCGCAGGCGATACGGAGGCGCCCGCCCGGCTCGTACGCGGTCGAGTAGCGGTGCAGGGTCTCGCCGGTGGCCTTGTCCTTGTGGGTTACCCAGCCGCTCAGATGGACGGGGTCGGCACAGCCGCCGGTGCGGCGGATCTGGTCCTCCCAGCGGGTGTAGTCGGAGGCCGAGGCCACCCGGAGGACGTCCCCGAGGACGGTCGGGTCGAGCTGTGGGGCGGGCATGGACCGCTTCTCTTTCGAGGGTGAGGGCCGGTGGGCCATGCTGGGGGTTCCTTCCGGTTGCGAGATCGATCGGTGGGCACGGCTCCCGGGCGGCGGATGCTTGGCGGTATCGAGGCCGCCCGGGGGCCGGTCAGCGGCGTTTGGCGTTGGGCGCGATCAGGGAGCGCAGGACGACCGCGCAGACGGCGACCGATGCGCTGGAGACGGCGACCGCCAGGAGCAGCGAGACCAGGACGGTGCCGACGACCAGGACGACGGCGGTACTGGCGCCGACGAGCGCGACCGCGGTGCCGGGGGTGAGCTGTACGACCGGACGGGACGGCTCAGGGGCGGCGGCGGGTGCCGGGGCAGGCGTGCCAGGCGTGATGGTGGTCGGCTGGACGACGGCGGGCGGGGTGACCAGGCCCGAGGGCTGCGGCATGGTCGGGATCTTGGGCTGGAACATGGGTGGTTCTCCTTTCCCGGGCGCCGGTTACTTGACGGCGGTGTCGATGACGGAGGCGAAGAGGCTGTCGGCGAGGAGGTAGCCGCCGAGGAGGAGCACGCAGATCAGCCACACCGGCGGACGGAAGAGCTTGATGCCGAGGTAGCCGACGACCAGCAGGGCGATCCAGAGGGGGACGTCCATGGACGCTGTCTCCTAACGGACGGTGCAGCGGTGGGTACGGGCGGCGAGTTGGGCGGCGGTCCGGCTGGAGTAGTCGGCGGACCAGCCGCAGCGGTCGGCAGTGCAGACGGCGGCGTGGGCGGTGCGGCCGGTGCGGTCGCGGTGGGTGCCGATCTGCACGGGGCCGATACGCATCACGGAGTGGAAGCTGTCGCGGGCGGGCATGCCGGTCAGCCCCTGTCGGTCGTCGGGTCGGTGTACTGGGTGCGGATGCTGCGGGCGGTGGCCGGGTCGTCGACGCGCCGTGCGGCTTCCTCGGCGAGCAGGTGAGCGAGGAAGGGACGTCCAGCTGCGGCCATCTCACGCGCTCCGTCGAGGTAGTCGGCCACGGTCAGGTCGGCGGGATCGTGGGTCATCTCAGTTCTCCTTCGCGGTCAGCTGAGGCGGGCGGCGATAGCGTCGGCGAGGTGGGGCGGAACGCCGAGGCGGGAGCGGAGGGTGTCGGTGTCGATCGGTGATCCGGTGCGGGTGCGGTACTCGTCGGCGACCTTGCGGGCGTGGTCGATCAGCACGGCGGGAACGGGCGGCTCCGGGGACGGGGTCGGGGGCGAGGAGAGGGCCTTTGTGGCAGGGGGCTCATCGGCCTGGGATGGGATCGGGGTGGCGTCAGGCACACGCGCTGGCTCGACGTCCTTCGTCTCCGTGGCGGCGGCTGGCGGAGCTGGCTCCGGCTTCCCCGACGAGTGGGCGAGGAGAGTGCCACCGAGGAAGGCGAGTGCGGGCCATCCGGCGATGCCGAGCCGGAGCGGGGCCGGCGGGTCGGCCAGGTCCAGGAACCCGGCGGTGGCGACGTTGGCGCCGAGCGAGGCGAACAGGGCGATCAGGAACCAGCACCAGGCCAACCGGGACGGACCCTCGCTGCGCAGCCGACGCCAGGCGGCGACAAGGAGCAGGTCGACGCTGACCGGGTAGGCCCATGCCTTCCAGCCGTCCTGTCCGGCCGCGGCGGCGAGGTCGTGCAGGTGGGCGAAGGACAGAGCTCCGGCGATGACCGCCTGGATCAACACCGCGTCGATCCGGAGACCGTGCCGGGCGCCCATCAGGAGTCCTCAGCGGGGTCGGAGTCGTCCGGGAACGTGCCCGGCGGCGGCTCCGGCAGCGACACGGCGAGGGACGGGCTGACGACGTCCACGAAGTCGAGGTCGGCGCCGGCCATGTCGGCGTACAGGGCGAGTTGGCCGAGCAGAAGCACGGTCCGGGCGAAGTCCTCGCAGTCGGGGCACATGGCGGTTCTCCCTTCTCTGGGCATGGCAGTGGTAGGGACTCGGCGCGAAGACGGTCACGCCTACCGGGTGGGGGAGAGATCAGGCAGTGGCCGGAGAGGCCTTCGCCGATGGCACGAGCTCGGTGGCAGTGCCGGTGGTCGGCCGGAAAGGGGCCAGCTCAGGCAGGTCCGGGGTCCTGTCGGCGTACCGGTTGCAGAGGTTCACGGCCTGGCGGAGCGAGGTGTGCGGAGCGCGGATGCGGTGCCAACCGCCGGACGCGTCCCCCGCGATGGCGAGGCCTCGCAGTTCGGCGGGGATCTGGATGGCGGCGAGGACCGCGTCCGGGGCGATGTCGCCGAAGGCCATGTTGGCGGAGGTCTCGTCATTGAGACGGTGGGCGGTGCGGCCGGTGAGTTGGGCGCGGAGCATGGTGATGCCCTTGCCGAGTTCGGAGCCGAAGCGCTGTCCGCAGATTTCGAGGTAGATACCGGCGGCACGGCCGAGCTGCGCGAGACGGACCAGGGCGGTGATGATGCGGTCCCGCCGCTTCTCCTCCTCCTTCGTTGCGTACAGGGCGAGTTCGGCCACCTCGTCGACCAGGACGACGACCGGGGTCGGGCGAAGCTCATCAGGCAGGTCCCAGATGTCGGCAGCGATCTCCGCGTCCGGCACATCGACGGTGATGCGCTGCTGGGTACGGATGAGGCGGTAGACGTCCGCCATCCGCGCCACGAGTGCATCGAGGAGTTCGGCAGCGGTGTCCGGGCTGTCGGCCAGCGCTGAGAACCGGCGTGCCAGCGGGAAGAGTTCGACCCCTTGCTTGCAGTCGATGCCGACGAGGGCGACGTCCAGAGGAGCAAGGCCGGCGACCAGGTTGCGTTGGTAGACAGACTTGCCGGACTCCGTGGCGCCGAGGGTGAGGGCATGGGGTATCGCTCGGTAGTCGCGGTAGTGCACCGACCCGTCCTCCCGAAGGGCGACCGGTACCCGCATCGCCCGAGTCTCCGTCTCAGCAGGCATCTGCACCCGCTTGAGCACGTCGTATCCGGTCATCCGCACCTCGACGACACCTGACCGCACCTCACGCGAGGTCACGCCGAACATCGAGAACGAGTGCCGAAGCCGGTCCGAGGCCGCAGCGATGTCGAAGACGTCCTGGCCGGGACGGAGCTTGAGTCGGAGGACCAGGCCGGTGCGAGTCGGCCGCAGTCGCCGGATACGCGGTGGGCGGGGCTCGGGTATCGGCCGGTTGGTGGCCCGAGCCAGAGATAACCGCCACCGCGCCGGCGGAACGGTCAACCCGCACGCGTCCATGACCGAGCGGTACCGGACCAAGACCCGCAGCGTGGCCAGGGTGACCCCGAAGGCCAGCCAGTACCAGGCGGGCCGCCGCCACCGCAGGAGACCCGCAGCGGCGACGACCAGCACCAGAGCGACCGTGAAGGCGGTCATGATCAGGCCGCCTTCGACCCTGTGGCGGTGACATCGGCGAGCGAGGTGACCGCGACCGCTCGGAACGCGATGCCGTGCCGCCGCTGGCCGTTGAAGTCGTTCTCCCACGGACGAGCGACCAGGCCAGTGAGCGCGACCGGCGTACCCATGGACAGCTCACCGGTGATCCCGGGCTCCGGAACGGTGACGGACAGGATCTCCACCTCCTCGTTCGCCGCGAACATCACGTCCACGGTCATGAGCTGAGCACCGGTCTCCATGTCGGTGGCGATCTCACCGGTGCGGCGGTCACGGACCTTGACCTGCGGAGTCTTGGCGACCATCACGACAGCGCTGGAGGTGTCGACGGGAATCTGACGCACAGCAGATCACTCCTCTATAGATGCTGAACTTCGCCACTCATGTATATGAGTGACATGAAGAAGAGTGCATGACTCCTGTACATGAGTCAACCCGCCGCGAGGAAGAACTCACGACGGGTTGAGGGAAGTTGAGCGGACGTCAGTCGGCGGCAGGGATTCGATACTCGAAAACGAACTGGTCAGCGGCCATGAGCGTGTCGCACACCTCGACCACCCGACCCGCGGTCGTACGGGCCTCCCGGATCAGGTGAACCACGGGCGCACCAGGGCTGAGCGCCAGTTCCGACGCCTCCGACTTCGAGGCCGGGCGTGCTTGCAGCGTCTCGACGAACTCCGCGAACTCATGCCCGTGGTCTTCGAGTCGGGCATAGATGCCGCCGCCCCCGGGGTTCTCGGCGAACAGCTCCGGGATCTCCTTCACCACGTCCCAGGGCAGGTACGACGAGGCGGTCTCCACCGGGGTGCCGTTACGGAAGTAGAGGCGCCGACGGGCCAACACCTGCGTACCGGCGGGCACGCCCAGACGCTCGGCGGCATCCTCGGGCGCGTCCATGGGACCGATGTAGAGGACGCTGACTTTCGCGGTGGCGCCGGACTGCGCGGACTCCGCGAGGTAGGCGGCCTGGCCACCTTGCCGGAGCGAGCGCCGGAACCGATCGGAGGAGCGGCGCCGCACGGGGGGCCGATTTTTCACGATCGAGCCCTTGCCATGCCTGGTCTCGACGAGCCCACTCGCCCGTACCTCGACCATGGCCTTGCGGATCGTCCCGCCGGAGACGCCGTAGCGGTCCACCAGCTCGGATTCGCTCGGCACCATGTCGCCGGCCTTGAGAACCCCCGCCCGGATCTGCTGCACGAGGTCATCAGCGATCTGCACATACCGAGGACCGGAACCGGCCCCTCCCGCCGCAGTTCCCATAGTCCTTCCCTGCCTCCTATGCTCCTCTACATGAGTCAATCACAGGAAGCGGCACCCACTCCCCTGCACTCCGTGTCCGTAGCCGGAGTAGTGGTGCGCGAGGACGGCCGTCTCCTGGCGATCCGCCGAGCCGACAACGGCACCTGGGAGCTCCCCGGCGGCATCCTCGAACTCAACGAGACACCCGAGGCCGGCGTTGCCCGCGAGGTCTGGGAGGAGACAGGCATCCACGTCGAGGTGGACCAGCTCACCGGCGTCTACAAAAACACGACCCGAGGCATCGTCGCCCTGGTCTTCCGCTGCAAGCCCTCCGGCGGCACCGAGCGCACATCAAGCGAGTCGACAGCCGTCTCCTGGCTCACGCCCGACGAGGTCAGCGAGCGCATGGCCGAGGTCTACGCGGTCCGCCTCCTGGACGCCCTGGACGGCAACGGCCCTCACGTGCGAAGCCACGACGGCAAGCAGCTCATCCCAGCGGGATAAGACTTTCTCTACTTCATCAAGGCCCGCGCACGGCGCGGGCGCGCGCCGCCTCAGCGGCGCGGCCTGCCTCCTGTCTCCGCCCCGGCTGACCGCGCCCGGCAGCGCGCTGCGCGTGCTACGGGTGGAAGTAGAGAAGCTATCCGCGGCTCCAGGACATGCCTCCGGCGGGGGCGCTCAGACTCCGGGATGGGAGGGGCGCCGTTCGCGGGTGCCGGCGCATTCGTGGTGAGCCTGGTGGGCTCCCATCCCGACCACCTTCGACCCAGGCAGAGCCGAGCAGCCGTGGTCCAGGGAGTGTGGGTCGAAGGCGGACGGGATGAAAGCAGGGCTGCATAGCGGGACGACGTCGGTGCACCGGTTCAAAGTGCGATACGGCGGATAGTTCTGCTTCTGCCGGTAGCCTCACTCACCATCTATCGCAGCGAACAACAATGCGAAATGCGAGCGTCCAGCACGCCTGCCAGGCAGTCAGCCACGTCCCGCAGGAAGGTCATGTAATTCTCGACCTCGACTGGCGTCGGCTTTTCGTTTTTATCCCCGTGAGCGATTTTATTCCGACGATCGACGATCTCCAATAGTTTTATGCCGACTTTCAAACTGGTCCCGCTTTCTCCACGATCAATAATCGCTTGGTTGACGTGGCGATCCAGCCTGTCCAATACATCCCCTACGCCCAGCAGGGTGAAGACCTGGGCGATCACCTCTGGCTTGGCACTTGTGAATTGGCGGGCGAGGATCTTGGCCGACAAGACTCGCGGGTTGATTGACCTGTCGTCCTCCCATAGCGACGCGTACGTCATGAAGAGTCGACGAGTCCGCGTGATTCTGTCAGGTCCATCGGTCCCAAAAATCTCCTGGATTCGCTCTCGCGTGTGCAGCTCTAGCAGACCATCGGGTAGACGACGGGTGGGCGGCTTCGCGCGGCCAATCTCGTCGATGAGTTCCGTTAGTCCAGCCTTAACGAACCCCTCAAAATGCGAAACCAGCATCACGGTGCAAGACCTCGTGATTGCGTTCGCAGCCTCGCGACCGGTCGCAGAGGAACCTTTCTCGGACTTATCCAAGGACTTCATCGGATTAAGCGCAAGAAGCGTTTCCACTTCCTTGAGGCTATCCTCGAATTCGGCCAGGGATTCCATAGTCATCCTCTCCCGCAGTCCACTACAGCTCGGGAAGAGGAGGCAAGACACAGGAAACCTCTAGACGATTAAGCCCTTCGGCGAACATCCGAATTCGGCCATGCATCCTAGTCCTATCGGCAGTGGCACGCCCGATAGCCGTTTGGAATCCCTCATTTTGAAGTAGTTCCTCCCGAAGAGCTCGAACCTCCTCTGCCTTAGCCACGGCAGCATCTCGATCCGCAAACGAGAGAGGTACCACAATGGAGTCATAGAGGGCCTTATTGAAAGCCCCAAGCTTTCCGTCCCTAAGCACCCTGAAAGCGTCAGCCCCAAAGATCTCGAATACAGCACGGCAGGTGTCAGTGAAAACAGCCATATGTTCATCGGAAGGGGTATCGGCTCGATACTTGCGCATATAGGAGTTTAGGAACTGCCGCAAGGGGGGTCGATAGGCAGAAAGCTCCTCATGCAGAGCGAAAAAACGAAGCGCAAGTTCCTCATGATCCATGCGATTATTTTTAATGCCTCCCAGAATTTCGTTAAATGAGTAATCAGCCGCAAGTTCCTTCAGGAAGGAGTTGAAGCCTCCTCGGTAAATGCAGTTCCTGAGTTCCTGCGCACCTAGCATCGCGGAGCCGGTATTTAGGCGCTCGAAGACGTCAAACTTGATGTCCGGGTGAGAGTCATCAGTGATCACAATACAGCGGACCGTTCGACTCGTAAGACGCCTCTGTTCGCGAGGCGGAAGGTCCGAGAAGCACTGCCCTTCGTGTTCCTTAAGAACAGAAATACCTCGAAGCGAGAATTCATCGGCCAGGAAATCATTTACGGTTTGAATGCGTTGCAGCCCATCGATCACCTCGTAGGTGCCATCCGGGTTCTCTGCGAAGTAACAGACCGGAACCGGGATATTCAGCAGAAAGCTTTCGATCAGCCTGCTTGCCTTCGAACGATCCCAGACATATTTCCTTTGATACTGAATGCTCAGAAGAAGTTGACCTTGTTTGATGTCCTCCGCCAATGTGGCGAGCGACAGGTCGTAAGGTTGGGTTACGAGTCGGCGCTCTGCGACTGAAACATCCAAGGCGTCACTCTGATCGGACGTGAGGTCCTCCGCTTCCGATTCGAAAAGGGAATCCTGCTCTGTCTCTGAACTGTCAGTCACGGCTCTCCCCTAGTACTCGCGAGCCCGATGCTCTGAAGCAACCTTAAGTGGCGCCGCTAGTTCGCATGGTCGACTTCAGGTTTCTAGTGAACGCCCGCGCGATGCCTCTCGCGGTCAGGATGCTGGCTGCGGAGGTGCACCGAGGGGGAGTCGGCGCGAATGAGGAGCCGCCCGAGCGTGGAGTGGGGGGAAGCGAGCACGCTTGAGGGCTTGGCCGCGCTCCTCGACCTGAGCAAGACTGCCCCAGGGCACCGACCCCCCGTTGCTCCCGCCCACCTGTTCGCTCGAGGCTGGCTCACCGGTGATTCCCAAGCCCATGCCCTGCGAATCCGTGCGGGCACAGCACAACGGGGAGGGGAGCCCCGGTTCTGTGCTCGGGCTCCCCTCCCCGCGTACTGGGAGGCTGTCGTCTGCCTGGGCTCAATCGATTCGGCGGGGCTCGCCCGCTGTCAGGAGATGACCGCGGCTGACTGCAACGCGGAGTACGTCCTTCAGGGCGCCGGCCAGGTCGTGGCCCAGGCGGCAAAGCTCAATCGGCTCCGCGTCCTCGTCGTCGAGGCTTTGCGATGCCATCTCCAGCAGCAGTGCCGCCGTCTCGAGTTGGGCCGCTTCAATGTTGTCCGCCAAGCGGGACATGTAGCCACCCTGGTCGTCGGTGCTCAGGTAGCAGGGCTTGCCTTCCGGGCCCGACCACGGGAGAAGCCGCAGTTCGTTCGGTGCTGTCATCCTTGGATCTTTCTCTCGTCGAGCACATGGTGGGCGGTGAAAAGGGCGTCCACTCGATCTCCCGGGAAGGCCAGGAGTGCAGCTTCGAGAACGCGGCCGGTGGGGTCGGTGGCGATACGGGTAATAGCGAGGACTGCCGCGGTAGATCCGATCCGGAGGGCCGAGGCTTCGTCCAAGGTGGGCGTGCGGGCGCAGACCGTCTCCCTGACGGTGGCCGGCGACGGGCTGAGGACCGCGAATCTCGTGACCGCTTCCCAGCACGTGGAGTCGTCGTCGAGCACTCCGGCCGGGGCCAAGTCGCGGGGGATATAGATACGAGCCAGGCCGTGCGGCGAGCCTTGTTCGAGGCTTAGGCAGGAGTACTCCGCGAGGGGACTGCCCGTTGGCACCTTCAGCAGCGTCGTCAGGTACGCGGAGGCCGGAACCGTGCTGCTGCGAACCGTGATGCGCCACGTTGGCTCAGCGGCGGTCCAGGGATCCAGCGTGCCCCAGCCGCCGACGTACATGATCTTGCGGCGCGGGTGACGGACGTAGTTTCCCTTGCCGTGGATCTTCTCGACGAGTCCTTCGCCCTGGAGCACGGCGAGAGCACGTCGCAGGGTCACCGTACTGACCCTGTATCGGGTGGCCAGGCCAGCTTCCGACGGGAGGCGTTCGCCAGGCTTGATGCTGCCCGTCGTAATCTGGTGGCGTAGGTCGTCGGCGATGTCGTGATGACGAGAAGGCACGGAGCCGGTCACCGCCTTCTCAGTAGTCGTAGGGCGATGAGCCGGGTGCGCGTGTGTATGGCCAGCAGTTCGCCCGACTCGAAGACCAGTTGCTTGGCCCCCTGAGGAAGCTGGAAGAGGTCTCTCACTCGGCAGGCCTGGCCGCCAAGCTGGATGATGTCGCCGCGCTGCGCGGTGGCCGCGGTGACCTCGACGGGGGAAACCAGCGCACCGCCGGGGGCTCGGTCCCTCACGCCATCACCTCCACGGGCGCAGACGGGTCGGGGGTCGAGTGGCACGGGCAGTCACACACCTCGTAGATCACCGGTACGTCGGCCGGCGCCATAGACGGGGAGGGCTCGACGCAGGAGGGGTGCGTGCCGATCCAGCACGCGATCGAGCGATACGGGACAGGAGTTGTGCCCGTGGGGTGCGGTTGTCGGCGAGGAGGCATCAGTGGGCCCCTGCGAGGGCCGACCAGGCATCGGCGGGGAGTTGTGGGGCGACGAGCACCGTGCGCGTCCGAACTCGCTCTTCCCACGCCAGCAGGTACGGACGGACAAGCGCGACGTCCTCACCCCTCAGCGGGTAGCGGTGGACCGTGCCGGCCGGAGCCCGACCCAGGGTGACGGTCGAATCGTCAGCCGGTGCGAGGCAGGCGCGAGCGGCTAGCGGCCGGGAGGGCGTTAAGGGGCGGCGGTGCCGGCCCTTCGAGAAGTACCGCTCTCTGGTGAGCGAGGCGGCACGGCGGATACGGTTGAGCATGCTGTTCAGCTCCTATCGCTGATAGCCCGGTCCCCCGACATCGCCGGTCGTGGGGACCGCTTTGCGTACGGCCGCCCATAAGGTGCGGCCGTTCAAGCTGGTGGCCACGAGTCCGAATCGATCGGCCTCAGCCACCACGTCCAGGACCTCTCGCCATGACTCGGCGGAGAGCGTGTCCGGTACTTCCGCCTCGACCGTCGTGAACCGCGTGTGCTCCTCCAAGCGCGCAGAGAGCCCGATGGCGGACAGTCGGGCGGCGATGGCTGCCGCGGTTACTCCCGAAGCGGGCACAGGGCAGCCTCCGTCACCAGTGATCACTTTCAGTGAAGCTAGTTAACTAGATTAGAGCTAGTGGACTAGATTTTCCATATGTCTGAGCAACCGCCGTATCTCCGTATCGCCGACGAACTCCGGCGGCGCATCGCGGAGCACGTCTGGGAACCGGGGGACCGCCTCCCCTCCCGCGCACAGATTGGCCAGGAGTGCGGCGTGGGCGAGAACGTGGTGCGCCGGGCTCAGGAGCTGCTGATCTCCCAAGGCGTACTGGAAGGCCGCGCCGGATCAGGCACCTACGTCGCCGAGACCCGGCAGCGAGTACGGGTCGTCCGGTCAACAGCGCGCGAGCAGCCTGGCGGAGCTCCGTTCCGCCAGGACATGAAGGCGCTCGGCAGACAGGGCGACTGGGAGAGCCGGACCGACGCGAAAGTGCCAGCCCCAGCGGAGATCGCTGCGCGGCTCGGGATGGCCGAAGGCGCGCTGTGCGTGAAGACAACGTACGAATTCCTCGCGGACGGCAGGCCAGTGCAGCTGTCGACGAGTTGGGAGCCGTACGACCTCACCGCCGGCACACTCGTCGTCCTCCCCGAGGGAGGGCCACACGCCGGGGCAGGAGTCGTGAACCGCATGGCCGCTATCGGAGTCACCGTCAGCCATGCCGTGGAGCAGCCGGAGCCGCGGCAGGCGACCGCCGAGGAAGCGTCGCTGCTCGGCATCCAGAAGGCCGCACTCGTGACGCACATCCGGCGGACGTACTACAGCGACCAAGGCCGTCCCGTGGAGACAGCGGACATCGTGGTGCCCGCAGCGCACTGCGAGATCGTCTACGAGATCCCGATCAGCCGGTAGCGGGCAGTTCCCGACTGCTCCGAGGCAGTGCACGGCCGTGCCACCCGCGTGCCCCTTCCGTGCCCGATAGGGCGGAAAACCAGGGGGAACAGCGGTGCCCGGCAGAGACCAGGCATGGCAACGGCCCCTGACCATACGTACTGGTCAGGGGCCGTTCACCTGCGGTGGGTGTGGGATTTGAACCCACGGTGACTCGCGCCACGACGGTTTTCAAGACCGTTCCCTTAGGCCGCTCGGGCAACCCACCCCGCGTCGTCACCGGGCCCGGTGGCCGGGCCGGCTCGATGCGTGGGACAGCCTAGCCGGTCAGCTGTCGCCCTTGCGCTCGCCCAGGGTCAGTTCGGCCGTCGCCGACTTGCCGTCGCGCGTGTAGGTCAGTGTCACCTTGTCGCCCGGCTTGTGGGTCCAGATCTCGCCGATCAGCGTCGGACCGCTCTCGACAGGCGTGTCGCCGAACTTGGTGATCACGTCACCGGCCTTCAGGCCCGCCTTGGCCGCGGGGCCGTCCGGGGTGACGGCCGGGGTGCCGTCCGCGCCCTTGTCCGAGATGACGGCGCCGCCTGTCTTCTCCTCCATCGTCACGGTCGCGCCGATCACCGGGTAGACCGGCTGGCCCGTCTTGATCAACTGCTCGGCGACGTTCTTCGCCTGGTTGACCGGGATGGCGAAACCGAGGCCGATGGAACCGGCCTGGGACTGGCCGACGCCGCCACCACTGGTGGACTGGATGGCCGAGTTGATACCGATGACCGCCCCGCCGGCGTCGAGCAGCGGTCCGCCCGAGTTGCCCGGGTTGATCGAGGCGTCGGTCTGCAGGGCGCTCATGTACGAGTTCTTGTTGCTGGAGCCGTCACCCGAGGCGACCGGGCGGTCCTTCGCGCTGATGATGCCGGTGGTGACCGTGTTGGAGAGACCGAACGGCGCGCCGATCGCGATGGTGGAGTCGCCCACCGCGACCTTGTCGGAGTCTCCGAGCGCGAGCGGTGTCAGTCCGTCCGGCGCGTTCTTCAGTTTCAGCACGGCCACGTCGTAGCCCTGGGCGCGGCCGACCACCTCGGCGTCGTACTTCTTGCCGTTGGAGAACGTCGCCGTCAGCTGGCCGCTGTCCGCTGCGGAGGCCACCACGTGGTTGTTCGTGAGGATGTGGCCCTCCTTGTCGTACACGAAGCCGGTGCCCGTGCCGCCCTCGCCGTCCCCGGACTGCGCGTCGATGGTGACCACGCTGGGCAGCGCGCTCGCCGCCACACCCGCGACCGTGCCCGCCTCGCGCTTGAAGTCCTTGGGGCTGTTGGAGGCGGCGACCGTGGTCGACCCGGAGGAGGAGCCGAAGTCGTTGCTGTCGGCGGCCCAGTAGCCGAGGGCTCCGCCGACGCCGCCCGCGACCAGTGCGGCCACCGCCACGGCGGCGACCAGACCGCGTGCGCCTCGCTTGCGCGGGCGCTCGGGTTCGGTGGGCGCCGGAGCTCCCCAGGCCGGGGGGCTGCCGCCGTCGGCGTACGAGGGAATGGCGGGAGGGGGCGGCGGCCAGGCGGCCGAACCGGCCGGAGGCTGCTGCGGCGACGGCGGCGCGTACGGATGCCGGTCGTACCCGGGGGCGGACGGCTCGGTGCCTTGCTGATGCGTCGCGGACGGAAGGTGGGCCGTCGGCGCGTCCGCTGGAGCGGCAGGCGGGACCTCCGGCGCGGGGTGGCCTCCCTGCGGGGTGCTCTCAGGAGCGGCAGCCGGCACGGGAGGTGCGGACGGAACAGACGGTACGGACGGAACCGCGTTGCCCTCGTTGCCCTCGTTCTCGGTGCTCACAGCTCTTTACTCCTCGGTTCCACTCGGCATTCGGCAAGAGATCCGCTGTGCACGTGTCTGCGGTCAGCTTTTCCCACAGCACGTCAGGCCACTGTAAGCAGGACCTGTGCATCCGCACGCCAATCTTTACATCAGGCAAAAAGGTCTTACGCAACAAGATGTCCGCACCCGACGCGTCCCGGTGACACGATGTCGCGGTGACCCACGCACGCCTACCCTCACACCAGCCTCCCATCCAGGTCATCGCCCACCGCGGAGCCTCGGACGACGCACCCGAGCACACCCTGGCCGCTTACCGGAAGGCCATTGAGGACGGGGCGGACGCCCTGGAGTGCGATGTACGCCTCACCGCGGACGGACAGCTCGTCTGTGTGCACGACCGGAGGGTGAACCGCACGTCCAACGGCCGGGGAGCCGTCTCCGCCCTGGAACTGGCCGACCTCGCCGCCCTCGACTTCGGTTCCTGGAAGGACCACGAGGAGTCCCCGGACTGGGACCCGGTGCCGGGCGAGCTCACTTCCGTCCTCACCCTGGAACGGCTCCTCGAACTCGCGCACGAGGTCCGGGCGGGCGGGCGGCCGCTCCAGCTGGCCATCGAGACCAAACATCCCACGCGCTGGGCCGGCCAGGTCGAGGAACGGCTGCTCCACCTGCTCAAGCGGTTCGGCCTGGACGCACCCCCGGCGGACGGCCCCTCCCCGGTACGCGTCATGAGCTTCTCCGCGAGGTCCCTCTACCGCGTCCGGGCCGCGGCCCCCACCCTGCCCACCGTCTTCCTGATGCAGTTCGTCTCGCCCCGGCTGCGCGACGGGCGGCTTCCCGCCGGAGCCCGGATCGCCGGACCGGGGATGCGGATCGTACGCAATCACCCCGCGTACATCGAGCGGTTGCACAGGGCGGGGCACCGGGTGCACGTCTGGACGGTGAACGAGCCGGAGGACGTCGAGCTCTGCGTGCGCCTGGGAGTGGAAGCAATTATCACGAACCGCCCCAAACAGGTCCTGTCGCAACTTGGCCGTTCTTAATATCAGTTACGGGGGGTGCACCGGCGCATTCACTCCGCAATCGATCGTTACGAGTGCATCACTGACAGGGCTTTGGCCGGTTTCCGGCGCAGCCCAGGGGGGCATCCAATCCGTGGCGTGGGGCGAAGGAGGTCTCGGGGGTGGCGTTTGTGGTGGCACAAGAAGTGCCCACGTCGTCGAGCATGGCTGTACCCCATGGCCCTGCGGGCGTGGGGCAGGCGCGGCACCGTATGCGCGAGCAACTGCGCAGCAACGGGGTCTCGGACACCGTGGTCGACGACGCTGTACTGATCCTGTCCGAACTTCTCAGCAATGCCTGCAGGCACGGCAGACCGCTGGGACAGCAGTCCGATGTGGGGGACGGCGACATCCGTGCCGCGTGGCGTGTGGACGGACGGGGTGACCTCACCGTCGAGGTGACGGACGGCGGCGGGCCGACCAGGCCGGTCCCGGCCACCCCCTCGGTCACCGCACGCGGAGGGCGCGGACTCAACATCATCAGTGCCCTGGCCCAGGAATGGGGCGTACGGGACGACACCGTCGGCGAGGTCACCGTCTGGGCCCTGGTCTCCGCGGAGCACAAGGACGGCGGCTTCATGACGGCGACGCCGTGCGGCCCCGCGAAGTCCGCACGGCGCGAGCGTGCCGCTCCGGCGGGCCTGGACGGGCTGAAACGAATTGGCGGTTTCGGCTCACTCGATGGGCTGGACCTCGTCGAAGCCCTCGAGGCTCTCGACGACGCGGGCTGAGAGCGGCCCGGCGCTCGGCAGGGCGGAGCGGGCCGCGGGGGGTGCTGGCAGGTGTGCCCCGGCAACGGCCGGGACGGCTAGGCTCGCGCCCGAGACCGCACTGTCGCAATCGGGAGATCGCCCACCATGGCCAAGAAGCGCCCTCAGTCCAAGGCCGGGAAGCCGCAGCTCAAGGACGGTGAAGTCCCGGTCGTAGGGGCCCGTGAGCCTTGCCCGTGCGGTTCGGGCCGCCGCTACAAGGCGTGTCACGGGCGCGCCGCCGCCCACGCGGTGACCGAGTTGGTCCAGCGTCCCTTCGAGGGAATCTCCGGGGAGTGCGACTGGATCGCGCTGCGCGAGCTGGTCCCCGCCGCCACCGTCGCCCTGACCCTGAAGGACGGCCTTCCCGAGGGCGTGCCGTCCGTGTCGCTCGCGACGGTGCTGCCCATGGCATGGCCGGCACTGCGCCGTGATGACGGCTCCGTCCTGCTCGCCCTGCAGAACGACACCTCGTCCGGTGACCTCAGCCGCGATCTCGCGGACACCCTGCAGCGTGCGCTGGAGGCCGCGCCCGGTTCGCCGGTCACCGCCCGCCGCGTGCCCGCCGACGGGCCGAGGCTGCAGGACGTCCTCGCCGCGGACGCACCGTTCGAGCCGGTCGTACACGCCGGGTTCGAGTTCTGGGTCCCGGACGCGGAGAACGCCACGGCGGAGGTGTCCGCCTCCCTCGAGCGCGCCAACGCGGCAGCCATCCCCACCACGCGCCTGACCGGCGTGGACGCGGCCTACTGGTGCGAGACCCCGGAGAAGAACCACCTGCGCTGGGTCATGCCGCACCCCGAGGAGCAGCTCCTCGACGCCTTGGCCCGGCTGCACGCCGCGGGCACTTCCTCCCTGGGCGACGGGACCCGCCTGGTGGGGTCGTTCCGCGCCCACGGCCTGATGGTCCCGGTCTGGGACCTGCCGAGCGCGATGGGGGCCGAGGAGTGCGAGAAGCCCGCGGCGCAGTTCGCGGAGCGGCTCCTCGAAGCCCTCGCCTCGGACGCTCCTCTGACGGCCGAGGAACGCCGGGCGCGCGGCGGGCTCACCAACCGCCAGGTGACGCTCAGCTGACAGTCACGACCGTCGGGTACGCGGTGGTGACTCCCGTCACAACTCCCCGTACCCGTCGGTAAATAGCTGTCCGAATAGGCGAGATCGAATTTGCTCACAGCAGATCTCTTGTTACGGTTCTGGAAGTCCGGTCGCTGGTGCATCCCCCGTCGCCAGCGGCCGGGCGTCTTCGTTTCCGGGTCCGGGCCTCCGGGGCGCACTCCGGAGCACTCCGCGCACGGACCGCCTGCGACGACTGCCCTGGGACCCCGTCCGCCTCCCGACTTCGCGCATCCTCCCGGCACATCCGTGCGCTGCGCCAGGCCCTGACTGCGAGTCGATCGCGTCCCTCGCCGGAGCGGCGTGGGCCACGAACCGCCGGGCGTTCGCTTTCGGACAGAAAAGCACTGATGCTCTCGCGAGCGGGGACGGCCCCGGAGCCCCTGGCGGACGTTCGTCCCGAGCGGCGTCGCCTGCGCGCCTCACCAGCAGGGGAGACGACCTTGGGGCGCCCTGCGCGTCCGCCCGCCCGTTCACGCGGAACCGGGCGGCCGCACACCTTGCACGAGTGAGCCGCCCGCGGTTCCCGCGTCGGTGCCCCGCCGGCCGCTCAGTACGCGAGCCGGCTACCGCCGTCCGGAGCACTGTTGCTCGCCTCGACGAGCGCGTCCAGGACCGCCTCGACGTCCGGGAGCCAGGGGGCGGCATCCCCCGCCGCGGGCGGACGCTCCCATCGCACCTGTCCCGCACCCACCTCCGACGGAGGCAGGATGAGGTAACCGCCCTCCCCGTGGAACCGCAGCGAACTGGGCACCCGGTCCTTGGCGTGCAGCAGTTCGCCCAGCCGTTCGAGGGTGTACGGGGCGACCAGCAGCGACCACCTGGTGGGGGTCGCCACCACGGGGCCGAGCCGCACGCCCATGCCGTCGAGCGCGGTCAGCGCCCGGGCGCCGGCCACGGCCGGCAGACTCAGCGCGCAGGGTGCCTGGCCGCCGGTGGCCAGGACGACGGGGGCGGTGGGCCGATTGGTCCACCACCAGCGCACCATGCGCGCGTCGGTGGTCGCCGCGAGGAGACCGGGATCGAAGGGATGTGCGCCGGGTACGGCGCACTCGGGGTCGGGACAGGCGCAGCCGCGACCGCGTTCGCCGCGTACGGCTCCCGTCGCGAGCCCTGCTCCGGGAAGCACGGGCCAGTTCCGACCGGTGGCACAGATCAGCGCCGCGTCGAGCTGGGCGGAGCTTTCCTTGCGCCGTGGCCGGTGCCTGCGTCGCCTTCCGAGGATCTCGCGCATGAGCGCTCGTTCCTTTCCGTTGAACGCCGAGGTCCACATCGCGACACGTGTGCGTTACACACGTGTGCGTCTCTTCGCTGTGCGTGCTTGCTCATCGGGACTGCGGTACGGACGAGTGGTCGGTGCCGAGCGTGAGCCGAGCCGAGCAGAGTGGAACCGAACAGAATGGAGCTGAGCCGAGTCGAACCGAGTGGAACCGAGCCGAGTCCGGTCGAATACATCGCGCGGCCGGCGTGCGCGTCGCGCGTGCCGTCCTTGTGCAACCCCGTCGTCCGGGGTCGGCGGGCGGCCGTCACCAGTGAGGACGCCCGGGCTCGCTGTCGGGTTCCGGGGCGGTCACAACTGCCCCTGGCCATCGACGATTACGTACCCAGCATGCCCGGGATGACGCTCCCTCCGGCATTTCACCCCGAGGGTGCCCCTGTCGAGCGCACCCAGTCGATCGCAAAAAACCGCCCGGGGGTGCATTTTTCAGCCAAGTTGACTGTCTCACGGACACCATAATTGCCGTAGGGACAATGCTGGACATCACCTTACTTCTGCGTGTACATGTGGGTGCGTGTACATGTGGTTGCCCCGATAGCGGCGCAGCGCGACATGGGGGTTTGCGATGCTATGCGACATAACACACCTGTCGGAAAGCCGACTGCCATGAGCGCCCCCCACCTTCCGAAAGTGGCTGGAATCGACCCCATGGTTCCCGTTTCAACGCACACTGCCGCACCCGCGGAAGGTCTGCCGTCCGCGCCGGGAGCCCTCATCCAGGACCGGCTGGTCGGCTGGGTCTCCGACCTGACCACACTGCACGAACTCACCGAACGGCTGGCGGGGACCAGCACTCTGGACAGCGCCCTGCATGAACTCCTGGCTGCCGGGGCGGCCCTGGTGGGAGCAGGCCGGGGGCTTCTCGTCCTCGAACCCGCGGGGGCCGGCGGACCGTCCCGCACGATCGGGCTCGGCCTGGCGCACGCGGAGCTGGGAACCATCGAGACGGTCCCCCGCAGTGCTACCGCATACGGCCGTTTCCTCGACGGCCTGCCGGATACGGACGTCCCCCTGGCCAGCCCCGACATCCTTGCCGACACCGGCCTCGACCCCCGCTGCCGAGAGGTCGCCGCCCGGCTCGGGTACGCCGCGAGCTACGCACAGCCCCTCGCCGCCCGAACCGCCGGCAGGCTGGGTGCGGCCGTATGGCTGTACGACGAACCGGCCGAGCCGCTGGAACGGCAGCGCCACCTCGTCGGGGTGTACGCCCGGTACGCCGCCGAACACCTGGCCCGCCTGCTCGAACTGGAACGCGCCAGGGCGGACGCCGCGGCGATGGCCGAGGAGCTGCTCCCCGGCGGGCTCCCCCGGATTCCCGGGGTGCGATTGGCCGCCCGCCACCGGGCCGCACCCGGCGGTGGCGGCGACTGGTACGACGCGCTGCCCCTCCCCGACCACGCCCTCGGCCTCTCCGTCGGCTCGGCGGGCGGCTCGGGTCCGGCCGCGCTGGCCGCCATGGGCCGCCTGCGCGCCGGCCTGCGGGCGTACGCCGTGCTGGAGGGAGAGGACCCCGTCGCCGTCCTCTCCGATCTCGAACTGCTGCTGCGGCTGACCGAACCGGGCCGTGCGGCGACCGCCCTCTACGCGTACTGCGAACCCGGCCGGCGCACGGTCGTGCTCGCCGGCGCCGGGCACACGCCACCGCTGGTGACCGGCGAGTGGCGCACCGAGTTCGTCGAGACGACCCTTTCCGCACCCCTGGGCATGCTCTCGTGCTGGGAGGCGCCGAGCGTGGAGTTCACGCCCCGCTCGGGCGAGACGGTGCTCTTCTACACCGACGGGCTGCTGCGCCGCACGGGGGCCACCACCGACCGGGCCTTCGCACGACTGCACTCGGCGGCGGCGGGTGTGCCGAAGGCACTGCGCCAGGACCCCGGGGCGGTGGCGGACCACGTCCTGCGCGCCGTCCTGCCCGAGGGCGCGGACCGTGGCACCGGCGAGGACGTCGCCCTGCTGGCCGCGCGCTTCGACTGAGGGCTCGTGCGTGCCGCCGGGAGCGGCCCCGGAGCGGTAAGAGGTCTTCCGGCACCGGGCCCCCTTCCGCACGCCCGTACGATGAAGGGGGTCCAGTGTCGTACAAGGAGGACATAACGTGTCTGAGGAGCTCGCCCCGGAGACCCCGGAAACAGCAGAAGCAGAGCCGATCAAGCAGCGGAAGAACGGCCTGTACCCGGGCATCTCCGATGAGCTCGCCGAGAACATGAAGTCGGGCTGGGCCGATACGGAGCTGCACGACCTGGAGCCGATCGCCCAGGCCTCGTACACCGCCGCCCGCCGCGCCGCGCTCTCCGCGCGCTTCCCCGGTGAGCGGCTGGTCATCCCCGCGGGCAACCTGAAGACCCGCTCCAATGACACCGAGTACGCCTTCCGTGCCTCCACCGAGTACGCGTACCTCACCGGCGACCTGACCCAGGACGGCGTTCTGGTGCTCGAGCCGGCCGAGGGCGGACACGAGGCGACGGTCTACCTGCTGCCGCGCTCCGACCGTGAGAACGGCGAGTTCTGGCTCGACGGCCAGGGCGAGCTCTGGGTCGGCCGCCGCAACTCCCTGACCGAGGCCGAGCAGCTGCTCGGCATCCCGGCGAAGGACGTCCGCGAGCTCCCGGCCGCGCTGGCCGCGGCCACCGGCCCGGTGCGCAACGTCCGCGGACACGACGCGGGCATCGAGGCCGCCCTCACCGACAAGGTCACCGCGGAGCGCGACGAAGAGCTGCGCGTCTTCCTCTCCGAGGCCCGCCTGGTCAAGGACGCCTTCGAGATCGCCGAACTGCAGAAGGCCTGTGACGCCACGGCGCGCGGGTTCGAGGACGTCGTCAAGGTCCTCGACAGGGCCGAGGCCACGAGCGAGCGCTACATCGAGGGCACCTTCTTCCTGCGTGCCCGCGTCGACGGCAACGACATCGGCTACGGCTCGATCTGCGCGGCCGGCCCGCACGCCACCACGCTGCACTGGGTCCGCAACGACGGCCCCGTCCGCTCCGGTGAGCTCCTCCTGCTCGACGCGGGCGTCGAGACGACCGAGCTCTACACCGCCGACGTGACCCGGACGCTGCCCGTCAACGGCACGTTCTCACCGCTCCAGCGGAAGATCTACGACGCGGTGTACGAGGCCCAGGAGGCGGGCATCGCGGCTGTGAAGCCGGGCGCCGCCTTCCGCGACTTCCACGACGCCGCGCAGCGGGTCCTCACCGAGAAGCTGGTCGAGTGGGGCCTCCTGGGCGACCTGACCGTGGAGAAGGTCCTCGAGCTGGGCCTCCAGCGCCGCTGGACGCTGCACGGCACCGGCCACATGCTGGGCATGGACGTCCACGACTGCGCCGTCGCCCGCACGGAGTCGTATGTCGACGGCGTCCTGGAGCCGGGGGTCTGCCTCACCGTCGAGCCCGGGCTGTACTTCCAGGCCGACGACCTGACCGTGCCCGAGGAGTACCGGGGGATCGGCGTCCGGATCGAGGACGACATCCTCGTCACCGAGGACGGCAACCGGAACCTGTCCGCCGCACTGCCGCGCCGGTCCGACGACGTCGAGGCCTGGATGGCTCGCCTCAAGGGCTGACACGCCTCACGCGGCCGGCCGCGTACTCGCGCTGGAGGGCGCCCCGCTCAGGAAACCATGAGCAGGGCGCCCTCCCGCCACTTCAGGACCTTGTCGAAGCTCACCACCGCGCCGCGCCCCGGCCGGTTGCCGAAGTGGACGTGATCGGCGAGCTCCTCGATCAGACAGAGCCCGCGGCCGCTCTCAGCCGTGGCCGGCGGATGGACCGCGGTGCGCCCGTGCGCAGGGTCGCCCGCCTGAGGGACGGCGTACGGGACCGGATCCGGTGAAGACCCGGCCGGTCGCGGCGCGGCACCGCGGGACGCGCACGGAGCGGGGAAGCCGGGCCCCGAGTCGGCGACTTCGATACGGCATTTCTCGCCGTCCAGGTACGCGGTGACCCGGTACTGCCCGCAGGCGTGCCGGGACCGCTCGTCACCGGCGCAGGCGGGACCCGGGCCCCCGGTACTGCCCGCCTCCCGCAGATCACCGCCGTGTTCGACGGCGTTCGCGCAGGCTTCGCTGAGTGCGACCGAGAGGTCGTAGGAGATGTCCGGGTCCACCCCGGCGGTCTCCATGGTCCCGAGGAGGAAACGACGGGCGAGCGGGACGCTCGCAGCTTCGCGCCGCAAATGGAGTGACCACCACATGCTCATGCTCCAGCCTCCTGGCTGCGGCTCGACATACCGTTACGTATTGCCGCGATAAGCCCTTCGTAAGCACGAATCCGCTGTGACAGCGCTCATTCGGCGGATGCGTATATTCCGTTCGCCGGTGTATGACAGGCCCGGATCAGGGCCTCGGAGCGCCCATGAACAGGTGCAACACCACCTGATCACCCCCTGAAGGGGACGGATGCCGACCTTACGGACCTGCCGTACGCGGACCGGGGGCCCAGTGGGATGATGTCCCGGCCATGTCTATGCCCATAGCACGCGCCGGAGCCGGTATGCGGCTTTTGAGGACCGCGGTGTTCACCGCGGTCTGTGTCGTGCTCGCCGCGTTCGGACATGGCCTCGCCGCAGGTGTGAGCGTGACCGGGTGGAGCCTTTCCGCCGGCTTCGCCGGAGTGTTCGCCGTCGCCCTGGCGCTCGCCGGACGTGAGCGGACCCTTCTGTCGATCACCGCGGCCCTCGCGGCCGGGCAGGTCGCCCTGCACGTCCTCTTCGGACTCGGGCAGCACGCGCCGGCCGCCTCGGCGGGAACCGGTGACGACTCGCTGATCCGTTTCGCCGCCGGACTGGTGTGCGGTGCCGGACCGGCGCAGCTCAGCGCCGGCGAGGCCCATCGCATCGTGACCACCGCGGGCCTGGACCCGGCGACGGTGGTCCAGGGACACACACATCTGGCGTCCGCCGCGCCTGACGCCGCCGGTGACCCCACGGTCCTCGCCACGGTGATGTCCGGCCTGCCCGGCCTGCCCATGTTCCTGGGGCACCTGCTCGCCGCGCTCGCCACCGGCTGGCTGCTGCGCCGCGGCGAGATCGCGCTGTTCCGGCTGGCAAGGCTCTCCGCTCAGGGGGGCCGACAGCTGGCTGCCGGGGCCCGGCTGCGCGCGCTGCGAGCGGCGATGGCTCTCGTACGCGCCCTGCGGGCGGGACTTCCGGGGCAGCCCACGACCGGACCGCGCACAGTCGGCAGCCCTGCCGACGCTCCCGCACCGGCCACCGGCGATGTTCTGCAGCACATGGTGATCAGGCGCGGGCCGCCGCCCGTATACGTACGCGCAGCCTGACACGACCCCTCCGCCGGGACCGGTGACGAGGTGGTCGTGATGCCGTCGCGCGCCTCCGCGCGCCGGACCACCCTTCCCTCGTGCCTGTGGAGTGATTCCCTTCATGAACGTTTCCCGCATCGCCCTCGCCGGCGGCGTCGCCGCGTCCACCGTGCTGCTGCTCGCGGGCACCGCCTCCGCGCACGTCAGCGTGCAGCCGCAGGGTGAGGCCGCCAAGGGCGGCTACGCCACCGTCAACTTCAAGGTGCCCAACGAGCGCGACAACGCCTCCACGGTCAAGCTCGAGATCAACTTCCCGACGGACCACCCGCTGGCCTCCGTCAGCCCGCAGCCGGTGGCCGGCTGGAAGATCGACGTCACCAAGAGCAAGCTGGCGAAGCCGCTCGAGGTGCACGGCAAGAAGATCAACGAGGCGGTCTCCAAGGTGACCTGGACCGCGGACGGAAGCGGTATCGCACCCGGTTTCTTCCAGCAGTTCCCGCTCTCGGTCGGGCAGCTGCCCGAGGACGCGGACCAGCTCGTCTTCAAGGCCCTCCAGACGTACAGCAACAAGGAAGTCGTCCGCTGGATCGAGGAGCCCACCGAGGGCGGCGAAGAGCCCGAGAGCCCTGCTCCCGTCCTCGCGCTGACCGCCCCGAAGGGCGACGCCCACGGCGCCGCCGCCGATGACAAGGGCGGCGAGGCGGAGGACGCGAAGGAGACGACGGCGTCCTCGGACGACACGTCCACGTCGGGCACCGACAGCACCGCCCGCGTCCTGGGCGTCGTCGGCATCGTCGTCGGGGTCGCCGGGGTCGCCTTCGGCGTCCTCGCCGGCCGTCGCCGCAACGCCTGATCAGCCGGTTCCACCACTCGTCATTCACAGATCAGGAATCAGCTCCATGCACAGCAAGAAGACGGTGCTGGCCGCGGCGTTCGCCGCCGTGGCCGCACTGACCCTGTCGGCCTGCGGCAGCGGCGGGGACTCGTCGGACAGTTCGGTGGCCGAGGTCTCCTCCAAGACGGCGTCGCAGCCCGCGACGGTGCTCGACCAGCCGTTCACCAAACCCGACCTCGTCCTCACCGACACGCACGGAAAGACGTACGACCTGCGCGAGCGGACCAAGGGCAAGCCGACGCTCATCTACTTCGGCTACACCAACTGCCCCGACGTCTGCCCGCTGACGATGAGCAACATCGCCGTCGCCAAGAGGACGCTGCCCAAGGCCGACCAGGACAGACTCCAGGTCATCTTCGTCACGACCGACCCGGAACGGGACACTCCCGCGTCCCTGGGCAGCTGGCTCAAGGCCCAGGATCCCGCCTTCACCGGACTCACGGGTGACTTCCCGGCCATCCAGGCGGGGGCACGGCAGATCGGCATCGGCATCGACCCGCCGAAGAAGGAGAAGGACGGCACGGTCGTCTCGATGCACGGCGCCCAGGTCATCGCCTTCTCCCCGAAGACCGACAAGGGGTACGTGCTCTACGGCGAGGACACCACGGCCGAGGACTACACCGAGGATCTCCCCGAGCTCGTCAAGGGGGAGACCCCGTGAACCGTCGCACGACCGTCGTCGGCGCCCTGGCCCTGACCACCGGGCTGGCGCTGACGGCGTGCTCCTCGGACAGTGTGCCGCAGCTGGAGGTGACCGGGGCCTTCATGCCTCAGCCCGTCAGCGACATGGCGGCCGGCTTCCTCCTCGTGAAGAACAGCGGCGACACCACCGACCGGCTCACGTCGGTCACCAGTTCCCTCTCCGACCACGTCTCCATCCACGAGACGAAGGACCGGACGATGCGGATGGTCTCGTCGTTCGAGGTGCCCGCCGGCGGTGAGCTCGATCTCGAACGCGGTGGCAACCACATCATGTTCACCGACCTGAAGCAGCAGCCCAAGCGGGGAGAGACGGTCTCCGTGGAACTGCACTTCGAGAAGGCCGATCCCATCACGGTCGACATCCCCGTGAAGGAGACCACCTACGACCCGAAGAAGCAGTGAGGTACTGACACACCATGACAGCCACCGCCCCGCACTCCGGGCCCTCCCCGACACGACGGCCGCTCGCCGCGGTCGCGCTCCTCGCCACGCTGACCGGCATGCTGTTCGGCCTGGTGCTGGCAGGCGCGAGCCCCGCGTCCGCGCACGCCGCTCTCACGGGGAGCGACCCGCAGGACGGGGCGGTGGTCGCCACCGCCCCCGAGGAGGTCACACTCACCTTCTCCGAGCAGATCGCCATGGACGACGACTCGATCCGGGTCCTGGACCCGAGCGGGAAGCGCGCCGACACCGGCGCACCCCGCGATCTGACGGGCGGGGGCGCCGTGCGGTACGGCGTCGAGCTCCACAGCGGTCTGCCCGACGGCACGTACACCGTCGCCTGGCAGGCCGTGTCCGCCGACAGCCATCCGGTCTCGGGAGCCTTCACCTTCTCCGTCGGTGCCCCCTCCGAGACCACCGTGTCGCTGCCGTCCGCCGGAGCCGGCGGCGGCCTCGTGGGCGCGCTCTACGGCATCGCGCGTTACGCCGCGTACGCCGGATTCGTAGTGCTCGCGGGCGGATCGGCCTTCGTGCTCGCCTGCTGGCAGCGGGGAGCGGGCGCACGTCCGCTGCAACGGCTCGTCGTGCGCGGCTGGGTCACGCTCACCGCGGCCACCCTGGCCATGCTGTTCCTGCGCAGCCCGTACACCGGCTCCGGCGAGCTCGCGGATGCCTTCGACCTCGCGGGCCTCCAAGCCGTCCTGGACACCAAGCCGGGGGCGGCCCTGGTCTCCCGACTGCTGCTCCTCGGCGCCTCAGCGCTGTTCATCGCCGTGCTGTTCGGGGCGTACGCCAAGCGCGAGGACGAGAAGGAGAAGCAGGACCTCACCTTCGGGCTCGCGACAGGCGGTGCGGTCATCGCCACGGGGATCGCCGGTACGTGGGCCCTCGCCGAGCACGCCTCGACGGGGATCCAGCCGGGCATCGCCATGCCGGTCGACGTGCTCCACCTGCTGGCCGTCGCCGGCTGGCTGGGCGGGCTGGCCGCACTGCTGGTCGCCCTGTACCGGACACCGGACATCACGAGCGCCGCGGTGCGGCGGTTCTCCCGCCTGGCGTTCGGCAGCGTGGTCGTCCTCGCCGCGACCGGTCTCTACCAGTCCTGGCGACAGGTCGGTTCATGGTCCGCGCTGACCGGCACCCGTTACGGTCAGCTGCTGCTCGTCAAGGTGGCGCTCGTCGCCGTGCTCCTCGGTGTCGCGTGGGTGTCGCGGCGTTGGACGGGGCGGCTGACCGAGCGCTCCGGCTCCGCTGATGACGCCCGTACGGCCGTCTCGGAGTCACCCGCCGCGTCGGCTGCTTCGCAGGGGGCGACGGAACCGGCTGAGCCGGTCGGCTCGACCGGAGCGGCTGAG
Source organism: Streptomyces sp. ALB3 (assembly GCF_044385685.1). Lineage (NCBI taxonomy): Bacteria > Bacillati > Actinomycetota > Actinomycetes > Kitasatosporales > Streptomycetaceae > Streptomyces > Streptomyces sp. ALB3. Next base: position 485,779 of record NZ_JBISCE010000046.1, on the reverse strand, counting down.
CCGGTCGGCTCGACGGAACCGGCCGTATCGGCGAAGCCGACGGAGCCAGCCGTACCGGTGGCGGTGGGCTCGACGGAGCGGGCTGTCACGGAGGGGCTCACGGTGTCGGACTCTCCGGCCTCATCCGGGCCGGACGACGAGATCGCTCCGGAGCGCGCCGCCCAGCTCTCCCGGCAGCGCGCCGCTCTGACGGCGACGAAGGAGAAGCGCGCCCGCGACGCCGATCCGGACCGCTCCGGGCTGCGGCGGTCCGTGATGGTGGAGACGGCTGTCGCCGTGGTGCTTCTCGTGGTCACGACGATCCTGACGGCCACCGAGCCCGGCCGCACGGAGGAGGAAGCCGCCCGGGGAAGCACCACTGAGGCGGCCGCACCGGTGACCGGCGGACAGGTGAATCTGAGCCTGCCCTTCGACACCGGCGGGCAGAACGGCGCGGGCACGGTGCGCCTGGACCTCTCGCCCGGCGGCACCGGCTCGAACAACGTGCACCTCTGGATCGACGGTCCTGGCGGACGCCCGATGGACGTCCCCGAGGTGAGGATCGCCTTCACCCTGGAGTCGAAGGACATCGGTCCGCTGCCGGTGGTCCCCGAACGCCTGACCGTCGGGCACTGGACCGCGAGCGGCGTACAGATCCCGATGGCGGGCGACTGGAAGGTCGCCGTGACGGTGCGTACGTCGGACATCGACCAGACAACCATCGACAAGAACGTGAAGATCGGCTGAGCAGGTTGAGCACGAAGAGGAACCACCCCGGGCAGAACGGCACCGGCGCCGCCAGCCGCGACACATCCCCTCCGGCCGCCTCCTCCGGAGTCTCCCGGCGGAGGCTGATCGGTGGCGCGGGAGCGGCCGGCGCGGCAGGACTCGTCCTGGGCGCGGCGGGCGGCGCGGGTGGCTATGCAGCGACGCGCGGGGAGACGCCGACGCCGCTGACCGCAGTGGGTTCGACCGAGGCGATGTTTCACGGGAAACATCAGGCGGGCATCACCACCCCGCTTCAGGCCCGCGGGCACCTGATCGCCTTCGACCTCGCGCCCGGCGCCGGGCGCAAGGAGGCAGCGGCTCTGATGCGTCGCTGGTCGGCGGTGGCACAACGGCTGATGGCCGGTGAGCCGGCGGACACCGGCCGAGGACACGACACCGGGGTGGCCCTGGACGCCGGGCCGTCGTCCCTGACGGTCACCTTCGGATTCGGGCGTACCTTCTTCGACCGCACCGGCATGACCGGCCACCGGCCGGCCGTCCTGGATCCGCTGCCGTCGTTCTCCTCCGACCACCTCGACGCCAGGCGCTCCGACGGTGACCTCTGGATCCAGATCGGCGCGGACGACGCACTCGTCGCCTTCCACGCGCTGCGCGCCCTGCAGAAGGAAGCCGGCTCCGCGGCCCGGGTGAGGTGGCAGATGAACGGCTTCAACCGGACACCGGGAACAACCGGCCGGCCGATGACCACGCGCAACCTCATGGGCCAGGTCGACGGCACCAACAACCCGAAACCGGCCGAGAGCGACTTCGAAGAACGGGTCTTCGTGCCGTCCGGTGGTTCGCCGGACCACGCATGGATGGCGGGCGGCTCGTACGCCGTCGTGCGGCGGATCAGGATGCTGCTGGACGACTGGGAGCAACTCACGGTCGAACGGCAGGAACAGGTCATCGGCCGGAGCAAGGCGGACGGCGCCCCCCTCAGCGGCGGCTCCGAGGACACCGCCATGGACCTGGACAGGACAGGACCCGACGGCAAACTGATGATCCCCAGCAACGCACACGCCCGGATCTCCTCGCCCGAGAAGAACGGTGGCGCCGCGATGCTGCGCCGCCCGTTCTCGTACCACGACGGCATCTCGGAGGACGGCACCCCGGACGCCGGGCTCCTCTTCATCTGCTGGCAGGCCGATCCGTTCAAGGGCTTCATCCCGGTCCAGCGCAAACTCGACCGCGGAGACGCGCTCTCCCCGTTCATCCGGCACGAGGCGAGCGGTCTCTTCGCCGTGCCCGGGGGTGCGGCAGCCGGGGAGTACGTGGGGCAGCGGCTGCTTGAGGGCTGAGCCACCGAGGACTCGTCCGTCAGCACACGCGCGGGACACCGGGAGGCGTGTCCGTCAGCACGTGCGGGACACCCGCCCGTGCGACAGCGCACGTGTGTCACACACCCTGACCGTGCATGGGCATAAGGCTCCGGAGCTCTCGGTCAGCCCATTAGGGTGACCGTATGTCAGCCACGCGCTACGCCTATCTCGGTCCCGAAGGCACCTTCACCGAGGTCGCCCTCCGCACCCTCCCCGAAGCCGCCACCCGCGAACTCGTCCCGATGGTCTCGGTGCCGGCCGCGTTGGACGCGGTGCGTGGCGGGGAGGCCGCCGCAGCGCTCGTCCCCATCGAGAACTCCTTGGAGGGCGGGATCAGCGCGACGCTCGACGAGCTGACCAAGGGCGCCCCTCTGATGATCTACCGCGAGGTGCTGCTCTCCATCACCTTCGCGCTGCTGGTTCACCCCGGCACCGGCCTGTCGGACATCAAGACCGTCACCGCCCACCCGGCCGCGCAGCCTCAGGTGCGCAACTGGATGGCGGCGAACCTGCCCAACGCGGTGTGGGAGTCGGCGGCCTCGAACGCCGATGGCGCCCGGCTGGTCCAGGAAGGGCGCTACGACGCCGCCTTCGCCGGTGAGTTCGCCGCGGCGACCTACGGGCTGGTGCCGCTGGTGACGGAGATCCACGATGCCGAGAACGCGCAGACCCGCTTCGTGCTGGTGGGGCGTCCGGCCAGGCCCTCGGCGCCCACGGGGGCCGACAAGACCTCCGTGGTCATCTGGCTCGGCGACGACCGCCCCGGAGCCCTCCTCGAACTGCTCCAGGAGTTCGCCGTCCGCGGAGTCAACCTGATGCTGATCCAGTCCCGCCCCACCGGGGAAGGCATCGGGAACTACTGCTTCGCCGTGGACGCGGAGGGGCACATCGCGGACCGCCGCGTCGGCGAAGCGCTGATGGGGCTGAAGCGGATCTGCCCGAATGTGCGGTTCCTGGGTTCGTACCCGCGCGCCGGGGTGACGCCCGAAGAGGTGAGCCCTCTGCGCATCGGGACCTCGGACAGGGACTTCACCGAGGCGTCCGACTGGCTGGCCCGCAGCCAGGACGGCCGGGCCTGAAGCCTGCCAGGAGGGTAAGACCGCCTGTGACATCGGCCCTGCCCGCAGAGTTTCACCGCACGCGAAAAGTTATCCACAGGAAACCCTGCAGCCTGGGGACAAGTCGACACCCCAATGCGACATGGTCGACAAATCGCTCCAGTCGACATGGATTCCTCACGGAATGACAGTCCCCCCGTGTCCTTCCAATTGCGTTGATCAACGCATTGAAGCGAGGAATACCCACCCGAATGAGTGCGTGGGGCGGGTTTGAGTGGTGAACCCTTGTGCCGTCATGCCGCTTTCGGAACGATCTCCTCCGGCATCCACAGATCTTCTTCACAGCCTGTGGATAACTATTCGGAACGATGACAGCCTGTGGACAACACGCCCTCCAGGCACCCAACTCCCCGCGCACACACCGGCAATGCGCCACGGCGCGGGAGCACTCGTTCACCTTTCCGGGCGACGGATCCTTTTCCCCGAGCGGCCCGCCACCCGCGGTCGGCCCGCGATTTCCACCAGCACTATCGATTCCGGCAATTAGGGCAAAGCGTCAGGCTCGTCGATATCGGTTCGAGTGGCGGATCTCCGCACCGGTAACCTTGAGGGGTGATTGACCTTCGCCTGCTCCGTGAGGACCCCGACCGTGTTCGCGCCTCCCAGCGCGCCCGTGGAGAGGACGTCGCGCTCGTCGACGCCCTGCTCTCCGCCGATGAGCTGCGCAGGTCGTCCGGCGTCCGCTTCGACGAACTCCGCTCCGAGCAGAAGTCCCTCGGGAAACTGATCCCGAAGGCCACCCCGGAGGAGCGTGCCGAGCTCCTCAAGAAGGCCGACCAGCTGAAGGCCGAGGTCAGGGCTGCGGACGCCGCGCAGGACCAGGCCGACGCGGAGGCCAAGCGGCTGCTCCTGCTGCTCGGCAACATCGTCCACGAGGACGTCCCGGTCGGCGGCGAGGAGGACTTCGTCGTCCTGGAGACGCACGGCACGATCCGTGACTTCGGCGCGGAGGGCTTCGAGCCCAAGGACCACCTCGAGCTCGGCGAGGCGCTGGGCGCCATCGACATGGAGCGCGGCGCCAAGGTGTCCGGATCTCGCTTCTACTACCTGACCGGCGTCGGCGCGCTCCTCGAGCTGGCCCTGGTCAACGCGGCGATCGCGCAGGCCACGGAGGCAGGCTTCGTCCCGATGCTGACTCCCGCACTCGTCCGCCCGCGCGCCATGGAGGGCACGGGTTTCCTCGGCCAGGCCGCGGAGAACGTGTACCACCTGGAGAAGGACGACTACTACCTGGTCGGCACGTCGGAGGTGCCCCTCGCGGCGTACCACATGGACGAGATCATCGACGCCGACAAGCTGCCGCTGCGGTACGCCGGCTTCTCGCCGTGCTTCCGCCGCGAAGCGGGGACGTACGGCAAGGACACCCGGGGCATCTTCCGGGTCCACCAGTTCGACAAGGTCGAGATGTTCTCGTACGTCGACCCCGCGGACGCCGAAGCGGAGCACCGCCGTCTCCTGGACTGGGAGAAGCAGTGGCTCACCGGCCTCGAGCTGCCGTTCCAGGTCATCGACGTGGCCACCGGTGACCTGGGGTCGTCGGCCTCGCGCAAGTTCGACTGCGAGGCGTGGATCCCGACCCAGGGCAAGTACCGCGAGCTGACGTCCGCGTCGAACTGCGACGGTTTCCAGGCGCGCCGCCTCTCCGTCCGCATGCGCGACGGGAAGAAGGTGCAGCCGCTGGCCACGCTGAACGGCACGCTCTGCGCCGTACCGCGCACGATCGTGGCGATCCTGGAGAACCACCAGCTGCCCGACGGCTCGGTGCGTGTGCCCGAGGTACTCCGTCCGTATCTGGGCGGGCGCGAGCTGCTGGAGCCGGTCTCCAAGTGACCTTCTCCTACAAGCTCGTCGCGACCGACCTCGACGGCACCCTGCTGCGCGACGATCACACGGTCTCCGACCGCACCCGGGAGGCGCTGGCCGCGGTGACCGCGGCCGGTGCCGCACACATCGTCGTCACGGGACGCGCGGTGCCGTGGACCCGGCACATCCTGGACGATCTGGGCTACCGGGGTCTCGCCGTGTGCGGTCAGGGTGCGCAGGTCTACCACGCGGGTGAGCACAAGCTGTTGACCTCCCTCACGCTGGACCGGCAGCTCGCGGGGCTCGCCCTGTCCAAGATCGAGGCGGAGGTCGGTCCGCTGGCCCTCGCCGCGAGCCGCGACGGGCTCGAGGGCGAGGTGCTGGTCGGGCCCGGTTACCGGGTGCAGGAGGGGCCTCTTCCCGCCCTCTACATGGACGACCCCGCCGAGATGTGGACCGCTCCGCTGAACAAGGTCTACATCCAGCACCCCGAGCTCGACGACGACGCGCTGACCCAGGCCGCCAGGCAGGCCGTCGGCAGCCTGGTGAACGTGGTCATGGCAGGGCCTGGCGTCGTGGAGATCCTGCCCCTGGGGCTGAGCAAGGCGACCGGGCTCTCGCTCGCCGCACGCCGTCTGGGCCTCAAGGCCTCGGACACCCTGGCCTTCGGTGACATGCCGAACGACATCCCCATGTTCGGCTGGGCGCAGCACGGTGTCGCCATGGCCAACGCGCACGACGAGCTGAAGGCCGTGGCGCACGAGATCACCGCGTCGAACGAGGACGACGGCATCGCGGTGGTGCTGGAGGAGCTGCTCCGGACGCCCACGCGCGCGTAGGCGGGGCTCTTCTTCAGGCCCCGGTCTTCGGTCTTCCAGCCTCGGCGGAGGATGCGCGGATCGAACGCGCGCGGGGGTCGCCCCCCGACGACGGCTTAGCAAGCCGCTGCCTTACCACTCGGCCAATCCTCCGGGGGGTGGCCAACGCGCGCGACGCGCAGCGGGGGCCACCCGGGGGTCCTGCCGCGGGGGCGACCGCGGGTAGCTGATGAAGCTACCGCGGTGCCGGCTGCGGACCGCCCTGTCGGGAACACGACGGACTCGGACTCCTGGTCATCGCCGCGCTCCTCTCCCGGTCCTCACGAACGGCGCCTTCCCGTGCCGCCCCCTCACTGTGCCGGAGACCGGAGTCCGGGGGCCACCCGTTTTCATGGAACAACCCCCGCCCGGTGGGCGGGGGTTGCAGGGGGTGCGGTGCGGCCGGTCTCACTCCTCGCCGGCGAGCTTCAGCGCCCGCAGCTTCTGACCCGCGTACCACGTGGCCACGACCGTCACGCCGACCAGCAGGAGGGTCGCGAGCGGCAGGCCGACGTCCGAGGTGATCACGCCCTCCCCGGCGACCTTCTCGGCGACCGAGAGGGACCACTGCTGCACACTGAGCGTCCTGGCCCCCGGCACCAGGCTGCCGAAGAGCGCCTCCCACACCAGCGCGTACACCAGGCCGAAGACCACCGCGTGCCGGCTGACCGTGCCGAGCAGCAGGAACAGCGCGCTGTAGGCGATCGAGGCGACCAGGGCCGCGATGGTGTACGCCACGGCGATCTGCCCGCCGTTGCCGTTGAGGATCAGGCCCGCGACGAACGTGGGCAGCGCCGAGAAGAGCATCGTCACGGCGACGGCGACGGTCAGCTTGGTGAAGATGATCGTGGGCCGCTTCACCGGCTTGGCCAGCAGGTAGACGATCGAGCCGTCGTCGATCTCGGGCCCGATGGCGCCCGTCCCCGCGATGACGCCGATGAGCGGGACCATCGTGGCGATGGCGAAACCGCCCAGCACGCCGGAGGCGACGCCGTCATCGGCACCGGCGAACGCCCGTACCGCCACGGCGATGGCCACCAGCAGGACCGGGAGGACGAACAGGATGGCGGCCCGGCGCCGGCCGAGCAGGGCCCGGTAGGTGAGCCGGGCGACTGTGGGGTCGTACATGACGCTTCACAGCTCCTTTCAGGCCACTACTCAGGCCGCTACGAGATAGGAAAAGACCGATTCGAGGGACTCGTCGGACGGGGAGACGGTGAGGAGCCGGATGCCGTGTGCGCGCGCGACCTCGGGCAGCAGCGTCGTGAAACGCCCGAAGTCGACCGCCTGGATGCGCAGGGCCCTCTCCATCACGTCGATTTCGATCCCGGCCGTCGAGGGGTCCGCGATGAGAGCGGCGGCGAGGGCCCGGTCGTCGCTGGACCGGACGAGATAGCGGTGCGGCCGGTCCGTCATCAGCCGGCGGATCTTCCTGAAGTCCCCCGAAGCGGCATGCCGGCCCGCCACGATCACCTCGATGTGCGAGGCGAGCTGCTCGACCTCCTCCAGGATGTGGGAGGAGAAGAGCACCGTGCGCCCCTCGGCCCCCATCCGGCGCAGCAGCTCCATGAGCTGCATCCGCTGACGCGGGTCCATGCCGTTGAACGGCTCGTCGAGGAGCAGCACCGAGGGGTCGTGGACCAGGGCGGACGCCATCTTCACGCGCTGCCGCATGCCCTTGCTGTACGTCGAGATCTTGCGGTCCTGCGCGTACTCCATCTCGACCGTGGCCAGTGCCTTGTGCGCGGCCGCGTCCCCCAGCCCGTGCAGCTCGGCGTTGGCGACGACGAACTCGCGGCCGGTCAGGAAGTCGTACATACCCTCCCGCTCCGGCACGATCCCGATCGCCTTGTAGACGGTTTCGTTGCGCCAGATCTGCGTCCCGTCGAGCGTCACGGTGCCGGTCGACGGCGCGAGGAACCCGGCCATCATGTTGATCAGCGTGGACTTGCCCGCTCCGTTGGGACCGAGCAGACCCGTGACGCCGGGTCCCACGGTCATGCTGACGTCGTTGACGGCGACCACGTTGCCGAACCAGCGGGAGGTGTGGTCGATCTCGATGGTGGTCACAGCCCGACCCTCCGGTAGCGGCGCATCAGTACGGCGTACGAGCCGGCGACGAGCGCGAGAACAACGATCAGATAGACCACGCCCGCTGCGGCTCCGGGCCCCTCACCGCCGGGGAACGCCGATGCGGCGCCGAGGTACGCGGTCTGCACACCGTCGATCAGCGTGATGGGCGAGAAGAGCCCCAGCCAGGTGATGGCGTCGGCCGAGTCCGTCTCCCAGGCGATCGCCTGGACCGTGGAGACCGCACCGTAGGTGATGGTCAGTACCGCGATGACGGCGGCGACTCCGAAGCCCCGGCGCGGCGTCAGCGCGGCCACGACCAGGCCGAGCCCGGCGAACAGCACGGAGAGCAGCGCCACCGAGACCATCCCCTGCCCGAAGCCCTTGGTCTGGTCGGCGAAGTCGAACTTCGCCAGCAACGCGCCCGCGTAGAGGATGACGAGGGGCAGCCCGGTGAGGATGAGCAGGGCGGACGCCATGGCGGCGAACTTGGCGAGTACGTAGTCGACCCGCTCGATCGGGCGCGAGAAGTACAACGGCACGCTCTTGAAGCGGAGGTCCCTCGACACGGACTGCGGCGCCTGGGAGGCGATGAAGAGTCCGATCACGGCCTGCAGGTAGATCGCGAAGTCCGTGTACTTGATGGGGAGCTTCGTCATGTTGGGCGTGGCGATGGCGACCGCGACGAGGATCAGTGCCACCAGGCACATCACTCCGCACAGGAGCATCGGCAGCACCTTGGACTTGGCCGACCTGCCCAGCCCGAACGAACCCCGCAGCGACTGCGAGTACAGCGACCGGCGGGCATAGGCCCGGCCCAGGCGGGCGCCGTCGTAGGAGCGGTATCCGATGTTGTGGATCCGGGAGGTGTCGCTCCCGGCCGCGGTCCCGGTCTCAGTGCTCATCGCGACCGCTTCCCTTCTGCTGTCCGGCGTCCGCCGTCGCGGCCACGGCCGCCCGCGGTGCCTGGTCGGTGCGGAACACCTCGGCGATGTGGTGGCGCCGCTGTTCCATCCGGATGAGTCCCAGTCCGAGGCCGGCGACGCTGTCGCGGACCACGTCGTACGTCTCCTCGCCGGTCGCCTCCACCAGGAGGATGTGGCCGGCGCCGGGCAGCCCGCCGGCGTCGAGGCCGTCGTGTCCGACGAGCTTGACGCCTGCCCCGGTGAGGGCCTGGCGCAGCGCGTCCGTGCCGTCAGGGTGCGTGTCGCTGTCGGTCACCTCGACGGCCAGCGTCGTGGTGGTCTGGGTGAAGTCGCTGGTGGAGCTGGAGCGCAGCAGCGCGCCGCCGTCGATGACGACGACGTGGTCGCAGGTCCGCTCGAGCTCTCCGAGGAGGTGGGAGGTGACCAGCACCGAGATGCCGAAATCGGTGTGGACACGGCGGATCAGGCCGAGCATCTCGTCCCGGCCGACGGGGTCGAGACCGTTGGTCGGCTCGTCGAGAAGGACCAGCTTCGGGTCGTGGACCAGCGCCTGGGCCAGTTTCACCCGCTGCTTCATACCGGTCGAGTAGCCCCCGATGGGACGGTAGCGCTCCTCGTACAGACCTACGTGGCGCAGGGTGTCCGCGGTTCGTTCCCGCGCCGCGGTGGGCGGCAGCCCGGACATCCGCGCCATGTGGACGACGAACTCGGTCGCCGACACGTCGGGAGGCAGGCAGTCGTGCTCGGGCATGTAGCCGACCCGCTCCCGGATGGCGGCGCCCTCGGTGGCGACGTCGAGCCCGAGCACCGCGGCCCGGCCTTCGGTGGCGGGGGACAGACCCAGCAGGATCTTGATCAGTGTGGACTTGCCGGCCCCGTTGGAACCCACCAGGCCGGTTACGCCCGGTCCGATGTCCAAGGAGAGCCGGTCAAGCGCGGTCACTCTCGGGAACCGCTTGCTCAGGCTTTCGGTTGCGATCACAGTCACGTGTTCGAAGGTAGTGGCGCGCACCACAGGAGTCGTCAGACCAGGCGGTTGTTTCTGCGTCCGACTCCAGGCGTACGGACCCGTAGGGGGACCCCACGAGGGAGGAGACCCGATCCCGGCCGCGCCCCCGCCGGGGTGACGGCAGGCGACGGCGCCGGCCGCGCGGGGGGCGGTCGTGCGCGGAGCCCCTGGCACCCGCTCGTCCACGGGCGTCGTCCACAGGCGTCCGTCCACAGGTTCGGGGCATCCCTTGACGCGGCCGTCCGTCGGTTGCCACATTCAGCGGTGTCACGTTACGGGCGCGTACCGCAACGCCGGCACTGGACGAGGAGGCGGCGTGGATCTGCGAGGCGCGCGTGAGCGCTGGGTGCGTACGGGCGGGATCGAGCTGTGCGTCGCCGAGCTGGGCGATCCGTCACGGCCGACGATCGTGCTGGTGCACGGCTATCCGGACAGCAAAGAGGTCTGGTCGGAGGTAGCGGTAAGACTGTCGGAGCAGTGGCATGTGGTGCTCTACGACGTGCGGGGGCACGGCCGGTCGACCGCGCCCCGGCCGCTGCGTGGTGGCTTCACGCTGGAGAAGCTCACCGACGACTTCCTGGCTGTCGTGGACGCCGTGAGCCCGGACCGGCCCGTCCACGTGGTCGGCCATGACTGGGGATCGGTCCAGTCATGGGAGTTCGCCACGGTGGAGCGGACCAAGGGGCGCATCGCGTCGTTCACGTCGATGTCCGGTCCGTCCCTCGACCACTTCGGGCACTGGATCAAACAACGGATGTCCCACCCGAGCCCCCGCCGTGTGGGGCAACTGCTCGGACAGGGTGCCAAGTCCTGGTACGTGTACGCGTTGCACACGCCGGTCCTGCCCGAGATGGCGTGGCGCGGCGTACTGGGCAGGCAGTGGCCGCGGATTCTGCGGCGGATGGAGAACGTGCCCGCGGACGACGGGTATCCGACGTCTTCCCTCCCGCAGGACGCGGCGCACGGGGCGTGGCTCTACCGTGACAACGTCCGGTCCCGGCTGCGCCGGCCGCGCCCCGACGCGTACGCGCACGTCCCCGTACAGCTGATCACTCCGACCGGTGACGTCTTCCTCTCACCGTCGCTCCATGACGAACTGGACGCGTGGGTGCCGCATCTGGTGCGCCGCACCCTGCCGGCGAAGCACTGGGTACCCCGCACGAGGCCGGCCCGCCTGTCCTCCTGGATCGGCGAGTTCGCCGACGGGGTGGAGACCGGCGGCCAGGACGTCCCCCTCGCCCAAGGCGCGCCGGGCACGGCGTCCGCGGACACCCGTCCGGGCCGGTTCTCCGGCCAGTTGGTCCTCGTCACGGGAGCGGCTTCGGGTATCGGACGGGCCACTGTTCTGTCGTTCGCCGAGGCGGGCGCCCGGGTGGTGGCCGTGGACCGGGACGCGGAAGGCGTTGCCCGGACGGCCGAAACGGCGCGGTCGCTCGGCGCGCCCGCCGCGTGGAGCGAGGTGGTGGACGTCAGCGACGAACAGGCGATGGAGCGGCTCGCGAAGAAGGTCGCCACGGACATCGGCGTCCCGGACGTCCTGGTGAACAACGCCGGGGTCGGGCTGTCGGGCTCGTTCCTGGAGACGACGAGCGAGGAATGGCGGACGGTCCTCGACGTGAATCTCTGGGGCGTCATCCACGGCTGCCGGATCTTCGGCAGGCAGATGGCCGACCGGGGCCAGGGCGGCCACATCGTCAACATCGCGTCGGCAGCCGCTTATCAGCCGTCCCGCGCGCTTCCCGCCTACAGCACGTCCAAGGCGGCGGTACTGATGCTCAGCGAATGCCTGAGAGCCGAACTGGCCGACCGGTCGATCGGCGTCAGTGCGGTATGTCCCGGCTTCGTCAACACCGGCATCACCGGTACGGCTCGCTTCGCCGGGACCGACGAGGCGGAGGAACAACGCCTGCGGCAGCGCACCGCCCGGCTGTACTCCCTCCGCAACTACCCGTCGGAGAAGGTGGCTCGAGCCGTTCTCGCTGCCGTGGTGCACAACCGTGCCGTCGTACCGGTGACACCGGAGGCTCGCGGCGCACGGATGCTTTCCCGGGTCAGCCCCCGCCTACTGCGCGCCATCGCACGCGTGAAGCCGCCCTTGTAGACCGGTCCGAGTTGGAGCACCGCCGACGCGAACCGGTCGTCCGGAGCGCCCGTTGGCCGGCCACCCGGCGGGCGCACGACAACCAGCCTGTCCACCAGAGGACTTCGGGACCGGCACTCGCCCACAGCGGAGTTGAGGGCCGCACCTCACCCACGTCGGCTCATTTGGCCCACGACAGCACAGAGTTGGGCAACTGCCGCAAGCAGCCACGCGTTTGTCCACAGCTAGAGCAACTCGGCTGTGGAAAAGGCGGGTTGCCTGTGGAGCAAACATCGTGGCGCACACCGATACCGCGAACGACGGGTGAAATCGAGATGCGCCGGGAAGCGCGGCGCGGGCACTCTGACCGGATGGACGAACAACGCACCGTCAAGGTGTCGAAATTCCTGTCGAAGCACCTGCGGCATGAGCCCGGCCGGATCGGGATCAGGCTTGACGCCCAAGGCTGGGTAGCTGTCGACGAGCTGTTGCGGGCCTGCGCCCGGCACGGCGTCACCCTCACCCGGGCCGAACTCGAACACGTCGCGGCGTCCAGCGACAAGCAGCGCTTCGCCGTGGACGGGGACCGCATCCGGGCGAACCAGGGACACTCCGTCACCGTGGACCTCGGGCTTCCCCCGGTCGAACCGCCCGCGTACCTCTATCACGGCACCGTGGCACGCACCCTCGACGCCATCCGCGCCGAAGGGCTCCGGCCGATGAACCGCCATCACGTGCATCTTTCGCCCGACCGTGAGACGGCGGTGCGTGTGGGCTCCCGGCGCGGCGCCCCGGTCGTCCTCACCGTGGACTCGGGAGCCATGCACCGTGCCGGCCACGTCTTCCGTGTGAGTGCCAACGGAGTATGGCTCACCGACTGCGTACCGCCGGACTTCCTGCGCCGGCGCGCGTGAAGCTCCCGTCAGCGTCGTCCCGGCCGCGTGTCCAGGCAACGACTGCCGACCGCCCTCGCAGCATTCCTCCCGCGCGCGTTGAAAGGCCCGTTCACGCCGTCGCGCCCGGGGAAGGCGCGCGCCATGGGAAACATCCGGATAGGCACGTGTTCATGGACGGACAAGGCACTGGTGTCCAGCGGCTGGTACCCGGCGGGCCACCGCGATGCCGAGGGCAGGCTGCGGCACTACGCGCGCCAGTTCTCGGTGGTGGAGGTCGACGCGACGTACTACGGACTGCCCAGCGCGCGGAACAGCCTTCTGTGGGCCGAGCGCACCCCTGAGGACTTCCGGTTCGACGTGAAGGCGTTCTCCCTGCTCACCGGGCACCCGACTCGTCCTCAGGCACTGCCGCCCGACCTGCGCCCGGCCCTCGCCCGGCAGCGGGGCCGGGCAGAGACCGACCCAGTCCTGCTGGACGAGGTGTGGGCACGGTTCGCGGCATCGATCGAACCGCTGCGCCGGACCGGCCGCCTGGGGTCGGTGCTGTTCCAGTTCCCGCGGCAGCTCGCGCCGGGAAGGCCGGCGGCGGACTTCCTCCGCCGGTGCCGCGACCGTGCCGCAGGATGGCCGGTGTCCGTAGAGTTCCGGCACCCCGGCTGGTGGCGGGAGGACCGCATCGCCGGGACGGCCGAACTCCTGTCCGAGCTGGACGCCGCTGCCGTGGCCGTGGACATGGTGCAGACACTGCCCAGCTCGGTGCCGCCGGTCTTCCGGGTCACCTCTCCCCGGCTCGCGACGGTGCGCTTCCACGGGCGGAACAGCGCCTGGGGGACCGGCACCAAGGAGGAGAGGTTCCGCCACTCCTACACACCCGGGGAACTGTCCGAGTGGATACCCCGCATCCGGGCGATGGCCGAACAGGCTCGGGAGGTCCATGTCCTGTTCAACAACTGCTGTGCGGACGCGGCCGTCCGCGCTGCCCGGTCCATGACCCACCTGCTGGGTCTCGACGCGACTCACGACGACGACGGGTGACATCACCGCGGGACCGCACCACCGCCTCGGGAACAGAACCCCACCGTCGGCGCTCCTCGTCTCCTCAGTCCTTTCGGCCGGCCCTGCCCAGCCTGCCCATGCCGCCGCAGTGGCGGCCCCGTGGTGACGCCACTGCGGCGGCATGGCTTCCGCACTGTTTTCTTCCGCATGTCCATGCCGCCGGGGAGGACGCGTATCGTCTGGTCCATGCGTCTGAGCACGGTGATCCTTCCCATCTACCGGTGGAGCGAAGGACAGAAGATCTGGCGGCAGGCCGAAGACCTCGGCTTCCATGCCGCCTACACCTACGACCATCTGTCCTGGCGCACCTTCCGGGACGGACCGTGGTTCGGGGCGGTCCCGACGCTGACGGCGGCAGCGGCGGCAACGCGAAGCATGCGGCTGGGCACCCTCGTCACCTCGCCGAACTTCCGGCATCCGGTGACGCTCGCCAAGGACCTCATCACACTGGACGACGTCTCCGGCGGACGGATCACACTCGGCATCGGCGCCGGCGGCAGCGGTTTCGACGCCACGACGCTGCGCCGGAGCGACGAGGCACCGTGGACGCCGCGTGAGCGCGCCGACCACTTCGAGGAGTTCGTCCCCCTGCTCGACCGGCTGCTCCGGGAACCCTCCGTGACGCAGGAAGGCCGGTTCTACGCCGCGAACGAGGCCCGCAACATCCCCGGCTGCGTCCAGCGTCCCCGACTGCCCTTCGCGGTCGCCGCCACCGGACCGCGCGGGATGAGTCTCGCCGCACGGTACGGGCAGGCATGGGTGACCACAGGTGATCCGAAGCTGTTCGCGACCGGCACCCCCGAACAGTCCGTGGCGGCGATCCGGGGACAGACCGAACGGCTCGGTGCTGCCTGTGAGGAAGCGGGCCGGGACGTCACCGAGCTGGACAAGATCCTCCTCACCGGTTTCACCCCCGGCCGCCCCCTGCGGTCCTTCGACGCGTTCGTGGACTTCGCGGGCACACACTTCGACCTCGGGATCACCGAGATCGTCGTCCACTGGCCGGTGCCGGACTCCGACTTCGCACTGGACACCAAGGTCTTCGAACGCATCGCCACCGAGGCTCTGGCCCAGTTGACCTGACCGTTCGGAGCCCGCCCCCGAGCGGGGTGGGCTCCGCCCCCGGCCGTGCCGCCCCGACGTGGACCGCCGAGGGCCTGCGGCATATGCCGAGGGCAGTTACGCAGGCCAGCGACGCGCCCTCTCAGATGTGCGCCCCTCTGCACGCCCGTGCGACTTCGTACGGGAGAATGGCGGGGTGACCTCAGCTATCGACCCGCCTCTGCCTGCCGTGACCCGGCTGATCGCCACCGATCTGGACGGCACCCTCCTACGCGACGACAAGACGTTGTCGGATCGGACGATCACCGCCCTGGCAGCCGCCGAGGAGGCGGGCATCGAGGTCTTCTTCGTCACCGGAAGGCCTGCCCGCTGGATGGAGGTCGTCAGCCCCCACGTCCAGGGTCACGGCATGGCGATCTGCGCGAACGGGGCCGCGGTCGCCGATCTCCGCGACGGACGGCTGCTCAGGGTTGATCCGCTGGACCGGGCCATCGCCCTGCACGTGGTCGACGTCCTGCGCGAGGCGGCACCCGGGGTGTCGTTCGCCGTCGAACTGGCCACCGGCATCCACTACGAACCCGCCTACCCCCCGTTCCACATGGACCCGGGTGCCACGGTCGCCGTCGCGGAGAAGCTGCTTCACGAGGAGGCTCCGGGCACCGGCACACCCGTCCTGAAGGTCCTCGCGCACCACCCCGAGCTGGCCCCCGACGCCTTCCTCGCGCTGGCCCGCGACCTCGCCGGGGACCGGGCCTCGTTCACCCGGTCCAGCCCCACCGCGCTGCTGGAGATCAGCGGCCTCGGCGTCTCCAAGGCCCGCACGCTCGCCGCGTGCTGCGCGGAGCGCGGGATCAGTCAGGACGAGGTGGTCGCCTTCGGCGACATGCCCAACGACGTGGAGATGCTGACGTGGGCAGGCGCCTCGTTCGCCATGGGCAACGCCCATCCGGCGGCTCTGGCCGCCGCGTCCGGCATGACACTCACGAATGACGAGGACGGCGTCGCAGTCGTCATCGAGCGCATCCTCGCCACACGCTGACACCGTCGTCCGGACCGCGCACCGAGCCGGGAGTCACGGGGCCGCACGCTCAGCACCGGGACCTGCCCGCAGGCGGATGACCCACCAGGCACGCCCGGCCGGGACGGCACCCCGGCACCGCCTGCCCGGGAGGCACACCGGGCCCGGGGCACGCGCCTGGACTCGCGACCTGACCCCGTCCGCGGTCAGAGCGGGACCTGCCAGGTCACCGTCGTGCCGCTGCCGCCGTCCCCCGGCCCGAACCAGCTGGCTCCGCCCAGCGACTCGGCACGTCTGGCCAGGTTGCGGAGGCCGCTGCGACGGCCGCCGTCCGGGATGCCCACCCCGTCGTCCGCGACCGTCAGCCGAACCGCGTCCCGCCCGTCGGGCAGCACCGCGGCCGCGTCCACCGTCACCTCCACGCGCGACGCCCTCGCGTGACGGAACGTGTTGGACAGCGCTTCCCGCAGCGCGGCGATGAGATTCTTGCCGGTGAGCTCCCCCACCAGCGAGTCGACCGGTCCCAGGAACCGGTGCGAAGGCATGAACCCCAGGGGCACCGCCGCCATGTTGATCTCCCGGAGCACTCGGGACCGCAGCCCCGACGGTGCCTCCGCCGGTTCCTGCTGCAGCGCGAAGATGGCGGTACGGATCTCCTGGATGGTCACGTCAAGTTCGTCGACGGCCCGGCCGATGCCGGTCCGCACGCCGGGTACCGGTGAACGGCGCTGAGCGCCCTCCAGCATGATCCCGGTCGCGAACAAACGCTGGATGACCAGGTCGTGGAGGTCCCGGGCGATCCGGTCCCGGTCCTCGTACACGGCGATCCTTTCCCGGTCGCGCTGCGCCTCGGCCAGTTTCAGCGCCAGGGCGGCCTGTGCGGCGAAGTGGGTGGCCAGTGTCCGCTCCGCCCGCGTGAACGGCCGGCCGCCCCGGGCGCGCGGGATGGAAAGCGCTCCGAGCACCCGGCCACCGCTCCGCAGGGGCAGCAGCATGTGCGGGCCGAACTGGTCGGCGAGCCTGGTGATCATGCGGGGGTCCGTCGCCGGGTCGTCCAGGAAGACCTCCTCGCCCCTCAGGAGCGCCGCTACGACAGGACTCTGCGGCGGGACGATCACCCCGAGGGAGGCGGACGGCGTGTCCCCGGCCACCGCGACGATCTCCAGACCGCCCTGTGCGGCCGGAAGCAGCACGATGCCGACCGCCGCGTCGGCGAGACGGCGCGCCTGTTCGGCGACGACGGCGAGCGCCTCATCGGCGTCCCCGCCCGAGAGCAGGGCGGTGGTGACGGCCACCGAACCGTCGATCCACTGTTCACGCTGGCGGGCGGCCTCGTACGTCCGGGCGTGGCCGATGGCGATTCCGGCCTCCGTGGCCAGCACACGCAGCATGTGGAGTTCGTCGTCCCCGAACGCCTCCCCGCCGTGCTTCTCCATCACATAGAGATTGCCGAAAATCTCGCCCCCGACATGGATCGGGACGCCGAGGAACGTGCGCATCTCCGGGTGCGCGGAAGGGAACCCGGCGAACCGGGGATCGGCGGCCAGGTCCGCCAGCCGGATCGGGTCACCCTCCTGGATCAGCGCGCCCAGGAGACCGGTGTGGCCGTCGGGCGGGTGGCCGATCGCCCGGGCCACCTCCTCGGGCACTCCGTGGGTGACGAAGTCACAGAGGCTTTCACCAGGTTGTTCGACGACACCGATGGCCGCGTACCGGGCGTGGGCGAGTCCGGCCGCGGTCTCACAGATGCGCTGGAGCGTGGAGTGGAGATCCAGGCCCGTGCCGACGGACCTCGTCGCCTCCAGCAGTTCCGGGACCCGGGCGGTCAGCTCCGCGGACAGCCCGCGCAGGCTTCCGGCCGTCTGCTGCGCCGCTTCGGGTGAGGCCTTCGGCTCCGGCTGGGACATGAACCGAGCCTAATAAGCGGCGAATGGTCCGGAAAGTCGGGTCCGGGCGTCACCGACCACCCTCAGGCCCGTGCCACCGGCCGCCCTCAGGCCCGTACGGGTACCGCCCTCACCGACGGCGTCCGCTCCGGTTCGGTACGCGCCGGCTCCTGCTCGCGTTCGAGCATGCGCCGCAGGGGCCCCTCCTGCGCGGCCAGAGCCGCGTACGGCCCCTGTTGCACCACCCTGCCCCCGTCCAGTACCAGGACCTCGTCCACCGCGTCGAGCCCGGCCAGCCGGTGCGTGATGAGCACGGTCGTACGCCCCTGCGTGGCGGCCAGCAGATCCACGGTCAGTGCGTCCGCCGTGGCCAGGTCGAGGTGTTCCGCGGGCTCGTCGAGCACGAGTACGGGGAAGTCGGCGAGGACCGCACGGGCCAGCGCCAGCCGCTGCCGCTGACCGCCGGACAGCCGCGCCCCGTGTTCACCCACCAGTGTGTCGAGGCCCTCGGGGAGCGACTGGACCCAGTCCAGCAGCCGGGCGGCGGAGAGTGCGTCCCGCAGCTGCCCGTCCGAGGCATTGGTGCGGGCGAGCCGCAGGTTCTCGCGGATGGAGCTGTCGAAGACGTGAGCGTCCTGGGCACACAGCCCGACGAACTCCCGGACCGTGTCCCCGTCCAGCGCGGAGGCCTCGACACCCCCGAGCCGGTACATCCCCTCCCGGGCGTCCAGGAAGCGGAGCAGGACGTGCGCGAGCGTGGTCTTCCCCGAACCGGACGGACCCACGACAGCGACCCGCTTGCCGGGACGCAGCGTCAGATCGACGGAGTGCAGCGCATCGCGCTCACTTCCCTCGTACCGGGCCGACAGCCCGCGTACCTCGAGGGGGAAGGGAGAGGCGGGCGCCTCGGCCGGCCCAGCGGGCTCAGCGACCGGCACGGGCTCGTCCAGCACCTCGAAGACCCGCTCCGCGCTGCGCCCGACCCGCTCGCGGTACTGCACCGCGAGCGGCAGCCCTGTCACGGCCTCGAACGCCGCCAGAGGCGTGAGGACGACCACAGCGAGTTCCACGCCTTCCAGCCGTCCGGCCGCCACCGCGGGCAGCGCGACGATCGCCGCGGCCACGACGGTCAGCCCGCAGACCAGGGCGGTCAGCCCTCCCCCCAGCGCGGTCGCGGCCGCAGCGCGCGACGCGATCCGGGTGAGGACGCCGTCCGCCGTGCGCGCCTGCTCCTTCCGGCCCGGCAGCGCACCCGCGACGGTCAGCTCGGCCGTCCCTCCGAGAAGGTCGGCCACCCGTACGGCCAGCGCGGCCCGGGCGGGCGCCAGCCGGCGCTCCGCACGCCGGGCACAGGCACCGCTCAGCACGGGCACGCCGACGCCCGCGAGGAGCAGCCCGGCGGCCAGGACCGCGCCCGCCTCCGGCAGCATCCAGCAGGTGAAGGCGACAGATCCCGCCCCGACCGTGAGCGCGGTCCCCGCGGGCAGCAGCCAGCGCAGCCAGTAGTCCTGCAACGCGTCCACGTCGGAGACCAGCCGGGAGAGCAGATCGCCCCGGCGCGTGTCCCGGAGACCGGCGGGCGCGATGCGCTCCAGCCCGCGGTACACCGCCACCCTGAGCTCGGCGAGCATCCTCAGCACGGCGTCGTGGGACACCAGCCGCTCCGCGTAGCGGAAGACCGCCCGGCCGATGCCGAAGGCCCTGGTCGCGGTGACCGCGACCATCAGGTACATGACCGGGGGTTGCTCGGAGGCGCGTGAGATCAGCCATCCCGAAACGGCCATGAGACCGACGGACGACCCCACGGCGAGGCTTCCCAGCAGCAGGGCCAGACCAAGTTTCCCGCGCTGGGAGCCGGCAGCCTCCCGGACCCGCGCCAGCACGCGGCCGCCGGCCCTGGGAGCGGTATCTTTGAGGAGCGCGGGCTCTCCCGCGCCCAGGGGTTCGGCATCGCCCTGCGCACCCACAGTCGCGGGAGCAGCGGAAGCCGTCCCGCCGTCCGGCACCCTCTGCCCCGGCACCGCGCCGCCGCACGGCCCCGGTTCCAGCGCCACCACCCGGTCCGCGACCGGGAGAAGCGCGGGCCGGTGCACGACGAGCAGCACGGTACGTCCCGCGGCCAGCCGCTGTACCGCTTCGACGATGCCCGCCTCCGTCTCGCCGTCCAGACTCGCCGTCGGCTCGTCGAGCAGCAGCAGTGGCCGGTCGGCGAGGAAAGCCCGCGCCAGCGCGATCCGCTGACGCTGCCCCGCTGAGAGCCCCGCGCCGTCCTCGCCCAGCACGGTCTCGGCACCGCCCGGCAGCGCGTCGACGAAGTCGTCCGCCCCCGCCTCCCGCAGCGCGTCCATGACCGCCAGGTCGTCCGCGTCCGGACGGGCCAGCCGTACGTTCTCCGCGATCGTCCCGGCGAAGAGATGAGGGCGCTGGGGCACCCAGGCGATCTGCTCACGCCACCCTTCGGGCGAGAGAGCGGACAGGTCGGTCCCGCCCACCCGTACGTGGCCCTCGTCGGGCACCGTGAATCCCAGCACCACATTGAGGAGCGTGGACTTCCCGGCCCCGCTGGGGCCGATCAGCGCGACGGTCTCCCCCGGCTCGACCACGAGGGAGGTGGCGTGCAGGGAGGGTTCGGTCCGGCCCTGGTGCCGGACCGTCACACCCTCCAGTTCCAGCCGCAGGAAGCCGGGCACCTCCTGGGAGCCACCGGCCACCGGTTCGGTCTCCAGCACCGCGAAGATCTCGTCCGCGGCCGAGAGGCCTTCCGCAGCCGCGTGGTACTGCGCACCGACCTGGCGGATGGGCAGGTAGGCCTCCGGCGCGAGGATGAGGACCACCAGCCCCGTGTAGAGATCGAGTTCTCCGTGCACGAGCCGCATCCCGATCGTCACCGCCACCAGCGCCACGGAAAGGGTCGCCAGCAGTTCCAGGGCGAAGGACGAGAGGAAGGCGATCCGGAGCGTCCTCAGCGTGGCCTGGCGGTATTGCGAGGTGATGGCCCGGATCGATTCGGCCTGCGCTTTCGCCCGCCCGAAGACCTTCAGCGTCGGGAGCCCCGCGACCACGTCGAGGAAGTGCCCGGAGAGCCGTGACAGCAGCTTCCACTGGCGGTCCATCCGGGACTGGGTGGCCCAGCCGATCAGGATCATGAAGAGCGGTATCAGCGGCAGTGTCACCACGATGATCGCCGCCGAGACCCAGTCCTCGGTGACGATCCGGGCCAGCACCGCCACGGGCACGACGACCGCGAGACCGAGCTGCGGAAGGTAGCGCGAGAAGTAGTCGTCGAGGGCGTCGACGCCCCGGGTGGCCAGAGCGATCAGCGAACCGGTGCGCTGCCCGCTCAGCCAGTCCGGTCCCAGGCCGGAGGCCCGCTCCAGGAGCCGGCCGCGCAGTTCCGACTTGACCGCGGAACTCGCCCGGTGAGCGGCGAGTTCGGTGAGCCAGGCCACCAGGGCCCGTCCAAGGGCGACAGCGGCCAGCATAAGCAGCGGAGTGCGGAGCCCGGCGACGGTCAGCCCGTCCTCGAATCCGCCCACCACCACTTCGGCCACGAGCATGGCCTGGGCGACGACCAGAGCGGCTCCGGCCAGGCCCAGCGCCACAACGGCTGCCAGGAAGGACCGGGTGGCTCGGGCGTACCGGAGCAGACGCGGGTCGATCGGTTTCACGTGAAACAGCTCCCCAGTGAGCTCATGTCGTTCGCATCAACGGGTTCGGTGCGCGGGCGGGATCAGTGCGCGTCGGCGATGTGGTGCGTACCGATGCGCTTGCGGAACACCCAGTACGTCCAGCCCTGGTAGAGCAGTACGACGGGAGTCGCGATGCCGGCGCACCAGGTCATGATCTTGAGGGTGTACGGACTGGACGAGGCGTTGGTGACCGTCAGGTTCCAGGCGTCGTTCAGCGACGACGGCATGACGTTCGGGAAGAGCGTCAGGAAGAGCATCGCGACCGTCGCCGCGATGGTCACCCCGGAGAACGCGAAGGACCAGCCCTCTCGCCCCGCCGCGATGGCAGCGATGGCCGCGGCCAGCGACGCCACGGCGATGATCATTGCCGTCAGGCTCCAGCCGTTGCCGTTGGCCGCCTGTGTCCGTACGAGGAAGCCGAGGGCGAGCACCGCGGTGGCCAGGCCCAGCTTGAGTGCCAGCCCTCGCGCTCGCGCCCGTATGTCCCCGACGGTCTTGAGCGCCGCGAACACCGACCCGTGGAAGGTGAAGAGGAACAGCGTGACCAGCCCGCCCAGGATGGCGTACGGGCTCAGCAGGTCCCAGAGATTGCCTACGTACTCCATGTCGGCGTCGATCTTCACGCCCCGGACGATGTTCCCGAAGGCCACGCCCCAGAGGACAGCAGGGATCAGCGAGGTCCAGAAGATCGCGTGCTCCCAGTTGGTCTGCCAGCGCTCCTCAGGCCGCTTCGCGCGGTACTCGAACGCCACTCCCCGGACGATCAGGCAGAGCAGGATGACCAGCAGAGGCAGGTAGAAGCCGGAGAACAGGGTGGCGTACCACTCGGGGAAGGCCGCGAAGGTCGCGCCGCCCGCGCTGAGCAACCACACCTCGTTCCCGTCCCAGACCGGCCCGATCGTGTTGATCAGGACCCGGCGCTCCTTGCGGTCACGGGCGAGCAGCTTGGTCAGGACCCCGATACCGAAGTCGAATCCCTCCAGGAAGAAGTAGCCGGTCCACAGGACGGCGATGAGCACGAACCAGACGTCGTGGAGTTCCATCTCTCAGCTCCGCTTGCACTCAGTAGGAGAAGGCCATCGGCCGGTCGGCGTCCTGGTCGTGGCCGCCGATCCGGGTGGGCGGGTTGAGGTCGGCCTCGGTGAGCTCGGGCGGTCCGGCCTTGACGTACTTCAGGAGGAGCTTGACCTCGATGACGGCGAGGACCGCGTAGAGCGCGGTGAAGCCGATCATGGAGGTGAGGATCTCCCCCTGCGACACCCCTGGTGAGACCGCGTCGCGGGTCTGGAACACCCCGTACACCACCCAGGGCTGGCGGCCCATCTCGGTGAAGATCCATCCCCAGGAATTGGCGATCAGAGGGAAGAGCATGGTCCAGAGGGCGGTGAGCCAGTAGAGCTTGGCGAGCTTCGGGCTCAGCGCCTTGTTCCTGAACAGCACCAGGTGGGGCACCTCGTCCTCACCCGTGCGCAGCGCCTGTGGAAGCAGGAACTTCCGCCGCGTCAGCCACAGCCCCAGCAGGCCGAGCCCGAAGGACGCCATGCCGAAGCCGATCATCCAGCGGAAACTCCAGAAGGCGACCGGGATGTTGGGCCGGTAGTCACCGGGACCGTAGGTCTCCTGCAGTTCCTCGTTGATGTCGTTGATACCCGGGACGTAGGAGGTGAAGGTGTTGTCCGCGAGGAAGGAGAGCACGCCCGGTATGGAGACCTCCACGTCGTTGTGCCCCTCGGCGACATCGCCGACCGCGAAGAGCGAGAACGGGGCACCTTCCTCGCCTTCCCACAGGGCCTCCGCCGCGGCCATCTTCATCGGCTGCTGCTTGAACATCACCTTGCCGAGCGTGTCTCCGCTGACCGCGGTGAGCATGCCTGCGGCCACCACCGTGACCAGCCCCACCCGCAGCGAGGTGCGCATCACCCGGATGTGCTTCCTGCGGGCCAGGTGGAAGGCGGATATGCCGACCATGAAGGCGCCTCCGACGAGGAACGCCGCCGTGATGGTGTGGAAGAACTGGGTGAGCGCGGTGTCCTGGGTCAGCACCTTCCAGAAGTCGGTGAGCTCGGCACGGCCGCGTTCCTCGTTGATGCGGTAGCCGACCGGGTGCTGCATCCAGGAATTGGCCGCCAGGATGAAGAAGGTCGAGAGGATGGTGCCTATGGACACCATCCATATGCAGGCGAGGTGGATCTTCTTCGGCAGCTTGTCCCACCCGAAGATCCAGAGGCCGATGAAGGTGGACTCGAAGAAGAACGCGATCAGCGCCTCGAAGGCGAGCGGGGCACCGAAGACGTCGCCGACGAACCGCGAGTAGTCGGACCAGTTCATGCCGAACTGGAACTCCTGGACGATCCCGGTGACCACACCCATGGCGATGTTGATCAGGAACAGCTTGCCCCAGAACTTGGTCGCCCTGAGGTACTTCTCGTTGTCCGTGCGCACCCAGGCGGTCTGCAGGCCGGCGGTGAGCGCGGCGAGGGAGATCGTCAGGGGGACGAACAGGAAGTGGTAGACGGTGGTGATGCCGAACTGCCATCGCGCCAGGGTCTCTGGTGCCAGAGCCAGCTCCACGACTCTTCTCCTTACGTCGCCGTGATCACAGCCGCGGATCGCCCGGTCAATCCACCCGATCACGGGAGGAAACGGTGCCGCTTGTGAACGCGTTCACATTCACAAGCATTATGGCGCACATGTCTTCGAAGACGTCGAGTGGGGGGTGCTTTCCGGCCGCCCCGGCCCGAGCCCACCGAAACCGGACAGGCTTCCGGGCGTCCCGGGGCCGGACATACCGGTGGCCCCGGATCTCGGCGACCGAGGTCCGGGGCCACGGAAGCGACCGGGCTGTGGCTACCGCTCCTGGCGGAAGGACTCGGCCACCTTGAGAAACACGTCGTTGGCCTCGGCCTCCCCGATCGTGACCCTCACGCCCTCGCCGGCGAAGGGCCGCACGACCACACCGGCCCGCTCACAGGCCCCGGCGAAGTCGAGGGTGCGGTCCCCCAGCCGCAGCCAGACGAAGTTCGCCTGGGACTCCGGCACGGTCCAGCCCTGCCCCACGAGCCCTTCGTGCACCCGGATCCGCTCGCACACCAGGGACCCGACCCGCCCCAGCAGCTCGTCCTCGGCCCGCAGTGAGGCGACGGCGGCGTCCTGGGCGACCTGGCTGACACCGAAAGGCACCGCCGTCTTGCGCAGCGCCGCCGCCACGGGTTCGTGCGCCACGGCGAAGCCGACCCGCAGACCGGCGAGGCCGTACGCCTTGGAGAAGGTCCGGAGCACCGCGACGTTGGGCCGGTCACGGTAGATCTCGATGCCGTCCGGTACATCGGCGTCCCGGATGAACTCCCTGTACGCCTCGTCGAGCACCACCAGCACGTCGGCCGGGACGCGGTCCAGGAAACGCTCCAGCTCACCACGGCGGACCACCGTGCCGGTCGGGTTGTTCGGGTTGCAGACGAAGATCATGCGCGTCCGGTCGGTGACCGCTTCCGCCATGGCGTCGAGGTCGTGCACCTCACCGGCGGTCAGCGGCACCTTGACCGACGTCGCTCCGCTGATCTGCGTGATGATCGGGTAGGCCTCGAACGAACGCCAGGCGTAGATGACCTCGTCGCCGGGGCCCGAGGTGGCCTGGAGCAGCTGCTGGGCGACGCCGACCGAGCCGGTGCCGGTGGCCAGGTGCGAGACCGGCACACCGAACCGGTCGGCCAGCTCGCTCATCAGGCCGGTGCACGCCATGTCCGGGTACCGGTTGAAGGTGCTCGCCGCGGCGAGTACCGACTCCATGACCCCGGGCAACGGCGGATACGGGTTCTCGTTGGAGGACAGCTTGAAGGCAACCGGTCCCTCCGCGGAAGCCGGCTTGCCCGGCACGTACGCAGGGACGCCGTCCAGCTCGGCGCGCAGTTTGGGGCTCGTCTCGCTCACCGCAGGTCCTCCTCGACCATCCGTACACATCAATACTGCTCACCCTATGAGGATTGGGCACCCGTGCGAATGGCCAGGAACCGAAAACGGCTCCGCGCGACGGCCGGGAACCCCCATGCCGATTCCGCGCCGCCTCGGAGAGGGGGAGCGTCGCGTCTGCGTCGCGCGCCGGTCGCTCACTCCGTGGCGCGCATCCCTCGAACAGGTGAGTTGAGACCTCTTCGATACATGGGGCATTCAGCAGGTCCATGCGCGTCGATGCGTGACACAATGACCCCGACGCCCCCAACCTCCTTGTTTTGCAAGGCATTTAACCTCTCCTGACCATGCAGAAACGTGCCTGTCAACGTGCGCATATGCGACCGGCCCGACCCGGCGTCGGAGCCCTACTATCGGCTCGCCATGACAGCAGCAGGGAAGCACCAGGTGAGCCGGACAGATACGCCCCGGCGCAGCGGCCGGCAGGCCCGGGCGGGGATCCGGGATGTAGCCGCAGCGGCCGGGGTCTCCATCACGACCGTGTCCGACGCCCTCAACGGCAAGGGCAGGCTCCCGGACGCCACCCGTCGCCATGTCCGCGAGGTCGCCGAACGGCTGGGCTACCGCCCCTCCGCGGCGGCCCGAACCCTCCGTACCGGCAAGTCGGGGCTCATCGGCCTGACCGTGACCACCTACGGGGATGAACCTTTCACCTTCACCGAGTTCGCGTACTTCGCGGAGATGGCGAGAGCCGCCACCTCCGCAGCCCTCGCCCGTGGCTACGCCCTCGTGATCCTGCCCGCCACCTCACGCCACGACGTCTGGTCGAACGTCGCACTCGACGGAACGGTCGTCATCGACCCCTCCGACCAGGACCCGGTGGTCACCGAACTGGTACGCCAGGGCCTCCCCGTCGTCTCCGACGGCCGGCCGGCCGGCACCCTTCCGGTCACCGCCTGGGTCGACAACGATCACCGGGCGGCCGTCCTGGACCTGCTGGACCACCTCGCGGCGGCGGGAGCCCGCCGCATCGGGCTGCTGACGGGCACCACCACCGACACGTACACCCGCCTGTCCACCACCGCCTACCTCCACTGGTGCGAGCGCGTCGGCCAGGACCCGGTCTACGAGTCCTATCCGGCCCACGATCCCCGTGCGGGCGCGGTCGCAGCGGACCGCCTGCTCGCCCGCCCCGACCGCCCTGACGCCGTCTACGGGCTCTTCGACCCCAACGGGACCGATCTGCTCGCCGCCGCCCGCCGCTACGGCCTGCGGGTGCCCGAGGACCTCCTGCTGGTCTGCTGCAGCGAATCCACGGTGTACGCGTCGACGGAACCCCCCATCACCACACTGTCGCTGAAGCCTCGCAGGATCGGCACGGCGGTCGTCCAGCTCCTCATCGACGCCATCGAAGGGGTGGAACACGACGGCCCGGTGGAGCAGGTGATACCGACGGAGCTCATCGTCCGGACGTCCTCGCAACGGCGTCCGCCGCGCACCACTGTCAGCCCTCCGCGGTCACCTGCAGGGGACTGATCGGATTAATCCGGACCAAACGGCCGATGAACCAGGTGTGCGCACGGATTCACCACCCCTGGTGCGTCACACAGGACGATCCGCATTCCTATGATGGGCGCACGACACCGCGGACCACCTCTACCAGGCAGGGCCCGTCAGGTGTACGGCGGCGCGACGGTGGTGGAGGGGTCGATGACTCAGGGGGCCGGTCAGGAACCCGTAGTGCGGACTGCGACGTTGCGTGACTTCCGCGTACCGCCGTATGCGCAGGTACCGATGCCCCCGCCCTTGCCGCACCCCGGCAACGCCGCGGTGGGCGACGAGCCGCCGGAGGGGTACACACCCACCGAACGCGATCTGCCCGTGATCAACCGCGGCGACACCGTCCAGGTGCAGGCCGTTCCGGAGGCCCGGTCCACCGACGGGACCGGCCGTGGCCCGCTGTACGTCGTCGGTGACGTGCACGGTTACCTGGACGAGCTCCTGGCCGCCCTGCACGAACAGGGCCTCGTCGACGCCGACGGCGGGTGGGCGGCCGGCAACGCCAGACTCTGGTTCCTCGGCGACTTCACCGACCGCGGTCCGGACGGCATCGGCGTCATCGATCTCGTCATGCGCCTCTCCGCGGAGGCCGCGGCGGCCGGCGGGTACTGCAAAGCCCTCATGGGCAACCACGAGCTGCTGCTCCTCGGCGCGAAGAGGTTCGGCGACACCCCGGTGAACTCCGGTGCCGGAACCGCGACCTTCCAGGCCGCCTGGCTGCTCAACGGCGGCCAGAAGACGGACATGGAACGGCTCCAGGAGGTCCACCTCCAGTGGATGGCCCGGCTCGACGCGGTCGTCGAGGAGGACGGTCACCTGCTGATGCACTCCGACACGACGGCCTACCTCGACTACGGATCCACCATCGAGGACGTCAACGACACGGTGCACGCCATCCTGACGCGCAATGACGCCGACGAGTGCTGGGACCTCTTCCGCAAACTCACCAAGCGGTTCGCCTTCCGCGACGAGGGCGGCGCACAGGCCGTCCGCGATCTGATGTCGACGTACGGCGGGCAGCGCGTCGTCCACGGCCACAGCCCCATTCCCTATCTGCTGGGCGAAGCCGGCCCCGAGGAGGGCGAGGACGTGGCGCGGCCCGTCGTGGACGGTCCCCACGTCTACGCGGAAGGGCTCGCGATCGCCATGGACGGCGGTGTGACGATGGCCGGAAAGCTGCTGGTCGTCCAACTTCCCCTGCGTGACTGACGGTCGCCGGGGACGACGCACCACCACCCGACGGCGTCGACGGCTGGGCCTATTTCCGGAAACACCCTGTCACCTCGTGCCGTAGGCGCTCTACCATCGGCGTATCAGTAGCAGGCTCTCCTCCGTTTCCGCCCGATCGTCCGGCACGCACGGACGGCCAGGCCCTACGGAGCATCGGGGGATGCACATGAAAAGCGCTCCGCACCTGCTGGCCGAGGACCGACCCGAATACGAGCGGATCCTTGCCGACGCACTGCGTCATGCTCACGAACGACCGGATCTGGACGGAATCGGCGACCGCCTCAACACGGAACAGCTGCGGACGATGGCGCTGAACGCCACGCCGCTGATAACCGCCGCGGCCGCCACGGAGTACGACCACTACGTGAAGGTCCGCGGCGAGCTCCGCGGCCCTGACGTCCCGGAGGCCCACGCGTCCGTCCTCGGGCCCGTCGCCGACGAGGCCGGCACCACGGGCGCCGGCACCCTCGCGATGATCGCCGTGCTGGCGCCGGTCCTGGCGGGTACCGCCGCCGGGATATTCCTGCTCGTCGGCTACCCCCTCAAGGCGCTCGATCCCGCCCCGGCCTTCGCCGGGACCATGGTCGCCGCGGGGTGGTTCTTCGCCGCGGTCGCCGCCGCGGCCATCCTCGTCGCCGCCGTGGGGCTCCTCGTCACCGCCCTGCGCAACGGCGCCACCGCTCTGCCCGCCGTGGACGAGGAGGAGGAACTGCCCGAGGACGTGGCCCGCGCCCGGGAGGCCTGGCGCCACGCCCTGCTGGAGCGTGGCATCCTCCCCTTCCTCCGGGACGCGCTGGCCGACCCGACGGCGGGGCCCGCCTCGCGGACGCCGCACCGTTCGGCCAATCGGATCCCGAAGATCGGCTACAGCAGACCGGACTTCTCCGGGCCGGAGAACGGCCCCTCGGCCGGACCGCGCCCGACCTTCACCAGTCCCGACTTCACCAGCCCGGACTTCGGCGGCCCCGAGCACCAGCCGGACTGAGCCCGCCGGGCACGACGCGACCTCCGCCGGGGCGGGCCGCCTCCGCCGGCCCTCGGAGCGGGGCCACGGACGCGGGACGGCCGTCGAAGGCGGGCCGGCCCGGTCCCGGCCCGTCGCGGACACCGTCCACGCGCGCCGTTCAGGTCCTCAGCCGTGCCGCTTCCGCGGTCCGGGCCGGCGCGCGGACCAGGCGCCGCGTGGTTCCGCCCTGTGCCGTCCGGAGGCGGTACAGGGCGGTCGCGCGGCACGCGTGACGGAGACTCCCCCCGGAGCCCCGGCCGCAGGCGCCCGTCAGTCCGCGATCGGCAGATAGACCCTGTTCCCCGCCGCGGCGAACTCCTTGGACTTCTCGGCCATCCCCGCCTCGATCTCGGCCTGTTCGTCCCCGTGCTCCCGACGGATGTCGTGGGAGATCTTCATGGAACAGAACTTGGGGCCGCACATCGAGCAGAAGTGTGCCGTCTTCGCCGGCTCGGCCGGCAGTGTCTCGTCGTGGAACTCCCGTGCGGTGTCCGGGTCCAGGGCCAGGTTGAACTGGTCCTCCCAGCGGAATTCGAACCGGGCGTCCGACAGGGCGTCGTCCCACTCCTGCGCCCCGGGGTGCCCCTTCGCGAGGTCCGCGGCATGAGCGGCGATCTTGTACGTGATGACGCCGGTCTTCACGTCGTCGCGGTTCGGCAGCCCCAGGTGCTCCTTGGGCGTGACGTAGCAGAGCATCGCCGTCCCCCACCAGGCGATCATCGCCGCACCGATGCCCGAGGTGATGTGGTCGTACGCGGGCGCGACGTCGGTGGTGAGGGGGCCCAGCGTGTAGAACGGCGCCTCCTCGCAGATCTCCTGCTGGAGGTCGATGTTCTCCTTGATCTTGTGCATCGGGACATGCCCCGGACCTTCGATCATGGTCTGCACGCCGAACCGCTTGGCCACGGTGTTGAGCTCGCCGAGCGTGCGGAGTTCGGCGAACTGCGCCTCGTCGTTGGCGTCGGCGATGGACCCGGGACGCAGCCCGTCCCCGAGCGAGTACGTCACGTCGTAGGCCGCGAGGATCTCGCAGAGGTCCTCGAAGTGCTCGTACAGGAACGACTCCTTGTGATGTGCCAGGCACCAGGCCGCCATGATGGAGCCACCGCGCGAGACGATGCCCGTCTTCCGACGCGCCGTCATCGGGACGTAGGGGAGCCGGACACCGGCGTGCACCGTCATGTAGTCGACGCCCTGCTCCGCCTGCTCGATGACGGTGTCCTTGTAGATCTCCCAGGTCAGCTCCTCGGCCCGGCCGTCGACCTTCTCGAGTGCCTGATAGAGGGGGACGGTGCCGATCGGTACGGGGGAGTTGCGGAGGACCCACTCGCGGGTGGTGTGGATGTTGCGGCCGGTGGAGAGGTCCATGACCGTGTCGGCGCCCCACTTGGTGGCCCAGGTCATCTTGTCCACCTCCTCCTCGATGGAGGAGGTCACGGCCGAGTTGCCGATGTTGGCGTTCACCTTCACCAGGAAGCGCTTGCCGATGATCATCGGCTCGATCTCCGGGTGGTTGACGTTGGCCGGCAGGACCGCCCGGCCGGCCGCGATCTCCTCGCGCACGACCTCGGGCGCGACGTTCTCCCGGATCGCGACGTACTCCATCTCCGGGGTGATCTCTCCCCGGCGGGCGTATGCGAGCTGGGTGACGGGGCTGCCGTCGCGGCTGCGGCGAGGCAGCCGCGGGCGGCCCGGGAACACGGCGTCGAGATTGCGCAGACCTCCGCGCGGCGACGTGTGCTTGAGTCCGTCGTCCTCGGGGCGCCCGGGGCGCCCGGCGTACTCCTCGGTGTCGCCGCGGGCGGTGATCCAGTTCTCCCGGAGCGGGGCGAGTCCCCGGCGTACGTCGGTGTCGGTGGTGGGATCGGTGTACGGCCCTGACGTGTCGTACAGCGTCACGTCCTTGCCGTTGGTGAGGTGCACCTGACGGACCGGCACCCGGAGGTCCGGGCGTGAGCCCTGGACGTACCCCTTGTGCCAGCCGATGGACTTCCCGGCCCCGGCGTTCCCCGCGCCGTCGGTGTCCCCCGCGACTGCCGGGGGCTGAGCGTCCTGCGCGTTCCGCATCGAGGCAGGCGTGCGTGCGTCCGCTGTGGTCATGAGACCTACTCCCTACGCCGGCATTACCCGGTAACAGGTTCGGCGGTCGGCGCAGCGTGTCCCGTATCGGTGTACGGAGGTCAGCGCCCTCTCAGCCCGGTGCTCCGAGCTCCCGCGTGTACAGATGTGCCCCCACGCTAGCCTCCCTTCTGGCGTGCTGGCCAGAGGGCCTCCCCACTTCTTGGGATGATCGCCTGGTGACGTCCTCCGGAAGCGCCCCCGAACCCCACGGCCCCGCATCAGGCAGCACGCAGAGTCATGCGCACGGCCACTCCCACAGCCACGGCCCCGCCGCGCCCGTGTCCAAACATCTGCGCAAGGTCATCGCGGCCGTGGTGATCCCCTTCGCGGCCGCGGTCCTGGTGGGCCTCGTGGCGCTCTGGCCCGGCGGCGCCCCCGCCCACGAGCGGACGGGTGTCGGCTTCGACCGGCAGACCCAGGACGGGCGGGTGACGAAGGTCCTGCCGGTCGACTGCGCGGACGTCAACGCCTCACAGGTGCCGCCGACGGGGGACACCTCCACGCCGTCGGGCCGGGAGGCCGTGAATCAGCAGTCGGGGCAGTGCAAGAAGGCCACGGTCGAGGTGACCACCGGTAAGGACAAGGGCCGGACCTTCGTCGAGGTCGTCCAGCCCGACGCCCCCCGGCAACTGCGCGAGGGCCAGGGGGTGGTCGTGGCGTACGCGCCCGACGCCCCCCGGGACCTTCAGTACTCGGTGACCGACGTGGACCGCTCGCTGCCCATGGCACTGCTCGCCGGCGTCTTCGCCCTGGCGGTGATCGTCGTGGGCAGGCTGCGCGGGCTGATGGCGCTGGTCGCTCTCGTCATCTCCTTCGCCGTGCTGACCGTGTTCATCCTGCCGGCGATCCTGCAGGGTTCGAATCCGCTCGTCGTCGCGGTGATCGGGGCCAGCGCCATCATGCTGATCGCCCTGTACACCTGCCACGGGCTGACGGCCCGCACCTCAGTGGCCGTCATCGGCACGCTCATCTCGCTGCTGCTCATCGGGCTGCTCGGTTCGCTCTTCATCGGCTGGGCCGGTCTGTCGGGCAACACGGATGACAACACCGGCCTCATCCACGGGCTGTACCCGGAGATCGACATGAGCGGCCTGCTGCTGGCCGGTGTGATCATCGGATCGCTCGGCGTGCTCGACGACGTCACCGTCACCCAGACGTCGGCGGTCTGGGAACTGCACCAGGCAGACCCCACCATGGGCGTACGACGGCTCTACCGTGCGGGCATCCGGATCGGGCGCGACCACATCGCCTCGGTGGTCAACACCCTCGTGCTCGCGTACGCGGGCGCGGCGCTGCCCCTGCTGCTGCTCTTCTCGATCGCGCAGAGCAGCGTCGGCACGGTGGCCAACAGCGAACTGGTCGCGGAGGAGATCGTCCGCACCCTGGTCGGGTCGATCGGGCTGGTCGCCTCGGTGCCGGTGACGACGGTGCTCGCGGCCCTGGTGGTCTCCGCGGACCGCACGGGGCTCGGCGCGGAAGCCGGAGCTCCAGCACCCGCACGGACCGGGAGGGGCCGACGCCGCAAGGCGTGAGCCAGGGCACCGGGCGCACGGACGTGGACCGCCGGTGTTCGTCGTTCAGCCGGATCCCTCTGCTCAGCCGGCGTTCTGCTCCTTGGCGAGGATGCGGCCCAGTGCCTCTTCCAAACTGCCGTCGAAGTCACCCAGCGTGTGCTCCTGCCCCAACGGCACCAACTTGTCCGTGCGGTCGAGGAAGGCCACAAGAGGCGCCGTGCCGGCCCTGAACAACGCACGGTCCGCGCCGACCTGCAGGCGGATGTGCACGTCCGACAGCCCTTCCGGCTCGGTCGGGCCGATGTGGACATCGCCGTCACCACTGGGGCTGTTGAGGCCGTCGAGCAGCAGCTCACGGCCGAATGCCCAGGTGACGGGGGCGTCACCCGGCAGGTGGAAGGTCATCCGAATCGCATACGGATCGCTGACCTCGTACCGGAGCTCCACCGGAATACGGAAGGAAAGCTCCTCGGATACGAGGAAGCTCATCATGACCTCTGCTTGAACCGACTCGCGCATCGTTCAACCCCGCAGTAGATGAATCTGGCCAGGAATGATCCCCCGTGGCCCTATTGACGCCATCGTGGTGCACGCGATAGCAGATCACAAGGAGTGATTTTTCAGATACTGATAGAGAACACGAACGAGCGCAAGAGAGTGGTCACTTCGCAGCGTAGTTGTTCGACTGCGGGGAGCAACCGTTCTTCTTGGTGCAGAGGGAGCGAAACGGCCATGGCCGCCACGGCCGAACCGACGGTGATCGGAATGGCCGCACAGACCGTTCCGATGACGTACTCCTGCCGTTCGATGACAGGTTCCGTACGTTTCATCGATCTCAGCCGGTGCAGGAACGCCTGACGGTCCCTTACGGAGTAGCGCGTCAGCGGCCGGACGGGATGCCGGTCCAGATGATCCTCACGCGCCCGCTCGTCCAGCTGCCCGAGAAGGCACTGCCCGAGGGCATGGGCATGGCCCGTCTCACGGAACGACGCCCACTCCCGCACCGCGGGAGCGGCGGGAGTCTCGGCCACGGCGACCATCTCGATCTCGCCATCCTTGTACAGGGCGCAGTACACAGGGGCGCCGATGGCGTCCGCCCAGTGAGCGAGGGAGTCGACGATGACGCCGGGCCGCGGAGTCGCGGGACCTCCGCCCAGCCGCTCAGCCGCGGCCCCGAACAGGAAGACGCCGTTCTCCCTGCGGAGATACCCCTCATGGGTCAGAGTGCGCAGCAGGTGATAGGCCGTGGGGAGG
Organism: Streptomyces sp. ALB3; assembly: GCF_044385685.1. NCBI lineage: Bacteria > Bacillati > Actinomycetota > Actinomycetes > Kitasatosporales > Streptomycetaceae > Streptomyces > Streptomyces sp. ALB3. Next base: position 451,649 of record NZ_JBISCE010000046.1, on the reverse strand, counting down.
GGAAGCCCTGCCTCCCGGGCGAGCTGCTTCGCGGGCGCCCCGTCCCGATGGGTGCCCACAGCCTCCATAAGTCTCAACGCCCGCTGAACCGAGCCGATCAACGTCGGGGCAGTGGTACTCGATGCCGTGGTCACAGGTCACCCCCAGGCATGGTGACGGGCTCTCAGCCCTCCCGAGGGGGCCGCCCCCACGGGCCCGCCGCGAGCCTGGGGTCCGGAGACCGGACGGTCGCACGAACCACTGGGCAGGATGGTGACGGCCCGTCGTTTCCCAGCTGGCGGCAGCGGTACGCAACTGTATCGGCACGTTACGTCACGAGTGAGTTTTCGCCGGGGACTTAGCTCAGCTGGGCTAATCCCCGGAGCCTCTGCCCGCCGCGCGGGCCCCCGTCCCCGCGCCCACGGACGCCCGGCCCGCTGTCCTACCAGTCGCTGCGCTCGGAGGAGGACATGAACTTCCGTACGAGGAAGATCAGGCCACCCACGAGGACGACGAACACAAGCACCTTGAACAACAGTCCGATGACGAACCCGACCACGCTGGCGATCAGGCCACCGAACACGACGATCGCGATGAGGGGCACCGCGATCCACTTCACCCACCAGGGCATCCCCGCGAGAATCTGCCGCACCGCCATCGCTGTTACCTCGTCTCTGTGAGTTCCTGCTCCGATGCTAGAGGCGCGGAGGTGGCGAGCGGGCGCCCGGGAGCCCTTGAAGTCCCCTGAGCGGTCCCCTAGGGAACATCGGGACCGGGTGCGGCCCTCACCGGTGACGCGAGGGCCGCACCCGGGCAGCGGGCGCGACTCCAGGAGTGCGTCCTGGAAAGCCGTGACGTCCTGGCCCCGCGTCGCGGAAGGCTTTGGGCACCCCGGGGCCGGTTCAGCCCTCCGGCGGGGAGAAGACCACCATCACCCGGAGGTCCTCGGTGATGTGGTGGAACTTGTGGGCGGTCCCCGCCGGCACGTACACGACACTTCCTCGCCCCACCTGCGTGGTCTCCATACCGACCGTGATCGATGCGCGGCCGCTGACGACGAGGTACACCTCGTCCTGCTTGTGCGGCTGCTGGGGGTCGAGTGCCCCGGCGTCAAGGGCGTACAGGCCGACCGACATGTTGCGTTCCCGGATGAACTGCAGATAGGCGCCGTCGTTGGCAGCGCGTTCCGCCTCCAGCTCGTCCAGTCTGAATGCCTTCATCGTCCGTCCGCCCCTCGCACCGTGCTGGTCTGTCCCGGCGGTCTCCGCCACCGATCGTGTCTGCCACGATCAGACACATGAAGAATTTCGTAGTCAAGACGATCGCCAACGCGGGTGCGCTGGCCGTCGCCATCTGGTTGCTCCAGGACATCACGCTGACCGGCGACAACACCGGGCGCAAGGTCCTGACGCTGATCGTGGTGGCCCTGCTGTTCGGCGTGGTGAACGTCGTCGTCAAGCCGGTGGTGAAGCTCCTCACTCTGCCCCTGTTCATCCTGACACTCGGGCTGATCACGCTGGTGGTCAACGCCCTGATGCTGATGCTGACCTCGTGGCTGGCCGGCCTCGTCGACCTGAACTTCCACGTCGACGGTTTCTGGACCGCGGTCCTGGGCGGGCTGATCGTCTCGGTCGTTTCCTGGGCACTCAACGTGGTGCTCCCCGACGAAGACTGATCAATCCACTGATGACACAGTGCACAGCGGCCGGTGAACACCGGGGAGAGATGAGGAAACGAGCATGAGCACCACGGGCGACGGAACAAGGGCCGTACGGGCAGGGCTGCCGGAACCGGAGCAGTACGAGCCCACACTCCCCGGTCCGGTCTTCGCCGCGCACTTCCATCTGTCCGGCGAGCCCGTCGGTCCCTATACCTACGGCCGTGAGACGAATCCGACCTGGACCCATCTGGAGCGAGCCATCGGCGAGCTCGAAGCCCCGGGCCAGCAGGTCGAGACCACGGTCTTCGCTTCCGGGATGGCCGCCATCTCAGCGGTGCTGCTCTCCCAGACACGCACGGGCGACGTCGTGGTCCTGCCCGACGACGGCTACCAGGCGCTCCCCCTCGTCCGGGAGCAGCTCGAGGCGTACGGGGTCGAGGTGAGGACCGCGCCGACCGGCGGCGATGCCCAGCTGGAGCTCCTCGACGGGGCGAGGCTGCTGTGGATCGAGACGCCCTCCAACCCCGGGCTCGACGTCTGTGACGTCCGCCGGCTCGTCGAGGCCGCGCACGCCGCGGGAGTCCTGGTCGCGGTCGACAACACTCTCGCCACCCCTCTGGGCCAGCGCCCCCTGGAGCTGGGGGCCGACTTCTCGGTGGCCAGCGACACCAAGGGCATGACCGGGCACGGAGACATCCTGCTCGGTCATGTGAGCACGTCGGACCCGCTTCTCTCGGCCGGGGTGCGGCGCTGGCGCAAGGTCGTCGGCGCCATTCCGGGCCCCATGGAGGCCTGGCTCGCGCATCGCTCGCTCGCCACGCTGCAACTGCGGATCGATCGCCAGTGCACGACCGCGCTGGCACTCGCCGAGGCCCTGGCCGAGCGCCCGGATGTGACAGGGCTCCGGTACCCGGGCCTGCCCGGCGACCCCTCGTACCCGACCGCCGCCCGGCAGATGCGGCGCTTCGGTTCCGTGGTCTCGTTCGAGCTGGCTGACCAGGACACCGCGGAGCGCTTCCTGACCGGGCTGCGTCTGGTCGATGACGCGACGAGCTTCGGCGGCGTACGCTCCACCGCCGAGCGGCGGGCGCGCTGGGGTGGTGACGCGGTACCGGAGGGCTTCATCCGCTTCTCGGTCGGCGCCGAGGACCCGGAGGACCTGCTGGCGGACGTGGTACGGGCCCTGGACGAGTCGCAGCGCTGACCGTCTCTCCGGTCCCGGGCAGGACCGGCCCAGGACGGGCGTTCCCGCCCACTGGTCCGGTCCTGCGCGGGACGGACGGCCGGAGTCTGCCCCTCATGACTCGGGCCGTCCCGGCACTGCGCCGACAACCGCCCGCACAAGGCCAGTTGACGGGCGTCAGTGGCCCATCACGGTGGAGACAGCGACCTGTCGGCACGGCTGTCGTCGGGGCGGGCGCTGGAACGGTTCCTTATCGCGAGGACCAGCACTCTCGGACTCATGCACCTTGCGCGGGCGCACAAGTGGCTATGCATGGTGCCGTGGACTGGTGACCGGTCGGCCGATAGGAGTTTCAGATCGGGTTTCCTGGGCCACTCTCTTGCCATGACCGAACGCCCCGTGGTCAAGCGCACGGCACGTGCCGTCCTGCTCGACGGCGATGACCTCATCCTGATCAAGCGGACCAAGCCCGGAGTCGACCCGTACTGGGTCACCCCGGGTGGGGGCGTCGAGCCGGAGGACGCCACCGTCGTCGACGCACTGCACCGAGAAGTCGACGAAGAGCTCGGCGCCAAGGTCGTCGATGTGGTGCCCTGCTTCGTGGACACCGTCGAACACATCGTTGGCGGCGGCGTCAAAGGCGTGAAGGTGCAGCACTTCTTCGTCTGCCGTCTCGCTTCGATGGACCTGTCGCGCCGACACGGACCCGAGATCGACGAACCCTGCGGGGAGTACGAGGTCGTCCGTGTGCCCTTCAGCCGCGTCGGAATCGCGGCCGTACACCTGGTGCCCCTGTCACTTCGGCACTATCTGGACGCCAATATCGAAGGTGTGCGCGCGATGCACGCACCCGATCTGTCCTGATGCCCGGAGCCCTTGGTGAGGTGTACACCGTAGGCCGAGCACAGCGCGTACACCGCAGACAGTAGGCACGGATACTCCCACTGGCAGGTGACCGCGTGCTCCGCGGTGGGCACCGTGTTTCACGTGAAACTACTCAAGCGGCCTGTTCGCCGTAACATCCTCGTCGCCCACGTGGCAGTCTCCGTGAGCTGGCTGGATCTCCCCGTGGGACTGCTGTCCCTCGGCTTCACCGCGTTTCTCACCAGCGACGCAACGATGGCTCAGGCCGCCACCGCGCTTTGTGGCCCTTCGGCAAGGAATGGTCGTGCCGGTCGCTCTGCTCTCCGTGCTCAGCAGCCAGCTGCTAGCTCTCGGCACCCCTCTTGGGCCCGGCCGGAAGCGGCGGGTCTGGCCGAAGTTCCGACTGACCTTGATCGCGCCGGAGCTGCCGATCTCCTCGCTCCGCCCGGACATCAACGAGGCCGCGGCCAAGGCTGCGACTGAAATCTTGTCATGCCCCCTCGGTGGCCACGGCCCCGTTTCTCTTGGTCACCGCGATGCCGGTACTGAAGCCGTGGTGGCCGGCTCGTCGGGGCCGACGCCCGCAGCAGGTACGGCAGAGTGGCTGACAACCGGTCGGCCGCTGGTGACCGTTCGACGCTCGAGTGCCCCGGAGAGCACTGCGAGAAGCAACGCAGAGGCTGCGAGTACGGCACCGACCCAGTTCGGTGCGGTGTAACCCAACCCGGCCGCGATGACGATGCCGCCGAGCCATGCCGAGAGTGCGTTGCCGAGGTTGAAGGCTCCGATGTTGACAGCCGAGGCCAGCGTGGGAGCGCCGGCAGCCTGGTCGAGCACGCGCTTCTGAAGCGGCGGTACGGTCGCGAAACCAAGGGCTCCGATGAGCACGATGGTGGTCGCCGCGGCGACCTTGTTGTGCGCGGTGAGCGTGAACAGGGCGAGGACCACGGCGAGTGCGCCGAGGGACACATAGAGCATCGGCATCAGGTGTCGGTCGGCGAGCTTGCCGCCGAGCAGATTGCCGCCGACCATGCCGAGTCCGAAGAGGACCAGCAGCCAGGTGACCGATGACGCCGCGAAACCGGCCGTCTCCGTCATCATCGGCGTGATGTAGGTGATCGCCGCGAAGACGCCGCCGAAGCCCAGAACCGTCATCGCCATGGCGAGCAGCACCTGGACATTGCGGAACGCTGCCAGCTCGTGGCGTATCCGTATTCCTTGAGCCTTCGGCTGCTCGGGGACAAGCTTCGCCACGCCGAGAAGACCCAGGACACCGAGTCCCGCGACGACGAGGAACGTCACTCGCCAGCCGGAGTTCTGGCCGACGAACGTACCCAGCGGGACCCCGACGACGTTGGCGACGGTGAGTCCGGTGAACATCATGGCGATGGCTCCGGCCTTCTTCTCCGGGGCGACCAGATCTGCGGCCACAACCGATCCGATGCCGAAGAATGCCCCATGGGCGAGTGAGGCGATCACCCTGCCTGTGAGCATCACGCCGAACACGGGGGCGAGTGCGGACACCAGGTTCCCCACGACGAACAGCCCCATCAGGAGCATCAGCATCCGTTTCCTGGTCACGCGGGTGCCCAGGATGGTCATCAGCGGAGCACCGAGGACCACGCCCAGGGCGTACCCCGTGACCAGAAATCCTGCGGCCGGGATCGAGACCTGGAAGTCCGCCGCGACATCGGGAAGCAACCCCATGATCACGAACTCGGTGGTTCCGATACCGAATGCCCCGATGGCGAGAGCGAGGAGCGCGAGCGGCATGGGCGTCACCCTTTCACAACGATTGCGTCTGCGCCTTACAAGCGTCCACAATAATTGCATGCGCCGATTAATTGCAAGCGCGGGCTATTGCGTCCGTGCCCTATCCTGGAGGCAAGCAGCTCCCGCACGAAGGAAAGACCATGACAGCGACAGATCCCGCACTGACAGCGCTCGCACAGAGCTGGTGCGCCCTCTCCCTGCTCCACGGGAAGATCGAGGCCCGAATCGAACGGGCCCTGCAGTCCCGCCACAGCCTCAGCGCGCGTGAGTTCTCCCTGCTGGACGTCCTCAGCCGTCAGCACAGCGGCACAGGCGGGCATCTGCAGATGAAGCAGGTGGCGGATGCCGTGGTGCTCAGTCAGAGCGCCACCACCCGTCTGGTCACCCGCCTCGAGGACCGCGGGCTGCTCACCCGGTACCTGTGTGACACGGACCGGCGGGGCATCTACACGGACGTCACCGAGGCGGGTCTCACTCTGCTCAGCGAGGCCCGGCCGACCAACGACACCGCCCTCCGTGCCGCTCTCGACGAGGCGGCGGAGAACCCGGAGCTCGCTCCGCTGGTCCGGACGGTCGAGGCCCTGAAGGTCCCCGCCTGAGCCGGCGACCTTGCGTAGTGTGACGATCATGAGCGATCTCGACATACGTCCTGCGGCAGCTGCCGATCTCCCCGCAATCGTGGCCATGCTCGCCGACGACCCGCTGGGAGCCCAGCGTGAGTCCCCGGACGACCTCACCCCGTACGAGGCAGCGTTCCGGCGGCTTGCCGACGACCCGAATCAGCACGTGGTCGTAGCCGTGCACCAGGACCGCGTCGTGGGCACCCTCCAGCTCACGATCGTTCCGGGCCTGTCCCGTCGCGGTGCGACCCGCAGCGTGATCGAAGGGGTCCGCGTGCACGCGGACGCGCGCAGCAGCGGACTCGGCACCCAGCTGATCCAGTGGGCGGTCGACGAATCCAGGCGTCAGGGCTGCCAGCTGGTACAGCTGACGTCGGACGCCACCCGCACGGACGCGCACCGCTTCTACGAGCGGCTCGGCTTCACCGCAAGCCACGTGGGGTTCAAGCTCGCCCTGTGAACCGAACCGGCAGGTTCCCCTCCACACCGGGAGGCATCACATGCACCGCTTCGACGACGAGCAGCGCCGGGTCAGGCTCGGCCGCCGGCATCTGCTGGCCCCGTCCGCGCGGGTCACCTCCGTCGTCGCAGCGGCCGACGCCGTGGTCGCGCTGCACGCGACCGATGCCGCGACGGTCTACCTCTCCGTCTGTGCGCGACTGGCCGACCCAGGGGTCGGAGCGGTTGAGCGGGCGCTCTACGAGGAGGTGTCCCTGGTACGGCTGCTCTCCATGCGGAACACGCTGTTCGCCATGTCCAGGGACGTCGCGCCTGCTGTCGACGCGTCGAACGCACGGTCCGTGGCCTCCAGGGAACGACTGAAACTTTTGAAGCACTTGCAGGAGGACGGCAAGGGACTCGACGACCGGTGGCTCGCCGAGACCGAGGAACAGACATGTGCCGCGCTGACCGCTCTCGGCCATGCAACCGGGAGCGAACTCTCGGCCGTCGTGCCAGCCCTGCGTACGAAGATCACCGTGTTTCCCGGAACGAAGCAGGAGACGGTGCAGGGAGTCGCCTCCCGGGTGATCCGTGTCCTGGCGGCGGATGGGCGCATACGGCGCGGTCGGCCACGGGGTTCTTGGACGTCGAGCCAGTTCCGCTGGACGACTGCCGAGCCCTGGCCGCCGGTAGATCCCTCCGCAGCCCGGAACGAGGTGACCAAACGCTGGCTCCTCTCCTACGGACCGGGGACCGAAGGCGATCTGAAGTGGTGGACCGGCTGGAGCGTCCGTGAGACGCGTGCGGCCCTGGCTGCGGTGGGAGCCGAGGAGGTCCTGCTCGACAGTGGGGCCATCGGCCGGGTCGCTCCGGGAGACACCACCGACGAAGCCCTTACGGAGCCCTGGGCAGCCCTGCTGCCAGGCCTCGATCCGAGCGCCATGGGCTGGGCCGACCGTGGCTTCCAGTTGCCTGCCGGTCATCGTGCCGCCCTTTTCGACCGCGCCGGCAACATCGGACCCACCGTCTGGTGGAACGGCGGAATAGTAGGTGGCTGGGCCCAGCGCGCAGACGGCGAGCTGGTGTGGCGTCTGCTGTCCGAAGTGGGTGGCGACGCCGCCCAGCTCATCGAGGCGGAGGCGGCCCGGCTGTCGGCATGGGTGGGTGACAGCCGGATCACCCCGCGCTTCCGCACTCCCCTGGAACGCGAACTGACGGCTTGACTCCTCCCGCACGGAGGAAGCGGCCAGCTCCAGGGATGGGCGCTCAGAGTTGGTTGGACATCCTTCCGCGTTTCACGTGAAACGCGGAAGGTGGGACACAGGAAGCAGACCCGCTTTCGTCAGGTAGCGAGCCCTCGCCAGCCACCTTCGTCCACGCCACCGGGGATGTCCGCGCTTCGGTCGTACGGCTCACGGGTGAAGACGAACGACCCCAGGTCGAGATGGTCCACCGTGCCGTCATCGGCGCGCACGACGCGGAGCGTCTCCCCCGCGTAGTAGCCGTTGAGGCCCGTCCAGGTCCCGTCAGGGCGTGCCCGGAACCGCGCCGCGCGACCGGCGCCCCGCAGCGGCTGGAACTCGAGCCCTCCGTCGGCGAGCAGTCTCAGGCCGTGGACCTGCGTGCCCCAGTACCAGAGGCCTGTCAGCGCCAGCAGGTCTTGGTCCACCTCGCGAAGCGGGCGCCATGGTTGCGGGATCTTCGGCTCCGCGTCGGCGACGATCTGAAGGAGGTCAGCGGCGACCGTCCCGGTCAGTGGGCCGGAGGTGGCGTTCGAGAGCACCACCGCAGCCACATCGTCCTCGACGCTGAAGAGCAGCGTCGCCAGGAAGCCGGGCAATGACCCGGAATGGCCGAGGAGAGTGCGATCGCCCCGCCGGACGGCCTGGAGGCCCAGACCGTAGGTGCCGGCCCAGTCCCCCGCCTCGGGCGGAGCAGCGGGACTCCGCATCTCAGCGACAGTGGACGCCCGCAAGACGCGTTCATCGCCGTGCGCCAGGAAGGCCGCGAAGCGGAGCAGATCGGTGGTGGTGGACCATAGTTGACCCGCCGCTGCCATCAGGCCGAGGTCCTCAGCCGGCTCGGGGAGCATGACATCGGCCCACGGGTGGACGGCCCAACCGCCTGCATGCGGGGCGTGTGCCTGCGGAGTCGTGCGGTTCATCCCCAAGGGCTCCAGGAGCTCGCGCCGCAGCACCTCGGCCCAGGAGTCACCCCGCAGCCTCTCCACGAGCGAGCCGAGCAGCGTGTATCCGGGGTTCGAGTAGTGGTGCCCATGGCCGGAAGGGTGAAGCAGCGGACTCTTGCCGAGCACGTCCGCCAGCTCCGGCCGCGAGGAACCCGGCGTCCTCTCCCACCAAGGGGCAGGTGTTTCGGCCCCCAGACCTCCGCTGTGACCGAGCAGTTGGAACACAGTCACCTGCCCGACGTCCGTGCCCGGCAGGTGCTTCTCCAGGGGGTCATCCAGATCCAGCAACCCCTCGTCACGCAGGCGCATCACCAGTACGGCAGTGAACGTCTTGGTGATGGAGCCGATCCTGAACTGCGTATCGCCGTCGGGCTCATGGCCTTCCACACAGCTGCGCGCACCACTCCATGCGATCTGTCCCTCCCGCTGCACCGCGGCGACGAGAGAGGGAGCCCTGCCCTCGGACTGGGCGAGCGCGACACGGTGCAGCAGGGCGCGCCGGGTGCTGGGGAGCAACACTTCGGAAGAGGTCATGCCCAAGGATGACCTGCGTGTTGTCTGCCTGACGAACCCATTTCGCAGTCACCGGCCGACGACCTGCGCGGCCTGCCCTGCCGGGCGGCCACCGCGGCGGTGCGGGCCTCCACCACCGGTCCGACCGACAGGCGCGCCCAGGTCAGGTCAGGTCAGGTCAGGTCAGTGCATGGTGTCCGCGCCCGAGTGTCTCGGCTCTCTCCACGTCCGACACCGGTCCGGGTGATTTCGGCACGGAGGACCGCGCCCCTGAGAACTAGCTGCTCAGGTCTGGGCCATGTCCACGAACCGGGAGTAGTGGCCCTGGAACGCGACTGTGATCGTCGCCGTCGGGCCGTTACGGTGCTTCGCCACGATCAGGTCCGCCTCGCCGGCGCGCGGCGACTCCTTCTCGTAGGCATCCTCGCGGTGCAGCAGGATCACCATGTCGGCGTCCTGCTCGATGGAGCCGGACTCGCGCAGGTCGGAGACCATGGGCTTCTTGTCCGTGCGCTGCTCAGGTCCACGGTTCAGCTGGGACAGGGCGATGACGGGAAGCTCCAGCTCCTTGGCGAGGAGCTTGAGGTTTCGGGACATGTCCGAGACCTCCTGCTGACGGCTCTCCGCCCTCTTGGCCCCGCCGGACTGCATCAGCTGCAGATAGTCGATGACCACGAGCTTGAGGTCGTTGCGCTGCTTGAGGCGACGGCACTTCGCCCGGATCTCCATCATCGACAGGTTGGGCGAATCGTCGATGTAGAGCGGAGCGGCTGAAACATCCGGCATCCGACGGGCGAGACGCGTCCAGTCCTCGTCCGTCATGGTGCCGGAACGCATGTGGTGGAGGGCCACTCTGGCCTCTGCGGACAGCAGACGCATGGCGATCTCGTTGCGTCCCATCTCCAGGGAGAAGATGACGCTGGGCAGATTGCTCTTGATCGAGCAGGCACGGGCGAAGTCCAGGGCGAGCGTGGACTTACCCATCGCGGGACGGGCCGCGATGACGATCATCTGCCCCGGGTGCAACCCGTTGGTCAGGGCGTCGAGGTCCGTGAACCCGGTCGGTACACCGGTCATCTCTCCGCTGCGGGAACCGATCGCCTCGATCTCGTCGAGAGCGCCCTCCATGATGTCGCCGAGCGGGAGATAGTCCTCGCTGGTGCGCTGTTCCGTGACGGCGTAGATCTCGGCCTGCGCCGAGTTGACGATCTCGTCGACATCGCCGTCCGCCGCGTATCCCATCTGCGTGATCTTGGTGCCGGCCTCGACGAGACGTCTGAGCACCGCCCGCTCATGGACGATCTCCGCGTAGTACGACGCGTTGGCTGCCGTGGGGACGGACTGGACCAGGGTGTGCAGATACGGAGCTCCACCGACCTTGGTGATCTCGCCGCGCTTGACCAGCTCGGCCGCCACCGTGATCGGGTCGGCCGGCTCTCCCTTGGCGTACAGGTCGAGAATCGCCGTGTAGACGGTCTCGTGCGCCGGACGGTAGAAGTCGTGACCCTTGATGATCTCCACGACGTCCGCGATGGCGTCCTTGGAGAGAAGCATGCCGCCGAGGACTGACTGCTCGGCGTCGAGGTCCTGCGGGGGTACCCGTTCGAAGCCGGACGACCCGCCCTCCCAGTTGCTCTCCCGGCCCCGCTCGTGCTGCTCCTCGCGCCCCTTGCCCTCTCCGCGGCGCTGACGGGAAACAGGCAGACGGTCACTCGGACCGACATCGGCCCAGGGATCGTCCAAAGGCTCGGGAATGCTCACCGGGCCACCTCCTCCCGTCCGCTTCGCGGACCTAGCCGTGCCACTCTTTCTTACGGCACGGCACCGACAAACAAGACGCCCGACTCCGGTTCCGGCGCGTCAAGTTCTGCGGGCTTCCAAGCCGGAACGGAGTGCGGGCGCCGCACCACGGTAGGCCGCTCTGCACCGTCAGCCAATCCGGTTATCCACAGGGCATGTGGACGACGGACCAGATGCTGTGGAGAACTCATCCGATCCTGTGCACGGACCGGGGGACAGCACTGTGGACAAACTCATAGACGGGCCACAAAGACGGCTCTGAACTGGGATTTCTCGATCCACCGGCTGTGGGAGAGAAAAACTTCTGCCCTGAGCCCAAGATCAGTGGAAACGACCTTCCATCCAACCTGGAATCGAGTGAAGCGTAAGGATCCCAAGCGCCTTGCATCACTTACCTGTGGAAGATTACATTGGCCACCATGACCCAGGTGCCCACGGCCCAGCCGCGTTCCCGCCGCCGGCACGATCGCGAGATCATCGCCCTCGCCGTCCCCGCGTTCGGCGCGCTCGTCGCCGAGCCTCTTTTCGTCATGGTCGACAGTGCCATCGTCGGGCACTTGGGCACTCCGCAGCTGGCCGGCCTCGCGGTGGCAGCAGCCTTGCTGACGACTGCGGTGAGCATCTTCGTCTTCCTCGCCTACGCCACCACGGCCGCTGTCGCCCGCCAGGTCGGCGCAGGAGATCTCGCGTCCGCCATCCGCCAAGGAATGGACGGCATCTGGCTCGCCCTGCTGATCGGTGCCGTTGTCGTCGCCGTCACCTTCCCCCTGGCTCCGCAACTGGTCCAGGTTTTTGGGACGTCTGACACGGCGAGTCCCTACGCAACCACCTATCTACGCATCTCCAGCCTCGGAATCCCCGCAATGCTTGTGGTGCTCGCGGCCACGGGAGTGCTGCGCGGACTGCAGGACACCCGTACACCGCTCTACGTCGCCATCGGCGGGTTCGCGGCCAATGGCGCCCTCAACGTCGGACTCGTCTACGGGGCGGGAATGGGGATCGCAGGATCCGCATGGGGCACCGTCATCGCCCAGGTGAGCATGGCGCTCGCCTACCTGATCGTCGTAGTGCGTGGGGCGCGTCGGCATAAGGCCTCGCTGCGTCCAGATGCCGCGGGCATCAGAGCCAGCGCTCGAGCGGGCGTCCCCCTCCTGGTCCGCACGCTCTCTCTGAGGGCAGTCCTGATGATCGCCACCGCTGTCGCCGCACGGCTCGGGGACACGGATATCGCCGCGCACCAGATCATCCTGTCGCTCTGGAGCCTCACATCGTTCGCGCTCGACGCCATCGCCATCGCGGGGCAAGCCATCATCGGTCGCTACCTGGGGGCGGACGACATCCGGGGCGCACGCGAGGCATGCCGCCGGATGGTGCAGTGGGGCATCGCGTCCGGGGTGGTTCTCGGGGTAGTGATCGTGCTTGCCAGACCGCTGTTCGTCCCGCTGTTCACGGGCGACGGGTCCGTGCAGGACACCTTGTTGCCGGCACTCCTGGTAGTAGCGCTTTCCCAGCCGGTCTGCGGTGTGGTCTTCGTCCTCGACGGAGTGCTCATGGGGGCAGGAGACGGCCGGTATCTGGCATGGGCCATGATCCTCACCCTTGCTGTCTTCGCCCCGGTCGCTGTTCTCGTCCCCAGCTTCGGAGGAGGCCTCACCGCCCTCTGGGCGGCGATGACCCTGATGATGACCGTTCGGCTCGCGACGCTGTGGATACGCATGCGGTCCGGCCGCTGGCTCGTGACCGGAGCCACGCGCTGAACCACGTCACGAACGGGGTACCGCCCGACTAACTGTTTCACGTGGTTTCACGCTGTTTCACGTGAAACCGAACGACGAAGGGCCGCACCCAGAGGTGCGGCCCTTCATCTAGCTCTTCTGAGCTGCGCCCTTAGGCAGCAACGACCTCGATACCGAGCTTCGCGGCAACCTCGGGGTGCAGACGGACGGACACCTGGTGTCCGCCGAGCGTCTTGATCGGCGAGCCGAGCTCGACGCGACGCTTGTCGACGTCCGGACCACCGGCAGACTTGATCGCCGAGGCGATGTCAGCCGGCGTGACGGAACCGAAGAGACGGCCGGCGTCGCCGGAGCGAACAGCCAGACGGACCTTCACGGCCTCGAGCTTGGCCTTGATCTCGTTGGCCTGCTCGATCGTCGCGATCTCGTGGATCTTGCGGGCGCGGCGGATCTGCGCCACGTCCTTCTCGCCACCCTTGGTCCAGCGAATGGCAAAGCCACGCGGAACCAGGTAGTTGCGGGCGTACCCGTCCTTGACGTCCACGACGTCGCCGGCGGCACCGAGGCCAGTGACCTCGTGGGTGAGGATGATCTTCATGATTCGGTCACCCTTCCCTTATCGCGCGGTGGACGTGTAGGGCAGCAGCGCCATCTCACGGCTGTTCTTGACTGCCGTGGCGACGTCACGCTGGTGCTGCGTGCAGTTGCCGGTGACGCGGCGGGCACGGATCTTGCCACGGTCGGAAATGAACTTCCGCAGCATGTTCGTGTCCTTGTAGTCCACGTACTGGGTCTTGTCCTTGCAGAAAGCGCAGACCTTCTTCTTAGGCTTGCGCACAGGCGGCTTCGCCATGGTGTTTCTCCTGTGTGATCAAGAAGTGGGGTACGAGCAGCCCTAGAAGGGAGGCTCGTCCGAGTAGCCGCCGCCGGAGCCGGTGGAGCCGCCGGAGCTTCCGCCCCAGCCACCTCCGCCGCCCTGCTGGCCCCCGCCCTGCTGGCCGCCGGCCGGTGCGTTGGTGGCCCACGGGTCGTCGGCGGGAGCACCGCCGCCGCCCTGCTGGCCACCGCCACCGGGACCGCCGCCCCAGTTGCCGCCGCCCTGCTGGCCGCCGCCGTATCCACCCTGGCCGCCCTGGCCCCCGCGACCTGTGGTCTTGGTGACCTTGGCCGTGGCGTTCTTCAGGCTGGGGCCGACTTCCTCGACGTCCAGCTCGTAGACCGTGCGCTTGACGCCCTCACGGTCCTCGTAGGACCGCTGCTTCAGCCGGCCCTGCACGACGACGCGCATGCCTCGCTGAAGCGACTCCGCGACGTTTTCCGCCGCCTGACGCCAGACCGAGCAGGTGAGGAACAGGCCTTCGCCGTCCTTCCACTCATTGGTCTGCCGGTCGAAGATGCGGGGAGTGGACGCGACACGGAACTTCGCGACCGCCGCACCGGACGGGGTGAAACGCAGCTCGGGGTCGTCGACGAGATTGCCGACGACCGTGATGACGGTCTCGCCTGCCATGGGTGAACCTCTCGGCGGGGATTGCTTCTGGCTGCTTGCTACTCGAACCCGATGACCGCTGAGCTAGATGCTCAGTGGATCTCGGGACGGAGGACCTTGGTCCGGAGGACCGACTCGTTCAGGTTCATCTGTCGGTCGAGCTCCTTGACGACCGCAGGCTCGGCCTGCAGGTCGATGACCGAGTAGATGCCCTCGGGCTTCTTCTTGATCTCGTAAGAGAGACGACGACGGCCCCAGGTGTCGACCTTCTCGACCTTTCCGTTGCCCTCACGGACGACGGAGAGGAAGTTCTCGATCAACGGGGAGACTGCTCGCTCCTCGAGATCGGGGTCGAGGATGACCATCACCTCGTAGTGACGCATGTGGAACCCACCTCCTTTGGACTCAGCGGCCACGGTCGTTCCGTGGCAGGAGGGTCGTGATGCGTAAGCAACAGTGTCTCCGAGTAAAACAGCCGCCACTGACAACGCCCGTCTTCGAAAGTCGAGGGGAGCTGCAGTGCTGGCTCAGGGCAGACACCGGTGCAGACCGTACAGACTACCCGCAGACCGGCTTCCGGTTGAAATCCGGTGTTCAGGGCGCACAATCGAGACAGACGCGGTGTGACAGGCGCTACAGTGCGCCGCCCTTCCCGCCAGGAGGTGCTCATGGCACAGACAGTCCGCTCCCCAGGCACCCGGCCCGCCCACCGCCGGACCACCGATGCCCGTCCGGCCACCGGTTCCCTGTTCGCGACGGACGGCAGGCCCCATCCGCGCCAGGACGCGCTGATGGTGGTCACCGGGGTGCTCGGCGTCCTCGCGTTCGTGACGGCGATGTTCCACAGCCTGCACCTGATCAGCTCGTGGGCCGGGCTGATCGGCATCCTGACCGGTGTCTACGGGCAGTACATCTCCAGGACCACCTGGGAGCGCTTCGGCCTGATCATGGGCATCGGCGCTTCCGGTGTCGGCTTCTACCTCGGCATGGCTCACGGCGGTCTCTTCGGCGGCGTCATCACCTGACCGGCACAGCCGTGGTCTGCGGGGCCGGACGCCCCGCACCGTGCACGGCCGGGCGATCTCAGGCGGGCAGCGCCCGGCCTGGTCCGGACGGGGCCAGGCCGGGCGCCCCTCGGTCACAGTAGGCTTCGCGCGAGAGCCGGAGCCCCTGACCGATGGGGACACACCTGCCGAGGAGCGCCCCGCATGAGCCTGACCCTGAGGACCATCAGCCGAGAGCAGCATCTGGCTTACATCCAGAGCCTGCCTTCGGCCAGTCACTGCCAGGTCCCGGCGTGGGCTGACGTCAAAACCGAATGGCGTTCGGAGAACCTGGGATGGTTCGACAAGAACGGTGAGATGGTCGGCGCGGGCCTCGTCCTGTACCGCCAGCTGCCCAAGATCAAGCGCTATCTCGCCTACCTGCCCGAGGGGCCGGTCATCAACTGGTACGCCCCGAACCTGGACGAGTGGCTCCAGCCGATGCTCGCCCACCTGAAGCAGCAGGGTGCCTTCTCGGTGAAGATGGGCCCCCCCGTCGTCATCCGTCGCTGGGACTCGGCCGCCATCAAGTCGGGCATCCAGGACCCCGACGTGAAGCGGCTGCGTGACGTCGAGGCCAGCCACATCGAGCCCCGCGCCTTCGAGGTCTCGGACCGCCTGCGGAAGATGGGCTGGCAGCAGGGCGAGGACGGCGGGGCCGGCTTCGGTGACGTGCAGCCCCGCTACGTCTTCCAGGTACCGCTGGCCAACCGCTCCCTCGAGGACGTGCTCAAGGGCTTCAACCAGCTCTGGCGCCGCAACATCAAGAAGGCCGACAAGGCCGGTGTCGAGGTGGTCCAGGGCGGTTACGAGGACCTGGCCGAATGGCAGCGTCTGTACGAGATCACCGCCGTGCGCGACCACTTCCGGCCGCGGCCGCTCTCGTACTTCCAGCGCATGTGGTCGGTGCTCAACTCCGAAGACCCCAACCGCATGCGGCTGTACTTCGCCCGGCACAACGGGGTGAACCTGTCGGCCGCCACGATGCTCGTCGTCGGCGGGCACGTCTGGTACTCCTACGGCGCCTCGGACAACATCGGACGCGAGGTCCGCCCCTCCAACGCCATGCAGTGGAGGATGCTCCGCGACTCGTATGCGATGGGCGCGACCGTCTACGACCTCCGTGGCATCAGCGACTCGCTCGACGAGACCGACCACCTCTTCGGCCTGATCCAGTTCAAGGTGGGCACCGGCGGCGAGGCCGTCGAATACGTCGGCGAATGGGACTTCCCCCTCAACAAGCTGCTGCACAAGGCACTCGATATGTACATGTCGCGCCGCTGACCGCCCGCGACCACCATCCATCAGCTCATCCCCTCTCCCCTTCACACCGCAGCCACCAGAAAGGTTCCGGGCCGGCCATGGCGCTCTCCCTCTACGTCGACACCGCGCGCTGGCGGGCGCACCAGAAGTCCGTCCTGGACCAGTTCCCCGGTCTCGTCCCCGTCTGCAAGGGCAACGGGTACGGCTTCGGGCACGAGCGACTGGCCGACGAGGCGATCCGCTTCGGGTCCGACACACTGGCCGTCGGGACCACGTACGAGGCAGCCCGCATCAAGGACTGGTTCAGCGGCGACCTCCTGGTGCTCACGCCCTTCCGCCGGGGGGAGGAGCCCGTGCCGCTGCCGGACCGCGTCATCCGCTCCGTCTCCTCCGTGGACGGTGTGCACGCCCTGGTGGGCGCACGCGTGGTCATCGAGTGCATGAGCTCGATGAAGCGCCACGGCGTGAAGGAGGAGGAGCTCGGCCAGCTGCACGCGGCCATCGAGGACGTACGCCTCGAGGGCTTCGCCCTGCACCTGCCGCTCGACCGCACGGACGGTTCGGACGCCGTCGAGGAAGTCATCTCCTGGATGGACCGGCTGCGCGCCGCCCGGTTGCCGCTGCACACGATGTTCGTCAGCCACCTCAGGGCCGAGGAGCTGGCGCGGCTGCGGCAGCAGTTCCCGCAGACCCGCTTCCGCGCGCGCATCGGGACGCGGCTCTGGCTGGGCGACCACGAAGCGACGGAGTACCGCGGCGCGGTGCTCGACGTCACGCGCGTCGTCAAGGGGGACCGATTCGGCTACCGCCAGCAGAAGGCCGCGTCCGACGGATGGCTGGTGGTCGTCGCCGGAGGGACGTCGCACGGTGTCGGCCTTGAGGCTCCCAAGGCGCTGCACGGGGTGATGCCGCGCGCCAAGGGCGTCGCACGCGCCGGACTGGCCACGGTCAACCGCAACCTCTCACCGTTCGTCTGGGCGGGCAAGCAGCGCTGGTTCGCGGAGCCGCCCCACATGCAGGTGTCGATCCTGTTCGTGCCCTCGGACGCCCAGGAACCCAAGGTGGGCGACGAACTGGTGGCCCATCTTCGGCACACCACCACCCAGTTCGACCGGCTCGTGGACCGGTAGGCCCGGCCTCCCTCAGCCGGAGGCCGCTCGGCCCGCCGTGCCCCACTCCACCCGCGGTCCCTGGACCGCGGGTGCCGTGTGCCGGGCCGGATGGGGGTGCACCTGCAGGAGTGCCACCCGGTCCGGTGCCGAGTCGAGCACCCCGCCCGAGGGGTCGTCGGCGCCGTCGCGCCGTACGGGATCCCCTTCCGGCCTCAGGATGTCCCTGACGATCAGTGCGCAGAGGTAGAGCGTCCCCAGCAGGTGCAGGGCGATCGCCACCTGATAGCCCTCCTGCGGCAGTCCCTGGTGTTTGTCGCCGCTCGTCGTGTACGCGAGGTAGAACCAGATTCCCAGGAAGTACATGACCTCGCAGGCCTGCCAGACGAGGAAGTCCCGCCAGCGCGGCCTGGCCAGTGCGGCCAGCGGGATGAGCCAGAGCACGTACTGCGGTGAGTAGACCTTGTTCGTCAGGATGAAGGCGGCCACCACGAGGAACGCCAGCTGCGCGAAGCGCGGCCGGTGACGGGCGGTCAGCGCCAGTCCGGCGATTCCCGCGCACAGCACGATCATCAGCAGGACCGATGCCGTGTTCACCGTGCTCACGTCGATGGGCCGGCCGGTGTGCTGGGTGATGAGCAGCCAGAACGATCCGTAGTCGATCTGCCGTTCCTGACTGAACGTGTAGAACTTCTTCCACCCCTCCGGGGCGTACAGCATCACCGGGAGGTTCACCGCCAGCCAGGCTGCCGCCGCGCCAAGGAGCGCCGACCCGTACTCCCGCCACTTCCCGGCCCTCCAGCACAGCACCAGCAGGGGGCCCAGGAGCAGCACGGGGTAGAGCTTCGCGGCGGTCGCCAGGCCGATGAGGATGCCGAAGGCCAGGTTTCTGCCGCGGGACCACATGAGCATCGCCGCAGCCGTCAGCGCGACTGCCAGCAGGTCCCAGTTGATCGTCGCGGTGAGCGCGAGCGCCGGGGCGAGCGCCACGAGAAGGCCGTCCCAGGGGCGGCGGCGATGCGTCCGGGCGACGCACACCGCGATGATCACGGCGCAGATCATCAGCATCCCCGCGTTGACCATCCAGTACATCTGCTCGCGCTGCTGCACGGGGTCCGAGGACGGTGTCAGCGTCAGCCAGGACGCGACCTGCATGAAGAGACCGGTCAGGACGGGGTACTCGAGGTACGCCATGTCGCCGCCGAGCCGGTCGAGGTACGGCACCAGGCCGTCGGCGAAGCCGCGTCCGACGTAGAGGTGCGGGATGTCCGAGTAGCACGCGTGGGTGTACTGCGAACTGGTGCCGCGGAACCACGCCCAGTTGTAGCAGGGGAGCTTCTGCACCATGCCGAGCGCGAACATCCCGATCGTCACGAGCGTGATGACCCGCACCGGTGTGAGCGGGCCCGTTCCGAACCGCGCCCAGCGGCCCGCGGGACCACCGATCAGCTCGCTGCCCGCCGCGGCGATCTCGTCCTGTCGTGTGGGCGGTACGACGGACGGCTCCTGGTGCACGCTCGTGTCTTCTGCGCTTGGCATGCCGCACATCCTGCCGTACCGCACTGTGTGCGGGCGTGTCCCGCGTCCGGGACGCACGAAAGGGCCGCCGGCACCTGGAAGGTGCCGACGGCCCTTGTCGTACGTGTCCGGGGAGCCCTGTCAGGGTGCCGGGAGCGACGGCTCACCGGCGCCGCTCTGAGTGAGGCCTACGTACCGCCACCGAAGATTCCGCCGCGGTCGTTCCCCTCACCCTCGGTCGTGCCTTGGTCCGTGCCCTCGTCCGTGCCTTCGGTCGTTCCTGTGTCCGTCCCGCCGTCAGTGGAACCGGCGTCCGTCCCACCGTCGCTGGAACCGTCCGTCGTCCCGCCCTGGCTGTTGCCGTTGGAGTTCCCGCCGTTCTGGTTGTTCCTGCACTCCCAGTCGAGCGGCTGACAGGTCTCGCTCGGCGAGGGGGACGGGGACGACGGAGTGGGAGACGGCGTCTCGGGCTCCTCGCTGGACTCCGAGGGCGAGGGGGTCGGGCTCGGTGTCGGGCTGGGGCTGGTGGCGCCCCCGCCGAACAGCGTCTCGCCGTACGGTTCCGGCTTCGGGAACCTGACGACCTTCGTGCCCTTCACGGCCTCGGTCATGTAGTCGTGCCAGATCTGAGCGGGGAACGAGGCACCGTGGATGGACTTCTCACCGCCTGTGCCGTACATCTCCAGGAATTCGCGGTTCTTCACCTTCTCGTCGTCGTCCATCCGGAACATGCTGACGGCCGTCGAGAGCTGGGGGGTGTAGCCGACGAACCAGGCCGACTTGTTGCCGTCGGTGGTGCCCGTCTTGCCGGCGACGTCACGTCCCGGGATCTGGGCGGGCGTACCCGTTCCGTTCTCGACGACGTTCTTCAGCACGTCGGTGACGTTGTCCGCGACGATGCTCGGGAACGCCGGCTCCGTCTTCGTCTCGTGCCGGAAGATGACGTCGCCCTTGTGCTTGACCTCGGTGACCGAGAAGGGCTCCCGCTGCTTGCCGCTGGTGGCGAAGGTGGCGTAGGAGCCCGCCATGCGGATGGCGCTCGGGGAGGAGGTGCCGATGGAGAACGAGGGGACACTCGCGTCCGCCATGTACCGGTCGTCACGCAGTCCCGCGGCGAGGGCGGCGTCCTTCACCTTGTCGGTGCCGACGTCCATGCCGAGCTGGACGTACGGGGAGTTGGCGGACTCCTGCATGGCGTAGCGAAGGCTGATGTCTCCGTAGTCCGTGTCTCCGTCGTTGGTCTGGAGCCACTCCTTGCCGTCTTCGTTCTGCCAGACCGCGCCGTTGTACTGGTTGATCTTCAGCTTGTTGTCGCCGTTGTAGATGCTCTGGGGTGACACGGGCGTACGTTCCGACTCGCCCTGGTCGGGGCCGAGCTCGGGATTACGCTTCCCGTACTGCATGGCGGCTGCCAGCACGAAGGGCTTGAACGTCGAGCCGACCTGTGCGCCGGTCGCGTCGGCGTTGTTGGTGTAGTGCTGCGTCGCGTCCTGGCCGCCGTACGTGGCGACGATCGCACCCGTCTTGGTGTCCACCGAGGCACCGCCGAACTCGACGTGCGTGTCCTTGTCGGGCCGTTTCCCGGGATCGATCTTGGCGGCGTACACCTCTTTGATGGACGCTTCCAGAGCGTTGACCTTGTCTTCGTCGAAGGTCGTGTGGATCTCGTACCCGCCCCGGGCCAGTTCCTTCTCGGTGACGCCCGCCTTGTTGTGCGCGAGGAAGTACTTCGTCGCGAGGTCGACCAGATATCCGGTCTGACCGCCCAGCTTGGCGTCCTTCCTCGGCGGGATGGGATCCGGGAAGTCCGTGTACTTCGCGCGCTCCGCCGCGCTGAGCCGCCCGTCCTTGACCTCTTCGTCGAGGATCCACTTCCAGCGTGCCTTGGCCCGCTTGGTGTTCTGCTCCTTCGTGGCCTTCACCGGATCGACCTCAGGAGCGCCCGCGGGGTCGTAGTAGCTCGCGCCCTTCAGCAGCGTCGCCAGGAAGGCGCACTCGCTCGGGTTCAGCTCCGTGGCGTCCTTGTCGTAGTACGCGCGTGCCGCCGCCTGGAGGCCCGAGGCGCCCCGGCCGTAGTAGGAGACGTTGAGGTACCCCTCCATGACCTCCTTCTTGCCCACTGTCTCGCCGACCTTGAGCGTGATGAAGAGTTCCTTGAACTTACGGCTCAGGGTCTGGTCCTGGGTGAGCATGGAGTTCTTCACGTACTGCTGGGTGATCGTCGAGCCGCCCTGGGTGTCACCTCCCCGGGCCATGTTGTAGAAGGCGCGGGCGATGCCCATGGGGTCGATGCCCCTGTCGGTCTCGAACGACTTGTTCTCGGCCGAGATGACGGCGTCCCGCATCGCTTTGGGGATGTGGGCGTACTCGATCGACTGGCGGTTGACCGAACCACCCGTGGCGACCATCTGCTTGTCGTCGGCCCAGTAGTAGACGTTGTTCTGCGCCGTGGCGAGGTCCTTGACCTCGGGCGGCACCACCAGGGCGTAAGCGATGCCGGCCACGCCCATCATGAGACCCAGGAAGCCCAGGCACAGACCGGAGACCAGTTTCCACGACGGTACCCAGCGGCGGAATCCGTGCTTACCCGTCCGCGGGTAGTCGATGAAGCGCTTCCTGCCGGAGCCTTCCCGGGCCCGGCCGCGGCCTTCGTGCCCGCTGCTGTCGCCACCCCCCCGGCGCCTGCCTCCGCCACGCTGGGCGGCGCGACGGGCCTCGGCACGGCCGCCGTACGACGGCTCCTCGCCGTGCGCTTCGGAAGGTGATGCTGAAGTTGCTCTGCGTGATGGATCGGCGCGACGTCCAGCAGGCTGTTGGGCGGCTCGTCTGGCCGCTGCACGCCCGCCACCTTGCGGTTGTGGCGCTTTGCGACGGTGCTCGCTCATCGAACGACTACTCCTCGGGCAGGCGAGAGCGCCTGGAAGCGGCAGTTGAGATCCGGTCCCCCCGAATTACGGACAAGCCCTGCGGAAGGCTCACCCGCAGTACATCCGGCAGTCCGCGATTACTGACGCACGGCGGCGTCTCACGGTTCCCGGTGGTCTGCATGCCGCACAGACTACGCACGGTCAAAAACCTCCGGGGACCGAACTTCACCCCAAATTACGCAAGTCGCTCCCTATGAATCAGGGATGTGACGCCGCTCACGAACCGCCCCCTTGTCGAACATCACAAGTCGATCTATCGTGCTGATGTATCGAGTCGATACATCAGCACGGCATACGAGGTGTCGACGACCTGCGGAAGCACCAGGCGAAGGGGGGCGAAGATGAGCAGACGCTCCGGCATCCTCGAATTCGCCGTACTCGGCCTGCTCCGCGAGTCGCCCATGCACGGGTACGAGTTGCGCAAGCGCCTCAACACGTCGTTGGGCATCTTCCGCGCCTTCAGCTACGGCACCCTCTATCCCTGCCTCAAGACGCTGGTCGCCAACGGCTGGTTGATCGAGGAACCGGGAAGTGTTCCGGCGCTGCCACCTGCCGCGGGTCGTGGGGTCGCTCCCGCGTCCTCCCTGGCCGGGCGCCGCGCCAAGATCGTCTACCGGTTGACGGCGGAAGGTAAGGAGCACTTCGAGGAGCTGCTCTCGCACACCGGCCCTGACTCCTGGGAGGACGAGCATTTCGCGGCTCGTTTCGCCTTCTTCGGGCAGACCGAGCGCGAGGTGCGGATGCGCGTGCTCGAAGGACGTCGCAGCAGGTTGGAGGAGCGCCTCGAGAAGATGCGTGCCTCTCTTGCCCGCACTCGCGAACGACTCGACGACTACACGCTTGAGCTTCAGCGACACGGCATGGAGTCCGTGGAGCGCGAAGTGCGCTGGCTGAACGAGCTCATCGAGAGCGAGCGGTCGGGACGGGATCAGCGACGATCCTCGCCCGAGAGCTCCAATCAGCACCACACATCAGGAGACACGGACGGCCTGCCCCGGCACCGGGACGAAAACTCCCGGCCGGATCCGTCCGACGACACGAAGTGACAT
This sequence comes from Streptomyces sp. ALB3, assembly GCF_044385685.1. Lineage (NCBI taxonomy): Bacteria > Bacillati > Actinomycetota > Actinomycetes > Kitasatosporales > Streptomycetaceae > Streptomyces > Streptomyces sp. ALB3. The sequence continues at coordinate 428,494 of NZ_JBISCE010000046.1, read as the reverse complement.
CCCCGCAGACCCCGCAAGGCGTCGTCGGGGAAACACCGAAACACACAGGGAGCAATCGGCATGGGTTCGGTTCGCGTAGCCATCGTCGGCGTAGGCAACTGCGCCGCCTCGCTGGTGCAGGGCGTCGAGTACTACAAGGACGCCGATCCGGCCGGCAAGGTGCCCGGTCTGATGCACGTTCAGTTCGGCGAGTACCACGTGAGTGACGTCGAGTTCGTCGCCGCCTTCGACGTCGACGCGAAGAAGGTCGGCCTCGACCTCGCGGACGCCATCGGCGCCAGCGAGAACAACACCATCAAGATCGCCGACGTGCCGAACACCGGCGTGACCGTTCAGCGCGGCCACACCCATGACGGCCTGGGCAAGTACTACCGCGAGACGATCGAGGAGTCCGCCGACGCCCCCGTCGACGTCGTCCAGATCCTCAAGGACAAGCAGGTCGACGTCCTCGTCTGCTACCTGCCGGTCGGTTCCGAGGTGGCTGCGAAGTTCTACGCGCAGTGCGCCATCGACGCCAAGGTCGCGTTCGTCAACGCCCTCCCGGTGTTCATCGCCGGCACCAAGGAGTGGGCCGACAAGTTCACCGAGGCCGGTGTCCCGATCGTCGGTGACGACATCAAGTCGCAGGTCGGCGCCACGATCACGCACCGCGTGATGGCGAAGCTCTTCGAGGACCGGGGCGTCATCCTGGACCGCACCATGCAGCTGAACGTCGGCGGCAACATGGACTTCAAGAACATGCTCGAGCGTGAGCGCCTGGAGTCCAAGAAGATTTCGAAGACGCAGGCCGTCACCTCGCAGATCCGTGACCGCGAGCTCGGTGCGGACAACGTCCACATCGGCCCGTCGGACTACGTGGCCTGGCTCGACGACCGCAAGTGGGCGTATGTGCGCCTCGAGGGCCGCGCCTTCGGTGACGTCCCGCTGAACCTGGAGTACAAGCTCGAGGTCTGGGACTCCCCGAACTCCGCCGGTGTCATCATCGACGCCGTGCGCGCTGCGAAGATCGCCAAGGACCGCGGCATCGGCGGCCCGATCCTCTCCGCGTCCTCGTACTTCATGAAGTCCCCGCCGGTCCAGTACTTCGACGACGAGGCCCGCGAGAACGTCGAGAAGTTCATCAGCGGCGACGTCGAGCGCTGAGTCAGGCGGTCGCTGCTTCAGTGACGCTTCGGCAGGTGGGGGGTCCCCGGGCAATGCGCCCGGTGACCCCCCACCTGTGTGACCCTTGCACACATGCCTGTCGTGCGTGATCTGGGCGTACTTCTGCGCCTTCGGTACTTCCGTCGCCTGCTCGCCGTACGACTTCTCTCCCAGTCGGCCGACGGTGTCTACCAAGTCGCCCTCGCCACCTACGTCGTCTTCTCGCCGGAGAATCAGACGACTCCGGGCGCCATCGCCTCGGCCATGGCCGTGCTCCTGCTCCCGTACTCGCTGATCGGTCCGTTCGCCGGAGTGCTGCTGGACCGCTGGCCACGCCGCCAGGTCTTCGTGTACGGCAATCTCCTGCGCGCCACACTCGCCTGCTGCACGGCTGCGCTTCTCCTGAGCTCCGTTCCTGACTGGCTTTTCTACGCCTCAGCCCTCTGTGTCACGGCCGTCAACCGCTTCGTGCTGGCCGGACTCTCGGCTGCACTCCCTCGCGTCGTCGACACCGAGCGGCTCGTCCTCGCCAACTCCATCTCCCCGACGGCCGGCACGCTCGCCGCTACGGCTGGCGGGGGCCTCGCCCTGGCGATCCGGCTACTGACAGACGGGTCCGACGCCGCAGTAGTACTGCTGGGCGCGGTCCTCTACCTCCTCTCGGCACTGGTCTCCCTGACCTTGCCGCGCACACTTCTCGGACCGGATCGCAGCCTGCACCACGTGCGACTGAGGGAGGCGCTGGCCACTACCACCCGGGGGCTCGTCGCGGGGTTGAGCCATCTGGCCGAGCGAAAGGACGCGGCGCACGCGCTGGCAGCCATGACGGTCATCCGCTTCTGTTACGGAGCACTGACCGTCATGGTGCTGATGCTCTGCCGCTATGCCTGGTCCGACAGTGAGTCCGACGGCCTGGCTCTCCTCGGCCTCGCGCTCGGCGCCTCGGCGGCGGGCTACTTCGCAGCCGCCGTGATCTCACCCTGGGCAGTCGGCCGATTCGGGCGGCACGGATGGCTGGCTGGGTGCGCCGGAGCGGCCGCCCTCCTGGAGCCGGCACTGGGACTGCCGTTCGCCCCTGCCCCGATGCTGGCAGCCGCTTTCGTTCTCGGGCTCGTGACCCAGGGGTCGAAGATCGCAACGGACACCGAGGTACAGACAACCGTGGACGATGGTTACCGCGGCCGGGTCTTCTCGCTCTACGACGTACTGTTCAACGTCGCCTTCGTCGCTGCCGCAGCCCTATCGGCCCTCGCGCTCCCACCTGACGGGCGGTCCATCGTCGTGGTCCTCGCCGTAGCCGCGCTCTACGCGTGCGTCTCAGTGGCCATACTCCGTCGACGACGCGTAAGCGACGAACTTCAGCGTGCTCGACCCGCGGAATGAGTGAAGGGCGTTGTTTCACGTGAAACAACGCCCCTCCCGCTTCGTGCCCACTCGCGCTTGCGCCCCACCCAGCATGCTCATGTTTCACGTGAAACGTGGCGGCTCGCCCGCAGAGCCACTCGCCAGGAGTCGGCTCAGCTTTGCGCGGCCCACCAGTCCTTGAGGGCCGCGGCCGCCGCATCGGGCTCCATCGGGCCGTTCTCCAGTCGCAGCTCCAGCAGGAACGCATAGGCCCTACCGATCACAGGCCCGGGGCCCACGCCCAGGACGCGCATAATCTCGTTACCGTCCAGGTCGGGCCGGATGGCCTCCAACTGCTCCTGTTCCTGCAGTTGCGCGATGCGCTCCTCGAGCCCGTCGTAGGTGCGCGAGAGAGCGTTCGCCTTGCGCTTGTTCCGCGTGGTGCAGTCGGAGCGCGTCAGCTTGTGCAGGCGGTCCAGCAGCGGACCTGCATCGCGCACGTACCGGCGCACCGCGGAATCGGTCCACTCACCGTCGCCATAACCGTGGAAACGCAGATGCAGCTCCACCAGCTTCGAGACGTCCTTGACCATGTCGTTGGAGTACTTCAGCTCGGCCATCCGCTTCCTGGCCATCTTCGCGCCGACCACTTCGTGGTGGTGGAAAGAGACCCGGCCGTCCTTCTCGAAGCGCCGCGTCCTCGGCTTCCCGATGTCGTGGAGCAGGGCGGCGAGACGCAGTACGAGGTCCGGGCCGTCCTCCTCCAGGTCGATGGCCTGCTCGAGGACCGTCAGCGAGTGTTCGTAGACGTCCTTGTGGCGGTGATGCTCGTCACTTTCCAGGCGCAGCGCGGGGAGCTCGGGCAACACCCGGTCCGCCAGCCCGGTGTCCACCAGGAGTCCCAGACCCTTGCGGGGGTGGCTGGAGAGCAGAAGCTTGTTGAGTTCCTCACGGACCCGTTCGGCGGAGACGATCTCGATACGACCCGCCATGTCCGTCATGGCCTTGACGACATCGGGAGCGACCTCGAAGTCCAGTTGCGCGGCAAAGCGGGCCGCGCGCAGCATCCGCAGGGGGTCGTCCGAGAAGGACTCCTCGGGCGTGCCGGGGGTGCGCAGGACCCGCTGGGCCAGGTCGTCAAGGCCGCCGTGCGGGTCGATGAACTCCTTCCTCGGCAGTGCGACCGCCATGGCGTTGACCGTGAAGTCGCGGCGCACGAGATCGTCCGCGATCGAGTCGCCGTAGGAGACCTCGGGCTTGCGGGACGTCCTGTCGTACGCCTCCGACCGGTAGGTCGTGACCTCGATCTGGTAGCCGTCCTTCTGCGAACCGACGGTGCCGAACGCGATGCCGACCTCCCAGACCGAGTCGGCCCAGGGGCGGACGATCTTGAGCACGTCCTCCGGGCGGGCGTCGGTCGTGAAGTCGAGGTCGTTCCCGAGCCTGCCGAGCAACGCGTCGCGGACCGACCCGCCGACCAGGGCGAGGCCGAATCCGGCCTCCTCGAATCGGAGAGCGAGGTCATCGGCGACGGGGGACACCCGCAGCAGTTCACTGACTGCGCGGTGCTGCACCTGGCTCAGTGCACGGGGGCTGTCTTCGTTGGCGTTCGGCACAACAGAAAAGGGTACGTGCACCGACCGGTCCGGGCGGCATCGTTTCTCCCGGCCCTGCCAGACTCTCCCGATCATGGGACAAGGTCCCCGGCACTCAGGCGTCGGGCACATCGCTACCATGCGGGGACGCAGAAACCGGCAGCGCCGGCACCAGCTGACGACGACGAGGGACGGATACGCGTGGCCGAGGCGGCAGACTTCCAGGGGATGAATACCTCCCCTGCCCGCCGGTGGCTCCGGCGTACGGCCTCCTTGCTCGTCGGGGTACCGCTGACCGTCGGCCTCCTGGCCGGACCCGGAGCGCCCTCGGCGCAGGCGGAGGGGTCGGCCAAGGCTCCGACCGGCTCGCGCACCGTTGATGTGTCCCTGGACACGCTCGCTCCGAGTGCCCCGGTCGAGGGCGACACACTCACTGTCTCCGGCACCCTGACCAACAAGGGCGGGAAGGCGGTCACGGACGCCGAGGTCGACCTGCGCGTCGGTCCGAGGCTGTCGGGCAGAGGGGCGATCGACACGGCAGCCAAGCGCACCGGATACCAGCCCGGCAGTGACCCGGCCAGGATCGGCGGCTCGTACACGCTGAAGGTCCCCAAGCTCGCGTCCGGGGTGAGCCAGGACTTCACCCTCGCCGTTCCGGTGGACAAGCTGGACCTGGACGCCGAAGGCGTCTACCAGCTCGGTGTGTCCGTCACGGGCCGGACCACCGACTACGCCTACGACCAGGTGCTCGGCATCCAGAGAACCTTCCTGCCGTGGCAGCCGGAGGACACCAGGAGCAGGACCAAGCTCACGTTCCTCTGGCCCTTGATCGCTTCGGCACACGTCACAGCCGAGACGGGCTCCGACGAACAGCAGACTCCCGTGTTCGCGAATGACGATCTCGCACTGGAGCTGGCCCCCGGCGGCCGCCTGGAACAGTTGGTCTCGCTGGGGCGCCAGCTCCCTGTGACATGGGTGATCGATCCGGATCTGCTGGCTTCGGTCGACGCGATGACGAAGAACTACCGCGTCAAAGTCGGCGACACCACCGTCGCGGGGACGAACCAGGCCATCGCCAAGAAGTGGCTCACGGACCTGCAAGCGGCTGTGAAGGACGGGAAGGTGGTGGCCCTTCCGTTCGCCGACCCTGATCTCGCCTCCATCGCCCACCGCGGCAAGAACGTCTCGGGCGCCCTGAGCCACCTGCAGACGGCGACCGAGGTCGCCGCCACGACGGTGGAGACCGTCCTGCACGTCAAGCCGTCCACCGACTTCGCGTGGCCTGTGGACGGTGCGATCGACCCCTCGGTCGTGGACGTCGCCACCTCGGCCGGCGCACACAAGGTGATCGCCCGCAGTGACAGCTTCCCGGAGACCGGCGGGCTGCCCTACACACCGACATCGGCCCGCCCGATCGGTGGCGGCACCACCGCTGTCGTGGCCGATCACCGGCTCTCCACGGCGTTCACCGGCGACATGTCCAGGTCCGGTGCCTCGACGCTCGCCGTACAGAAGTTCCTGGCGCAGACGCTGGCAGTGACGGAGCAGGCCCCGGACAAGGAACGCAGCATCGTCGTCGCCCCGCAGCGGATGCCCACCGCCGCCCAGGCACAGACGATGGCACGGGCCCTGCAGGCCCTCACAGCCGAACACTGGACGCAGCCTCTCGACCTGACGGCGGCAGCTGACCAGAAACCCGACGCGGCGGCCACCACCAAGGTCCCCAGGGCCTCCCTCTACCCGAAGAAGCTGCGGAGCCAGGAGCTGCCCACCCAGGCTTTCCAGGACATCAGGACGACACAGGACTCGCTCAACAGTTTCCAGGTCATCCTCACTCAGCCGGACCGGGTGGTGACTCCCTTCGGGAACGCGATCAACCGCTCCGTGTCCACCTCGTGGCGCGGCAAGCCAGTGGAGGCTCAGCGGTACCGCGACGCGGTCCGCACCTACCTCCAGGGCCTCACCAACGAGGTCCAGCTGATCACCAAGTCGGACGTGACACTGTCCGGACGCAGCGCGACCATCCCTGTGACCGTGCAGAACAAACTGGTGCAGGGTGTCGATCACCTCGTACTCCGCCTCACATCGGGCAACGCCACCAGGCTCAAGCTCAACGACGGCGGCGCCGTCGCCGAACAACCCGTCGAGATCGCGGGCGGGCACAGCCAGTCCGTGAAATTCGACGCCTCGGCCAATGCCAACGGTCAGGCACAGGTCACGGCACGGCTCTTCACCGCGGACGGGGCGCCGTACGGCGAAGAGATGACCTTCACCGTGAAGGTCTCGGAAGTCACGCCCACGGTCCTCCTGGTGATCGCGGGTGGGCTGCTGCTGCTGGTCCTGGCCGGCATCAGGATGTACACCCACCGCAAGCGCACCGTCGCGGGCGGCGCAGCGGAGAATGGCGGCGGCGAACCCGAGCAGCCGAGTGACCCGACGCCGGACACCGGTCCGGAAAGCGGTGACCCATCGGGCCCGGGTGAGAAAGTGGACCGTTGAGCGATGTCTGTCGGGGCCTGTCGGCCGGGGACAATGAGGTGGGGTTTCGATGAACGCGCCGTACGACGGTGACCGCGGCCGAGGCGCGGGCGGAGCTGGGTCTTCCAGTGGTCCGCCGGTGCCACCGGGCGCCGACCAGGACGGGGAGGCGCCCGACCCTTACCTCCAGCACGCCTACGAGCACGATCCGTACCGCTCACAGGACCTCGCCGCGCAGGACCCCGTGGCCGAGGCGCTCTACGACCGCGCCTCACATCCCCCACCGCCTCCCGGCACCTATCAGGAGCCGCAGGCGCTCTACCAGCAGCCTCCTGCGGCCCAGTACGCCCCCGATCCCCGTATCTGGGCCCAGACGCCGCCTCCGGAGCCCGCAGGCCCCTCCAGGCACCTTCCGTACGGCGACAACGCCGCGACCACCCAGTACGTGGGGTTGGACGACCTCGTCACACAGGCGTCCGACCACCGTGGGGAACAGGACGCCTTCGCTCACCTCTTCCGCGACCAGGAAGTTTCGGGCCGGCCTTCCGGTCCTCCTGCCGAACCGGAAGCGGCTCCGGCGTCCGCGCCGCCGAAGTCCGGTGGCAGGGCCGCCGGGATACTGAAGTCCAGTGCGCTGATGGCAGCAGGAACCCTGGTGTCCCGGCTCACCGGCTTCGTCCGCAGCCTGGTGATCACCGCTGCGCTGGGTGCGGCTCTCCTCGGTGACAGCTTCACCATCGCGTACACCCTGCCGACGATGATCTACATCCTGACGGTGGGCGGCGGGCTCAACTCGGTCTTCGTTCCCCAGCTGGTCCGGTCCATGAAGGACGACCAGGACGGCGGCGAGGCCTACGCCAACCGGCTGCTGACACTCGTCATGGTCGCTCTCGGCGTGATCGTCGGGATCGCCGTCTTCGCTGCTCCGTGGCTCATCCACATGATGTCCCCGACCATCGCGAACGACGTGGCCGCGAACAGCGTGGCCGTCACCTTCGCCCGTTACTGCCTGCCGACCATCTTCTTCATGGGCGTGCACGTGGTCATGGGGCAGATCCTCAACGCGCGCGGGAAGTTCGGCGCGATGATGTGGACCCCGGTCCTGAACAACATCGTCATGATCATCACGTTCGGCCTGTTCGTCTGGGTCTACGGCTCCTCGGCCGAATCCCGGATGGGGGTGGAGACGATCCCCGCCGAGGGCGTCCGTCTGCTCGGCATCGGTACGTTGCTCGGCCTTGTCGTTCAGGCTCTGGCCATGATCCCGTACCTGCGGGAGGCGGGTTTCCGCTTCCGTCCGCGCTTCGACTGGAAGGGGCACGGACTCGGAAAGACGATCAAGCTCGCCAAGTGGACGGTCCTCTTCGTCCTGGCGAACCAGGCCGGCGTCATCGTCGTCACGCAGCTGGCGACCGCGGCCGGAAAGACCTCGGGCATGGACGGCACCGGTTTCCTCGCCTACTCCAACGCCCAGTTGATCTGGGGCATGCCTCAGGCCATCATCACCGTCTCGGTCATGGCCGCCCTGCTGCCCCGCATCTCCCGCGCCGCCCATGACGACGACCCCGGGGCCGTCCGCGACGACATCTCGCAGGGACTTCGCAACTCGGCGGTGGCCATCGTGCCGGTCGCCTTCACCTTCCTCGCACTCGGCCTGCCGATGTGCACCCTGCTCTACGCCTCGAGCGGCACCGAGGCCGCACGGTCGATGGGCTTCATCCTGATGGCCTTCGGCCTCGGCCTCATCCCGTATTCCGTGCAGTACGTCGTGCTGCGTGGCTTCTACGCGTACGAGGACACCCGCACGCCCTTCTACAACACGGTCATCGTCGCAGCGGTCAATGCCGCAGCCTCTGCCCTCTGCTACGTGATTCTTCCGGCCCAGTGGGCAGTCGTGGGAATGGCGGCCTCCTACGGGCTGGCCTACGCGGTGGGCGTCGGCATCGCCTGGCGACGGCTGAGCAGCCGGCTCGGCGGTGACCTCGACGGTGCCCGTGTAGTGCGCACCTACGCCCGTCTCTGCCTCGCCGCGATCCCCGCGGCAGTGGTCGGCGGCGGTGTGGGCTTCGCTCTCCTGAAGGCCCTCGGCGATGGCGCCGGCGGGTCGGTGGTGGCGCTGGTCTGTGGCAGCGTCGTCCTGCTGGGCGTCTTCTTCGTCGCTGCGAAGAAGATGCGTATCGAGGAGCTCAACGGCATGGTCGGGATGGTCCGGGGACGGCTCGGACGCTGAACACGCCGCGAGCCGCACAACCATCGCTGGACACCGCGTGTCGTGCATAGCGCCGGAGTGTGGGCACAATTGGCGTGACTGTGCAGAGCTGGCTGGCTGGCATCGCGCAACGGATGGGGAGGCAGGAACGACGGTGGCGGAACGTAGCACGGCTGCTGTCGACGTGGCCGACAACAGCGGCGACGAGCCGTTGACCGCCAAGGCGGACGCGGCCACGACCGACGGAACGGCACAAACCCAGGACGAAGAGGGCGCAAGCTCGCAGGACGAGGCGACGGCGCGTGACGGCGCGGACGCCGTACCGGCGTCGCCCGACCTGCACAGCGGTCACAAGCTGGCCAGACGTTACCGCCTCGAGGAATGCATCACCCGGCTGGACGGATTCAGCAGCTGGCGTGCTGTCGACGAAAAGCTGCGCCGCGCGGTGGGTGTGCATCTGCTGCCCGCTCAGCATCCGCGCGCCCGCTCCGTGCTGGCTGCGGCCCGCTCCTCCGCCTTGCTGGGTGACCCCCGCTTCGTCCAGGTCCTGGACGCCGTGGAGGAGGACGACCTCGTCTACGTGGTCCACGAATGGCTCCCCGACGCCACGGAGCTGACCGCACTGCTGGCCGCCGGGCCCATGGAAGCCCACGACGCGTACCAGCTCGTGAGCCAGATCTCCCAGGCCATGGCCGCCGCACACCGCGAAGGGCTCGCGCATCTCCGCCTGACACCCGGTGCCGTGCTGCGCAGCTCGACCGGCCAGTACCGGATCCGCGGGCTGGCCGTGAACGCCGCCCTGCGCGGCATCACCTCCGACCAGCCACTGCGCACGGACACCGAAGCCATCGGCGCACTCCTCTATGCCGCCCTGACCCGCCGCTGGCCCTACGAGAGCGATGCCTACGGCCTGACCGGGCTCCCCAAGGATCTCGGCCTGATCCCCCCGGACCAGGTCCGGGCCGGTGTACATCGAGGTCTGTCGGAACTCGCCATGCGCGCGCTCGCCAACGACGGCGCCACCGCGTCACGGCAGGAGCAACCGTGCACCACTCCGGACGAGCTGGCGAAGGCCGTCGCGGTCATGCCGCGGGTCCTCCCTCCGGAGCCCGCCTTCACAGCACCGCCCGAGTACCAGCGCACGACGTATCAGCAGGGCACCTACGGGCGCCCGTCGGCACGACCCACCTCAGCAACGCAGCCCGTCATCTCGGCCCCTCCACCCCCTCTCCAGAGCCGTACGGGCAAGGCACTCAAATGGGCGGTGTCCGCTCTGCTCATCGCGGCACTGGGTCTCGGGAGCTGGCAGCTGGCGGAAACCGTCCTCGACCGGAGCAACGACTCCGGAGAGCCGTCCCCGACGCAGACGACCGAAGGCGGGAGCGACGACAAGAACGCCGCCGCGCCCAGCAAGCCCGTCACCATCGTGGGAGCCCAGGACTACGATCCGCTCGGCGACGGCTCCGAGAAGCCCGCCTCCACAGCGAACGCCTATGACGGGGATCCCGGCTCGTACTGGAACACCGACGGTTACTTCACCACCGAGCTCGGCAACCTCAAGGACGGCGTGGGAATCGTCCTCGACCTGGGCAAGGTCCAGGACGTCGGCAACGTCGACGTGTCCTTCGCCGGCGGCAGCACCTCGGTCGAGCTGAGGACCACCGAAGCGTCATCCGTCCCCCAGGCGCCCGGCGGGTTCACCTCAGTCGCACAGGGATCCGGGACAAAGGTCTCCCTCAAGCCGGACAAGCCGGTGCGGGCACGGTACGTTCTGCTCTGGCTGACCAAGCTGCCGCTGAGTAGTGACGACGGCAGGTATCGAGGCAAGGTTTCGGACGTCAAGATCACGAACTGACGGCAGCAGGGGGAGGGGGCTCACCGTTGGACGACGTCAGATTTGCCGGCACCAGTGATCAGGAACTCCTTGCCCAGCACGTCGCGGGCGAGACAGATGCCTTCGGCGAGCTGGTGCGACGGCACCGTGACCGCCTCTGGGCCGTGGCCCTCCGGACTCTCGGTGACCGCGAGGAGGCCGCGGACGCTGTGCAGGACGCTCTCGTCTCCGCGTTCCGAGCGGCTCATACCTTCCGCGGCCAGTCGGCCGTCACCACGTGGCTGCACAGGATCACCGTCAACGCCTGCCTCGACCGTGCCCGAAAGACGGCCTCACGCAGGACTGCTCCCGTCGACGACACTGAGCGACTCGATCAGCTCATGGAGCCCCATGAATCCGCTGAGGCTCCAGCCGAACGGCAGGACCTGCACCGCGAGCTTCTGTCAGCCCTTGCCACCCTGCCCGTCGAGCAGCGCGCGGCGCTCGTCCTTGTGGACATGCAGGCCTACCCCGTGGCCGAAGCGGCGCGCATCCTCGACGTACCGACCGGCACAGTGAAGAGCCGCTGCGCGCGGGGTAGGGCAAGACTGCTTCCCTTGCTGACCCATCTACGCAGCCCCAGAGGAGACGACGAGGGCGGCTGGGTGGAAAGGAACCGGACTCAGGGGCCATCCGTCCCACCGGCGTCAGAACCAAGAGACGCAGGCGACGGCGACCCTGCTGCTGTGAAGGGTGGAGGTGGGCTCGCATGACATCCACAGCTGACACAACTCAGCACCCGGATGCCTCGGAGATCTCCGACCTCACCGAAGGCCTGCTTCCACCGACCCGGGCGGTCGTACTCCGCCGTCACATCGACGCTTGCCCGGAGTGCGGTGAGATCCATGCCTCGCTCGAAGAAATCCGGTCGCTGCTGGGCACGGGTCTACCCGTCCGCGAGCCCATGCCCGACGACGTAGCCGACCGGATCGACGCAGCACTGGCGGCGGAAGCAGCGGCTGCCCGTCCCGCCCCGTCCGGAGCAGTGGCTGTTTCACGTGAAACAGCGCCGGAGGGCGCGACTGCGCTTCGGCCCGCAGGCCGGCCTCGTGGAGCCACCGGGCCCGGCCGGAGGCCGAGCCGCCCCCGGCGGCGCACGGTCATCCTCGGTACAGCCTTCGGCGCGGCGGCCGTCGGCATGAGCGTTCTCCTGCTCCAGTCGCTCCAGCCGTCTCAGAAATCGGCTGGAACCATGGCCGATCATGGAGTGAGCGCCGCCGAGAAGAGCCAGGAAAGCTTTTCGGCGGACACGCTGGAAGACCGTGTCCATACGCTTCTGCGCGGGACCAGGGCAGCAGAAACTCCGGACACTGACCCGGGTAAGCCATCTTTGGACACCAAGTCGTCCCCCGGCGACACGCCTCCCGGGAACACGCCTCCCCAGACTCCGTTCCGGACGCCGGTCATCGACGTCCCTCTCTGCGTGCTGCAGGGCACCGGCCGGGACGCACCCGCTCTGGCTCTGCAGAGGGGCAGCTACCAGGGGACCGCCGCCTTCCTCGTCGTGCTACCCCATCCGAACGACTCGAGCCGTGTCCAGGCCTATGTCGTCGATGCTGCCTGCGTGGACACCGCGCCTTCGGCAAAGGGTCAGCTGCTGCTCACGCATTCCTACACCCGCCCCTGAGAGCCCTGACGGAGCCGGTGCGCCAGTTGGGGAATGCCTGCCCCGTAGGATCCGTTGGGTGGGGTGAGAGTCGTGGAACCGACCCCAGTAGGCAGTAGGCAGTCTGCAGAGACGAGGAAGAACCCGTGAGCGACGTCCGTAATGTGATCATCATCGGCTCCGGGCCGGCTGGTTACACCGCCGCCCTGTACACCGCTCGCGCATCGCTGAAGCCGCTGGTGTTCGAGGGAGCCGTCACCGCTGGCGGTGCACTGATGAACACCACCGACGTGGAGAACTTCCCGGGCTTCCAGGACGGCATCATGGGCCCTGAGCTCATGGACAACATGCGTGCCCAGGCCGAACGCTTCGGCGCCGAACTCATCCCCGACGACGTCGTCTCTGTCGACCTCTCCGGCGATGTGAAGACTGTTACGGACACCGCGGGCACGGTACACCGCGCCAAGGCCGTCATCGTCACCACGGGATCTCAGCACCGCAAGCTCGGTCTCCCCAACGAGGACGCACTGTCCGGACGTGGTGTCTCCTGGTGCGCCACCTGTGACGGGTTCTTCTTCAAGGACCAGGACATCGCCGTGGTCGGTGGCGGAGACACCGCCATGGAAGAGGCGACCTTCCTCTCCCGGTTCGCCAAGAGCGTCACGATCGTCCACCGCCGCGACTCCCTGCGTGCCTCCAAGGCCATGCAGGAGCGCGCCTTCGCCGACCCGAAGATCAAATTTGCATGGGACAGCGAGGTCGCGACGGTTCACGGGGACCAGAAGCTCTCCAGCCTCACCCTCCGCAACACCAAGACCGGTGAGACATCCGAGCTTCCCGTGACGGGTCTGTTCATCGCTGTGGGCCACGACCCGCGCACGGAGCTGTTCAAGGGGCAGCTCGACCTCGATGACGAGGGATACCTCAAGGTCGAGGCTCCTTCGACGCGCACCAACCTGAAGGGTGTCTTCGGCGCCGGCGACGTCGTCGACCACACCTACCGACAGGCGATCACAGCCGCTGGGACCGGTTGCTCGGCCGCTCTCGACGCAGAGCGATACCTGGCGGCCCTCTCCGACGAACAGCTCGCCGAGCCGGAGAAGACCCCGGCAGTCTGAGTTCTCCCCGCACGCATACCCCCTCGAAGTTAAGGAGGCCGCCGTGGCCGGCGCCCTGAAGAACGTAACCGACGACTCCTTCGATGAGGACGTCCTGAAGAACGACAAGCCCGTGCTGGTGGACTTCTGGGCCGCCTGGTGCGGCCCGTGCCGCCAGATCGCGCCTTCTCTGGAGGCCATCGCGGCTGAGTACGGCGACGAGATCGAGATCGTCAAGCTCAACATCGACGAGAACCCGGCCACCGCAGCGAAGTACGGCGTGATGTCGATTCCCACGCTCAACGTGTACCAGGGTGGCGAGGTCGCGAAGACCATCGTCGGCGCCAAGCCCAAGGCCGCGATCCTCCGTGACCTCGAAACTTTCATCGGCCAGAAGTAACGTCGACTGTTTCACGTGAAACGGGCCCTCCCTTCGGGTGGGCCCGTTTTTCATGCGCTCTCAGCCGCGGTGGTCAAAGGGGCCGCAAGGCTGGCTCTTTCTGCACTGCGCCCAGCAGCCTGTCCAGCGCCAGTTCGACATCCTCTTTCCAGGAGAGCGTCGTACGGAGTTCCAGTCTGAGACGGGGATGCGTGGGGTGGGGTCGCACCGTCTTGAAGCCGACTGCAAGCAGGTGATCCGCCGGCAGCACACACGCCGGTTCCTTCCACCGCGCATCGCCGAAAGCCTCGATCGCCTTGAAGCCACGTCGCAGCAGATCCTTGGCGACTGTCTGCACGATCACGCGCCCCAGGCCCTGCCCTTGGAAACCCGGCAAGATCAGAGCAGTCATCAGCTGGACGGCATCGGGGGATACAGGGCTGGTAGGAAACGCCGTGGAACGGGGCACATAAGCAGGCGGTGCGTAGAGAACAAAACCGACCGCGACATCGTCCACGTAGACGACCCGTCCGCAAGATCCCCACTCGAGCAGCACGGCGGAGATCCAGGCTTCCTTCTCGAGTTCAGGTCTGCCTGCCTTTACCGCGGCTTCCCCACTGACCGGATCAAGTTCCCAGAAGACACACGAGCGGCAGCGCCGGGGGAGATCCGGAAGGTTGTCCAGTGTGAGCGGTACGAGCCGACGCCCCATGTAGGCGGTTCCTCACTTCCTTCACCCGCCGCACCCCGTGCGGCTGCCAGCGCACTCCGTTCCCGGAAGAGGCTGCCGACGAATCCCCCGACAGCACCAAGCCCCAAACCGACTGACACCAGGTGGCTGCGATTCACTGATCGCACGGCCCCCGCCTCCTCTGAGGTGGATCATCACGGTGTTGGATACGCCATACCAGAACGCATCGTATCCACCCAGAGATGATGGGGGATACCGAGAGACGGCAAAGGGCGGACCCTGTTCTGGACAACTTCCCAGAACTCGGTCCGCCCTTGTCATTCCGGCGGCTCAGGCCCCGTCGGCCTCAGCCTGCTCTTCCTCGACACTCCGCTCCAGAACACGGCCTTCACCCGGGGCGAGGCTACCGAGAATGCGGTCCAGATCCTCCATCGAGGCGAACTCGACGACGATCTTTCCCTTCTTCTGCCCGAGGTCGACCTTCACTCGGGTCTCGAACCGATCAGATAGACGCGAAGCGAGATCCGTCAACGCCGGGGACACCCGACCGCCGGCCCTGGGCCCCCGGGGCTTCGCGGAACTCGTAGGTTCGGATCCGAGGAGATTGACGATCTCCTCGACGGCACGCACCGACAACCCTTCGGCCACGATGCGGTGAGCCAATCGGTCCTGTTCGTCGGAGTCATCCACCGACAGCAGAGCCCTCGCATGCCCGGCTGACAGGACTCCTGCGGCGACCCTGCGCTGTACCGGCGGAGAGAGCCGCAGCAGACGAAGCGTGTTCGACACCTGCGGACGGGACCGGCCGATGCGGTCCGCCAGCTGGTCGTGCGTGCACTTGAAGTCCTTCAGCAGCTGGTCGTACGCCGCCGCCTCCTCCAAGGGATTCAGCTGAGCCCGGTGCAGGTTCTCGAGGAGCGCGTCGAGAAGCAGCTTCTCGTCATCAGTCGCACGGACGATGGCCGGGATGCGCTCCAGACCCGCTTCTCCACACGCCCTCCAACGACGCTCACCCATGATGAGCTCGTACCGGTCCTCAGCGACCTTGCGTACGACGACGGGCTGGAGGAGACCGACCTCCTTGATGGAGGTGACCAGCTCTGCCAACGCGTCCTCATCGAACACCTCGCGAGGCTGCCTGGGGTTCGCGGTGATCGAAGCGATGGGGATCTCAGCGAAGTACGCCCCGGCGACTTCGGGCTCCCCCATCCCGGTGCTCGAATCCCCTACCGGTGAACTCGGCTCGGGGACCAGCGTGCCGGAGGGAAGCGCGGCCAGCTTCGCAGCGGCTACCCCACGCTCGGCCGCCATCACGGGGGGCCCACCCACCGCGTTGCCACCGGACGCAGGGCCCGCGATGTGCTTCTCCTGCGGAGCTGCGGGAATCAGCGCGCCGAGTCCACGCCCCAGCCCTCTACGACGCTCGCTCACTGCATGCCCTCCGAATGACTCTGCTGGCTGTTCTGAACGCCGGTGCGGGCGGGCTCGCCCGCCGACGCGTGCTGGGCCTCGTAATGCACCCCGACGCCTCTCAGCGCGATCTCACGGGCCGCCTCAAGGTAGGACAGGGACCCACTGGAGCCCGGATCGTATGTCAACACGGTCTGCCCATAGCTCGGCGCCTCCGAGATACGCACGGAACGGGGAATGCTGGTCCGCAACACCTCCTTGCCGAAGTGACTACGCACCTCCTCCGCCACCTGCGAAGCGAGCCTGGTCCTGCCGTCGTACATGGTGAGCAGGATCGTCGACACATGCAGGTCGGGGTTCAGGTGCCCCCGGACCAGGTCGACGTTGCGAAGCAGCTGGCCGAGACCTTCCAGTGCGTAGTACTCGCACTGAATCGGGATGAGCACTTCCGCTCCGGCCACGAGAGCGTTGACCGTCAGCAGGCCGAGCGAAGGCGGACAGTCGATGAGGATGTAGTCCAGCGGCTGGTCATACGCCTGGATCGCCCGCTGAAGTCGGCTCTCCCGCGCCACGAGCGACACCAGCTCGATCTCCGCACCGGCGAGATCGATGGTCGCCGGCGCGCAGAAGAGACCCTCGACATCCGGAACAGGCTGCACCACCTCGGAGAGCGGCATGCTCTCCACCAGGACGTCGTAGATGGAGGGGACGTCCGCGTGATGGTCGATGCCCAGAGCCGTTGAGGCGTTGCCCTGCGGGTCCAGGTCCACTACCAGGACCCGCGCACCGTGCAGCGCGAGCGAGGCGGCCAGGTTGACCGTCGAGGTCGTCTTCCCCACGCCGCCTTTTTGATTGGCCACGACCATGACGCGTGTCCGGTCTGGTCGTGGCAGCCCTTCGCCGGCGCGGCCGAGGGCCTCAACCGCCAGCTGGGCCGCACGACCAATAGGTGTGTCGTCCATCGGCGGCGGTGTTTCACGTGAAACACCGTCCCCCAAGGACTCGGTACGGGGACCGGGGACCGGGTCGGTCATCGGTCCCGCGATGTTGGCGTCGGACCGCAAGGATTCACTCTCCTCGACTTCAGGCTCGCAATGAACAGAGCCTGCCATGCTTTCGGGGTCGCGAACCAGCGAGGCCGACTGTTCTGTGGATGAATCAGGTTCTGTGGACAACTCGGCAACTCTTACGGGCCTGCGGTCGCGCGGCGCGGCAGCCGCGCGACCACGGCCGATGATTCCCTGCAGCAGAGAGCGACGTTTCACGTGAAACACGATGCCTCCGCAGTACAGCGGCGGGCTCCCGACACTCCGCAGGCAGCGCATATCGCTGCTTGCATGGAGCATCATCACAAAACGGGATCCAGGGCATGAAAGAACCCAAGAGGTACCTGGGGTTGCCTCGGCCGCGTGTACTCAACGACGCCGACGCGTGCGGCCCACTCGTGCAGCCTTGGCCCGCTTTGCGGCGAACCTCACACCACCCGGGCTCTCCCCGACCACCACGCGGACAACCGTGGACAGGGGATCAACCAGACCTTCGCCGACGTGCAGCACCTCGGTCTCCACGACTCCGAGCTTGCTGAGAGCGGCCCGAGCGCCTTGGATCTCCTCTTCGGCCGTACCCCCCTTGAGTGCCAGCATCTCTCCGTAGGGACGAAGCAGGGGCACTCCCCATCCCGCGAGCCGGTCGAGCGGCGCGACGGCCCGGGCCGTGACCACATGTACGGGCTGCAAGGTCCCGAGCACCTCTTCGGCCCGTCCGCGGACGACTGTCACGTGATGAAGCCCCAGGAGCTCGACGACCTCCTGCAGGAAGTTCGTCCGGCGCAGCAGCGGTTCGAGCAGCGTGATCTTCAAGTCGGGACGCACGAGTGCCAGCGGGATACCGGGAAGTCCGGCCCCCGAGCCCACATCACATACCGTGACGCCTTCGGGGACCACCTCGGAGAGCACCGCGCAGTTCAGCAGGTGGCGTTCCCACAGGCGCGGCACCTCGCGAGGACCGATCAGCCCTCGCTTGACGCCCGCGTCAGCGAGCAGCTCCGCGTACCTGACAGCTTCTGGGAAGAACTCACCGAATACCGCCTGCGCCTCCTTGGGCGCCTGAGGGAGCTCTGCTTCCTCCGTCACGGGGACCGTCCTTCCGTACCGCTCTAGCACGCTGACTATCAGGCTGACAAAGATCGGCCCCGCCTGTGAACAGACGGGGCCGACATTACAAGGATCCGGTCAGGCCGGGAGAACGACGACGAAGCGCTGCGGCTCCTCGCCCTCGGATTCGCTGCGCAGGCCTGCCGCCGCGACCGCGTCGTGGACGACCTTGCGCTCGAACGGCGTCATCGGATCAAGCTTCACCGGCTCGCCCGAGCTCTTGACCTCCTCCGCGGCCTTCGCACCCAGCGCGGCGAGGACCTCCCGCTTCCTGGCACGGAAGCCGGCGATGTCCAGCATCAAGCGGCTGCGGTCGCCGGTCTCCCGGTGGACGGCCAGGCGCGTCAGTTCCTGGAGTGCCTCCAGCACCTCACCGTCACGCCCCACGAGCTTCTGCAGGTCACGCGCCGAGTCACTGATGATCGAGACCGCTGCCCGGTCCGCCTCCACGTCCATGTCGATGTCGCCGTCGAGGTCGGCGATGTCGAGCAGGCCTTCGAGGTAGTCAGCCGCGATCTCCCCCTCCTGCTCGAGGCGGGTCAGAGTGTCGCTGCCCTCAGCGGCCGTGGTGATGGTGCCTTCCGTCACGGATGGACTCCTTCTTACTTCTTGGACGGGTGCTTGGGCCGCTGCGGGCCCTTGCGCTGTCCGGACTTGGCTTGGCGTGAGGAGCCGGACGCGGCGGACTTGCCCGCCGCCTTCGGCTTGTCGTCCTGCGATGCGTCCCGCTTCTCCAGCGAGGTCTTGGCTTCCGACCCGGTGGAGCTGGAGGCCTTCGCCGTGCCGGGCTGCGTGGCAGCGGTGTGACGCTTCGCCTTGGGCTGGCGCTTGGGCTGCTGACGCTTGGGCGCAGCACCGCCCTCGGCCTCGAGCACGGCTGCGTCGCTCTTCGCCACCGTCCCGTCCTCCTGGGCGGCGAGGCCGAGCTTCCCCAGACCGGTGATGAACTTGCGCTCGATGTCATTGCGGTCCGGACCCTTGGCGACGATCGCCTTCACGGTGTTGCGCCGCGTCCTGCCCCGCACCTGCCCATGAGTGGTCACGCTCTTCAGCACGCGGCCCAGGTACTGGTCCTGCGCCTTACTGCCCGGAGTCGGGTTCTGGTTGATCACGTACATCTGCTGACCCATGGTCCAGACGTTGGTGGTCAGCCAGTACACGAGGACACCGACGGGGAAGTTGATGCCCATGACGGCGAAGATGACCGGGAAGATGTACATCAGCATCTTCTGCTGCTGCATGTACGGGGTCTTCACCGTCAGGTCGACGTTCTTCGTCATCAGCTGGCGCTGGGTGAAGAACTGTGATGCCGACATCATCACGATCATGATCGCGGTAACGACACGGACATCGGTCAGCGAGGCGCCGAGCGCTGCGACCTTCTCCTCGCTGTCCATGAACTTCGCGGCGAGCGGGGCGCCGAAGATGTGCGCCTGGCGTGCGCTGTCCAGCAGCGGCTGGTCGATGACACCGATCGTCTTGCCCGAGGCGATGGACGACAGCACGTGATACAGGGCGAAGAAGAACGGGGACTGCGCCAGGATGGGGAGGCACGAGGAGAGAGGGTTGGTGCCCGTCTCCTTGTACAGCTTCATCATCTCTTCGGACTGACGCTGTTTGTCGTTCTTGTAGCGCTCCTGGATCGCCTTCATCTTCGGCTGGAGCACCTGCATGTTCCGGGTCGACTTGATCTGCTTCACGAAAAGCGGGATCAGACAGATCCGGATCAGGACCACCAGGGACACGATGGACAGGCCCCAGGCCCACCCCGTGTCATCGCCGAACAACGCTCCGTAGAGCTTGTGGAACTGGACGATGACCCACGAAACAGGTGTGGTGATAAAGCTGAACAGACTGGCAATCGTGTCCACTAATCAGGCTCCTTGAGCTTTGGGCGAGGTCTCTGTGGCCGGGCTCAGAGGTTCGGAGACCGACCCCCCGGAAGGCACGTCGGCGGCGGAGTCCCCGCCCGTGCGGCCACGCACACAGTTGCGCAGCAGTTCGTGCCAACGCGGACGTTTGCGTGGCGGTACGTGATCCACGCCGCCGGGTGACCACGGATTGCATCGCAGGATGCGCCATGCGGTCAGCGCTGTTCCCTTGATCGCACCGTGCCGGTCGATCGCCGTATATCCATAGTGGGAACACGACGGGTAGTAGCGGCAGACAGGCCCGAGGAGCGGGCTGATCGTCCACTGGTACAGCTTGATGAGAGCCAGCAGCGGGTACTTCATCGCGCACCCCCTCCCAGCAGCCGCTGGAGAGCGGCGTCCAGGTCTCGGGCCAGCTGTGCATGGTCGGCGTCACCCGATCCGGGTAGCGCTCGTACGACAACAAGGCTACCGGGGGGCAGCTCAGCAAGCCGATCGCGGACCAGATGGCGAAGCTTGCGCTTCACCGCGGTGCGGACGACCGCTCCACCCACTGCTTTGCTGACAACGAAACCCGCACGTGGCGGGGGAGCACTCTCCCCTGTCACGTGCGGGTCCGTAACACCGCTGCGTAGATGTACGACGAGTAGCGGGCGTCCGGCCCGACGTCCCCGGCGTACAGCGGCTGCGAAGTCCTCGCGCCGCCTCAGCCGATTCTCGGAAGGCAGCACGTCATGACCTGGCCGCGATCAGGCGGACAGGTTGGCGCGACCCTTGCCACGGCGGTTCGCGAGAATCGCGCGGCCGGCACGGGTGCGCATACGCAGCCGGAAACCATGGGTCTTGGCGCGACGACGATTGTTCGGCTGGAAGGTGCGCTTGCTCACTCGGGGGCTCCAGAAATGATTCGTGTGTTGGCGGGACATCGCCTGGCTGTCACCGTGCGCCCACGAGGAACTCGCGTAAACGCCTTAGTGCACCGCTTCACAATCACAGATCGTGATCTTTGCCCATCGGAGGCAGGCGGCAGCAGCCATCGACAACTCGACCTGGTCACGGTAATCGCGGCTACGCCATCCGGTCAAACCGGCCTCGCGCCACCCCCTGCTGTACACAGCCTGTGGACAACAACTTGAACCGCGCGGGTCGGCCTGACTACCGTGGCTGAACTCCGGTTCTTTTCCTTCCTGCCTGCCGGGCCTCACCCGACCCGACCCATCCCGTCCCGAGAAGCACACATTCGTGGGACATGCGAGAGAGCGTGCCTTGTGGCTGACGTACCTGCCGATCTTGCCGCAGTGTGGCCGCGAGTGCTGGAACAACTCCTCGGGGAGGGCCAGCAGGGCATCGAGCCGAAGGACAAGCAGTGGATCGAGCGCTGCCAGCCCCTGGCGCTCGTCGCTGACACCGCGCTGCTGGCCGTACCCAACGAATGGGGCAAACGCGTCCTGGAGGGCCGGCTCGCCCCGCTGATCAGCGAGACGCTCACCCGTGAGTGCGGGCGGCCGATCCGGATCGCGATCACCGTCGACGATTCCGCGGGCGAGCCTCCCGCGCCCCCGATGCACCAGCCCCGCCAAGGGCAGCAGTCACACCGCTACCAGGGCCCGCAGCACGACGAGCCCCCGCGCAACGACGCGTATGACGGCTACGGGCCCAGGTCGTCCGACGACGGCATGCCGACGGCCCGCCCCGCCTACCCGGACTACCAGCAGCACCGCCCTGAGCCGGGCGCCTGGCCCCGGGCCCAGGAGGACCTCTCCTGGCAGCCCCGGCACGGCGGGTACCAGGACCGCGACCCGTACGCGAGTCCCCGCCCCCAGCAGCCCCAGCACGACTACCGTCCGCAGCCTCCCGAGCACCAGGGCTACGAGCAGCCTCGGGACAGCCGGGACCGCCACGACCTCCAGGACCAGCAGCCCCAGCACCGCCAGGGCGGTCCCGGCACCGGACGGTCCGGCGGCCCCATGGGCCAGGCCGCGCCCCCGCCCGGGACCGGTGAGCCGCATGCCCGGCTGAATCCGAAGTACCTCTTCGACACCTTCGTGATCGGCGCCTCCAACCGCTTCGCGCACGCGGCGGCGGTCGCCGTGGCCGAGGCCCCCGCCAAGGCGTACAACCCCCTCTTCATCTACGGGGAGTCAGGACTCGGCAAGACCCACCTGCTGCACGCCATCGGGCACTACGCCCGGAGCCTGTACCCCGGCACCCGGGTGCGGTACGTGAGCTCCGAGGAGTTCACCAACGAGTTCATCAACTCGATCCGCGACGGCAAGGGCGACACCTTCCGCAAGCGTTACCGCGACGTGGACATCCTCCTGGTCGACGACATCCAGTTCCTCGCGAGCAAGGAGTCGACGCAGGAGGAGTTCTTCCACACCTTCAACACGCTCCACAACGCCAACAAGCAGATCGTGCTGTCCTCGGACCGCCCGCCCAAACAGCTGGTGACGCTCGAGGACCGGCTGCGCAACCGGTTCGAATGGGGCCTCACCACCGATGTGCAGCCCCCGGAGCTGGAGACGCGTATCGCGATCCTCCGTAAGAAGGCCGTGCAGGAGCAGCTCAACGCACCGCCCGAGGTTCTCGAGTTCATCGCCTCCCGCATCTCCCGGAACATCCGCGAGTTGGAGGGCGCCCTCATCCGGGTGACCGCCTTCGCGAGCCTGAACAGGCAGCCGGTGGACCTCGGCCTGACCGAGATCGTGCTCAAGGATCTGATCCCCGGCGGTGAGGACTCGGCTCCCGAGATCACGGCGCCGGCCATCATGGCGGCGACCGCGGACTACTTCGGCCTGACGGTGGAGGACCTCTGCGGATCGTCGCGCAGCCGGGTCCTGGTGACGGCACGCCAGATCGCGATGTACCTCTGCCGCGAGCTGACGGATCTGTCGCTTCCCAAGATCGGTGCCCAGTTCGGGGGACGCGACCACACCACGGTGATGCACGCCGACCGGAAGATCCGCGCGCTGATGGCGGAGCGGCGCTCCATCTACAACCAGGTCACCGAGCTCACCAACCGCATCAAGAACGGCTGACGCGGCCGCACGGCGGCCCGGATACGCCGCACCCCGCGCCTCCGGCGCCTCGCGAGGACCTATGACGTCCTCACGGGGCGCCTTCGCCATACCCGGGGCTCTGAAGGCGCTCCGGAAGCCGGAGGCGCGCCCTGAGCGCGCCCTCTCGCAGAAGGCCGCAGCGCTTCCGGACAGGCCGGCCACCCCCGCACCGCTCCCATCGACGGCATGCCGGACCGGTGGCTTCCGGCTGAAGTGTTCGAATACAGCCCGCTGAAGCGCTGTCCTCCACAGAAGACACCGGAATCTGGCATCCACAGCCTGGGGACTGTGAAGTTGTTCAGATTGCGTCCACAGGGGGTGCTGTCGATACTCCATCAGGCCAGGTCACATGCCTGGGGATTTGTGGCCAACGATGATCCACAGCCTGTGGACAGAAATTTTGTCCACAGGGCCACGGTGAGGTTGTCCACCGGCGGCCCACAGGCAGGACCCTGTTGTCCCCAGCTTCTCCACACCCCTGTCCACTGTTCGGCAACCCGGCACCGCCTTTCACTGCCGAGAGTGAAAGGCGTCACACGAGGGGTCTTGGTTGAGCTGTGGGGAACGTGGGTAAAGCTGGGGACAGGCCTGGGGAGAAGTGACTCCACCCTGTGCATCGGGTGTGCAGAACTTTCGCGTGTCCACAGAAACGCTTGGTTGTCCACCGGTGCCGCCCACAGGGTCGGTGGACAAAAAACAGCTGCTGACCTGCCCAAACAGCGTTATCCACCGTTTCCACAGGGCCTACTACTACTACCACTCAGAGTTAGCCAGGAATCCGCTTCGAAGTGGGGCCTGTGCACAACTTGAGCAGCGAGCTCGGCGAAGCTCTTGGCGCGACTTGACCCCGAGCAGCGACGAGTGTCGGTGCCGTACGTCAGACTGGACCCCGGTGGCGTCCCCAGCCCTTCGGCAGGGACCCCCGGTCAGACGACGAAGGCCAGCAGGGCGAGCGAGCAACAGCAGGAGGCGGTTCCGGTGAAGATCCGGGTGGAGCGCGATGTACTCGCGGAGGCGGTGGCCTGGGTGGCCCGCAGCCTCCCGGCCCGTCCGCCGGCGCCCGTTCTCGCGGGCCTTCTGCTGAAGGCTGAGGACGGCGCCCTCAGCTTCTCGAGCTTCGACTACGAGGTCTCGGCCAAGGTGTCCGTGGACGCGGAGGTCGAGGAGGACGGCACGGTGCTCGTCTCCGGCCGCCTGCTCGCGGACATCTGCCGCGCACTGCCGAACAGGCCGGTGGAGATCTCCACCGACGGTGTACGGGCGACGGTGGTCTGCGGCTCCTCCCGGTTCACCCTCCACACCCTCCCTGTGGAGGAGTACCCGGCGCTGCCGCAGATGCCGACCGCGACGGGCACCGTTCCCGGTGAGGTCTTCGCCTCGGCGGCGGCCCAGGTCGCCATCGCGGCGGGGCGCGACGACACCCTGCCCGTCCTCACCGGCGTGCGGATCGAGATCGAGGGCGACACCGTCACCCTGGCGTCCACCGACCGCTACCGCTTCGCGGTCCGCGAGTTCCTGTGGAAGCCGGAGAACCCGGACGCCTCCGCTGTGGCCCTGGTGCCCGCCAAGACACTCCTGGACACCGCCAAGGCGCTGACCAGCGGGGACACGGTGACCCTGGCGTTGTCCGGCTCGGGCGCGGGTGAAGGCCTCATCGGTTTCGAGGGGGCCGGCCGGCGCACGACCACGCGACTCCTGGAGGGCGACCTTCCGAAGTACCGGACGCTGTTCCCCACCGAGTTCAACTCGGTCGCGGTCATCGAGACCGCTCCGTTCGTCGAGGCGGTCAAGCGTGTGGCACTCGTCGCCGAGCGGAACACCCCGGTGCGCCTCAGCTTCGAGCAGGGCGTGCTGATCCTGGAGGCCGGTTCCAGCGACGACGCACAGGCTGTGGAGAGGGTCGACGCGGTGCTCGAGGGTGACGACATCTCGATCGCGTTCAACCCGACGTTCCTGCTGGACGGCCTGAGCGCGATCGACTCCCCGGTCGCGCAGCTCTCCTTCACGACCTCGACGAAGCCCGCGCTGCTCAGTGGCCGGCCGGCTGTCGACGCCGAGGCCGACGACGCGTACAAGTACCTGATCATGCCGGTCCGCCTCTCGGGCTGATCCGGCGGTCGTCCCTGTCATGGCAGTTCCGGCGGGCAGGCTCAGCGCAGAGCGGGCCCACCGTGCTGCACCCGCCGTGCTGTCCCGGCCGGGCGTAGGCTCGGTCCTGGGTACGAATCGGCACAACGCTTAAGGAATCTCTGATGGAGCTCGGTCTCGTCGGCCTCGGCAAGATGGGCGGCAACATGCGCGAGCGCATCCGCCGCGCAGGCCACACGGTCATCGGTTACGACCGCAATCCGGATGTCGCCGATGTCCACAGCCTCGAGGAGCTTGTGGGCAAGCTCAAGGGCCCGCGCGTCGTGTGGGTGATGGTTCCGGCAGGCGCCGCGACCCAGTCCACCATCGACGAACTGTCCGAGCTCCTCTCCCCGGGTGACGTGGTCGTGGACGGTGGGAACTCCCGCTGGACCGACGACGAGAAGCACGCCGTCGAACTGGGTCTCAAGGACATCGGCTTCGTCGACTGCGGGGTCTCGGGCGGTGTCTGGGGCCTGGAGAACGGCTACGCCCTGATGTACGGCGGAACCGAGGAGAACGTCGCCAAGGTCCAGCCGATCTTCGACGCGCTCAAGCCCGAAGGCGACTTCGGTTCCGTCCACGCGGGCAAGGTCGGCGCCGGCCACTTCGCCAAGATGGTCCACAACGGCATCGAGTACGCCATGATGCAGGCCTACGCCGAGGGCTGGGAGCTTCTGGAGAAGGTCGACTCGGTCACCGACGTGCGCGAGGTCTTCCGCTCGTGGCAGGAGGGCACGGTCATCCGTTCCTGGCTGCTCGACCTGGCCGTCAACGCGCTGGACGACGACGAGCACCTCGACCAGCTCCGTGGCTTCGCCGCGGACTCCGGTGAGGGCCGGTGGACGGTCGAGGCCGCGATCGACAACGCGGTGCCGCTGCCCGCGATCACCGCGTCCCTCTTCGCACGTTTCGCCTCGCGGCAGGACGACTCGCCGCAGATGAAGATGATCGCCGCGCTCCGCAACCAGTTCGGCGGCCACGCGGTAGAGAACAAGAAGTAGGTCCGCGGTAAGCCGGCCGCGAGCGCGACAGGCGGCCCGCGGTACGGCGCAACACAGCAGAGCACGCAGTCGGAAGGGTCGGCGACCATGCACGTCACGCATCTCTCGCTGGCCGACTTCCGCTCGTACGCCCGGGTCGAGGTCCCTCTCGACCCGGGCGTCACCGTGTTCGTGGGCGCCAACGGCCAGGGCAAGACCAATCTGGTCGAGGCGGTCGGCTATCTCGCCACGCTCGGCAGCCATCGGGTGTCCTCCGACGCACCCCTGGTGCGTATGGGCGCCGAACGTGCCGTCGTGCGCGCGGCGGTGACCCAGGGCGAACGCTCGCAACTGGTCGAGCTCGAGCTCAATCCGGGCCGTGCCAATCGGGCCCGGATCAACAGGTCGTCTCAGGTCAGACCTCGTGACGTCCTCGGGATAGTGCGGACGGTGCTCTTCGCGCCGGAGGACCTCGCCCTGGTGAAGGGCGATCCGGGGGAGCGCCGGCGTTTCCTGGACGAGCTCATCACGGCGCGCTCCCCCCGGATGGCCGGGGTGCGCTCCGACTACGAGCGGGTGCTGAAGCAGCGCAACACCCTGCTG
Source organism: Streptomyces sp. ALB3 (assembly GCF_044385685.1). Classification (NCBI taxonomy): domain Bacteria; kingdom Bacillati; phylum Actinomycetota; class Actinomycetes; order Kitasatosporales; family Streptomycetaceae; genus Streptomyces; species Streptomyces sp. ALB3. Next base: position 401,873 of record NZ_JBISCE010000046.1, on the reverse strand, counting down.
AAGTCCGCGGCGATGGCCCGCAGGCACGGCGGACGCTCGGCGGACCTCTCCACACTGGACGTGTGGGACCAGCACCTGGGCCGGGTGGGCGCGGAGCTGCTGGCGCAGCGCCTGGACCTGATCGCCACCCTTCAGCCCCTGACTGACAAGGCCTACGGCGACGTCGCCCCCGGCGGTGGGCCCGTGACGCTCGAGTACCGCAGCTCGGTGGGAGCCGACGTGGAGCCCGCCCGCACCCGCGAGGAGCTGTACGAGCAGGTGATGGCCGCACTGGCCGAGGCGCGCAAGCAGGAGATCGAGCGCGGCGTGACCCTGGTCGGACCGCACCGTGACGATCTGGTGCTGGGCCTGCGGGGAATGCCGGCGAAGGGGTACGCCAGCCACGGTGAGTCCTGGTCGTACGCCCTGGCCCTGCGCCTGGCCTCGTACGACCTGCTCCGCACCGAGGGGAACGAGCCGGTGCTGGTGCTCGACGACGTCTTCGCCGAGTTGGACGCGCGCCGTCGCGAGCGGCTGGCGGAGCTGGTGGCCCCGGGTGAGCAGGTGCTGGTGACGGCGGCTGTGGACGACGATGTCCCGGGGGTGCTGGCCGGGGCGCGGTACGCGGTGTCCGCCGGCGCGGTGGAGCGGCTGTGAGTGGCCCGGGCGAGCAGGACGTACCCACGCCGGGACCGGCGAAGCAGCCGGAGGTCTCGGGCGTGGACCTGGCGCGTGTGGCCCTTCGGGCGGCGAAGGAACAGGCCCGTGCCCGGGGAGCCGCGGCGCAGCAGAAGAAGCAGGCGAGGCGCGGCGGTGGTCTGCGGTCCGGAGCCCGTTCCGACGGGCGGGATCCGCTGCCCCTGGGCTCGGCGATCAACCGGCTGATCACCGAGCGGGGCTGGGAGACCCCGGCTGCTGTCGGCGGGGTGATGGGCCGCTGGCCGCAGATCGTCGGTGACGATCTGGCCAATCACTGTGTACCGGTGCGGTACGACGAGGATCCGGCGGAGCGGGTCCTGACCGTGCAGTGCGACTCGACGGCGTGGGCGACGCAGCTCCGGCTGCTGGCGCCGCAGCTCGTCGCGCGGCTCAACACGGATCTGGGCCACGGCACCGTACGGATGATCAAGGTGCTGGGCCCCGGTGGCCCTCAGCGCAGATTCGGCCCTCTTCGGACGCCCGGTAGCAAGGGGCCCGGAGACACCTACGGCTGAGCAGGGCTTTTTCTCCTCTGCGGACAAGGGCACGGAGGGCGTCGGCTTCCACACGGAGGGCGGTATGTCCCCTTCTCTGGCGATTCGCCGCCAGGTCGGGCTTTCCCGTATATACGCCTATGGGCGGTTTTGTGTAACGCGGGGTCCGGGGAGCGTCCCTCACCGTAGCGAGAGGTTGACAGCCCGAAGCGCGCAAAGCCCTCGTGAGCCTCCCGGGGCCCCTTCCTGAATATGGGGAGTCGTCAGCCGCTCATTCAGGGCGGCACATGCGTACTCAGGCACCGGCAAACCCCCATTCATGTCAGCGCTACCGGTAGACTGGTGGACAATCCCGCTTCCTCGCGGGAGTCGTCGATACAAGCCGAACGACGCAGCCGCTCCCGCCTGCCGGAGAACGGCCTGTGCTGTGCCAGAAAGGGCGCTTCGTGGCCGATTCCGGCAACCCCAACGAGAACATCCCGTCCACAGCCGGTGAGCACGGCGAGGTCACCGCCTCGTACGACGCCAGCGCGATCACCGTGCTCGAGGGCTTGGACGCGGTCCGCAAGCGACCCGGCATGTACATCGGGTCCACCGGTGAGCGCGGTCTCCACCACCTCGTGCAAGAGGTTGTCGACAACTCGGTCGACGAGGCGATGGCCGGGCACGCGGACACCATCGATGTCACGATCCTCGCCGACGGCGGGGTGCGCGTGGTCGACAACGGCCGCGGTATCCCGGTCGGCATCGTGCCGTCCGAAGGCAAGCCGGCCGTCGAGGTCGTGCTCACCGTCCTGCACGCGGGCGGCAAGTTCGGCGGCGGCGGCTACGCCGTCTCCGGTGGTCTGCACGGCGTCGGCGTGTCCGTCGTCAACGCCCTGTCGACACGGGTGGCCGTGGAGGTCAGGACCGACGGCTACCGGTGGACCCAGGACTACAAGCTCGGCGTCCCGACAGCCCCGCTGGCCCGTCACGAGGCCACCGAGGAGACGGGTACGAGCGTCACCTTCTGGGCGGACGGCGACGTCTTCGAGACCACCGACTACTCCTTCGAGACGCTCTCGCGCCGCTTCCAGGAGATGGCGTTCCTCAACAAGGGGCTCACCCTCAAGCTCACCGACGAGCGCGAGGCGGCGAAGGCCACGGCGGGCGCGGACAGTGCCGAGGTGGTCGACGTCCCCGAGGAGGAGCCGACGCGGACGGTCACGTACCACTACGAGGACGGCATCGTCGACTTCGTGAAGTACCTGAACTCCCGCAAGGGCGACCTCATTCACCAGTCGGTGATCGACATCGAGGCCGAGGACAAGGACCGGCTCCTCTCTGCCGAGATCGCCATGCAGTGGAACACGCAGTACACCGAAGGTGTCTACTCCTTCGCGAACGCCATCCACACGCACGAGGGCGGTACGCACGAGGAGGGCTTCCGTGCGGCGCTGACCTCGCTGGTCAACCGCTACGCGCGAGACAAGAAGCTGCTGCGGGAGAAGGACGACAACCTCACCGGTGAGGACGTGCGTGAGGGTCTGACGGCGATCATCTCGGTGAAGCTGGGCGAGCCCCAGTTCGAGGGGCAGACGAAGACCAAGCTGGGCAACACCGAGGCGAAGACCTTCGTCCAGAAGGTCGTCCACGAGCAGCTGACGGACTGGTTCGACCGGAACCCCAACGAGGCCGCCGACATCATCCGCAAGGGCATCGCGGCGTCCACCGCCCGTGTGGCGGCCCGCAAGGCGCGTGACCTGACGCGGCGCAAGGGGCTTCTGGAGAGCGCCTCGCTGCCCGGCAAGCTGAGCGACTGCCAGTCCAACGACCCGACGAAGTGCGAGATCTTCATCGTCGAGGGTGACTCCGCCGGTGGTTCGGCGAAGTCCGGTCGTAACCCGATGTACCAGGCCATTCTTCCCATCCGGGGCAAGATCCTGAACGTCGAGAAGGCCCGGATCGACAAGATCCTGCAGAACACCGAGGTCCAGGCCCTGATCTCCGCCTTCGGCACCGGGGTCCACGAGGACTTCGACATCGAGAAGCTCCGCTATCACAAGATCATTCTGATGGCGGACGCCGACGTCGACGGCCAGCACATCAACACCCTGCTGCTCACGTTCCTGTTCAGGTTCATGCGGCCGCTGGTGGAGTCCGGGCACGTGTACCTCTCGCGCCCGCCGCTCTACAAGATCAAGTGGGGCCGTGACGACTTCGAGTACGCGTACTCGGACCGTGAGCGTGACGCACTGGTGGAGCTCGGCAAGCAGAGCGGCAAGAGGATCAAGGAAGACTCGATCCAGCGCTTCAAGGGTCTCGGTGAGATGAATGCCGAGGAGCTGCGCATCACGACGATGGACCAGGACCACCGTGTACTCGGCCAGGTCACGCTGGACGACGCGGCGCAGGCCGACGACCTGTTCTCGGTGCTGATGGGCGAGGACGTCGAGGCGCGGCGCTCGTTCATCCAGCGCAACGCCAAGGACGTCCGCTTCCTCGACATCTGAGTCGGCCGTACAAGCAAGCCGCAGCTCGAAAGGACTTTGACCAGAAATGGCCGACGAGAACACCCCTGTGATGCCCGAACCGGAGCCCGCCGTCCCGGGCGTGGGCATGCGTGTCGAGCCCGTGGGGCTCGAGACGGAGATGCAGCGCTCCTATCTCGACTACGCGATGTCCGTCATCGTGTCGCGTGCGCTGCCCGATGTGAGGGACGGTCTGAAGCCCGTCCACCGCCGCGTGCTGTACGCGATGTACGACGGTGGTTACCGGCCCGAGAAGGGCTTCTACAAGTGCGCCCGCGTCGTCGGTGACGTCATGGGTACGTACCACCCGCACGGCGACTCCTCGATCTACGACGCCCTCGTGCGCCTCGCGCAGCACTGGTCGATGCGCATGCCGCTGGTGGACTCCAACGGCAACTTCGGTTCTCCGGGCAACGACCCGGCCGCGGCCATGCGGTACACCGAGTGCAAGATGATGCCGCTGTCCATGGAGATGGTCCGGGACATCGACGAGGAGACCGTCGACTTCCAGGACAACTACGACGGCCGCAACCAGGAGCCGACGGTTCTGCCGGCGCGTTTCCCCAACCTCCTGGTGAACGGTTCCGCCGGTATCGCGGTCGGTATGGCGACCAACATCCCGCCGCACAACCTGCGTGAGGTCGCCGCCGGCGCGCAGTGGTACCTGGAGCACCCGGAGGCCTCGCACGAGGAGCTCCTGGACGCCCTGATGGAGCGGATCAAGGGACCGGACTTCCCGACCGGGGCCCTGGTCGTGGGCCGCAAAGGCATCGAGGAGGCCTACCGCACGGGCCGGGGCTCGATCACGATGCGGGCGGTCGTCGCGGTCGAGGAGATCCAGAACAGGCAGTGCCTGGTCGTCACGGAACTCCCCTACCAGACCAACCCCGACAACCTCGCGCAGAAGATCGCCGACCTGGTGAAGGACGGCAAGGTCGGCGGCATCGCGGACGTCCGTGACGAGACGTCCTCGCGGACGGGCCAGCGCCTGGTCGTCGTGCTCAAGCGTGACGCCGTCGCCAAGGTCGTGCTGAACAACCTCTACAAGCACACCGACCTGCAGTCGAACTTCGGCGCGAACATGCTGGCGCTCGTCGACGGGGTGCCGCGCACGCTGTCGATCGACGCGTTCATCCGGCACTGGGTGACGCACCAGATCGAGGTCATCGTCCGGCGCACGAAGTTCCGGCTGCGCAAGGCCGAGGAGCGGGCGCACATCCTGCGCGGCCTGCTCAAGGCGCTGAACGCGATCGAAGAGGTCATCGCGCTCATCCGCCGCAGCAACACCGTGGAGATCGCGCGGGAAGGCCTGATGGGCCTGCTGGAGATCGACGAGATCCAGGCGAACGCGATCCTGGAGATGCAGCTGCGGCGTCTGGCCGCTCTGGAGCACCAGAAGATCACCGCCGAGCACGACGAACTCCAGGCGAAGATCAACGAGTACAACGAGATCCTCGCCTCACCGGCGCGGCAGCGTCAGATCGTCAGCGAGGAACTCGCGGCGATCGTCGACAAGTTCGGTGACGACCGCCGTTCCAAGCTCGTGCCCTTCGACGGCGACATGTCGATCGAGGACCTCATCGCCGAGGAAGACATCGTCGTCACCATCTCGCGCGGCGGCTACGTCAAGCGCACGAAGACGGACGACTACCGCTCGCAGAAGCGCGGCGGCAAGGGCGTGCGCGGCACGAAGCTCAGGGAAGACGACATCGTCGACCACTTCTTCGTGTCGACCACGCACCACTGGCTGCTGTTCTTCACGAACAAGGGCCGGGTCTACCGGGCCAAGGCGTACGAACTGCCGGACGCCGGCCGGGACGCGCGCGGGCAGCACGTCGCCAACCTGCTGGCGTTCCAGCCGGACGAGCAGATCGCGCAGATCCTGGCGATCCGAGACTACGAGGCCGCTCCCTACCTGGTCCTGGCGACCAAGGGTGGTCTGGTGAAGAAGACCTCGCTCAAGGACTACGACTCGCCTCGCTCCGGCGGCGTCATCGCGATCAACCTCCGCGAGACGGAGAGCGGCGCGGACGACGAGCTGATCGGCGCGGAGCTGGTGTCGGCCGAGGACGACCTGCTGCTCATCAGCAGGAAGGCACAGTCGATCAGGTTCACCGCGACGGACGACGCGCTGCGCCCGATGGGCCGCGCCACCTCCGGGGTGAAGGGCATGAGCTTCCGCGAGGGCGACGAGTTGCTCTCGATGAATGTTGTACGGCCCGGTACGTTCGTGTTCACTGCCACGGACGGCGGTTACGCGAAGCGGACCGCGGTCGACGAGTACCGCGTCCAGGGTCGCGGCGGTCTCGGCATCAAGGCCGCCAAGATCGTCGAGGACCGTGGTTCGCTCGTCGGCGCGCTGGTGGTGGAGGAAGCGGACGAGATCCTCGCCATCACGCTCGGCGGTGGCGTGATTCGTACGCGAGTCAATGAAGTCAGGGAGACGGGCCGTGACACCATGGGCGTCCAACTGATCAATCTGGGCAAGCGTGATGCCGTCGTCGGCATCGCGCGCAACGCCGAGGCCGGTCGTGAGGCCGAAGAGGTCGACGGGACCGATGAGGCCGAAGGCGCCACGGTCGAGGCCCATGCCGAGAACGTGGTCGAGGGCACAGTCGAGGGCACGGCGCCTTCGGCCGGGGAGCACGAGGAGTAGAGCGTGAGTGGAGCCACGGGCGCCGGTTCGGCCGCCGCTTCCGGAGCAGGCGCGAACGGCGCCCGTGGCCCTGCCACGGACTCCCAAGGGGGCACTGTGACGGACACTCGGGGATCGCAGCCGCAGTACGAGGGGTACGCGACCGGGCCGTTGCCCGGTGAGCGGGAGCCCGCGGCGGGCCAGGCGGGGCCCTACCACCCGCCGCAGGCGTACCAGTCCCCTGCGGGCGGTACGCAGGGCGGAGGCACACAGGGCGGCGTGCAGGGCGTCGGCGGCGCTCAGGCGACCCGGCTGCCCCGTACGGGGGCGCGGACCACTCCGCGTACCCGTAAGGCGCGTCTACGGGTGGCCAAGGCCGACCCGTGGTCGGTGATGAAGGTCAGCTTCCTGCTCTCCATCGCGCTCGGTATCTGCACGGTGGTCGCGGCCGCCGTCCTGTGGATGGTGATGGACGCGATGGGCGTCTTCTCCACCGTGGGCGGCACGATCAGTGAGGCGACCGGCTCGAACGAGAGCAACGGTTTCGATCTGCAGTCGTTCCTGTCGCTGCCGCGCGTCCTCATCTTCACCTCGGTCATCGCGGTGATCGATGTGGTGCTGGCGACGGCGCTGGCGACACTGGGCGCGTTCATCTACAACCTGTCGGCCGGCTTCGTGGGTGGCGTGGAGCTCACTCTCGCCGAGGACGAGTAGGACGCCGGGTATCGATTTTGGGACTGGCCCCGACGTGCGCTAATCTTCAGAAGTCAGCGCAACAGCGCGGCGGGGCTATAGCTCAGTTGGTTAGAGCGCATCCCTGATAAGGATGAGGCCACAGGTTCAAATCCTGTTAGCCCCACCAGCACGAAGGCCCCTCACCGGAAACGGTGGGGGGCCTTCGGCATGTACGGCTGGCATCGACGACGGTCACGGAACCGGACCCGGTACCTCAGGCGTCGCCCTTGGTGCGCACACTTCGTGAGGGGGGACTGTGGGAGACGATCCACCGTGGTGGGGAATCCTGGTGATCTCAGCCGGGGTGACAGCGGTCCTCGGGGCGATCCTTCTGTCCGTGGTCGCCGCAGTGGCTCTCGGCGTGATCTGGGCGCGGGGCAGGCGTAGCCGCTGACCATCGGGACAGTCGGCGACATGTCCGGGCCGCGCGCCCCGCCTGATGCGGCTGGGAGACGTACGGGCACATGGAAAAAGGCCCCCGCCGGTGTGAACCGGACCAGGGGCCTGGATGGCGTTCGCGGCGCCGTCAGGGCGGCAGCGGGGCCGAGTCCCCGGCAGGGGCGGCGTTGTGGCCGGAGCGGGTGCCGTCCGTCGCGTGCACGGCGTCCGTGGTGTCGGCGGACAGCTGGCGGGTGGCCGGTGAGGAGCCGTGCGCCTCGGCGCGGATGCGCTGCTTCATCGTGGGCGGCAGCGCCCTGTCACGCGGAAGGGTCCATCGCACCGACGGAGTGTGCGCGCTTGCCGGGACAGCGCCCGTGTGTTCGTGGCTCGTGGCCGCCGGCTCCGCGGCCGTTGCCTGAGCGGTGGCGAGACCCAGCGACGCGAGCAGTGCGAAGAAGGCGGTGATGAAGGCGGTCCAGATGCTCTTGACCCTGAAGGTGCTCATGGCCCCTCGCTTTCAGGTGGTCCGGTTTGCTTACCTTTCCGATGATGTGGATCCGGCATCCGGAAACCGGGACCGACGCCCCTGGTGCGCTGATCTTCCGATGAACACCACTCGTATGGTGCAACCGGCCCTGAAGAGCTGTTGCGGGAGGTCTCGAGGCCCCTCGGGAGGGGTCCGGAGGGGGCGTCGGACGGGTTCCGGGGAGGTCACCGATCGGTATCGGCCGGTGTGTATAGTCGGGCGGCAGAAGTCCCTTACGTCAAGGAAAGACGAGGTCGCGCGGTGAAGAAGCTTCTCCTGGTCGCACTGGCCGCCATCGGCGGGCTCCTCGTGTACCGCCAGATCCAGGCGGATCGCGCCGAGCAGGATCTGTGGACGGAGGCGACCGACTCCGTGCCCGCAGGTTCAGGTGTGTGAGACGGAACAGTCTGCTAGAAGCCCCGGCCGCCGAGCGGCCGGGGCTTTCTGCTGTCCGGGGCCGCTGTTGCGGGACCGTGACACCGCGCCCTTGAGTTCGCCCGAGCGAATCGCTAGCTTGCGTGAGCAAAGCGTCGGTGGCGTACAGGTGGGGGTTTTCCGTGAGCACGCGGACGCGGGGACGTGGACACGCCACCGCGGGCGGGCGGCGGTTCCGGCCTGTGGAGCGGTGTTCGCCCTGGTGGCGCCCGTGCCGGCGTCCGGCCGGCGCACGCCGAGGGCGCCTTCCGTATCCCGATGACACTCGGCACGAAGGCGGCCGGAACCGCCCGGGGCCGGCGTACCGACACGGTGCCGCGATCAGGCCGCCATCGGTGCGGAGCTCCCGCACCGGCGGGGGAGCCCGGTGGTACGGAAACGGGCATCGGCGGCAATACGGCGGTGGCGGCAGACAGTGGTGGCGCGGGCGGGGCAGGATGGACCGGCATCGCGGCCGCTGACGGAGCGGGCGCTCTGTCGCCGGGCTCCTGCCCGTACGCAGCCGTGACGGGGCAGGCACGCAGACGACGAGGGGAAGTTCGTGAACAGGCAGCGCAACAGGGGCCGGGTGATGCTCGCGACGCTCGCGGCGGTGTGCGCGGTGGCGGCGCTGCCCGGTCAGGCGCACGCGTCCGACGGCCCCGCCGCGTACACCTTCGACCCGGGGGCGACGGCGGTCCGGGGGGCGGAGACGAACGCGGACGCGGAGGAACTGAAGCCCGGGTCGGTCTACAAGAGCTCCATCAAGCACGGGCAGAAGCTCTACTACCGCCTGGAACTCGACGACACGACCGATGCCTACGTCTCCGCCGTGGCCGTGCCGAAGGCAGGCGGGAAGGTCGCCTACGGGGACGGCATCACGATCAGCGTCAGGGACCTCGACGACACCCGGTGCAGTTCCGGGGACGCGGTCTTCGAGTCGGCGGAGTTCCCACGCCCCATCGCCGCCTACGCCCACCGGACGGTGGAGAAGGACAGCACCACCTGCGCGGCGGGCGGCACGTACAACGTCCTGATCGAGCGGGAGAGCAAGGCGACCTCGTCGCCGGACGCCTGGGACCTGGAGCTGCGCTACGAAAGCGAGCCGGCGCCGAAGGACAAGGAGGCGCTGCCCACCGAGGCACCGGAGGACTGGTCCTCCGCCTCACCCGTTCCTCCCGCCGGCAAACAGGAACGGTCCGGCGGAAGCGGCTTCTACGACGCCACCAGCCTGGAGTCGGGGGAATGGGCGGACGACATCCGGCCCGGACAGACCCGCTTCTACCGGGTGCCCGTCGACTGGGGCCAGCAGATCTACACCACGGCGGCGCTGAGCAACAGCGGCAAGTCGACGGAGTACCTCGGCAACGTCCTGGCGCTGGCCCTGCACAACCCCGCACGCGGCCCTGTGGACGACGCGACGCTCTCGTACTCCGGGGCTCCCACCTCGGTGTCCATGGACCCGCTGCCGCCGGTGGCGTACGAGAACCGCTACGACTCGGCGGCGGATGTCAGCGCCATGCGCTTCGCGGGCTGGTACTACCTGTCCGTGGCGCTCTCCCCCGACGTCGCCGAGCACTACGGGGAGGAGCCCATCGGGCTGACGCTCAAGGTGAAGGTCGTCAACGACAGCAAGCCGTCGCCGTACCGGGGAGACGCCGGCATCTTCGGAGTCACGGACGCGGACAGGGACATGGCCAGGAGCGGGCAGAGCGCTCCCGAGGCCGTCGAGAGCGGCACGATGAAGATGGTGGCCGCGGCCGGTATCGGCGCGGGTTCCTTGCTGGTGCTGGGACTCGGGGCGTGGACCCTGCTGGCCAGGCGCCGGGCCGTTCCCGCCGCCTCGCCGCCCGGCACGGGCGGGGAGCCGCCGCTCGGCGGTCCGCCGCCGGCGTGGTGAGGGAGATCAGCCGGGGAGCTGGGTGAGCGCCCAGATCCCCACGGCGAAGCAGATCAGGGCCACCACCAGGACCGGGACCGCCACCTTCAGGGGCGGTCCCGGCCGTCGGGCGGGCGGTGCGACGTACCCGGGAGCCGACAGGTGCTGGGCGGTGTAGGCGCGAGTGGGCGGCGCCCCGTACGGCACGGCCGCCGTGGCGGCCCGGGCGGCATCCGATGCGGTGTCGGCGGCATAGGGGGACGCCGTGGGAACCGGGGCGGGGGCGGGCGGTGTCTGCGACTGCGCTTGGTGCGGAAGGGGCGCTGGGTGCTGCGGGGGCGGCGCGAGATGGAAGCTGCCCGTCTCCGACATCGAGGGCGGCGGCGGCGCGTCCTGCGACGGCGCGTACGGCGCCGGGTGCCCGAGGTCCTGCGGCGCGTACGGCTGTCGCGACGGCTGCGGTGCGGGCGGAGGGCCACCGGCGGCCAGGGCGGGATCCCGGGGCCCGTCTGCGGGCGTTGCGGGTGCGGCGGCGCGGTGGGGTCCGTCGGGGCCGAAGCCCGCCGGCAGAGGGCCGATCTGGTCGAACACCTCCACCGGATCGTCGTCCGGACCGGCATCGGGCAGCATCTCCACCGCCGCCGTCAGTGCCTTGCGCGCACCTGTGGCCGTACGGAAGCGGGCGTGCGGGTCCGGCTGCAGCAGACCGGCGAGGACCTGCCACAGCGGCTCCGGCACCCCCTCGGGCGCTCCCGGGGTCCCGTGCGCGGCGAAGTACTCGATCAGGGCCTTGGAGTCGGGCTTCTGCCCCTGGAGCAGGTAGAGCGCCACGAGACCGACGGCGAACAGGTCCGCCGGGAAGTCGGGCTCCGCGCCCATCATCTGCTCAGGAGCGAAGTAACCGGGCGTCCCGACCACGTAGTTGGTCTCCGTCAGGCGCGGCTCGCCCTTGCGCATCGAGATGCCGAAGTCGGAGAGACGCAGGTGCGGCCGGCCCGTACCGGTGGCCTCCATCAGGATGTTGGCCGGCTTGATGTCACGGTGCACGACCCCCTCGGCGTGCACCGTGGACAGTCCGGACAGCAGCTGATCGAGCAGGAGACAGACGAAACGCGGGGGCAGCGGACCGTAGTCACCGATGACGTGGGCCAGCGAACCGCCGCTGACCAGGTCCATGGTGAACAGGACCTTGTCGTCGTCGGCGGCCCAGCTGGCGGGGGCGAGAACGTGCGGATGCTCGATACGCAGCGCCTGCTCACGGACGAAGCGCAGCAGTGTGTGCGCGTCGCTCTGCTGCAGGACCTTGGCCGCCACGTACCGGCGGCGCCGGTGGTCCCACGCGCGCCAGACGGCACCGACTCCCCCGCGGCCGATCGGATCGATCAGCTCGTACCGCCCAGCGAAGACCTCACCCATTGCGCTGCGCCCGCTCCCGTTCCCGTTTCGGTTCGTGCCCCGGATGTCGGGACACTGCCACGGCTCGGCCGCACCGGGGCCCGGGGGCCCCGGTGGCCCGTCCTAGCTCTGATGGCCTTCGTAGTGCGCGACCGCGTCCGCGGTGCGCCCTGCTCCGTACACCCTGAGGAACTCTGCCAGTTCCGGGTGGGCCGGGGCGAGGGAGTCCGCGGCATCGATGATGTCCCCGGCCGCCGAGACCGACCGCAGCAGCGACTGGATCTCGCGGACGACCCGGCGCACGGTGGGAGCGCCACCGGTGGTGGAGGTCTGACCGGTGTTGGTCAGGACCGAGCCGCCCTGCGACTTCTTGATCTCTTCCATGCGGTCGGTGGCCTCTCCCGCACTGACGCTGCCGTCCGCGACCTGGCTGGCGAGCTCCTGAAGTGCCTGGACCCGCTGGACGACCGCGGGATTGCCGATCTTGGCCCGCTGCCCGCTCATCAACTGGGAGAGCATGGGTGCGGACAGTCCGAGCACCGCCGCGAGGCGTGCCTGGTTGAGGCCGAGGTCGTCGATCAGCCTGCGGAAGAGCGCCCCCAGCGGCTCTCCGTACCAGCTGCGCTGGAGCTCCCGGGCTCTAGCCGTGGCCTCTTGTTGCGCTGCGTCCATTGCGTCTCCCCTTCGCTGCGGCTTCGCTGCTGCGAACCTCGTCGTGCATCTTACGGAGAGCGGTTGCGGGCCGGGAGTCCCAATCCTTTTGCAGGATCAGGGGGGTCACCCGGTACTCTGTTCTGCGACGGACGTCGCGACATGCATGTGTCCTGTGATGTCCTGTTCCGGGGCCTTAGCTCAGTTGGTAGAGCGCTGCCTTTGCAAGGCAGATGTCAGGAGTTCGAATCTCCTAGGCTCCACATCGCAAAAGGGCCTCCGAGCTGCGGAATCGCAGCTCGGAGGCCCTTTTGGTGTCGGAAGGGAAGTGCCGGGACGGGGCGCCGCGCCCAGCTGTTCCGGGCCCGCATCACGTGGTGACGGCCGCGTACCGCCCCGGGAGGCGGATGCTTGCGGGAGGGCGCGGACTACTCGCGCGTCCCGGCCAGTTCCACCGGCCGGGTGCGCAGGGCGAAAGAGGCGGGCAGCACGGCGGAGACGACGGCCAGGAGGGCGCTTGCGGCGACGACCGCGCCGATGAACCCCCAGGGCACGACGACCGCCGACCACACGCCCAGCAGCCCCAGCGCGCCCCAGACCCCGAGCAGGTTCAACGCGGCGACGGCGTTGCCGATCACGGCTCCCACCGCGACCACGACCAGTGCCTCCACCGCGACCAGGCGCAGGACCTGCGGTCTCGTGGCCCCGGAGAGGCGGAGCACCGCGAAGTCGCGGACCCGGTCCGAGGTGGCCATCACCAGCGTGTTGGCCAGGGCGATGCCCGTGTAGACGAGAGCGATGCCGAGGATCATCAGCAGGCCGAGCCGGGTGTTCTCGCTGGAGCGGGGGTAGTGCTCCTCCACCCACTCGGACTTCGTGAGCACCTCGGTCCCGGTCGCGGCACCGGCGTCGCGCAGGGCCGTCGCGACGGCCTCTCGGTCGGAGCCGTCCCGCACCTTGACGTCGATGCGGTCGATTCCGGCGCCCGCGGCGTTGCGAGGGGTCACGTACACCCCGTTGCTGCCGGTGCCCGTGGCGAGGACGGCGGCGACCTTCAGCGAGACCTTGCGGCCGTCGCCCAGCCAGACGGTCACCTGCTGACCCACGGTCGTGGTCAGCCACTCCTCGTTGACGACGATGCTCCGGTCGTCGAGGTCGGTGAGCCTGCCCGCCACCACGGGCAGGGCGGAGACGGCGGCCAGGTCGGCGGGGGTCACGGCCTTCGCCTCGGACGTGACCAGGGCCGTGCCCTCCTCGAGCACGGTCACCCCGGTGGTACGGGAGGCGCTGACCGTCGTGCCTTCGTCCTCGATGTCCCGGAGACGCTGGACGAACTGAGGGGAGACCGGCCGGCCTTCACCGTCCGAGGTGATCACGAAGTCCGCGACGGTGTGGTCGCGTGCCTCGCTCGCCCTGGCCGTGTTGATGGTGGCCGTCGTGCCCATGAGGGATGCGGCGAGGGCGACGGTGACGATGACGGGGGCGGCCACGGCGGCGGTCCTGCGGACACCGGCGTCGGCGTTCTCCCTGGCGAGCAACCCGATCGCGCCGGGCAGCCGGGCGGGCAGCCAGGTCGACATCCGGACCAGCGGCTGTACCAGGACCGGCGCGAGCAGCGCGCAGCCCACGATCAGCACCATCGGCTGGGTGATGTACGTCTTGCGCTTGAGCAGGTCCCCGGGGTCGGCGACCAGGGCCGTGCCCAGCAGTCCCAGCCCTGTCAGCAGCACGAGAGTGGCCAGCAGCCACCGGCTCACCGGCATCGCCCGTCTGTCGACCGCCGATTCACGCAGGGCCTCGGCCGGGCCGGTCCTGCCGGCGCGGTAGGAGGAGACCAGCACACCGGCCATCGCCACGAACAGGCCGGTCCAGAAGGCGGTGTGCAGTGGCCAGGCCTGGTTGCCGATGGCGAACCAACGGGGCGCGATTCCCACGTCGACCATCCAGCCGGCGAGGCGCGGTGCCCCGGCGGAGCCCAGGCAGCATCCCGCGGCGGAGGCCAGGACGCCGATGACGAGGGCTTCCGCGCACACCATCCTGCGCACCTGGTGCGGTGTGGCGCCCGCTGTGCGCAGCAGGCCGAACTCACGCCTGCGCTGGGCCACCGCGAAGGAGAACGTCGAGGCGACGACGAAGACGGACACGAAGCCGGTGATGGCCGCCGCGGTTCCCAGCAGCGCGTTGACGGAGACCAAGGCCTCGTCGTCGCGGTCCGGATCGGGGTCGGCGCGGCGCCGCTCGTCGCCGGTGAGGACGCTCATGCCTGACTTCTCGTCGGCCACCGCCCGCACCTCGTCGGCAGCAGCGTGCACCACCACGGCGTCGATGGGCGGGGAGATCCTGGCGGCCTCGGCGTCGGTGAAGAACACGGCGGTCTCGAAGCCCGCGGCGGCCACGGTGCCGACCACGGTCCGCGTGGTGGTCCCGGCCGGCGTGGCGACCTTGATCCTGTCCCCCGTCCGCACCTCGGCGCCGGGCCCCACCGTCACGACGACCTCACCGGGCGCTGAGGGGGCGTGTCCGCCGGAGAGCCTGTAGGGCGTGGAGCTCGCGACCGACCAGGGGTGGCCGACCGTTCCCTCGCCGTCACCGTCCAGGTCCGTGTCCTGGACGGTGACCGGGAAGGTCCGGTCGTGGAGCGTACGACCGAGACCGGCCAGTTCGGAGGCCAGCTCCCCGGGCACCGGGCGGGGGTTGGCCAGCGGCTGGGTCCGTATGCCGATCTGGGTGTCGACCCGGAGCCGGTCGGAGGCCTGGACGACGACGGGGGCCTGCGCGAAACGTTCGGGGCCACGGTCCGGGGCGCTGAGGGTGGCCGCGAGGGCGAGCCCTGTGGCGGCGATGAGCCCGACGCCCAGGGCCAGGGCGATGAAGGAGCCGACGAAGGTGACCCAGCGGATCCTCATGCCCTGCAGCGCGAGCCTCAGCACGGGACCGCCGCCGGGTTCGTCATGCGCGCGGCGACGTGCTCGGCTGAGGGGGAGTACAGCTCGTCCTGCACCCGGCCGTCGGCCAGGAACAGCACCCGGTCCGCGTAGGAGGCGGCGAGCGGGTCGTGCGTCACCATGATCACTGTCTGGCCGCGGTCCACCATCGAGCGGAGCAGGGACAGCACTTCACGGCTGGTGGTGGAATCCAGGGCGCCGGTCGGCTCGTCCCCGAACAGCACCTCGGGCCGGGTCACCAGGGCGCGGGCCAGGGCCACGCGCTGCTGCTGGCCGCCGGACAACTCGCTGGGCCGGTGCCCGGCCCGCTCGCGGAGCCCCACCTGCTCCAGCACCTCCAGCACCTGGGTCCGTTTCGGGCGGCACCCGGCCAGCCGCAGGGGGAGCGCCACGTTCTGTGCGGCGGTCAGCGAGGGCAGCAGGTTGAAGGCCTGGAAGACGAACCCGATGCGCCTGCGGCGCAGCAGCGTCAGCTTCGTCTCGCTGAGCCGTGTCAGATCCGTGTCGCCGAGGAACACCTGGCCACTGGTGGGCCGGTCAAGACCTGCGGCGCACTGGAGCAGGGTTGACTTGCCGGAGCCCGAGGGGCCCATGACGGCGGTGAAGGTGCCCTGGGGAATGTCCAGGCTGACCCGGTCGAGCGCGGTCACCGCGGCGTCGTTCCTGCCGTAGGACCGGGTGACCGAACTGAGCCGGACGGCTGCTTGATTCATGGTGTCCACTCAATAGCGGCGACGCTTCCGGCACATCGCAGCGGAGCGGAATCCTCGTGGTGGAGGTAGCTCCACCATCCGGTGCACGATGGCTGCACCCGCACGGGAGGCAGCGAACCGGGAGCGGGGGCCTGCCGGACCAGACGGCCGCGCGGGTGCAGGACGCGCGTCGGCACGCGCGGCCGGACCAAGACGTGCACGAGAGGCCCGTGGGGGGCCGGAGAGGCGGATTGACGTGACGGCCATCGATGCCGGCGGAGAGACCAAGTGGTTCCGGACGCACCGACGGAACGGGAGGCTCAGGGCCCGGCTGGTCTGTTTCCCGCACGCGGGCGGCACCGCGGCGTTGTTCCACGACTGGCCGGGGCGCATCCCTGCCGATGTGGAGGTGCTCGCCACCCAGTACCCCGGCCGGCAGGAGCGGATCGCCGAGCCCTGCATCGAGGACATGACCGAACTGGCCGACCGGATCACTGATGCGCTGGAACCCCGGGTGACGGGGGACAGGCGGCTGCCGCTCGTCCTGTTCGGGCACAGCCTCGGCTCGGCGGTGGCCTACGAGGTGGCGCGTCGCCTCGACGAACGGCACGGCGTCGTTCCTGACCGCGTCATCGTGTCCGGACGCGGTGCGCCCCACGCCGGGCGCGGCGGCACGCTTCACACCCTGGACGACGACCGGCTCATCGCCTCGGCCCGGAGACTGGGCGATCTGGCCTCGTCCGCCTACGACCACCCCGATCTTCGGCCCCTGCTGCTGCCCTCCCTGCGCAGCGACTTCCGGCTGATCGAGTCCTACCGGCCGCGGGACCCGGTCCCGCTGCGGGCACCGGTGACCGCGGTCGGCGGCGACCGGGACCCGGGCTGCCGGGTCGCGGAACTGGAATCCTGGTCGGCGCTCACCACCGGTGGCTTCGAGAGCCGGGTCTTCCCCGGCGACCACTTCTACCTCGTGCCGGCGGAGGCGGAGCTGCTGTCGCTCATCGCCGGACACCTCTGAGGAAACGCAGGCACAGGTACCCGGCCGTCGCCCCTCCTGCCGCTCCCCGCCCCAGCGTGGGCCAAGCCGGCAGCGAGGTGGTGCCCCAAGCGGCCCGCTGCCTCCCAAGGCGGTGGTGGCGGCCTCCGGCACCTGGTGACCGGAAGGCCCCCTCCGGGAGAGCCGGCGCCCACCCCGAGGGTGGAGCCAGCTGGGTGGTCCGCCCGCCCCGGCGTCTCATAGCGTGCCTTCCATGCACTCCCCCAGTCTCTGGCGAGCACTCCAGGATCGCCGCTACGTCCGCAGCAGTTGGCCGTGGCGCTCGGCGCTCTATCTCCTGACCAGCGTGCCGCTCGGTATCCTCACGCTGGCCACGATGCTCCTGCTGGCCGTCGCGGGGAGTGTGCTCACGGTGGTCCTCATCGGTGTCCCCCTGCTCCTCATCCTCGTCCTCAGCGGCATCCCGTTGGCCGCCCTGGAACGTCGCAGGCTGCGGCTCCTGGACAGCGCTCCGGTCCCCGGGCCGCACCGTGAGCCGCACGGCACCGGGCTGTCCGTCTGGTTGCGCACACGACTTCAGGAGCGTGCCACCTGGCGGGAGCTGGGTTACGCGCTGCTGTTCGCCTGCCTGCTGTGGCCCCTCGAAGCGCTCGCCCTCGGCACGGTCCTCACGGTGTGCGCCGGCCTGATCACCACGCCCGCGATGATGTTCGCGGGCGGCGACGAGGAGGCGCGTGTACTCAAACTCTGGATCGCCGACTCCTATCCGGAGGCCTTCGCCGCCCTGCTGGCCGGGGTCCTGCTCCTCCCGGTACTGGCCTATCCGCTGGGTGTACTGGCCGCCGGCCGGGCGCTGTTGACGAGGCAACTCCTGTCCATCCCGGAGACCGCTCTGGACTCCCGTATCCAGGAGCTGGGGCGCTCCCGGATGCGTCTGGTGGAAGCCTTCGAGGCGGAACGCCGCCGTATCGAACGTGACCTGCACGACGGGGCGCAACAGCGGCTCGTCGCCCTGTCCATGACGCTGGGCCTGGCCCGGCTGGAGAACCCCGCCGATCCACTCGGCGGTCTGCTCACCAAGGCGCAGGAGGAAGCGGGGGCCGCCCTGGTGGAGATCCGGGAACTGATCCGGGGCATTCATCCCCAGGTCCTCACCGACCGGGGCCTGGAGGCGGCCGTGGAGGACGTCGCCGACCGCTCCGCGGTTCCGGTGGACGTGAGCTTGGAGCTGCCCGGCCGGATGCTCGAAGCCATCGAGACGGCCGTCTACTTCGCGGTCTGCGAGGCACTCGCGAATGTGGCGAAACACAGCCGCGCGACCCAGGCGACCGTGACCGGACGGGCCGCGAAGGGCACGCTCACCGTGCAGGTGGAGGACAACGGGATCGGAGGCGCCGAAACAGCCGAAGGAACGGGCCTCCAGGGCGTGGCCGATCGCATCTCGGTGCTCGGGGGCCGCCTGTTAGTCTCCAGTCCGCCCGGGGGGCCCACGGTGTTCCGTCTGCAAGTCCCCTGTTCGCCCGCACGATCGAGGGAGTGATGTTGCGCATCGTACTGGCCGAGGACAGCGTGCTCCTGCGGGAGGGCCTGGTCGGCCTGCTGGAGCGTTTCGGCCATCAGGTGGTCGCCGGAGCCGGCACCGCCGGGGAACTGACCGAGGCGGTCCTCGAACACCGGCCGGACATCGTGGTGACGGACGTACGGATGCCGCCCGGATTCTCCGATGAGGGTCTGCGGGCAGCCATCGAGCTCCGCAGGCACCAGCCGGACCTCCCCGTCCTGGTGCTCAGCCAGTACGTCCAGCGCACCTATGCCGAGGATCTGCTCGACTCGTCGGACGGTACGGGCGTCGGCTATCTGCTCAAGGAACGCGTCGGCAACGTCGAGGAGTTCATCGACGCCCTGCACCGGGTGGCCGAAGGTGCCACCGTGGTCGACCCCGAGGTCGTCAGGCAACTGATCCGGCACCGCCGCGACCCCATGGCGCGGCTCACGGCCCGCGAGCAGGAGGTGCTGGCGCTCATGGCGGAGGGCAGGTCGAACGCCTCGGTCGCCTCCGCCCTGTCAGTCAGCGAGGGCACTGTCAGCAAGCACTTCGGCTCGATCCTCACCAAGCTCGACCTGAGCCTGTCCGACGCCACGAACCGCCGGGTCCTCGCGGTCCTCGCCTTCTTGCGGGGCTGAGGGAGCTCGCCGGCCCGGCCGCCGCACCGACGTACGGCAGCGGCCTTCCGGCGCGCCGGGCTGCGTCGTGCTGAGTTCGCCTGGAAGCTGGGCGGTGACGGAGTCGGCCGAGTCCTGGCAGGACGCACCGCACAGCATCACCTGCCGGGCCCCGCACGGCGCCTTGCTCTGCGGTCGCGCAGTCCGGGCCCACCCGGCGGGCGGAGGTCCCGCACCAGCGGGTGCCCACGGATGCGCAGGTGCGCAGATCGAGCCGAGCGCTCTGGCCTACCGGGCGCCGAGCCGTGCGACCTGGTCCGCCGGGCAGAGGCCGACCGGTCCGAACGAAGACCTCAGAAGGAAAGGCCGATCGCATGAGCCCCCGCACCCCACTCTCCCGACGTGCCGCATTCGCCACGCTGGCCGGGATCGCGTCCCTGCAACTCTCCGGGTGCACCTCCTCCCCGGCTGCCTCAGGCCCGCCGCCGACGTCCACGTCCCCCGGCTCGTCGTCCCCCGAGCCTGATACCGAGCGTGCGTTCACGGAGCTGGAGCGCACCTACGACGCCAAGCTGGGCGTCTACGCGCTCGACACCGGCAGCGGCCGGACCGTCACCCACCGGCCCGACGAACGCTTCGCCTACGCCTCCACCTGTAAGGCGCTGCTCGCCGGTGCTGTGCTGGACAAGAACTCCCTCCGCCGACTCGACCGGCTCGTGCGCTACGGCCCTGAGGACATCATCAGCAATTCGCCGATCACCGAGCAGCATGTCGCCACCGGGATGACGGTGCGCGAGTTGTGTGATGCCGCCGTCCGTTACAGCGACAACGCAGCGGCCAACCTCCTCTTCCGTGAGCTCGGCGGCCCCAGGGGGCTACAGGGCGCCCTGCGTGGACTGGGCGATGAGGTCACCCGCTGCGACCGCTACGAGGTGGCACTCAGCGACGCGGTTCCTGGAGATCTTCGCGACACCAGCACGCCCCGTGCCCTTGCCGAGGACCTGCGTGCCTACGTCCTCGGCACCACACTCCCCGCGGACAAGCGAGCAGTGCTGGCCGACTGGCTCAAGCGCAACACCACCGGTGACCACACCATCCGGGCCGGCACCCCTGACGGCTGGCAGGTCGGAGACAAGACCGGTACGGGCGGTTACGGCACCCGGAACGACATCGCCATCGCCTGGCCGCCGGACGGTGCTCCCATCGCCCTCGCCGTCCTCTCCCGTCGGGACATCAAGGGCGCCGAGCGCGATGACGCACTCATCGCCCGCGCCGCCGCGGTCACGTTCGACGCCGTTGTCCGAGCCCGGGCAAAGACGCGACAGCCCCACTGATGCGTCCGCGCAGACATCCCCGCGCGACTTTCTCGTTTCACGTGAAACGGCGGCCTCTCCCTGTTTCACGTGAAACAGGAAGGGGCGCCGAAAGACCGTGAGGTCTTCCGGCGCCCCTTCCTGGTGTCCTTCCCGGGCATGCCGGGTCGGTCATGGGCTTCTCAGGGGCGGCCTTCGTGGCCGCTGCCGTTCGTCTGATCCGAACTGTCTTCGGCGTCGTCCTGCTTGGCCCGCACCTCCGGATCGAGGACAGTCCGGCCGTTGCCGTTGCCGTCGACCGACGTCAACGGAGCACGGTCGTCACCCACCTCTGTGGGGGCAGGGGGCTCGACCAGCCAGTCCGGGTTGGCCTGCTTCTCCCACCACTTCCAGGCGGCACAAGCTCCACCTGCCAGGATGCCCAGCACAAGGAGCCCCTTGGCGGCCCGGCCCGCCTTCGCCCGCCGCTCGTGCTTCCTGACGAGCTTCTGGATCTCCTTGGCAGTCACCTGTCCACGCAGCGCGGCCAAGGCGGCCGTACTGCGAGCAGCGGCCTCCTCGGCCATGGGCCGACTGGCCGCCACGGCGTACTCGACACGCGGCACCGTGTAGTCAGCTGCGGTGCGGGCGGCGCTGCGCGTCCGGGTGGCTGCCCGGTGTGCTGCCTCGTCGACCTTGGGAGGTACATGGGTCAGTGCTTGTTCAATGCGCGGTGCGAGATGTGCGCCGTACTGGACGCGGGCCTGCGCGGCTGCTTTCGACACCTTGGGCGCGAGCAGTGCACGAGCCTCCTGCGCGTAGTGCGCGGCCTGTTCCTTGGCCGTGTCGGCGTAAGGCGCCACCACTTCCGCGGCGTGCTGCGCGCTGTCCTTCGCCGAGTAGGTTGCGGCGCGCACGCTGTCGATGCGGGTCACGGGATCCTCCTCCTTGGTGGCGGGTTGGTACTCCGCCTATCCACCCAGTTCGAAATCATGCCCGCTGGTGCCTCGAGCGCCATGCGGGACGGGCATCCGGGTCAAGAACGTCATTCTCTGGCAATGCGGTGCAAGGGGAGTGCGTCGCCGACGATGTCACGGTTCGTGTCGGCGCGCCGCGTGTCGCGGGGCACCTGGCCGCATGTGCCCCGGCCGGCCAGGAAGTGTGGAAAAGGTGCAGGGAAGTGGGCAACAAGGTGAGTGCCGCTCCGTGGCCCGCCGTGACCGCGCTGCGAGGGCGGAACCCCATGCAAGGATCTGTGGTCATCAGCCAAGACTCACGGAAGGCAGACCGTGGCCGAGCAGCTTTACGCCACTTTGAAGACCAACCAGGGCGACATCGAGATCCGGCTCCTGCCGAACCACGCTCCCAGGACGGTCAAGAACTTCGTCGAGCTCGCCAAGGGTGAGCGGGAGTGGACGAACCCGGAGACGGGCAAGAAGTCCACCGAGAAGCTGTACGACGGCACTGTCTTCCACCGCGTCATCAGCGGTTTCATGATCCAGGGGGGCGACCCGCTGGGTAACGGCACGGGTGGCCCGGGGTACGAGTTCGGTGACGAGTTCCACCCCGACCTCGCGTTCAACAAGCCGTACCTGATGGCGATGGCGAACGCCGGGCCGGGGACGAACGGCTCACAGTTCTTCCTGACGGTGTCGCCCACCGTCTGGCTGACCGGAAAGCACACGATCTTCGGTGAGGTCGCCGACGAGGCCGGCAAGAAGGTCGTGGATGCCATCGCGGCCGCTCCGACCAACCCGCGCACCGATCGCCCGCTCCAGGACGTCCTGATCGAGTCGGTCGTCATCGAGACCCGCTGACCTGGGAGCGGACCGGGCTTCCGGGCCGCTGAGCCGGTGGGCCGGCACCCCGGGGGGAACCAACCGCCCTGCTCATCCGTACTGCTACATAACGGGCGAGTGGGGCGGCCGCATGCGTGCCACCCCTGCGGACGAGGACCGAAGGGGCCGTGACCGATGGACCAGCAGCCACCGGGAGACCAGGGCGGGTCCGTGTCCGCGGACCGGCCGCTCACGTGTTACCGGCACCCCGGCAGGGAGACCGGCATCCGTTGCACGCGGTGCGAGCGCCCCATCTGTACGGACTGCATGGTCGAGGCCTCGGTGGGCTTCCACTGTCCGGAATGTGTCCGTGAAGGCTCCGGTCCAGGCCTAGGCCACCACCGCGCTGCTCGCCGGCCCCGCACCCTGGCCGGCGGAAGCGTCGCAGCCGATCCCAGGCTCGTCACGAAGATCCTTCTCGGTCTCAATCTCGCTGTCTTTCTCGCGGTCCTGATCGCCGAGCGCTCCGATTACCCACTGGTCGATGACCTGCTCCTGTTCGGCCGTGCCTATGCGGGTGACCCCTCGCAGGGCCTCGAAGGGGTCGCGGAGGGGCAGTGGTACAGGCTGGTGACGTCGATGTTCCTGCACCAGGAGGTGTGGCACATCGCTTTCAACATGCTGGGGCTGTGGTGGCTGGGAGGTCCCCTGGAGGCGGCGCTCGGCCGTGTCCGCTACCTCGCCCTCTACCTGCTCTCGGGGCTCGCGGGCAGTGTGCTCACCTACGGCGTCTCCGATCCCGCGCAGGGATCGCTCGGTGCCTCGGGCGCCGTCTTCGGCCTGCTGGGCGCCACGGCCGTCCTGATGCGGCGGATGAACTACGACATGCGACCGGTCATCGCGCTTCTCGTCGTGAACCTGATCTTCACCTTCAACCCGTGGGGTGGGATCGCGTGGCAGGCGCATGTCGGTGGCCTGGTCGCCGGGGCGTTGATCGCCGTCGCCATGGTCCACGCGCCGCGTCAGCGCCGGAACATGGTGCAGTACGGCACCTGTGCGCTTGTCCTCGTGGTGATCGCGGTGGCTGTTCTTGCCAGGACCGCAGTGCTCACCTGAGCGGAATTCGTTGCTCCAGGGGTGCGGTTGTCCACAGACGGTGCCGGATCTTGTGCATGACGTGTGGAACAGGTGTGCCCCCTGTCACTGAACTGGGTTCTACCAGCCAGGACAAGGGGCGTACCCTCTCGCGACGCGTAAGTGTGTAGTCACACCGGCGTCAACATCGAGGGAAGTTATCCACAGATCGTCTGACCTTTTCCCCTACCTGTGGATAACTCTGTGGGTAACTTCAGGGCAGAGCTACTTCCACTGTGTGGAGACTCCGAAGCCACCCGCGATGAAACCGAAGCCCACCACGATGTTCCAGTTGCCGAGGGCGTCGATCGGCAGGTCGCCCTCGGTGACGTAGAAGACCACGATCCAGGCCAGACCGATCAGGAAGAGCGCCAGCATGACCGGCGCCACCCAGCTGCGGTTGGTCAGCTTTATGCTCGTCGACTGCTTCGCCGGCGGCGGCGTGAAGTCTGCTTTCTTGCGGATACGTGACTTCGGCACGAGGGACTCTCCTGTCGATGCGCTGCGTGACCGCGCAGGGATCTGTGGCTGGCGCCGGGGCGCGAGGGGGAATGCTGCCTCCCCGGGGCGTCCGTTAGCGTAGTGCTTCCGTGGCGCCTAAGGAGATAAGGGTACGTTGAGCAATTCTGCCGACTCTCCTCGAGGCCCGGCCCGGCGCATGGCCCGCCTGCCGGTCCAGGGCCTCACCGCTGCCGTCTTCGCCCTGGCCGGACTGATTTTCGTCACCAGCGCCAACACGGCCAAGGGGACCGATATCCGGACCGACTCCTCACTGCTCAAGCTCTCCGATCTCATCCAGGAGCGCAGCGAGAAGAACGCGGAGCTGGACGAGTCGACCGCGTCCGTGCGCGCGGACATCGACACCCTCGCCCGGCGCGACGACGGCAGCACCCGCGAGGAGGACGCCGAACTCGACGCACTGGAGAAGGCGGCGGGTACCACGGAAGTCACCGGTGAGGCGCTCTCCGTCACGCTGAACGACGCTCCGCCCAACGCCACGGCCAACCCCGGTTATCCCGAGCCGCAGCCGAACGACCTGGTCATCCACCAACAGGATCTGCAGGCAGTCGTCAACGCCCTCTGGGAGGGCGGGGCCCGCGGGATCCAGGTGATGGACCAGCGGCTGATCTCGACCAGTGCGGTGCGCTGCGTCGGCAACACGCTGATCCTTCAGGGGCGGGTCTACTCCCCGCCGTACAAGGTCACCGCCGTCGGTGACCGGGGGAAGCTCAGGCAGGCGCTCACCGACTCCCCGGCGATCCAAAACTACCAGCTGTACGTCAAGGCGTACGGGCTGGGGTGGAAGGTCGACGAAGACGACGAGCTGACGCTCCCCGGCTACTCGGGCACCGTCGATCTCCACTACGCGCAGCCTGTGGAGTAGCCCACGGGGCCTTGGCCGGCGGGGGCCGGTGAGGCGCGGGCGGGGACCGTGACGGAAGCCCGGCAGACGGCTTTCCACAGCTGCCCCACGCCTGCGCCCCGGCCGTTTAGTCTGGTGCCGAACCGAATGGAGGCAACAGCATGTACGGCTGGATCTGGCGGAACCTGCCGGGCAACGCATGGGTGCGGGGCTTCGTCTCGCTCGTGCTCGTCCTGGCCGTTGTCTACGCGCTCTTCCAGTACGTCTTCCCGTGGGCGGAGCCACTGCTCCCGTTCGGCGATGTGACGGTGGACGGCGAAAGCACCAGCGAAGCGGGGTCCGGCCAGTGAGCGCGCGCATTCTTGTCGTCGACAACTACGACAGCTTTGTCTTCAACATCGTCCAGTACCTCTACCAGCTCGGCGCGGAGTGCGAGGTGGTGCGCAACGACGAGGTGACCACGGCGCACGCCGACGACGGTTTCGCCGGAGTGCTCCTGTCGCCCGGCCCCGGCACGCCCGAGCAGGCGGGGGTATGCATCGAGATGGTGCACCACTGTGCCGGCAGCGGCATCCCGGTCTTCGGCGTCTGTCTGGGCATGCAGTCGATGGCCGTCGCGTACGGCGGTGTGGTGGACCGGGCTCCGGAGCTGCTGCACGGCAAGACCTCCCCCGTGCTGCACGAGAGCAAGGGCGTGTTCGCCGGCCTGCCGTCCCCCTTCACGGCCACGCGGTACCACTCGCTCGCCGCCGAGCCGACGACGGTACCGCCGGAGCTCGAGGTGACCGCGCGCACCGCCGACGGCATCATCATGGGGCTCCGTCACCGCGAACACGCCGTGGAGGGCGTGCAGTTCCACCCCGAGTCCGTGCTCACGGAGCACGGTCACCTGATGCTCGCCAACTGGCTGGAGCAGTGCGGTGACGAGGGCGCCGTCGCGAGGTCGACGGGGCTCGCCCCGGTGGTGGGCAAGGCCGCCGCGTGACCTCACTCCGCCCCCACGCCGGGCAGGAAGGTCCGTACGCGCAGGGAGCGTACGAGCCCGACAGCACCTACGAGGCGGCGGTGGAGCAGCTCGACGACCCGCTGAACGACCCGCTGCCGGGGCAGCACACCTCGCCCTGGTTCCGGGCGGGGACCGCCCAGGGGGGCGGAGGGGTGCCGCAGGCGCCTCTGGGAGCCGCTCAGGAGCCCGTGGAGGCCGCGGGCGAGTGGTATGACCCGGAGGGGTATCGGAGAGACTGGTACGGGCCGCAGAGGCCGGAAGCAGCCCCTGCGGCGGGCACCGTCCGGGGGACGGCCGTGGCACCTGGTCCGCGGACGCCTGCTCCGGTGCCGGAGGCACTCGGCCCGGACCCCGCGCAGGCCGTCACCGCGGTCCGTCCCGTCCTGAGCGACGAGACAGTCGCCCTGCGGACCGCCGCCCCACCGGGCGTGCCGCACCAGGCGGACTCCGGCGCCGCGGAGCCCGCGTCCGCACCGCCGCCGACGGGCGGCCGGGCCGAGCGCCGGCGGGCGGCGAAGGGGCGCGGAAGACGGCGTTCCGAACCGCGGCGTGCCGGGGAGGCCGACGCGGGCGGGCCCGCGGTACCGATGTCACGTCTGGAGGCCCGGCGCGCGGCCCGTGCCGCGAAGGACAGTCCCGCCGTCGTCGCCAGCCGGGTCGTCGGCGAAGTCTTCATCACCTTCGGCGTGCTGATGCTGCTCTTCGTCACCTATCAACTGTGGTGGACCAACATCCGCGCCGACCAGATCGCCGGCCGGGAGACGAGCAGGATCCAGGACGACTGGGCGAACGGCGAGCGCAACCCCGGTGCCTTCGAACCAGGTCAGGGGTTCGCCATCATGCACATCCCCGAGCTCGACGTGGTCGCGCCGATCGCCGAGGGCATCGACAAGGAGAAGGTCCTCGACCGCGGCATGATCGGGCACTACGCCGAGGGAAAGCTGAAGACCGCGATGCCGTCGGCGAAACAGGGGAACTTCGCCGTGGCGGGGCACCGCAACACCCACGGTGAGCCCTTCCGGTACATCAACAGGCTGAAGCCGGGCGATCCGATCGTGATCGAGACCCAGGACGCCTACTACACCTACGAGATGCGGAGCATCCTCCCGCAGACGTCACCGTCCAACGTGGCCGTGATCGACGAGGTGCCCGTGGGGTCCGGTTTCGACGGCCCGGGCAGATACATCACGCTGACGACCTGTACCCCGGAATTCACGAGTACGTACCGAATGATCGTGTGGGGCAAAATGGTCGACGAACGGCCGCGCAGCAAGGGGAAGCCCGACGCTCTCGTCGGCTGACGCGAGCTGGACGACATCACGACAGGACGGGTGCGGTGGCAGCGAGGACCGAGCAGGAACAGCGCACCGACGAGCCGGCCGCTCCGGCGCGGAGCAGAAGCCGTCATCCCGTCGCGACGGCGGTGAGCCTCCTCGGCGAACTGCTGATCACCGCAGGGCTGGTACTGGGCCTGTTCGTCGTCTACTCGCTGTGGTGGACCAACGTGCTCGCCGACCGAGAGGCCGACAAGCAGGGCAACACCGTCCGCGACCGCTGGGCGGGGGGCCCGGGAGCCCTGGACACCAGGGACGGCATCGGCTTCCTGCACGTACCCGCCATGAAGAACGGCGAGGTGCTGGTCAAGAAGGGCACCGACGCCGAGACCCTCAACAACGGCATCGCCGGCTACTACACGGACCCCGTGAAGTCGGCACTCCCCTCCGACCCGCAGGGCAACTTCGCGCTCGCCGCCCACCGGGACGGGCACGGGGCCAAGTTCCACCACATCGACAAGGTCAAGAAGGGCGACGCCGTCGTCTTCGAGACCAAAGACACCTGGTACATCTACAAGGTCTACGCGGAGCTGCCGGAGACGTCCAAGTTCAACGTCGACGCGATCGCACCGGTGCCCGAGGAGTCCGGCGTGAAGAAGGCCGGGCGCTACATCACGCTGACCACGTGCACGCCCGTCTACACGTCGAAGTACCGCTACATCGTGTGGGGCGAGCTGGTGCGGACCGAGAAGGTGGACAGGGACCGCACGAAGCCGGCGGAGTTGCGGTAGCAGAGGAACCGACGCCACAGAGCCCCGGTCACCGTTGAGGTGACCGGGGCCCTGTGCCCGTTCGCGGTGTCCTGGCGCGGTGTGCGCCGACCAGTCCGCCTAGCCGAACGGCCCGCCGAAGATGTTGCCGTCCCCGCCACCGTCCGAGCCGCCGATGGTGGTGAGGGTGACCGTCTGGCCCTTGGGAACCTGTGCGTTGGCCCCCGGGTCGGCGTTCACCACCAGGGCGTTCGGCTTGTCGGGCGCGTTGGGCGCGAGCGCGACCACGAGACCCAGACCCTCGAGCGCGGCCTTCGCCTCCTGGTAGCGCTTGCCGACGATGTCACCCGGAATCGTGACCTGTTCGGGCTGGGCCGGACCCTTGGAGACCTTAAGGACGATCTGGACGTCCTTGGCCTGCTTGCTGTTCGGCGCGGGAGTCTGTTCCACCACGGTGTCCACGGGCTGGTCCGAGTCGACGTCGGTCCTGGACACGTTGACGAAGCCGACGCCCTTCAGCTGCGCTTCGGCGTCGGCGAACGACCTGCCGACCACGCCCGGCACGTTCTGGGTCGCCTTCTTGGCCACCGTGATCGTGACCTCCGTGTCCTTCTTGACCTTCGCGCCGCCCTCCGGGTCCTGCTTGGTGACTGTGCCCGGAGTCGCCTCGGACTCCACCGCTTCGACCCGCACGGTGAAGCCCGCGTCCTCCAGCTTCTTGCGCGCGCTGTCCTCGGACTTCTCCAGGACGTCCGGGACCTCGACCTTGGGGGCGCCGGTGGAGACGACGACCGTCACGGTCTCGCCCGTGGCCATCTGGGCGTTCCCCTCCGCGGTCGGGGTCTGGCTGCAGATCTTGTCCTTCTCCTGCGTCGCGCAGGGCCCCTTGGACCCCACCTTCAGCACGACCTCCGAGTTGTCAGCGAGTCTCTGTGCCTCTTCGACCGTGGAGCCGACCATGTTCGGCACGTCGATCCTGCCCGCATCGGCGTCGTCGGACGAGCTGAAGACGTAACGGCCGATCAGGATCGCACCGATGAGAACCAGGACGCCCGCGACGACCAGAAGGATCGTCGAGGTGTTGCTCTTCTTCTGGCGCCGGCGGCCCGGCCGGTCGTCGTAGCCGTAGCCACCGTCGTCCGGACTGACCGGGGGCAGCATGGACGTCTGGGCGCCGCCCGGGTCCGTCGCCCGCAGTGCGGTGGTGGGCTGGTCGTTGCCGTAGGCGTCGTACCCGCCGTAGCCCGCAGCGCCCATCGCAGCCGTGGCCGCGACCGGCTGGCCGTCGAGGCACGCCTCGATGTCGGCCCGCATCTCGTCGGCCGACTGGTAACGGTAGTCGGGGTCCTTGGTCAGCGCCTTCAGGACGATGGCGTCCATCTCGGGCGTGATCTCGGGGTCGAAATTGCTCGGCGGCTGGGGCTCCTCGCGCACGTGCTGGTAGGCGACCGCCACGGGCGAGTCACCGACGAACGGGGGCCTGACCGCGAGCAGCTCGTAGAGCAGGCAACCGGTGGAGTACAGGTCGGAGCGCGCGTCGACCTGCTCGCCCTTGGCCTGCTCGGGGGAGAGGTACTGGGCCGTCCCGATGACCGCGGCGGTCTGCGTCATCGTCATCCCGGAGTCGCCCATGGCACGGGCGATGCCGAAGTCCATGACCTTGACCTGGCCGGTGCGGGTCAGCATGACGTTCGCCGGCTTGATGTCGCGGTGGACGATCTGCGCGCGGTGGGAGTACTCCAGCGCCTGCAGGATCCCGACCGTCATCTCGAGCGTCCGCTCCGGCAGCAGCTTGCGGCCGGAGTGCAGGAGCTCTCTCAGCGTGGACCCGTCGACGTACTCCATCACGATGTACGGGATGGAGACCCCGTCGACGTAGTCCTCGCCGGTGTCGTAGACGGCGACGATCGCGGGGTGGTTGAGCGAAGCGGCCGACTGGGCCTCACGGCGGAACCGTGCCTGGAAGGACGGATCGCGGGCGAGGTCGGCCCGCAGTGTCTTCACAGCGACGGTACGACCGAGCCGGGTGTCGTGCGCGAGGTAGACCTCGGCCATGCCACCACGACCGAGCACCGAGCCCAGCTCGTACCGGCCGCCGAGGCGACGCGGCTCTTCCATAACTGATCCAGCCCTCTCCGTCAGTCCCGACCGCACCCGTGTGTGGTCCGGCGGTGCGCTGTTCGCGCTTACGCTACCGGGCGCTCCCGGCGTGATCGGCCCGCACCCGTCAGCTGATATCCGACCGGTATCCCAATGTGCTGGTGTGAACAGAAGTTGTGACGGGTGTCACTACTTTCCGTCGAGTACCGCTTTCATCACGCTCTTGGCGATCGGTGCGGCCAGGCCGCCGCCGGAGATGTCGTCCCGGTTGGCGTTGCCGTCCTCGACCACCACGGCCACGGCGACCGGTGAGCCGCTGTCCGTCTTGGCGTAGGAGATGAACCAGGCGTACGGCTTCTCACTGTTGTTGAGGCCGTGCTGGGCGGTACCGGTCTTGCCGCCCACAGTGACGCCGTCGATCTGCGCGTTGGTTCCCGTGCCGTCCTCGACCACCGTCTCCATCATCTTCTGCACCTTCTGGGCGTTCTCCGCCGAGAGTGGCCGGCTGAGCTCCTCCTTCTCGTGCGTGTAGATGACGTCGAGGTTGGGTGCCTGGCGCTGGGCGACCATGTACGGCTGCATGAGCGTGCCGTCGTTGGCGATCGCGGACGCCACCATGGCCATCTGGAGAGGGGTGGCGCGGTTGGACGCCTGTCCGATGCCGGCCATGGCGTTCTGCGGCCTGTTGTCCTTCGGGTAGATGCTGGCGTCCGCCCGGACCGGCGTGAAGACCTCTTCGTCGAAACCGAACTTGTCGGCCTGCTCGATCATCTTCTCGTTGCCGAGATCGTCGCTCATCTTGCCGAAGACCGTGTTGCAGGAGTAGCGCAGGGCATCGCGGAGCGAGGCGTTCTCGCAGGGGATGTTCCCCTCGTTCTGCAGCAGATTGGTGGACAGGGGGAGCCGCCAGGGCAGCGGGGAGTCCGTCTCCGCGTCGATGTCCGTGTAGAGGCCGTTCTCCAGTGCCGCAGCCGCTGTGACGACCTTGAACGTCGAGCCGGGCGGGTAGGTCTCCCGCAGGGCCCGGTTCAGCATCGGCTTGTCCTTGTCGGTCAGGAGCTTCTGCCGGGCGTCGGAGTCCTTCATGGAGTTGCCCGCGAAGACCGAGGGGTCATACGAAGGGGTGCTGGCCAGAGCCAGGATCGCGCCCGTCTGCGGGTCGATCGCGGCGACGGCGCCCTTCTTGTTGCCCAGCCCCTTGAAGGCGGCCTCCTGGGCGGCACCGTTGAGGGTCGTGACGATGTTCCCGCCGGTCTTCTTCTCGCCGGTGAACATCGACAGGGTGCGGTCGAAGAACAGCTGGTCGCTGTTGCCGGTGAGGATGCCGTCCTCGATGCTCTCCAGTTGCGAGGAGTCGAAGGCCTGCGAGGAGTAGCCGGTGACGGGCGCCCACATGGGCCCGTCCTTCCAGACGCGCTTGTACTTGAAGTCGCTGTCCGTGGTCTCGACGGAGCCCGTGACCGGTTCGCCGTCGACGATGATGTTGCCACGCTCGTGGGCGTAGCGCTCGATCTGGACGCGGCGGTTGTGCTCGTTCGCGTTGAGCTCGTCGGCACGGACGTACTGGAGGTAGTTGGTGCGGACCAGGAGAGCCAGAACGAGGATGCCGCAGAAGATCGCGATCCTGCGGAGTGGCTTGTTCACGGTCGGACCACCTGGGTCATCTCGGCGTCCGGGGACGGTGCGGGGGCAGGGGCGGGGCGGCGGGCCGTGTCACTGATTCTGATCAGGATCCCGATGAGCGCCCAGTTGGCGATGACGGAAGAACCGCCGGCCGCGAGGAACGGCATGGTCATACCGGTCAGCGGGATGAGCCCCATGACACCGCCGGCGACGACGAAGACCTGGATGGCGAAGGAGCCGGAGAGACCGATGGCGAGGAGCTTGCCGAAGGGGTCCCGGGCGGCCAGCGCCGTACGTACGCCGCGCTCGACGATCAGACCGTAGACGAGCAGGACCGCCATCATCCCGGCGAGCCCGAGCTCCTCACCGACGGTGGCGAGGATGAAGTCGGAGTTGGCCGCGAAGCCGATCAGGTCGGAGTTGCCCTGGCCGAGGCCGGTCCCGAGAGTGCCACCGGATCCGAAGGCCATCAGCGACTTGGCCATCTGCTCGCT
Source organism: Streptomyces sp. ALB3 (assembly GCF_044385685.1). Classification (NCBI taxonomy): domain Bacteria; kingdom Bacillati; phylum Actinomycetota; class Actinomycetes; order Kitasatosporales; family Streptomycetaceae; genus Streptomyces; species Streptomyces sp. ALB3. The sequence goes on along the minus strand of NZ_JBISCE010000046.1, from coordinate 369,944 downwards.
GGCCGGCTCCTTACCCCAGCCCGCGAAGGGGTCGAGCCAGGCGGTGACACGGTCCTGGACGTGGGGCTCGAACGTCGCCACACCGACAGCGCCGGCTCCGGACATCAGCAGACCGAAGACGATCCAGCTGGTGCGCTCGGTGGCGACGTACAGCATGACGACGAACATGCCGAAGAACAGCAGCGAGGAGCCGAGGTCGGTCTCGAAGACGAGGATCAGGATCGAGAAGGCCCACACCATGAGGATCGGGCCCAGGTCGCGGCCACGGGGCAGGTAGAGGCCCATGAAGCGGCGGCTGGCGAGGGCCAGGGCGTCGCGCTTTACCATGAGGTAGCCGGCGAAGAACACGGCGATGATGATCTTCGCGAACTCACCCGGCTGGATCGTGCCGACACCGGGGATCTTGATCCAGATCTTGGCGCCGTTCACGGCCGGGAAGAACATCGGGAGGATCAGCAGGAACAGCGCGACCAGCATGGAGATGTAGGTGTAGCGCTGCAGGATGCGGTGGTCCTTGAGAGCGATCAGGACGACGACCAGCAGGGCGACGCCGACCGCTGAGAACATCAGCTGCTTGGAGGCGGCCGGGGCGAACGTCTTGAGCGCCTGGAACCGCTCCGACTGGTCCAGGCGCCAGATGATGGCGAGCCCCAGCCCGTTCAGCAGGGTCGCCAGCGGCAGGAGCAACGGGTCCGCGTACGGGGCGAATCTCCGCACGGCGAGATGTGCCACACCGCCGAGCAGTGCGAGACCCAGGCCGTAGCCGAGCATTCCGGCCGGCAGTTCGCCGTGGAGGGCGAGGCCCACGTTGGCGTAGGCGAAAACCGAGATCAGGACGGCGAAGGCAACCAGCGCCAGCTCGGTGTTACGACGGCTCGGCGCGTCGATCGCGCCGATGGTGGTGGTGTTGGTGACAACGCTCATGTGCTGAAGGCCCCCTACGGCTTACTGCTTACCGCACTGCAGGGCCAGCTTCTTCTCTTCCTCCGAGAGGCTGGGGCCGGGAGTGGGAGTCGCGGTCTTGGTCCCCTTGGCGGGAGAAGTGGCGGACGTGCTGTCGGAGGCGTTGCCGGCTTCGCCCTGGTCCTTGGCGGCGTTGGTGTCCGCCTCGGCCGCGCGGCGCTGCGCGTCCTTCTCGCAGGCGGAGGCCTGTGCTTCGAGCTCGCTGATCTTCTTGCGGGCATCGGCGAGGCTGCCCTGGGAGATGGTCGCCTCCACCTTCTTGCGCCAGTACGGCGGGAGGTACTTCAGTTCGATCCGAGTGTCCTCTTCGACCTTCGAGAGGGACACCCAGGCGAGGTCCTGGCTGATGCCGCGGAACAGCGCGACGTTCTCGTCCTTCGCGCCCACGTAGAACTGGGTCTGCGTCCAGCGGTAGCCGCCGTAGACGCCACCGCCGATGACGGCCAGCGCGAGCACGATGTAGAACGACCGCTTCAGCCACCTGCGGCGGCCACGGGGCTTGACGAAGTCCTCGTCGGTGTACGAGGTGAAAGCACCGTCCGGGCCGGACCCGTACCCCATGTCGTCGCCGCTGCCGGGAGGCCCGAAGCCTCCGGCCGGCGGCGCCACGGGGCGGCCGAGACCTGCCGCACGTCCCGCCGGCGTCTCCATGGCGCGGCCGTCGTTCGCCTGCGCCGCCTGGTTCTCGGCGACCGCGCCGACGATGACCGGGGTGTCGTTGAGCTGTCCGGCCAGGGTGTCGTTGCTGTCGACGTCCAGGACGTCGGCGACGATGCAGGTGATGTTGTCGGGGCCGCCACCGCGCAGCGCGAGCTGAATGAGGTCCTGGATCGTCTCCTGGGGCCCCTGATAGCTGGCCAGGGTCTCTTCCATCGTCTGGTGGGAGACGACGCCCGAGAGTCCGTCCGAGCAGATCAGATAGCGGTCGCCGGCGCGGACCTCCCGGATGGACAGGTCGGGCTCCACGTGGTCGCCGCTGCCCAGGGCCCGCATCAGCAGTGAGCGCTGCGGGTGGGTGGTGGCCTCCTCCTCCGTGATCCTGCCCTCGTCGACGAGACGCTGCACCCAGGTGTGGTCCTGGGTGATCTGCGTCAGGACGCCGTCACGCAGGAGGTACGCGCGGGAGTCGCCGACGTGGACGAGACCGAGGCGCTGACCGGTCCAGAGCAGGGCGGTCAGCGTCGTGCCCATCCCCTCCAGCTGGGGGTCCTCCTCGACCATGACGCGCAGCTGGTCGTTGGCCCGCTGGACCGCCGTGCCGAGCGAGGTGAGGATGTCGGAGCCAGGGACGTCGTCGTCGAGCTGGACGAGTGTGGAGATCACCTCGGAGCTGGCGACCTCTCCGGCCGCCTGGCCACCCATGCCGTCGGCGATCGCGAGGAGGCGGGGGCCGGCGTAACCGGAATCCTCGTTGCCTTCCCGGATCATGCCCTTGTGCGATCCGGCGGCGAAGCGCAGGGACAAGCTCATGCGCACCTCGCCCGTCGGTTCGGGGTACAGCCGGTCTCGAGCCACACTGCCCACCCTCCGGTCGGGAGCCGCGCCAGGTCCGTCGTCAGGACTGCCGCGACTCGCTCGCTCCGCTCGCTCATTGTCGTACTACTTCCGCAGCTCGATGACGGTCTTGCCGATGCGGATCGGCGCGCCCAGCGGAACAGGTGTCGGGGTGGTGAGCCGGGTCCGGTCGAGATAGGTGCCGTTGGTGGACCCGAGGTCCTCGACGATCCACTGGCCGTCACGGTCCGGGTAGATCCTGGCATGCCGACTGGACGCGTAGTCGTCATCCAGCACGATCGTTGAATCATGTGCCCGGCCCAGGGTGATGGTCTGCCCCTGGAGCGCGACCGTGGTCCCGGTGAGGGTGCCTTCGGAGACGACCAGCTTGGTGGGTGCCCCACGACGCTGGCGCCCGGACTGCTGGCGCTGCTGAGGCGGCGCTGCTTGCTGTTGGCGGCCCTGCTGCGGTCGGGCGTCACCGGCAGTGCGGCGTGAGCCGCGCTGCGTGACGCGCGTACCGAACAGGTCGCTGCGAATGACCTGAACGGCCACGATTACGAATAGCCACAGAACAGCCAGGAAACCTAGCCGCATGACCGTCAGGGTCAGCTCTGACATTGCCCCCGCTTCACCCTTCGGCTTGCCGGTAAACGATGGTGGTGCTGCCCACGACGATCCGCGAGCCGTCGCGGAGCGTAGCGCGGGTGGTGTGCTGCCCGTCTACCACGATGCCGTTGGTAGACCCGAGATCCTGGATCGTCGAGGGCGTTCCGGTCCGGATCTCACAGTGCCGGCGCGATACGCCGGGGTCGTCGATCCGCACGTCGGCGTCGGTGCTTCGTCCCATCACCAACGTCGGGCGGGAGATCTGATGGCGGGTGCCGTTGATCTCGATCCAGCGCCGCACCTGGGCGTCCGGCATGGGGCCGGACGCGGTCGGCGGGCGCCAGTCGCTGGAAGGGCCTCCAGGGCGCCCGGCGCCCGGCGGAGGGGCTGGAGGCATGGGAGGGGCGGAAGCCGGCGGGTAGCCGTACCCGCCCTGCCCCTGAGGGGCGGCGGGCCGGTTCGGCTGGGCGTGGGGAGGGCCGCCCTGCTGGCCCTGCTGTGACGAACTCGACGCCAGGGTCCTGCTGCGTACGCGGTAAAGACCCGTGTCGAGGTCGTCCGCCTTCTCCAGGTGGACCTTGATCGGGCCCATGAAGGTGTACCGCTGCTGCTTGGCGTAGTCACGTACGAGGCCGGACAGCTCGTCGCCGAGCTGGCCGGAGTACGGGCTGAGGCGTTCGTAGTCAGGGGTGCTCAGCTCGACGATGAAGTCGTTGGGCACGACGGTCCGCTCACGGTTCCAGATCGTCGCGTTGTTGTCGCACTCGCGCTGGAGAGCTCCCGCGATCTCGACCGGCTGCACCTCGGACTTGAAGACCTTGGCGAAGGTGCCATTGACCAGACCTTCGAGACGCTGCTCGAAACGCTTCATGACTCCCATGGGGCACCTCCTCCGGTGTCGTCATCGCTGTGCTGCTCACTGATCGTATCCACGCGTAGGGAAATCGGCTGGTTCCCCTTGTCTGGACAGTGGATGAGTGTCACCTCTCACACGGATCGTAGAGGTGGCCTCCTCACAGTGTCCCGCACTCCGGGTGCACTCAGGAGGAGTGGGGCCGGGCTTTCCGCGTTCCCGGTTCCCCTCGTGGGTCCGGCGAAACAACGGATGTGAATCCACCCTGTCCAGCGTGCTAATCTTCCGGATGTCGCCAGGCGCTCACACCACACGGTGAGAGAGTCTGAAAGCACCACTCATGCGCGAGTGGCGGAACGGCAGACGCGCTGGCTTCAGGTGCCAGTGTCCTTAGGGACGTGGGGGTTCAAATCCCCCCTCGCGCACAACAGGCAGTCGCTTGCGATTGCCGGGTTGGTTCGACAGAACCCCCGCACCGGAGAGATTCGGTGCGGGGGTTCTTCGTTGTGTGCAATTGCCTAAGGGGCTCGGCGTGGTGCGTCAGGATCTGGCCACCCCGCGGGCCCGTGGGGTGCCCTCCGGGTTACCTCGGACGAGAGTAGTTCGGGTGCGAGGGGCGTTGATTCGCGTGTGACGGGCCCTGTGACGAAGCACGCACCCGGGGTGGGAGTGCTACCGGGACGTTCTCTGTTTCACGTGAAACGTCCGATCCGCACCGAATAGGCGTTCTGCTCGGACCGCTCTCGGAAGGTGCCTCGTCGAGCGGTGAGGCCCGGGTGAGGGACCTGGCCGCCCGTCGACGGAGGCGTGGCCTTCAATGCGATCCCGGGCCTCCTGATCGCAAGCGGGCTCCGCCGTGGAATCGCCGAGCAAGGAACCCGGGCGTGAGCCGAAGGGCATTGTTGTGGGCGGAGAGGTTGCGATCGGCCGCCGGGTCGCTGGTCGCCGCCGGGGTCGCCCGTTGATGGATCGGTGATCCCTGTTGGGCCGGCTGCCGGCTCCTTCACATGGGTGTGCCGTCTTCGCCCGCGGAGTTGTACCGCAGCAGGTACTCCGCGAACTGTTCCAGATCGTCCGACGTCCACGCGCTGAGTCGTTCCCGGTAGGCGGTCTGCCGACTGGCCTGCGTGGAGGCCAGTGCCTGGACGCCGGCGGCTGTGGGGTGCAGTACCTGTATGCGCTGATCGTCCGGATCCGGGTGGCGCTCGACCAGGCCGAGCCTCTCCAGCGCCGCGACCTGTCGGCTGACTGTCGATTTGTCCAGCATGTAGTGCGCTGCCAGATCGGCGGCACGGCAGCCCTGCCGGTGGTCGATGTGGGCGAGCAGGGTGTAGGAGACCAGTGGTAGATCCGGGTGTAGCCGGGCGGCTGCGGACCGTGCGCGGCGTGCGAAAGCGGTCAGCTCGCGCTGGATGACATCCAGGGACTCCTCGCGACGGCGGCGGGCGTCTGCCACTGAAATCACCTCCTTGATTTAGTTGTATGCTACAACAGACGTGTAAGTTGTAAAAGCCAACTATGAGGAGTGGCCCGCATGTCCGCACGTCCGATCGCGGTCCCCGGCTCAACTGCCGGGGCGCTGCGTCATGTGCTCAGCCATCTCGTGACGCCGCTGTTGATGTGCATCGGTATGGGGCTTGCCTACCTGGGGGCCTTTCACGCCCCGGCGCCGCACGACCTGAAGGTGGACGTCGTCGGCTCCGGTGCCAGCGCGCAGGTGCTCGCGCAGACTCTGCAGGACAGGAGTGACGGCGCGCTGAACGTGCGCACCGTGGCGGATCGCGCCGCTGCCGCCAACCATCTGCGTGACCAGCAGAGCTACGGCGCTTACGTGCCGGGCGGGCGGCCGGAGCTGATCGTGGCGACCGCCTCGTCGGACACCAGCGCGACAGTGGTCGAGAAGATCTTCACCGAGGTCGCCGCCGACCAGGGAGCCCCCCTCCGCGTGACGGACGTGGCGCCCACGTCGGACGGTGACCCGACCGGTCAGGGAATCTTCTTCCTGCTGGTGGCGGTCAGTATCGGGTCGTACGCGTCGGTCGCGGTGATCGGAGGTGCGGGTGCGGTGCTGGCACTGCGGATCAGGGCCGGGCTGGCGATCGGCACCTCGCTGGTGGTGAGTCTGATCGGTGCCGCGTTCGCGGGCCCGGTGTTCGGCTTGGTGGACCATGGGCTCGGCGGGCTCTGGGCGATGGCATGGCTCTACTCGGCGGGCGTCCTGCTGATCGGCGTGGGCCTGCACACCTTCCTCAAGCGGTGGACCACGCTCGGTGTGATGCTGCTCTTCGTCATGCTCAACTTCACGAGCTCCGGCGGGATCTTCCGGCCTGAGCTCCAGCCGGGCTTCTTCGGATCCCTGCACTCCTTCTGGAACGGCGCGGGCTTCGTCGAAGGTGTGCGCAGCCACGTGTACTTCGGCGGTCATGCCCTTGGCGGGCATCTGCTCGTGCTGGCTCTGTGGTTCGGGGCCGGACTGATCGTGATGGGGGCGGCGGCCCTCGCCGAGGTGAAGCGGTGCCGCGAGGCCGCGGGGAGGGCGCGTCAGGCGGCCCTCCCGCGGGTGGCGGCCGAGGCCGAGGAAGAGATGGAGGAGACCGTCGGAGTGTGAGACCGGTATGGCCGGTCAGCCGCAGTTCCGCTCGCGATCAGGCTCCGGCCGCTGCCGGCCGTCGCCGGCCCTTGCGGTCGGGCATCGCTTGTTGTGGCCGATCCACCTCACCGGCCCGGTCCGTCGTGCCGGTCCTGCTTCGGTACCTGTCCCGGGCGGTGGGCCGCCCGGGCTCCCGGCCCGTCGCGCAGGCTGTCCACAGGTGCTTCCTGAGTTGTCCACAGGGGCAGACGGCTGTCACGCGACGGTTGTACCGTCGTCCGCACGTGATGTTGCGGGGACGGAACGGCTGGACGAGGCGGGGAGGCGACGCTCCATGGGCGAGGTCGGGATGACGGGGCCGTCGGAGCCAGCAGCAGGAGACGGGCGCATTCCGGTGGTGCCCGGCTTCGCGCGGCGCGTGGCCGGAGGGGTGCGACCGGCAAGGCCCGGGGCGGCGTCACCGAAAGCGGCCGGCAAGAAACTGAGGAAGAAGGTCCCCCGGTCGGCGCACAGCTCCCTGACCCTGCCGGCTGGAAGGCCGGACGCGGCCCAGGCGGTCGAGGAGTCCAACAAGGGCCGGGTGCCAGGACTGACGCCCATCCGGGTGGGGCGGATGGCGGCCACGCCCTTCGCGTTTCTGCGCGGCTCGGCCGGTTTGATGGCTCATGACCTGACGGGCACACCGGTCACGGGGGTGGGTGCCCAGCTCTGTGGTGACGCGCACGCGGCCAACTTCGGCCTCTACGGCGACGCGCGCGGCAATCTGGTCATGGATCTCAACGATTTCGACGAGACCGTGTTCGGTCCCTGGGAGTGGGATCTCAAACGGCTCGCCACTTCGCTGGTCCTCGCGGGCCGGGAGGCTGGGGCGGACGAGGACACCTGCCGGCAGGGCGCGCACGACACGGTGGGCGCGTACCGGCGCACGATGCGCCTGCTGGCCGGGTTGCCCGCCCTGGACGCGTGGAACGCCATCGCGGACGAGGAGCTCGTCTCGCACACCGATGCGCGAGACCTGCTGGGGACGCTCGAGCGGGTCTCCGCCAAGGCTCGCAACAACACGAGTGCCCGCTTCGCCGCCAGGTCCACCGAGGAGTGCGAGGACGGCGGTCGCCGCTTCGTCGACGCACTACCCGTCTTGCGCCGCGTGCCCGACGCGGAGGCGGCTGCCGTCGCGACGGGGCTCGAGAGCTACATCGGGACGATCTCGCAGGACCGCGTTCCGCTGCTGGCCCGCTACGCGATCCACGATGTGGCCTTCCGGGTGGTCGGCACGGGGAGCGTGGGGACCAGGTCGTACGTGGTGCTCCTGCTCGATCACCGTGGCGAGCCGCTGGTTCTGCAGGTGAAGGAGGCGCGGCCATCCGCGCTGGCCCCCTACCTCCCGCAGGTCGGCTTCGAAGTGCCCGGAGTGGAGCACGAGGGGCGCCGGGTGGTGCTCGGGCAGAAGCGGATGCAGGTCGTCAGCGACATACTGCTCGGCTGGGCGGAGGTCGACGGCAGGCACTGTCAGGTACGGCAGTTCAGGAATCGCAAGGGAAGCGTGGATCCGTCCGCGCTTGCGGCGGACCAGGTGGACGACTACGGGCGGATGACCGGGGCGCTCCTGGCCAGAGCCCATGCGCACAGCGCCGATCCTCGGCTGCTCGCGGGCTACTGCGGTAAGAACGCGGAGCTGGACGCGGCGATGGCCGATTTCGCCGTGACGTACGCGGACCGGACCGAAGCAGACCACGCCGAGCTCGTCCGGGCTGTCCGAGCCGGCCGGATAGCCGCGGAACTCGGCGTCTGAGCGGCCCGCGGTCACCTGCGGCTCCATGTCGCGCGCCGTGGCCATACGCTGGACGGGTGACCCACGAAGCCGCCGGGGTGCCGACCACCCGGAACGACGAAGACCGGCAGGACCAGGACCGCCAGGACCGATCGCAGCACGCGCGTGATGTGTCGTCGGGTGACGACCCGCGAGCGGATCAGGACAACACGCCGCAGACGGGTCCCGCCGCAGATGACGCGGCTGGTTCTCCGGTCGGCGACGGTGAGGCGGGAGGTGCCGCGGCCACTGAGGGCAGCGGCGCGCCCCGGCCCGAGGAGCGGCTTGCCAAGGCCGTGCGGGTGGCCGAGCAGGCGCTGATCGAGTTCGAGATCGCCGTCGAGACGTTCCGGGTCGAGGTGGAGAATTTCAGCCGGCTGCATCACCAGAAGCTGGGCCCGATGTACGCCCGCCTCGACGAGCTCGATGCGCTGATCGCGGAGGCGCGGGCGGCGAGGACCGGTGACCCGGAGGATGTGCGCAAGGCCCAGGAGGCTCGGGCGATCGTCATGCCGATGCCTGGCGTCGACGAGCTCTTCCACGACTGGATGGACTCGGACGGTCTCTCGCCCGAAGCTTCGGCCATGCTCACCGAGCAGCCCGTCCGCCCGCCGAAGAGGGTCAGGCCGGGCGAGGAGGCGCGCAAGCTCTACCGGGAGCTGGCCCGCCAGGCCCACCCGGATCTCGCGCCGGACGAGAAGGAGCGAGCACGGCGCGATGAATTCATCGCTCGGGTCAACGCGGCCTACGGGCGCGGCGACGTGGCGTTGCTGAAGGAGCTTGCAGCGGAATGGGCGGCCGGCCCTGAGACGCCGGAGCTGCGGCTGAGCGAGAGTGAAGAGCTGTACGCGCGCCTGGAGTGGCTGAGCCGGCGTAAGGAGTTGCTGACGGTTCTCGCCAAGGAGCTGGAGGACAGCGCGATCGGTTCCATGCTGCGAATGGCGCCGGACGACCCCGACCGGCTGCTGGACGACATCGGCGAGAAGCTCCTGGCGGAGGTCTCGCAACGTGAGAACGAGCTGGCGGGCTTGGTGCAGTAGCGTGCCGGAAGAAGACCCTGGTGCGTACGTACGAGAGAAGGCACTCCCATGAATTTCGCTCCGCTGCCCTCGGTGGACGCCGCGGCGGTTCCGCCCGACGGCTTCGTGCTGGACGTCCGGGAGGACGACGAATGGGCTGCAGGGCACGTCGAGGGCGCGCTGCACATCCCGATGAGTGACTTCGTCGGCCGCTTCGGCGAACTGACCGAAGCGGCCGAGGACGGCCGGCGCGTGCACGTGATGTGCCGCGTCGGAGGCCGGTCCGCCCAGGTCACTCAGTATCTCGTGCAGCAGGGCATCGACGCCGTGAACATCGACGGCGGCATGCAGGCATGGGACGGTGCCGGGCGCCCGATGGTCACGGACAACGGGAGCTCGGCCTTCGTCCTCTGACGGCCCGGCACCGTCTTCGCCGAGCCGTGCCGTCTGTGCCGAGCCGTTCTCTCTGCGCCGGGCTGAGCCGCGCCCACGCCGTAGCACCTGTCGCAGTCGCAGTTCTGTTCCACCGGCCTTGGCGCCGAGGAGCTGCCTGAGCCGTCGCCCAGGTCGGCCGCAGGACTGCTGCCAGGGTCACTGCCCGGCCATCCGGCCGGCCGCAGTGCTCCTGTCTTATTGCTGCTGTGCGGTGCACTGCTGGGCGACGTGACCGCGATGCGCCCCGGCTGCCGTGCGACGCGACGACGCGTGACGTGTCTGTGCGGCCGCTGCTCGTACCGGTTACAGGGCGGGACCGGGCGTACCGGGGCTTCGGCCGCTGTGCGCCCGGCGTCGGCCGACGACAGGTGCTTCTTCTGGAGCGATGGCCGGGCAGGGCGTGGTGGGGGACGTCAGCGGTCGAAGTCGAGCTCGACCTCCGGGGTGAGTGGGTGTGACTGGCAGGCGAGAACGAAGCCGGCCCCGGTCTCCTCCGGTTCCAGTGCGAAGTTGCGGTCCATCCGTACGTCCCCCGAGACGAGGAAGGCCCGGCAGGTCCCGCACACCCCTCCCTTGCACGCGTACGGAGCGTCCGAGCGGCTTCGCAGCACCGTGTCCAGCAGCGATTCACCGTCCTGGACGGGCCAACTGCCCGACCGCCCGTCGAGTGTCGCCGTGAGCGTGCTCTCCGACGGAGCTGCTACCCGGGCGGCCGCAGGCACAGCCGTCGCCTCGTCGGTGACATGGAAGATCTCCTGGTGAATACGGGCACGGTCGGCGCCGAGTGCGCGCAGCGCGTCCTCCGCTCCCTTGACCAGGCCCAACGGCCCGCAGAGGAACCACCCGTCCACGTCGGGCACCGGCAGGAGTGCGGGCAGTAGCGCGGTGAGGCGCTCGCGGTCGAGCCGGCCCGAGGGAAGCCCCGCAGCCTGCTCCTCCCGAGAAAGCGCGGTCACCAGCTGGAAGCGGTCGGGGTAGCGGTCCTTGAGGTCCGCCACCTCGTCGAGGAACATCGTCGACGCAGCCGTCCGGTCGCTGCGGACCAGGCAGAAACGTGCCAGGGGTTCCCGTGAAAGCAGCGTGGCGGCCATAGAGAGCACGGGTGTGATGCCACTGCCGCCGACGATGGCGGCGAAGAGGCCAGGGCGAGGATCGAGGACGAACCGACCCGTCGGAGCCATCGCCTCGACCTGGTCGCCGACCGTCAGCTCCTTGATGGCGTACGTCGAGAACGCACCTCCGTCGACCATACGGATGCCTACCCGGACCAGGGGCTCGCCCGGCTTTTCGGTGGCAGGAGCGCAGATGGAGTACGACCGTCGGATCTCCTGGCCGTCGACGCTGTAGCGCACGTTGAGGTGCTGGCCGGGGGTGTGGCGGAAGGTCTCGCGCAGTTCGGCTGGGACGGCGAACGTGACGGCCACCGCGTCGTCCGTGATTCGTTCGATCGCGCTGACCCGGAGCGGATGGAACACCTACAACTCCTTGAAGTGATCGAAAGGTTCGCGGCACGTGACGCAGCGGCGCAGGGCCTTGCACGCCGTGGAGGAGAAGCGGCTGAGCAACTCGGTGTCGGTGGAACCGCAATGCGGGCAGCGCACCGAGAGCGTCAGAGGGACCGGCCCTTCCGGGCCGCTCCCCGGACGCGGCGGTGCTATGCCGAACTCCGCGAGCTTGCGGCGCCCCTCGTCACTGATGTCGTCCGTCGACCATGCGGGTGCGAGGACCGTGACCACGGAGACCTCCCCGATACCGCGGTCATGCAGCACTCGTTTGATATCGGCGGACATGGCCTCGATGGCCGGACAGCCGGTGTACGTCGGCGTGAGCCGTACGGTGACCTTGTCCGGCCCGTCCACCCTTACTCCGCGCAGTACGCCGAGCTCGTCCAAGGTGAGGACCGGCAGCTCGGGGTCGGGCACGGCGCCTGCCAGCCGGTGGAGCTCAGCTTCCAGCGGCGTCTCGGTGGTCACCATGACGCCCCCGGGTGACTGCGGTGCAGATGTTGCATCTCGGCGAGCATCCGCCCGAACGGTTCGGTGTGCAGGCCCTGGCGGCCCGCTCCGGCGGCCCAGGCCCCGGCCTGCGGCCCCGACGGGAGGGTCAGCGTGGCCCGGCTCACCACGGAGGTGACGGCGGCCAGCCAGTTGTCGCGCAGGGCGGGGAAGTCGACGTCGACTCCCTCGACGGGTTCGAACAGCTCGCCGGTGAACCGCCACAGTGCGTCCAGGGCGAGCTGCATGCGTGTATGACTCTCCGTGGTGCCGTCACCGAGTCGCAGGACCCACTGCTCCGCGTGGTCCCGGTGGTAGGCCACCTCCTTGACGGCCTTGGCCGCGAGATCCGCGAACTCGCCCACTCCGGTGGCCAGCTCGGCGTACAGAAGGTGCTGGTAGACGGAGAAGTAGAGCTGGCGGGCGATGGTGTGGGCGAAGTCGCCGTTCGGCTGCTCCACCAGCTGGACGTTGCGGAAGGCCCGTTCCTCACGAAGGTAGGCCAGTTGGTCCTCGTCCCCTACGGACGAGAGAAGCAGTCTGGCCTGCCCCAGCAGGTCCAGAGCGATGTTGGCCAGGGCCACCTCCTCTTCCAGGACCGGGGCGTGACCCGCCCACTCCCCCAGTCGGTGCGAGAGCACCAGCGCGTCGTCGCCCAGGGCGAGGGCCGCGGTCACAGGTGCTTCACCCCCTCAGGGATTTCGTAGAACGTGGGGTGACGGTAGGGCTTGTCGCCGGCGGGTTCGAAGAACGAGTCCTTCTCGTCGGGGGAGGAGGCTGTGACAGCCGTGGAGGGCACCACCCAGAGGGACACACCTTCGGAACGGCGCGTGTACAGATCACGGGCGTTGCGCAGGGCCATCTCGGCGTCCGGCGCGTGCAGGCTGCCCGCGTGGGTGTGGGACAGCCCGCGCCGGGAGCGCACGAACACCTCCCACAGAGGCCAGTCGGTCGAGCTGCTCATGCGGTCGCCTCCCCGGGCTGAGCGGTCGTCCCGGCTGTTCCGGGCCGTACCGCGTGCTTTTCTGCATACGCCGCTGCCGCGTCACGGACCCAGGCGCCTTCCTCGTGAGCCGTGCGCCGCTGGGTGAGCCGTTGCTCGTTGCAGGGACCGTTGCCCTTGAGGACTTCCTGGAACTCCGCCCAGTCGATGGCTCCGTAGTCGTGTTGTCCGAGCTCCTCGTTCCACCGGATGTCAGGGTCGGGTAGATCGAGACCCAGCGCCTGTGCCTGCGGCACACAGATGTCGACGAAACGGCGGCGCAGTTCGTCGTTGGAGTGCCGTTTGATCTTCCAGGCCGTCGACTGTGCAGAGTGCGACGAGGCGTCGTCGGGCGGGCCGAACATCATCAGGGAGGGCCACCACCACCGGTTCACCGCGTCCTGCGCCATCTCGTGCTGGGCAGGGGTGCCCCGGCTGAGGGCGAGAAGCAGTTCGAACCCCTGGCGCTGGTGGAAGGACTCCTCCTTGCAGATCCGGACCATCGCCCGCGCGTAGGGGCCGTAGGAGCAGCGGCAGAGCGGTACCTGGTTGGTGATAGCGGCGCCGTCCACCAGCCAGCCGATCGCACCTACGTCCGCCCAGGTCAGCGTGGGGTAGTTGAAGATCGAGGAATAGCGCTGCCGACCGGCGTGCAGTTTGTCGAGGAGCTCCTCGCGGCTGGTGCCCAGGGTCTCCGCCGCGCTGTACAGATAGAGGCCGTGTCCCGCCTCGTCCTGGACCTTGGCCATCAGAATGGCTTTGCGGCGCAGCGAGGGAGCCCGTGAGATCCAGTTGGCTTCGGGCTGCATGCCGATGATCTCGGAATGCGCGTGCTGGGCCATCTGGCGGATCAACGTGGCCCGGTAGGCGTCGGGCATCCAGTCCCGCGGCTCGATCCGGTCGTCGGCCGCCACGGCGGCGTCGAAGGACGCGAGTCGCCCTGCTGCCGCTTCGTCCACCGTGCCTGCTGTTCCCTGCGTCGTCTGGTCCGCAGTCACTGCCGCCATCCCGGGCTCCCTACCGACCGATCGTTCGGTTCCTTGGCTTCAATGGTGAGTCGGGGGCCCGTAGGGTGTCAACCCTGTGGATAACTGAGTGGTGATCGACGGTGATCGGGGCGGGATGGATGCGGACCACGGTGGGCGCACCGGAGATGAGAAGAAGCTCGCCTGGCCCGGTGTGACGAACCGCCCGTACGGGGATCAGGCCGCGGAGTCGGAACCGCCCGGGATACCGGAGGCCGGGGCCGGTGTTCCGCCGGGCCGGACCGACGCGACGCCGTGCGACACACCGCCCCGTTCGGTACCGGGACCGGCCGGGAACCGCCGGGGCGTCGGTATGGCCGCGCTCTCGCTTCCGTACCAGATCGTGGCGGCGCTGGCGCTTTCCGTCCTGGGAGTGGTGGCCTGCGCACACATCGCGATGATCTTTCTGCACGTCGCGCCGTCCAACACGCTGACGAAGCAGCACGGCGAGGTGGTCGACGACTGGGTGTTTCCCGAGTTCGAGCAGAACTGGAAGTTGTTCGCCCCCAATCCGCTTCAGCAGAACATCTCCGTGCACGTGCGGGCGGAGATCGCCGACGACGGTGCTGACGGCAGTGACATCACGCGCTGGATGGATCTCTCACGAGACGATGGCGAGTCGATCCGCGGCAGCCTTCTTCCCAGCCATGTCGACCAGAACGAGTTGCGCCGCGCCTGGGACTTCTACAGCGGGTCCCATGACAGCGAGAACCACCCCAACGGCTTGCGCGGTGAGCTGTCCGAGCGCTATATCCGCCGCATCGTCATGCTGCGCCTTGCCGAGGAGGGATACGGCGGCACGGTCGAGCGCATCCAGGTGCGGTCCGCCGTACGTTCCGTGGGGGCCCCGGCATGGAGTGACGAGAAGATCAGCACTCGGGCGGAGTACAGAGAACTCCCATGGTGGACCGTCACCACGTCCGATCTTCCCGGAGCGGCGGCGGAAAAACAGTCCTCGCAGGCCGGGAAGGCGGAGGGATGAGCTCCCGTGCCCCCGTCCGGGAGAGCGCCGGAACCGCGGGCCGCGCGCTGTCCGCGGCCGTCCAGCGCGTCACCGCCTCATCCCTCGGTCCCTACCAGAGCGCCGTCGTCCGGATCGGTGTCTCCGCCACCTACCTGCTGTTCCTGTTGCGCGAGCTGCCCCACCGCCACGAGCTGTACGGCCCGGACGGGCCGTGGAGCTGGGACATGGCGCGTCGGCTCATCACCAACAACGACGCCTTCACCGTCCTGATGTGGTCGGACGCCGCGATCTGGTTCGAGACCGTGTACGCGCTCACGCTGGTGTCTGCCGCGCTGCTGATGATCGGCTGGCGGACCCGGGGCACGTCCGTCCTGTTCATGGCCGGTGTCCTGTCCCTGCAGAACCGCAGCATCTTCATGGGGGACGGCGGCGACAACGTCATTCACCTGATGGCGGTCTACCTGGTGCTGACCCGCTGCGCGCGGGTCTGGTCCCTGGACGCTCGCCGCGCGTCGAGGAACGCCGCTCGTCCCGTCGAGGAAGGCCGGTCGGCCCGTGACGTCGCGGGCCCGGCTCTCTGGGGGGTGCTCGGCTGCGTTCTCCTGCCCGCAACTGTCATGGGAGGACTCGGCGGCACGTGGTGGCTGCCTTCCCTCCTCTGGGTGCTGTGGCTCGGCAACGGTGCCTGGTGGGCCCTGAACCGTTACGCACCGGACCACGAGCTGCGGATCCTGTCCGACGTCCTGGCCAACCTGGCCCACAACGCCGCTTTTCTCGTGATCATGGCCGAGGTGTGCCTCATCTACGCGACTGCGGGCTGGTACAAGATCCAGGGCTCCCGCTGGCAGGACGGCACCGCGATCTACTACCCGCTCAAACTGGACTACTTCACCCCGTGGCCCCAGCTGTCCGGCCTCATCGCGTCCAGCGCCCTGGTGGTCATGGTGTTGACGTATGCCACGGTGATCGTGCAGGTCGCCTTTCCCTTCACGCTGTTCAACCGGCGGGTCAAGAACGTGCTGCTCGTCGTGATGATCGGCGAGCACGCCGGAATCTCGGTGCTTCTCGGACTTCCCTTCTTCTCCATGGCGATGATCGCTGCCGACGCGGTCTTTCTGCCGACGGTCTTCCTGATGTGGCTGGGAGGCCGGGTTTCGCAGGCCCGTGAGGGCCTTCTCTCCCGGACGGCGGGCCGGCTACGGCTTCCCGGGCAGCGGCGGCCGAGGAGGGACGACGGGGAGGCCGCGCACGGCGGCGATGACAGGGGCCATACGCTCGTCGGGTGACCAGCGAGACCGGCAGTACCGAAGAGCCCCGGGCGGCGGCCGAGCCCGATCCCACCGCGGAACCGATCCAGTACGACGACGGCTACGGCGCCCCGGTCGGCGTAGGGCCGCACCCGCTGCCCTGGCCCGAGGGCGAGCGCTACGATCCGGGCCTCCTCGCCCACGGTGACCGGCGCAACGTCGGCGACGGCTACCGGTACTGGACGCGGGAGGCGATCGTCGCCGATCTCGACCTGCGGCGGCACGACTTCCATGTGGCCGTGGAGAACTGGGGCCATGATTTCAACATCGGCTCGGTGGTGCGGACCGCTAACGCCTTCCTCGCCAAGGAGATCCACATCGTGGGCCGGCGCCGGTGGAACCGGCGGGGGGCGATGGTCACGGACCGCTACCAGCATGTGCGCCACCACCCGGACACGGCGGACCTGACCGCCTGGGCGGAGGCCGAGGGGCTGCCCATCATCGGGATCGACAATCTTCCCGGAGCCGTGCCGCTGGAACGGACGGAACTTCCGCGCCGGTGTGTGCTGCTCTTCGGCCAGGAGGGGCCCGGGCTGACCGAGGAAGCGCGCGAGCACGCCTCGATGGTGTGCTCGATCGCGCAGTTCGGCTCGACGCGGTCGATCAACGCCGGTGCGGCGGCCGCCATCGCCATGCACGCCTGGGTGCAGCGCTACGCGGACGTTCCCGATCCACGCGAGCGATGACCGGTGGAGCAGCCCCCGCCCCACCGGCTGCCCGCTCCACCGGACGGGTCCCCGGCCTCCGGCCGTGACCTCGTTCAGGCCTGGCGGCGGACCTCCACCACCCGGAAGCGGTTGGACACGAACGCTCCGTCGCAGAGCGCCGCATTGGCGGCCGGGTTGCCTCCAGAACCGTGGAAGTCGGAGAAGGCCGCCGTCTGGTTGACGTACACGCCGCCGGTGAGATTCAGCGAGAGCTGAGCCGATTCGTCGAGGCAGACGTCCTCCACCGCGCGTTCCACCTCGGGCGAGGTGGTGTAAGCGCCGACGGTCATCGCGCCCTTCTCGCGGACCGTGCGCCGCAGCAGGTCCAGCGCGTCAGCGGTCGAGTCGACGGCGACCGCGAACGAGACCGGGCCGAAGCACTCCGAGAGGAAGGCCGCCCCGTCGTCGCGCTTCGCGCCGTCGAGCTTGACGAGGAGCGGCGTACGGACCACGGCGTCAGGGAAATCGGGGTTGGTCACCGGACGCGAGGCGAGCGCGACGTCACCCAGGGCCGCTGCCCCTTCGAGCCGCGCCTTCACGTCCGGATTCACCAGGGCGCCGAGCAGCCCGTTGGCCCGGGCGTCGTCGCCGAGGAGACCGTTCACCGCCTCGGCGATGTCCGCCACCACGTCCTCGTAGGACTTGGCGCCCGCGTCGGTCGTGATGCCTTCGCGCGGGATGAGCAGATTCTGCGGGGTGGTGCACATCTGACCGCTGTAGAGGGAGAGCGAGAAGGCCAGATTGGAGAGCATGCCCCGGTAGTTGTCCGTGGAGTCGAGGACGATCGTGTTGACGCCGGCCTTCTCCGTGTAGACCTGGGCCTGCCGGGCGTTGGTCTCCAGCCAGTCGCCGAAGGCGGTGGAGCCCGTGTAGTCGATGATCTTGATCTCGGGGCGTACCGCGAGGGTCTTGGCAATGCCCTCGCCTGGGCGCTCCACGGCCAGGGCGACCAGATTCGGGTCGAAACCGGCCTCCGCCAGCGCCTCCCGCGCCAGCTGGACGGTGAGAGCCAGTGGCAGGACCGCTCGTGGGTGTGGCTTGACCAGCACCGGATTGCCGGTCGCGAGCGAGGCGAACAGGCCGGGGTAGCCGTTCCACGTGGGGAAGGTGTTGCAGCCGATCAGCAGGGAGACGCCGCGTCCGGCTGCCGTGTACGACTTGTGCAGCTGCAGCGGGTCGCGCTTCCCCTGGGGTTTGGACCAGTCGGCGCTGCGTGGTGTCCGTGTCTGCTCCGCGTACGCGTACGCGACGGCCTCCAGGCCGCGGTCCTGGGCGTGCGGGCCGCCCGCCTGGAAAGCCATCACGAAGGCCTGCCCGCTGGTGTGCATCACGGCGTGGGCCAGCTCGTGCGTGCGCGCACTGATCCGGGCGAGGATCTCCAGGCAGACCAGGGCCCTCGTCTCGGGTCCGGCCGCGCGCCAGGAGCCCATGGCGGCACTCATGGCGGGAAGCAGGACGTCCGGGTCGGAGTGCGGATACTCGACGCCGAGCTCGGGCCCGTAAGGCGAGATCTCTCCGCCCGTCCAGCCGTCGGTGCCGGGCTGGGCGAGATCCAGACGGGTGTTGAGCACGGCGTCGAACGCGGCCTTGCCTTCGGCCGCGCCGAGGCTGCCGGGCAGGCCTCCCTCACCGTAGGCCTTCGGGTGCTCGGGGTGCGGGGACCAGTAGGCGCGCGTGCGGATCGCCTCGAGGGCCTGGTCGAGCGTCGGGCGGTGGATCTCGGACAGCTTCTCGGGGGAAAGCTCGGCGGCCATGACGGACCAACTCCTCGACGAGCCGGGCAGGGATGTGCTGACGGAGTTAGAGTAACCGAACGATCGGTCGGGACAAGGGGCCCCAAAGAACCTGTGGACAACTCATGGGGGAGGATCGCGGTCATGACCACGGCCAAGCGGGACACGTACACCCCGGAGACACTCCTGACCGTTGCCGTCCGTGTTTTCAACGAGCGCGGTTACGACGGAACGTCCATGGAGCACCTCTCCAAGGCGGCGGGCATCTCCAAGTCGTCCATCTACCACCACGTGGCGGGCAAGGAAGAACTTCTGCGGCGCGCGGTGAGCCGGGCCCTCGACGAGCTCTTCGCGATCCTCGACGAGCCCGGGGCGATACAGGGGCGGGCGATCGCCCGGGTCGAGTACGTCACGCGCCGTACGGTCGAGGTGCTCATGGCCGAGCTGCCGTACGTCACGCTGCTGCTGCGCGTGCGCGGCAACACGGAGACGGAGTGCTGGGCCCTGGAGCGCCGGCGCGAGTTCGACCAGCGGGTGTCCGAGCTGCTCAAGGCCGCTGTGATGGACGGGGACCTCCGAGCGGACGTGGACATACGTCTGGCGACCCGGCTGCTCTTCGGCATGGTGAACTCGCTGGTCGAGTGGTACCGGCCGCAGCCGGGCGGCTCTCCCGAGGCGGAGCAGCTCGCCGACACGGTGGTCCGGCTCGCCTTCGACGGGATGCGGGCCGGCTGACCCCGGCGGGAGACCTCAGGTGAGCTCGGCCGGGCGGTCCGGGCGCGGTCCGAGGTCGGTCTCCTCGAACACCAGCAGCGTGCGGGTGGACAGCACCTCGGGTATGGCCTGGATCCTCGTGAGGACCAGTTCACGCAGCGCCTGGTTGTCCGGCGTGTGCACCAGGAGCAGGACGTCGAAGTCGCCGCTGACCAGTGCGATGTGGGTGGCGCCCGGGAGGGCCAGAAGCTGCTCACGGACGGTGCGCCACGAATTCTGCACGATCTTGAGAGTGATGTAGGCGGAGGCGGCCTGTCCCGCACGTTCGTGATTCACGCGTGCGCTGAAGCCGCGGATCACGCCGTCCTCGACGAGCCTGTTGATCCGGGCGTAGGCATTGGCCCGCGAGACGTGTACACGTTCTGCGACGGCCCGTATCGAGGCGCGGCCATCCGTCCGGAGGATGCGAAGGATGGCGTGGTCGGTGGAATCCAGCGGTCGTGCGGGCGGAGTGCGGACCGGCTCCCCGCCCGCATCGGCCATTTGTTCAGCCGGCATCTGCCCGCGCCTCCCTGTTGTGGACGACCTGCCCCTATCCCAGGCTGTGGAGAACCGTTTGTCCACAGGCTGAGGGTGCCTGTAGCCAAATTGCGCCCACGACCGAACAATCGGTAGGTGAGGCACACCACACCGGTCCCTGCCCGTGCCCCGACATACCTGCAGATTTCGATGACCTCGATACATGTCGATGCCAGGAGGCGCTTGTCATGACGGTCCAGGAGCTGCCCGGCGCAGCCGCCTACCGGCCCACGCCGCCCCCGGCCTGGAAGCCGCTCACCGATCCCGCGCCGCTGCTCCCGGACCCCGAGCCGTACCGCGTGCTCGGCACGGACGCCGCGGCCGGCACCGACCCCGAGCTGCTGCTGAGGCTCTACGCCGAGCTGGTGCGCGGTCGCCGGTACAACGCGCAGGCCACCGCACTGACCAAACAGGGAAGACTCGCGGTGTATCCGTCGAGCACCGGTCAGGAGGCGGGTGAGATCGCCGCGGCGCTCGTACTGGAGGACCGGGACTGGCTCTTTCCCAGCTATCGCGACACCCTGGCCGCGGTGGCGCGCGGGCTGGACCCCGTCGAGGCACTGACATTGCTGCGGGGGGACCGGCACACCGGTTACGACCCGCGTGAGCACCGCATCGCCCCGCTGTGCACTCCCCTGGCCACCCAGTTGCCGCATGCCGTCGGGCTGGCACACGCGGCGCGTCTGAAGGGCGACGACGTGGTCGCCCTCGCGATGGTCGGCGACGGCGGGACCAGCGAGGGCGATTTCCACGAGGCGCTGAATTTCGCGGCCGTCTGGCGGGCCCCGGTCGTGTTCCTCGTGCAGAACAACGGCTTCGCGATCTCCGTGCCCCTGGCCAAGCAGACCGCGGCGCCATCCCTGGCTCACAAGGCCGTGGGATACGGGATGCCGGGACGCCTGGTCGACGGCAACGACGCACCCGCGATGCATCAGGTGCTGAGCGAGGCGGTGACACGGGCCAGGAGAGGTGAGGGTCCGACGCTGGTGGAGGCGGTCACCTACCGCATGGACGCCCATACGAACGCCGACGACGCCACCCGTTACCGGGGCGACAGCGAGGTCGAGGCCTGGCGCGCGCATGATCCGATCAGGCTCCTCGAACGGGAACTGACCGGGCGCGGCCTGTTGGACGAGGACGGCATCGCGCGGGTGCGGGAGGCAGCGGAACGGATGGCGGAGGGGCTGCGGGAGCAGATGAACGCCGACCCGGTACTCGACCCGATGGATCTGTTCTCCCATGTCTACGAGGAGCAGACCGGCCAGCTGCGGGAGCAGGCGGCCCAGCTACGGGACGAGCTGGACGCCGAGCACGGCGCGGAGGAGGGGCGATGACCACCGCTGCTGCGACGGCCGGTGGGCGGACCGGCAGGACGAAGCCGGCCACGATGGCGCAGGCGCTCGGACGGGCGCTGCGCGACTCGATGGCGCAGGACCCGACGGTTCACGTCCTCGGGGAGGACGTCGGCACGCTCGGCGGCGTCTTCCGCGTCACCGACGGTCTGGCGAAGGAGTTCGGCGACGACCGCTGCACGGACACACCACTGGCCGAGGCGGGCATCCTCGGCGCGGCCGTTGGTATGGCGATGTACGGGCTGCGGCCCGTGGTGGAGATGCAGTTCGACGCGTTCGCGTATCCGGCGTTCGAGCAGCTGGTCAGCCACGTCGCCAAGATGCGGAACCGTACGGGCGGAGCCATGCCGCTGCCCATCACGGTGAGGGTGCCGTACGGCGGCGGGATCGGTGGGGTCGAGCACCACAGCGACTCCTCGGAGGCGTACTACATGGCGACCCCCGGCCTGCATGTCGTCATGCCGGCCACGGTCGACGACGCGTACGGACTTCTGCGGGAGTCGATCGCCTCCGACGATCCGGTGGTGTTCCTGGAGCCGAAAAGGCTCTACTGGTCCAAGGCCGACTGGTCTCCGGACGCTCCGGCTGCCGTCGAGCCGATCGGGCGTGCCGTGGTCCGGCGTCCCGGGCGCAGCGCGACCCTGATCACCTACGGTCCGTCTCTCCCCGTGTGCCTGGAGGCAGCCGAGGCCGCCACGGCCGAGGGATGGGACCTCGAGGTGGTCGACCTCCGTTCGCTTGTTCCCTTCGACGACGAGACCGTCGCCGCGTCGGTGCGCCGCACGGGACGTGCGGTGGTGGTCCACGAGTCGTCCGGTTTCGGCGGCCCTGGAGGTGAGATCGCGGCGCGGATCACCGAGCGGTGCTTCCACCACCTGGAGGCACCGGTCCTGCGTGTCGCCGGATTCGACATCCCCTATCCGCCGCCCATGCAGGAGCGGCACCATCTGCCGGGCGTGGACCGGGTGCTAGACGCGGTCGCCCGTCTTCAGTGGGAGGCCGACAGCTGATGGCGCAGGTACTCGAATTCAAGTTGCCGGACCTGGGCGAAGGCCTGACCGAGGCCGAGATCGTGCGCTGGCTGGTCGAGGTCGGCGACGTCGTCGCCGTCGATCAACCGGTCGTCGAGGTGGAGACGGCCAAGGCGATGGTCGAGGTGCCCTGCCCCTACGGCGGCGTCGTGACGGCGCGGTTCGGCGCGGAGGGTGCTGAGCTCCCGGTCGGCGCCCCGCTGCTGACTGTGGCGGTCGGGTCGGTGGAGGAACCGGAGACCAGGCCCAGGCCTTCCGGCGAGCCCTCCGGACAGGACGACGGTAGCGCTGAGTCCTCCGGAAAGGGCGCCGCTGACGGGTCAGGCAATGTGCTGGTCGGCTACGGCACGGGTGCGCCCGCCCCGCGTAGGCGCAGAGTCAGGCCTGCCCGGGCCACGGCTTCGGAACCGGTCCCAGCTGCGGCCACGGCCTCGGAGCCGGCCCCGGCCGCAGGCATGATCTCGGCCGGATCCAAGGCCCCGCTCCACGCACTGGATGCGGCGACGACGGCTCCGGTCACCGGCGCGGTCGAGCCGCAGGGCCCGATCGCCGTCATCTCCCCGTTGGTGCGGAAACTGGCGCGGCAGCACGGTCTCGATCTCCGGCGGATCACCGGCACGGGACGGGACGGGCTGATTCTGCGTACCGACGTGGAAAGCGCGATCAAGGCCGCCGGTGAAGAAGTCACCGTAGGGGCGGCCCCGGCGGCCCCTGCGGCCCGGCCGGAGGCCGACACATCGATCGAGCGGATCGCGCTGCGCGGGGTCCGCGGTGCGGTCGCCGAGAAACTGTCACGCAGCCGGCGCGAGATCCCGGACGCCACGTGCTGGGTCGATGCCGACGCCACCGAGCTGATGGCGGCACGGAGAACCATGAACGCGGGTGGATCCGCCGGAGGGGCGAAGGTGTCGGTGCTCGCCCTGCTGGCCCGCATCTGCACGGCGGCCCTCGCGCGGTTCCCCGAGCTCAACTCGACGGTGGATGCCGAGGCCCGGGAGATCGTGCGGCTTCCCGGAGTCCACCTCGGCTTCGCCGCCCAGACGGAGCGCGGCCTGGTCGTGCCGGTGGTCCGGGACGCTCACACAAGGAACGTGGAGTCGGTCGGGGCGGAGATCACCCGGCTGACCGAGGCGGCCCGGGACGGGCGGCTCACCCCGGCGCAGCTCACCGGAGGGACATTCACGCTGAACAACTACGGGGTGTTCGGCGTCGACGGCTCGACCCCCATCATCAATCACCCGGAGGCAGCCATGCTGGGCGTGGGCCGCATTGTGCCCAAGCCCTGGGTGCACGAGGGCGAGCTGGCGGTCCGCCAGGTGGTCCAGCTGTCGCTCACCTTCGACCACCGGGTCTGCGACGGTGGCACGGCGGGTGGCTTCCTGCGGTACGTGGCCGACTGCGTGGAACAGCCGGTGATGCTCCTGCGCACGCTGTAGCGGCCCTACCGTGAGGCCCAGCCCCCGGGCCCCATGCCCGGGCCCAGGTCCATGCCTAGGTCCAGGTCCCGGTCTCGCGAGTTCGGTCCCCGGAGGATTGTCGGCCGCGAGCGGCCCGCATACTCGGGAGCATGACCGCCTATGACGCCATCGTCCTGGCCGGAGGCGCTGCGAAGCGCCTCGGGGGAGCCGACAAGCCAGGACTGCGAGTGGGCGGCCGAGCGCTGCTCGACCGGGTGCTGGCCGTATGCTCCGACGCCGGGGTCACGGTGGTGGTGGGTGGTCGCAGGCCCACGGTGCGTCCGGTCACGTGGACGCGCGAAGTGCCCGAGGGCGGCGGACCGTTGGCCGCGCTCGGCGCCGGCATGCGGCACACGGACGCGGACAGGGTCCTGGTGCTCTCGGCGGATCTGCCGTTCCTGGCAAAGGCGACCGTCCGCTCGCTGCTGGCCGCTGTGGAACCGGGGGACCGTGAGGGTGCGCTGTGTACCGATCCGGACGGCAGGGAACAGCCGTTGGTCGCGGTCTACCGGGCCGAACCACTCCGCCGTGAACTCGCCCTCATCGCCACCGAACACGGCAGCCTCGCCGGGCTCCCGCTGCGGTTGCTGACGTCGGAACTGAACGTGACCCGCGTTCAGGCCGGTCCTCTGGCCTCGTTCGACTGCGACACCTGGGAGGACATTGCTGCCGCCAGGGCGAGGATCAGGGAGCATGGGACCGTGCTGGACGAATGGATCACCGCAGTCAAGAACGAACTGGGCATCGAACTCGACGTCGACACCGACGTTCTGCTCGACCTCGCCCGTGACGCCGCGCACGGTGTCGCCCGGCCCGCCGCGCCGCTGACCACCTTCCTGGTGGGGTACGCGGCGGCGATGGCGAGCACCGGCAAGAGCCCGGAGGCCGCGGCCGAAGCGGTGGCTGAAGCCTCTCGCAAGGCCACCGCCCTCGCGCTCCGGTGGGCGGAGGAGACGGAGGCGGGCAGCGGGCCCGGGACGCCATGACCGCACGCGGAGACGATGCGCAAGCGGTCGAGGAAGAGCGGGCGGCCGAGGCGGAGCGGGCGGCGGAGGAGGAGCGCGCTGTCGAGCAGGCGCTGGCGCTCGTAGGGCGTCAGTCCATGGCCGCACATGCTCCAACGGGCCGGTCCGGCGCGTTGGCTGCGTCCTCTGAGCCGGCAACGGCAGAGCCAGGGACGCGCGCAGCCCCTGCCTCGGGCGGCCCCGCGCCGGACGCGCCGCGGTCGGAGCCCCCGGCGCCCGCCACTGGTTCGACACCGAGTGCCCGGACGCCTGATTCCCCGGCGCCAGACCTCCGGCCCGCAGCTCACCCGGTGGCAGGTACCCCTGCCGAAGGAGTCCCGACCACCGGGTTCTCTGCCGAAGGAGTCCCGATCACCGGTGCCTCTGCCGCAGGGGCCTCGGTTTGCGGTGCCTCTGCCGCAGGTGGCAGAGCCGCAGGTGACGAGACCGGGGGTGACAAGACCGGGGGTGACAAGGCCGCAGGTGACCAGGCTGTAGGCGACAGGGCGACTGGTGACAAGACGGCAGGTCACAGGGGCGCAGGCGCCTTGGCCTCGGGTGCTTCCGGCCGTCGCGGGCCGTCGCCGCACCCTGGCTCACCGCTTACTCCGCATGCCCATCGCGCCGGAGCCACCACCTGGGCGGGGGCGCGTGCCCTGGCCGAACGAATCGGCCGTACCGTCCCGTCGGCCGCCCACCGACTGCCGCTGGAACGGGCTCTCGGCCACGTCCTGGCCGAGGCCGTTGTCGCGCTCACTGATCTTCCCTCGTTCGACACCTCCGCCATGGATGGCTGGGTCGTCGCCGGACCGGGACCGTGGAGCGTACGGAAAGGGGAAGGGCTACTGGCCGGGCGTGGTTCCACAGAGCCGCTTCCGGACGGGCAGGCCCTGCGTATCGCCACAGGGGCCCGCCTGCCGGTGGACGCAACAGCCGTGATCCGCAGCGAGCATGCCCGCTTCGATGAGGCGAGGGGGATGTTGCACGCCACCCGCGAAGTCGTACCGGGTCAGGACATCCGGCCCCGGGGTCAGGAGTGCCGGTCCGGTGACGAGCTCCTGCCCAGGGGGACAGTGGTGACTCCGCCAGTGCTCGGACTGGCGGCTGCTGCGGGGTACGACGCTCTCGTCGCCGTACCCCGGCCCCGGGTGGATGTCCTCGTCCTCGGAGATGAGCTCCTTACGGCGGGACTCCCGCGAGAAGGGCTGATCCGGGACGCGCTCGGGCCGATGCTGGCTCCCTGGCTCCGTGCCCTGGGGGCGGAGGTCGCCCAGCCCCGGAGACTCGGCGACGATGCCGGAGCGCTTCGGCGGGCGATCGTCTCCTCAGACGCGGATCTGATCCTCACCACGGGCGGGACAGCTGGCGGTCCGGTGGACCATGTCCACCCGGTCCTGGCCGAGATCGGGGCCGAGTTGCTGATCGACGGGGTGGCCGTGCGACCGGGCCATCCCATGCTCCTGGCGCAACTCGCCGGGGGCGGCCCCTGCCTGGTGGGACTGCCCGGCAACCCGCTCGCCGCGGTCTCCGGACTGCTGACCCTGGCCGAGCCGCTGGTCAGGGGAATCGCCGGCAGGCCTGACCGGGAGCCTTACCGGGCGGCTGTTCACGAGGAGGTACAGGGGCACCCGCACGACACCCGGCTGATCCCTGTGGTCCACCGCGATGACAGTGTCAAGCCCCTCCACTACAACGGCCCCGCCATGCTGCGTGGGATCGCCGCCGCGGACGGGCTGGCCGTGGTGCCGCCGGGCGGGGTACGGTCCGGCACCGAGGTGGAGATCCTCGAACTACCGTGGGCCTCGGCGTCGCCGTGGACGGAAGGGTGTTTCACGTGAAACTTCCCGGCCACGACGCGATGGCCAGGCAGGCCGAAGAACACGTCGTACCGACTCGGGTGCTCCTGCCCCGACGGGTGGTCGACAGACCCCTGCGCCAAGTGGCCAAGCGGCTGGCGATGGCTCTCACGGTGCTGGCCACCACGGTCTTCATCGTCTGGGCGGACCGGGACGGCTACCACGACAACGCCGACAACAAGGTCGACTTCCTCGACGCCGTCTACTACGCGACGGTGACGTTGTCGACGACCGGCTATGGCGACATCGTCCCGTACAGCGACCCGGCCCGGCTCGTCAACGTGGTGCTGGTGACGCCGTTGCGCGTGCTCTTCCTCATCATCCTGGTCGGCACCACTCTCGAGGTCCTGACGGAGCGGACCCGGGAGGACTTCCGGCTGAACCGTTGGAGAACCAACTTGCGTGAACACACCGTGGTCGTCGGCTTCGGGACGAAGGGCCGCTCGGCCATCCAGACGCTTCATGCCACCGGCCTGAAAAAGGACCAGATCGTCATCGTCGACCCGGCCGGCAAGGTGATCGAAGCGGCCAACGCCGAGGGCTTCGTCGGGGTACTGGGCGACGCGACGCGCAGCGATGTGCTGTTGCGGGCCGAGGTTCAGAAGGCCCGTCAGATCATTATTGCGACTCAGCGCGACGACACCGCCGTACTGGTCGCCCTCACCGCACGTCAGCTCAACCGTGGAGCCAAGATCGTGGCTGCCGTGCGAGAGGAGGAGAACGCGCCACTGCTTCGGCAGTCCGGCGCCGATGCCGTGATCACGAGCGCGAGCGCGGCGGGCAGGCTGCTCGGCTTGTCGGTCCTCAGTCCCAGCGCGGGCACGGTCATGGAGGACCTCATCCAGCAGGGCAGTGGGCTCGACCTCATCGAACGGCCGGTGATAAAGGCCGAGGTGGGCAAGAACGTCCGCGAGACCGATGACCTGGTGGTCAGCGTCCTGCGTGGTCACCGGCTGCTCGGTTACGACGATCCGGCGGCCAGTCCGCTGCAGCTGACGGACCGAGTGATCACGATCGTGCGTGCCTCACCGCTGCACACGTCGCCGACGAACCATCCGCAGCAGCCCCACCAGCGCCCCTAGGAGCCCCGGCCGGACACGACGCGGACAGGCCCAACCCCGTCGGGGTCCTCGCAGGGAGTAGCCTCGCGGCCATGTATGCGATCACGATCCCCGAACCCGGCGGCCCCGAAGCGCTCGTATGGGCCGAGGTCCCCGATCCCGTACCAGGCGAGGGTGAAGTCCTCGTCGAGGTCGCGTCCAGTGCGGTCAACCGGGCCGACGTCCTGCAGCGGCAGGGGTTCTACAACCCCCCGGCCGGTGCCTCCCCCTACCCGGGTCTGGAATGCGCGGGCCGCGTCGCGGCCCGCGGCCCAGGTGTGACCGGATGGTCCGTGGGTGACGAGGTGTGCGGACTGCTCGCGGGCGGTGGATACGCGCAGAAGGTCGCCGTGCCCGCCGGCCAGTTGCTGCCCGTGCCCGACGGTGTCGGCCTCGTCGAAGCCGCGGCACTGCCCGAGGTCACGGCGACGGTCTGGTCCAACGTCTTCATGGTGGCTCACCTCCGCCCCGCTGAGACTCTTCTGGTGCACGGCGGTTCCAGCGGTATCGGCACCATGGCGATCCAGCTCGCCAAGGCTGTCGGCGCACGCGTCGCGGTGACTGCGGGAAGCTCCGAGAAGCTGGCGCGCTGTCAGGAACTGGGTGCCGACATCCTGATCGACTACCGCGAACAGGACTTCGTCGAGGAACTGCGCAAGGCGACCGACGGCGCGGGAGCGGACGTCATCCTCGACATCGTCGGTGCGAAGTACCTGGACAGGAACGTCCGGGCCCTGGCTGTGAACGGCCGCCTCGCCATCATCGGGCTCCAGGGCGGCGCCAAGGGGGAACTGAACCTGGGCGCCCTGCTGAGCAAGCGGGCCGCCGTCACGGCCACGTCGCTGCGCGCGCGGCCGCTCGCGGAGAAGGCCGCGATCATCGCGGCGGTACGCGAGCACGTCTGGCCGCTGATCGCCGACGGCGTCGTCCGGCCGGTCGTGGAGCGCACCATGCCGATGTCGGAGGCAGCAGAAGCGCACCGGCTGATGGAGTCCAGCAGCCACGTCGGCAAGATCCTGCTTGCCGCGCCGCAGGCCTGACGCGACCGGTCCGGGCGCGCACGACGCGTTCGCACCCTTCTGCGACCCGTGCCCGCGCTCCGCGTCGCGCCGTGTGGGCGCTTGTCCGTGTCGAGGCAGCGCATGACGAACGGACGCCTGCCCGTTTCACTCGGCCCACGGATGCCCGTCGGTCCGTGTCTGCGGGACAGCCGTGCCGATGGCTCACCCACGGCCAGGGAAAGCCGTGTCAGCATCCGCATGGACGCCGGGGCCCGGCACACGTCGCGTGTGCCGGGCCCCGGGGGCGTACAGCGGTCGGGGTGACCTGGAGCTACAGGTAAGGGGCCGGGACTACAGGTACGGGCCGGAGCGTGCCGGTCCGTGCGGATCGACGCCGCCTTCCTCGTCCTCCTGGCCGACACCCGGAGGAAGCGCGCGGCGCATCTGCTCCAGTTGAGCGCGGGCCGCCATCTGCTGGGCGAACAGTGCCGTCTGAATACCGTGGAAAAGACCCTCCAGCCAGCCGACCAGCTGGGCCTGCGCGATCCGCAGCTCGGCCTCGGAAGGGACGGACTCCTCGGTGAACGGCAGCGAGAGCCGTTCCAGCTCCTCCACGAGTTCCGGCGCCAGACCGTCCTCGAGCTCCTTGACCGAGCTCGCGTGGATCTCCTTGAGCCTGACCCGGCTCGCCTCGTCGAGAGGAGCCGCCCTGACTTCCTCCAGAAGCTGCTTGATCATGCTGCCGATGCGCATGACTTTCGCGGGCTGTTCGACCATCTCCGTCACCGGGACCTCGCGCGCATCGTCGTCACCGCCACCGCCACCGCCGCCGATAGCCATTCCGTCCTGCCCCACAACGAGGACTTGGGGGTGCTCCTGCGACCGTTCATTCCTCGGCATCTCCATGACGCCATTGTCTCCCACACGGGCCTCACCACATGGTGGTGCCCCCGGAAAGGGATGATCACCCTTGTCCGGGAGCACAACCGGGGCGCCAGTGGCCGGGCACCATGGTCCGGACACCAAGGAACCACGGTCGGGGCACCACGGCGCCACGGGCGGGGCGCCACCGGGTGGCAGCACCACGGCACCACGGCGCCACGGGCCGACCCTCCGACGGAGGCCGCCCGGACACCCCGGCATCCTCCGCCCGGTGTCAGGCGGTCATCCCGCTCGACGTGCCAGGGCAAGCCGTGATCCGGCGAACGCGGCGGCCAGCAGCCCTGCCAGCACCGGCACGGCCAGGGCCAGCAGACCGATGGTCTCCCACGGCATCACGACGGGCGTGTAAGCGGAGTCCATGGGCTGTTCCCGCATGGCGGCCATCGCCTTCCGCAGGTCCACCAGACGCAGTGCCACCGCCGGCACGATGCCCGCCGCCGTGCCGAGCAGCACGCCCGTGAGGGCGACCACCACGCACTGGAATCCGGAGAGTGAGCGCCGTACGCCAGGCGGTGCTCCCACCGCGCTGAGCGTGGTGAGATCGGCCTCCGCGTCGGCCTTCGCGAGACCGGTGGTGATGGCGGCGGCGCCCAGGGTCACCACGCCCGCGAAGAGGGCGAGGACCAGAAGGACGACGTCCTCGTCGCGGGACTGCGGACCGTTCTCCGTCTGGAGGTGGACCCCGTCACCGGCCTGTGCGAACGCCGCCGAGACCGCCTGCTGCTCGGCGTCCGTCGGTGTGTGCGCGACGGGGAGGACGCTGCCGTAGTCCTCCGTGTGCAGGCCCAGTTCCTTCGCCGTGCTCCGCGGAAGGATCATGCGGATCCCGGGGGTGGCGGCGAACTTCGCGGGGGCGACGTACACCTTCAGGCGGTCCGTCGTGGTCCTGGTCCTGGCCTTGCCCGGATGCAGCTTGCGGTTCTCCTTGTCTCTGTCGTTGTACGTGTGCACGGCCTTGACGACGACCTGGCCGTTCTCCGCGTACGCCGGGTTGAGGAGCACGGGGGTGCCCGCCGCGAGTGCCTCGGCTGCCTCGGGGTCGGCGAGCTTCACGTACGAGGTGAGGAGCGAGGCATCACCCACCATGATCTTGCTCTCGCCTGTGTGGAAGGCGGCCGCCGCGACGTACTCGTCCGTGCACGCCGGGGTGTTCATCAGTCTCTTGTGGTCCCCGGCGGACAGGCCTTCGGCGAGCTCGGTGGCACCTGCCCCCTGGAGCGGGCAGTCGTGTCCCTCGCCGGCGGGCTTGACGAGTTCGAGCGTGCCGCAGCCGTTCTCCTCCTCGTAGTAGACGGCGCAATCGGAGCCGGCCCAGACCCGTCCGATGTCGGCGCGGCCCCCGGCGAACGCAAGATGCTGCTCCGCGGCCGCCCGGGCCCGGGGCAGCTGGTCCACGGCCGACGGGTCGGAGGCCACGAGTGCCGCTGTGCCGGGGGTGAGAACCGGGAGGTGGTCGTAGTCGTGCTCCGCCATCACGCTCGACGTGTAGGTGGCGATGGCCACGGTGCCCGCGACCGCCGCCATCACGGCGGCCACCGCCGGAGCCGTGCGGCCCCGGTTGCGGGCGGCGTCGCGCAGCGCCATCCGGGGCGAGAGCGGCAGCCTGGCGCCGAGACGGCCGAGGGACCCGACGATCACCGGGATGCACGCCAGTACGCCCAACTCGGCGACGACCGAGCCTCCGGCAACCAGTGTCGTATCGCCCCTGGTGCCCCCGAGGACG
Organism: Streptomyces sp. ALB3; assembly: GCF_044385685.1. NCBI lineage: Bacteria > Bacillati > Actinomycetota > Actinomycetes > Kitasatosporales > Streptomycetaceae > Streptomyces > Streptomyces sp. ALB3. The sequence continues at coordinate 338,700 of NZ_JBISCE010000046.1, read as the reverse complement.
GCGACGGCCACACCGGCGGCGAGGGCCAGGCAGCCCACCACCGTGAGCACGCGGGAACTCCGCCGTGTGCCGCGGCGACCGGTGAGCGATTCGAGGACGGACTGCCGGCCGGCCACGATCGCCGGGGCCAGGGCAGCGAGGACGCCGGTGATCAGGCCGGTCGCGGCGATCGCCAGCAGTTCCCAGGGCCGGATCTCGAAGGCGCCGAAGCGGCTCCCGGTCCAGCCCTCGATCAGTGGACGGAACAGGACGGTGAGTCCCAGGCCCGCCACCACACCGGCCACGGCGCCCGCCGAGCCGAGTACGGCCCCGCCTGCCAGGACCACCGCCCTGACCTGACTGCGGTCGCCGCCACAGGCGCCGACGAGGCCGAGTTGCCGGCGTGAGCGGCGCGCGCCGACCGCGAACGCGGGGCCCGCCAGCAGAACGATCTCCAGGACCGCCATGGAGACGACCGTGACGACGGCGGTGCTGAGCTCCGACGAGCCGCCACCGAAGGTCATGCCGTCGTGTGCCAGGTAGGGGACCTCCGAGTCCGGTGGCGGGTCCAGGGCGACCTGACGCGACAGGACCAGGACGCCTTGCCGGTTGGCGGCGAGCACATCCGTCCACCGGATGCCCGTCCCGGCCGGGCCGTCGACCAGCCATGTGCGGTCATCCGCGTGGGGCGGCGTGATCCTCTCGTCGCGCTCGGCCGCCGCCTTCCAGGGAGCGATCACCGTGCCGGGGTCGGCGTACAGCGCCTTCTTGCCGAGATCGGCGGGCAGCTCGACACTGCCGGTGATCGTGTACGTCAGGTCCGGACCACGCAGTGTCGTACGCGACCCGATGTGCAGTCCGGTCGATTCCAGGAAGCGCTCCGTGGCGACGACCTCGTTCCTCCCGGCCGGGTAGGCGCCGTCGATCAGGTCGACCTTGCCGCGGACCGCCGGGTCGGCGGTCCGCAGCTCGACGATCTCGGTGGCGGTGATGCCGTGCCGGGTGGTGACCATGGCGGGCACGGGCTGCTCGGTGAGGTAGCGAGAGCCCTGGGGTACGACTGCTCCTATGTCGACGGGGTCCGGCGCGTCGTTCCCCGACGAGCCCGACGAGCCCGACGAGCCCGACGAGCCCGAGGACTCCGACGACTCCGATGAATCCGGCGGTATCCCCCAGAGCGTGCTGTCGGGCAGCTGCTCGACGGGGACCGCCCCGATGCCGGCCGAGCTGAACACGGCGTCCGCCGACCCCATGCCGGCCGTGAGCTTCTCAGCGGTGGTGGGCGTCGAACTGCGGTACGTGACGTCCGCCGCGGTCACGCCGAGGACGGGCAGGGCGATCATCGCGACGACGAGCGCACTGCGTCCCCTGGCCCGCAGGGCGTCCCGCCTGGCGATCCGGAGGGCGGCTCTCCACCCCGTCAGCACGCTCACTTGGCACCCTCGGTGGTCAGCAGCGAGTCGGCGCCTGACGACAGCGTCTGGTCGACGACGGACCCGTCCCGGAGAAAGACGACCCGGTCGGCCCAGGCCGCGTAACGGGGCTCGTGCGTCACCATGACCCCTGCCGCGCCCTGGTCGCAGCGGTTGCGCAGCAGGGCGAGGACGGCCTCTCCGGTCTCGGAGTCGAGTGCTCCGGTCGGCTCGTCAGCGAGCACGAGCCGACGGTCACCCACGAGCGCCCGTGCGATGGCGACCCGCTGCTGCTGTCCGCCGGACATCTCGTCCGGGAAGCGGTCGGCGATCTCGGAGAGGCGCATCTCCTCCAGTGCGGCGAGGGCCTCCTTGCGGGCCTTGCGTACGGCGACGCCGTCCAGCTCGCGGGGGAGGGCGATGTTCTCCACGGCGGTCAGCGCCGGGATCAGGTTGTAGTCCTGGAACACATAGCCGACGCTGCGCCGGCGCAGGGCGGCGATGCCCCTCCGGCCGAGTGCGGAGATGTCCTGGCCCTCGACGAAGACCTGGCCGCCGGTCGCCGTGTCGAGGCCCCCGGCGAGGCTGAGGAGGGTGGACTTGCCGGATCCTGAGGGCCCCATCACGGCGACGAGTTCTCCCGCGTGCACGGAAAGGCTGATGCCGCGCAGGGCGTGCACCTCGGCGATGCCGGAACCATGGGTACGGGTGAGCCCCCGCAGTTCGAGGACGGGTGTGTCCCCGGGCGGGCCGGCGGGTGTGGAGGAGGCGGACGAGGACATGGGTGGTTGTTCCCCCTGGGGAGACGGGACGGCAAGTGGGAGAGAGATTCGGCGAGCAGGAAACGGAGACAGGCACGGGTGTGGCACGACGCGCGCACGTCGCCGGCAGGACACAGCGACGGACGAGGCACGACGTACGCGCTTCGGCGAGCGGGAAGCGGCGGCCGGAGCTCATCGCCGGCCGGCTGGTCGCCGTCGGCAGGAGCCGTGGCGGTGGTCGGACCGGTGGAGGTGCGCCCGGTGTCAGCGCCTGATCCGGGGCCGGGCGCCCGTCGCGTGCGCGGCCCCCGAGCGCTTGGCCGTACCGGAGGCGGAGCCGGAAGCAGGTTCCGTGGCCGCCGCCGCCGCGAGACGGACGAGGCGGGACTCGCAGTGGTCCAGCCAGCGGGCCTCCGCTTCGGCCTGGAAGATCAGCTGCTCCACCACGAGCAGCCAGGCGACCTCGTCACGGTCGGCGGGTACCTCGGCGAGCGCTCGGGCCTTCAGCCGGGTGTAGTCCTGCATGGCCTTCAAGGTGTGGCTGCGCTGTGACTGGATGACCGCACGGATGTCGACACCGGGCGCTCCCACCGCCATCGCGAGCTTGATCGCCAGTTCGTCGCGGGGCGGGTTGCTGCGGTCGACGGGGGTCTCGAACCAGCTGCTCAGTTCGGCCCGTCCGTCCTCGGTGATGGAGTAGAGCGTGTGCCCCGCATCGTCCTCACCGTCCTGGGTGACCATGCCGTCGCGCTCCAGACGACTGAGCGTCGTATAGACCTGCCCGACGTTCAGCGGCCAGGTGGACCCCGTGCGGGACTCGAATTCGGTACGGAGCTGGGAGCCGTACCGAGGCCCCCGCTCCAGGAGGGCCAGCAGCCCGTGACGGATCGACATACTGAGTATGTATACCCAGTATGCAGACGAGTGCAAGCCCTCCGGCGGCTCGGACGGTGCCTGAGGGGCGGTCCGTGGAAGGCGGAGCGAGAGGCAGGGCCGGTCGGCCGCAGTCACGCCGCAGGCCGGTTCGGGCGGCCGGCTCAGTCGGCGCGGCGCATGCGGATCGCGAAGAACGCCAGCCCCAGTCCGACCAGCGCGATTCCGCTGCCCAGGGACACGTCCCGCACCTCCCGCGCCGCGGGGTCGTCCCACGCCTGCCGTTGCCGCGCTGCCTCGCCGGGCTCGGGGAACGCCTCGGGCGGCGGTGTGAAAGCGGGCACCACGGCGGGGTCCGGGGCCACGGCGGGATCCGGGTCCGGCGGGACCTCGTCCGCCGCGGCCTCGGAGTCCGCCACCTCCAGGGGAGAAAGCGGCCGTCCGGGCCGCGCCCGTCCCTCCCCGGCCTGCCGTCCGGCCAGGGACGACTCCTCGGCCGAGGGACTCACCGCAGGTGAGGGAGTGGTCGAGGGGCGCGCCGGCCCCAGGTGCCCGGGCCGCGCGGACGCCACGGCACGGTCCTCCCCGTGTGCCCAGGCGGCGGGTCCGATCGCCACGCATACCGCTGTCATCAGACAGGCGACGCACCGTGACGACCGTGAAGCCGGGAGTCCTGATGGCATGAGATCAGCGTCACACGCTCTGGTACGTCCGGCATCCCGAAGAATGCCGGCACACCCGCAGCCCGGCCGCGCGCGGGTTCAGCCCCTGCGACAGGCGGGCGGCGGACCGCTGAGGGGCAGCCGGTCAGGCGGGGTCGCCCGTCGCGATGCGCAGCTCGAAGTGGGCGCCCCGCTCCGCCACGGCCGCGCCCGAGGTCGGGAACTGGTCGATGACCTGGTCCTCGGCGTAGGTGTTGCCCTCCACCTCGATGACCTTGACCGTCCAGCCGGCCGCGGCGGCGCAGGACTTCGCGGAGATGATGTCCTTGTAGACGAAGTTCGGTGCCTGCACCTTCGCCGGGTCGTCCGTGTCCTCGGTGGCGTCGGTGCAGTCCTCCTCGTCCATGGTGCGGTTCCGCTCCGGAGGCTTGTGCTCACCCGCCACCGTGGACTCGCCGGTGGTGGGGTCGCCGCCCTTACCGTTCTCCGAGTCGCCGTTCATGCTGAGAAAGGTGATCAGGCCACCGATCGCGACCAGGGCGACGACGATCGAGCCGACGACGACCGGCATGTTGCGCTTGGCGGGACCGCTGCCGCCGGAGCCCGTCGGCGTGTGCGGCGACATCGTGTAGGGCGGCGGCGTCTGCTGCCCCGGGTGCGCCGTGGTCCCGTAGGGCTGAGCCGCCTGCGGGTAGCCGTAGCCAGGCGTGGGGGCGGGCGTCGGTGCGCCGTAGGGCCCGGGCAGGTGCTGCTGGTGGAGGTGCGGCTGGTACGGCGTCTGCACGCCCTGCGGTGCGGGCGTGGCCTGGTCGACGGGCGGGAAGACCGCCGAGCCGACGCCCGAGCCGCTGTTCGCCGGGGCGCCGCCGCCGACGATGACCGGTGCGCCCGCCGGGCCGCTCGCGTTGAGTACGCGCGCGATCTCGTCCTGCATCGCCGCGGCGCTCGGGAAGCGCTCGTTCGGGTTCTTTTTCAGAGCGCGGGCGACGAGGGCGTCCATCGCGGGCGTGACCGACCGGTTGATGCTCGACGGGGCGACCGGCTCCTCCTGCACATGCGCGTAGGCGATGGCGAGCGGCGAGTCCGCGTCGAACGGGATGCGGCCCGTGAGCAGCTGGAAGAGCATGATGCCGACCGAGTACAGGTCGGAGCGAGCGTCGACGCCGCGGCCGAGTGCCTGCTCGGGGGAGAGGTACTGCGGAGTGCCCACGACCATGCCGGTCTGGGTCATGGAGGTGACGCCCGACTGCATGGCGCGGGCGATGCCGAAGTCCATCACCTTGACGACGCCGCGCTTGGTCATCATCACGTTGCCGGGCTTGATGTCGCGGTGGACCAGGCCCATCTCGTGGCTGGTCTCCAGGGCGGCGAGCACGTCGGCCGTCACCTTGAGGGCCTTGTCGGCCGGCATCGCGCCGTACTGCTGGATGTCCGCCTGGAGCACGGAGCCGAGCGGCTGCCCCTCGACGTACTCCATGACGATGTACGGCATCAGCGCGCCGCCGAGCTCGTCCTCGCCCGTGTCGAACACCGAGACGATGTTGGTGTGCTGCAGCTTCGCGACCGCCTGCGCCTCGCGCCGGAACCGCTCGCGGAACGACTGCTCGCGCCCGAGCTCCGTGTGCAGCGTCTTGATCGCGACCTGGCGGTCCAGGGCGGAGTCGTACGCGAGGTAGACGGAAGCCATGCCGCCCTCGCCGAGCAGGTCGCGCAGCTGGTAGCGGCCTCCGGCCACGGAACCGCCCGCGTAGCGCCCCTGTGCGCCGTGTGCGCCGTCGTGGCTCATGACTTGCTCCCCCTCGGCGCCCGGCGGACGCGATCATCCCTATTACGGGCCAAGTCTGCCCGAGGGGTACGACACGTCAAGCCGGGTGCCCGTTCCGTGACCCTACGCACAAGAAGCGTCTCGGAAGCGTTACAGGAAGCGCATGGAATTTGCGCGGACGGCGCGCGAGCCGATTGGATGGCCCGTCACTCCGGAACCGGTGTGTCGGACAGAGGCTGTAGCGTGGCGTGGCAATGCAGCAAGGCACCGTGAGAACCCGCGGACGCGCGGACAGAAACGACGGCGAGGACTGATGGCACCCGAATCCGAAGCAAACGGCGGCGGAGTTTCGGATGGCACCGACTCCTGGGGTGTCGGCGGTGTGGTCGGGGACGGCCGTTACCGCATGACCCACCGGCTCGGCCGCGGCGGCATGGCCGAGGTCTACGCCGCGGAGGACGTCCGCCTGGGACGCACGGTGGCGGTGAAGCTGCTCCGTTCCGATCTGGCCGAGGATCCGGTCTCCAAGGCCCGCTTCACGCGTGAGGCGCAGTCGGTCGCGGGGCTCAACCACCACGCGATCGTCGCCGTGTACGACTCCGGCGAGGACATCGTGGGCGGGTCGACCGTGCCGTACATCGTCATGGAGCTCGTCGAGGGCAACACCATCCGTGACCTGCTGCTCGAGGCCGAGGCTCCGCCGCCCGAGCAGGCGCTGATCATCGTCTCGGGCGTCCTGGAAGCCCTGGCGTACTCCCACCAGCACGGCATCGTGCACCGTGACATCAAGCCGGCGAACGTGATCATCACGCACTCCGGCGCGGTCAAGGTCATGGACTTCGGCATCGCCCGCGCGCTGCACGGCGCCCAGTCGACGATGACCCAGACCGGCATGGTCATGGGCACGCCCCAGTACCTCTCCCCCGAGCAGGCGCTCGGCAAGGCGGTCGACCACCGCTCCGACCTGTACGCCACCGGCTGCCTGCTCTACGAACTGCTCGCACTGCGCCCCCCGTTCACGGGTGAGACGCCGCTCTCCGTCGTCTACCAGCACGTCCAGGACATGCCGGTCCCGCCGTCCCAGGTCGCCGGGGCCGTCCCGCCGGAGCTGGACGGGCTCGTCATGCGTTCCCTGGCGAAGGACCCGGACGACCGGTTCCAGAGTGCCGAGGAGATGCGCGGCCTCGTCCAGTACAGCCTGCAGATGCTGCAGGTCCAGGGCGGGCACACGGGTACGTGGAACACCGGTCCGGTCAACACGCACGACGGTGGTCACACGGCGGCGATGAACATCGGCGGTGGCACGGCCGCGATGGGGCACCCCATGCACGGGGAGACCTCGCAGGGCCCCATCCTCCCGCCCATGAACCCGGACGACGGGGCGTACGCGGGCGGGCACGGCAACGGCGGCGGTCGCGGCAAGATGTGGCTGTTCGTCCTGCTCGCGATCATCGCGATCGGAGCGGGCGTCGCGTTCGCCATGCAGGCGGCGAACGGCGGCGGCGGCGAGAAGAAGACGCCGACCACGCCCTCCACCTCGGCCACCCCCTCCCCGACACCCTCCTCACCGGAGCCGACGGACGAGAAGACGCAGGAGACCGAGGAGCCGGACACCTCCACGGGCGGCCAGAACTGGCCCACCAAGGAGCCCACGTGGGAGCCGACGAACGACCCGACGGAGCCGACCGAGGAGCCGTCGGAGACGCCCTCGTCGCCGGACCCGGGTACGAGCGACGGCAGCACGACGACGGACGGCGGGACCGGTGACGACGGGGGGACCGGTGACGACGGCGGGACCGGTGACGACGGCGGGACCGGTGACGACTCGGGAGGGACGACGGAGGGAACGACGACGGGCACCGCGGCCGGTACCGCGGCGGGAGCCGCCGCCGGATCCACCGGGACCACCACCGGCGAGTGACCGCCGGCACCACCGGGGCTCATGAGGCGCTCACCCCGTGAAGGCCTCACCGACCGCCTCGTACTCGCGCGTCCACCACACCGCCAGGGCCGACACCGCAGGGAACTGCGGGTCGGCCCTGCGGTCGTTCAGGCGGTAGCGCCAGCTCAGTATCCAGAAGTCGTTGAGTCGCTCCCACCACACCCGGTGCACCGCGGCCGCCAGCTCGGCCGCCCCGGCGCCCGCCGACCTCCGGTAGGCGCGGGCGTACGCCCGCACCTTCTCCAGCGCCAGCTTCCCGTCGGGGCGTACGAAGAAGATCGCAGCCGCCCGCACGGCCTCCTCCGCGCGCGGCTGCACACCGAGCCGGTCCCAGTCCACGATGGCCACGGGGTCGGCGCCCCGGTAGAGCAGGTTCAGCGGGTGGAAGTCGCCGTGCACCCAGCCTCTGGCGGAGCCCTCGGGGGTGGGCGGACGCCGGTGCGCGTGCTGCTCCAGCAGGGCACGGCGTTCGACGAGACGGTGCACGGCGAGCTCGTCGAACGCGTCCCGGGGGCCCAGGTGCCGTGCGGCCGCCAGCAGGTCGTCGATCAGCGCGAACGTGTCGGCGGGATCGGGGCTCTGCCCCCGTACCGGAGGCGGCGGATCCGCCTCCATCACCTTCTCCAGACCCATGTGCACGGCTCCGAGGAGCGCTCCGAGCCTGCGCGACTGGGCGGTCGTCAGCTGGGCACCGTCCCGGTGGAGACCGTCGACCCACCGGTGGAGGGCGTAGCGCTGCCCGTCGATCACCGTGACCGTGTCACCCTGTGTGTCCGCGAGCGGCGGGGCCACCGGCACGCCGAGGGAGTGCAGCTGCTGGGTGGCCCGGTGCTGCCTGACGATCGTGGCGTGATCGCCGCTGGCGTCGTCGAGATGGTGCTTGTCGAGGTGATGCTTGAGGAAGTACGAACCGCGCGTCGTGGACACGCGGTAACCGTGGTTGAGCAGGCCCTTGCTGAGGGGTTCACAGGCGAGGGGCCGACCGGCGTCAGGGTAGCGGCGCAGCACCGCGTCGACCGGAGGGACAGGCGGAGGGGTCACATATGAGCGCGGCACGTGCCACATGTTAGGTGACGCTACGTGTCCGGCTTTACGGACTTGCGTCGAAGGTCAGAGTGTGCATGTAGGCGAGGTGCGGATCGAGCCGGAGATACACGGGGTCGAAGTGTTCGCCGTTCACCTCGTCCGGACCGGTTCCGAAGCGTTCGCGCTGCTCAGGGACCGGTTGCACGATCTGGACGGGGCCCGTGAACTGCACCGACCAGCAGTCCCCCGCATCGCCCGGCCGGGAGGAGCCGAAGTTGTCCGCCCCGTAGGCGACGACGCTTCCGTCGCAGGCCTCGTGGAAGCCGAACCCTTTGTGCATCCGCAGGAGGACCCCGCCCTCGACCACCAGGTGCCGGGCGACCGCCAGGAAGGGCAGGGCCCGCATGCTCATGGCCAGCCGGCCGTAGCGGACGCTGCCGAGCAGCTCGACGGCGCGCAGCCTGTCCGCCGCCGAGGAGCGCGGGGGCTCGCCGGAACCGGCAGGGCCGAAGGTGCCGCAGGCGGTCACCACTCCGGCGGCGTCCGTGGGACGGGAAGGGGTCAGTGCTCCGGCGTCCGTGCGGAGGGGAGCGGCCGGGGCTCCGGCGTCCGAGCGGCTGGGAGCGGCCACGACTCCGGTGTCCGGGGGGCGGGGGGAAAGCATGGCTCCCACTCTCCGGTACGGGTAGGGGCCGTGTAAGGGTCCGCCGCCCCCGGCGGTCCGGGACCAAAGACCCTGCCCCGGCGACTCAGCGCTTCTCGGCCTGGAGCCGCGCGACGTACGCCGCCGCCTGGGAACGCCGCTCCATGCCCAGCTTGGAGAGCAGGCTGGAGACGTAGTTCTTGATGGTCTTCTCGGCGAGGTGCAGCCGTTCGCCGATCACCCGGTTCGTCAGTCCTTCGCCGATCAGGTCGAGGATCCTGCGCTCCTGTTCGGTCAGCCCGGCCAGGCGGTCGTCGCTCCTGCCGTCCTTGCCCTCGCGCAGCCGTTCCAGGACGCGTGCGGTGGCCGCCGGGTCGAGCAGCGACTTGCCGGCCGCCACGTCCCGGACGGCGCTGAGCAGCTCGTTGCCCCGGATGGCCTTCAGTACGTATCCGGAGGCCCCCGCCATGATCGCGTCGAAGAGGGCCTCGTCGTCGGCGTACGACGTCAGCATGAGGCATTTGACGGTCTCGTCCCTGGAGCGCACCTCGCGGCAGACCTCGACCCCGCTGCCGTCCGGCAGCCGCACGTCCAGAACGGCGACATCGGGCCGGGTCGCCGGGATCCGCGCGAGCGCGTCCGCCGCCGTGCCGGCCTCGCCGACGACCTCGATGTCCTCCTCGGCGGTCAGGAGCTCATGAACTCCGCGCCGGACGACTTCGTGATCATCGAGCAGGAATACCGTGATTTTTCCTTCTTCGCGCACATTCGCAGTCTCACACACTCCCTTGCCCTCCGCCCTTCCCTGGGGCTGCCCGCCGGGATAACGTGCCGTTTGTTCCGGCCGCCTGCCAGGCTCTTACCAGTGCTGTGACCAGCGGGAGTTCGCGATTTTCGCGATTTACTTGGAAATCCAAGCAAAATCGCAGGTCACAAGGTGTTTCGCAGTTATGCGATGCACTGGGTAACGTGCTTATGACAGGACGCTCGCCGGGGCACCTGTCACGCCTGTTCCCGGCCGAGCGGCACCCACCCCGTGCACGGGTCCGGACACAGGCGAGCCGCACTGGCTTCCCGGCCATCCCGGGGGCCGGACCGACGGAGGAGCACGCACGTGACCGTGGAGAGCACTGCCGCGCGCAAACCGCGCCGCAGCAGCAAGCGGACAAGCGCCGCGAAGACGCCCGCGAAGACACCGGAGGGTTCCGGCCCCCAGCTGGTACAGCTGCTGACGCCCGAAGGCGAGCGCGTCGAGCACCCGGACTTCGAGATCGACCTGAGCGCGGACGAGCTCCGTGGCCTGTACCGGGACATGGTCCTGACCCGCCGCTTCGACGCCGAGGCAACCGCGCTGCAGCGCCAGGGCGAGCTGGGCCTGTGGGCCTCGCTGCTCGGTCAGGAGGCCGCACAGATCGGCTCCGGCCGTGCGCTGCGCGACGACGACTACGTCTTCCCGACCTACCGGGAGCACGGTGTCGCCTGGTGCCGTGGGGTCGACCCGACCAACCTGCTCGGGATGTTCCGTGGGGTGAACCACGGCGGCTGGGACCCGAGTACCAACAACTTCCACCTGTACACGATCGTCATCGGCTCACAGACGCTGCACGCGACGGGCTACGCCATGGGTGTCGCCAAGGACGGCGCGGACTCGGCCGTGGTCGCGTACTTCGGTGACGGCGCCTCCAGCCAGGGCGATGTCGCGGAGGCGTTCACCTTCTCCGCCGTCTACAACGCCCCCGTGGTGTTCTTCTGCCAGAACAACCAGTGGGCGATCTCCGAGCCGACCGAGAAGCAGATGCGCGTGCCGCTCTACCAGCGCGCCCAGGGCTTCGGCTTCCCCGGTGTCCGGGTCGACGGCAACGACGTGCTGGCGTGCCTGGCCGTCACCAGGTCGGCGCTGGAGCGGGCCCGGCGGGGCGAGGGACCGACCCTCGTCGAGGCCTTCACCTACCGGATGGGTGCCCACACCACGTCCGACGACCCGACCAAGTACCGGGCGGACGAGGAGCGGGCGGCCTGGGAGGCGAAGGACCCGATCCTGCGGCTGCGCAGCTATCTGGAGAAGCAGGACCTCGCCGACGCCGCGTACTTCACCGCGCTGGAGGAGGAGAGCGAGGCCCTCGGCAAGCGGGTGCGCGAAGCGGTGCGGGCCATGCCCGACCCGGACCGGCTGGCGATCTTCGACCACGTGTACGCCGACGGCAGTCCGCTCGTCGACGAGGAACGCGCCCAGTTCGCCGCCTACCAGGCATCGTTCGCCGAGGAGGGCAACTAGCCATGGCCGCTGAGAAGATGTCCCTCGCGAAGGCGCTCAACGAGTCGCTGCGCAAGGCTCTCGAAACGGACCCCAAGGTCCTCATCATGGGTGAGGACGTCGGCAAGCTCGGCGGGGTCTTCCGCATCACGGACGGGCTCCAGAAGGACTTCGGTGAGGACCGGGTCATCGACACGCCGCTCGCCGAGTCCGGCATCGTCGGTACGGCGATCGGCCTGGCCCTGCGCGGATACCGCCCGATCGTCGAGATCCAGTTCGACGGCTTCGTCTTCCCCGCGTACGACCAGATCGTCACGCAGCTCGCGAAGATGCACGCCCGCGCCCTCGGCAAGATCAAGATGCCGGTCGTCATCCGCATCCCGTACGGCGGCGGAATCGGTGCCGTCGAGCACCACAGCGAGTCGCCCGAAGCGCTGTTCGCGCACGTGGCGGGCCTGAAGGTGGTGTCACCGTCCAACGCGAGTGACGCCTACTGGATGATGCAGCAGGCCGTGCAGAGCGATGACCCGGTCATCTTCTTCGAGCCGAAGCGGCGTTACTGGGACAAGGGGGAGCTCGACGTCGAGTCCATCCCCGGCCCGCTCCACAAGGCCGCCGTGGCCCGTGAGGGCAGCGACCTCACGCTCGTCGCGTACGGCCCGATGGTGAAGGTCTGCATGGAGGCCGCCGCCGCGGCGCAGGAGGAGGGCAAGTCGGTCGAGGTCCTGGACCTCCGGTCGATGTCCCCGATCGACTTCGACTCCGTCCAGGCCTCGGTCGAGAAGACCGGCCGTCTCGTGGTGGTCCACGAGGCACCGGTGTTCTACGGTTCGGGGGCCGAGATCGCCGCCCGGATCACCGAGCGCTGTTTCTACCATCTCGAAGCACCGGTGCTGCGGGTCGGCGGCTATCACGCCCCCTACCCGCCGGCCAGGCTCGAGGACGAGTACCTGCCGGGTCTCGACCGGGTGCTCGACGCCGTCGACCGCTCGCTTGCGTACTGAGGAGAGGGCCGTGACGACGATGACCGAAACGTCTGCTCGTTTCCGCGAGTTCAAGATGCCCGATGTGGGCGAGGGACTGACCGAGGCGGAGATCCTCAAGTGGTTCGTCCAGCCCGGTGACACCGTCACCGACGGCCAGGTGGTGTGCGAGGTCGAGACGGCCAAGGCCGCCGTGGAGCTGCCGGTCCCGTTCGACGGGGTGGTGCACGAGCTGCGCTTCCCCGAGGGCACGACCGTGGACGTGGGCGAGGTGATCATCTCGGTCGACGTGGCGCCCGGCAGCGGCGACGCCCCGGCCGCGCCGGCCTCCGCCGCGGAAGCGGTGCAGCAGCCTGTGGCGGAGGCCGAGCCGGACGCGCCCAAGGGCCGTCAGCCGGTGCTCGTCGGTTACGGCGTGGCCGAGAGCTCCACGAAGCGCCGTGCCCGTAAGGGTGCCGAGGTCCCGGGTCCGGCCGCCGCCGCGATCCAGGCCGAGATCAACGGCCACGGCGCGAAGGTCCCGGAGAGCCGGCCGCTCGCCAAGCCGCCGGTGCGCAAGCTGGCCAAGGACCTGGGCATCGACCTGGCGACGGTCACACCGACCGGCGAAGGTGGCGTCATCACCCGTGAGGACGTCCACGCGGCTGCGGTGCCGGCTCCTGCCGAGGCTCTCGCGCCGGCCGGGGCGGCTGCCGGGGGCTCCGCTCCCGCACCGGCGGAGACACCGGTGGCCCGGACGGGCCGGGAGACCCGCATCCCGGTCAAGGGGGTGCGCAAGGCGATCGCGCAGGCGATGGTCGGCAGTGCCTTCACCGCTCCCCACGTCACCGAGTTCGTGACCGTCGACGTGACGCGCACGATGAAGCTCGTGGCGGAGCTCAAGGAGGACAAGGACATGGCGGGGGTCCGGGTCAATCCGCTCCTGATCATCGCCAAGGCCCTCCTGGTCGCGATCAGGCGCAACCCCGAGGTCAACGCGGCCTGGGACGAGGCCGGCCAGGAGATCGTGCAGAAGCACTACGTCAACCTGGGCATCGCCGCCGCCACACCGCGCGGCCTGATCGTGCCGAACATCAAGGACGCGCACGAGATGACCCTGCCCCGGCTCGGTGAGGCACTGGGCGAGCTGGTGTCCACGGCGCGCGAGGGCAGGACGTCCCCGGCGGCCATGGCGGGCGGCACGGTGACCATCACCAACGTCGGTGTCTTCGGCGTCGACACGGGTACGCCGATCCTGAACCCGGGAGAGTCCGCGATCCTCGCGGTCGGGGCGATCAAGCTCCAGCCCTGGGTCCACAAGGGCAAGGTCAAGCCCCGGCAGGTGACCACCCTCGCGCTCTCCTTCGACCACCGGCTGGTCGACGGGGAGCTGGGTTCCAAGGTGCTCGCGGACGTCGCGGCGATCCTGGAGCAGCCGAAGCGGCTGATCACCTGGGCCTAGGCCACCACGCAGAGGGGCCCGCCGACAGGCGGGCCCCTTCGCGTAGGTGCGGGCCGTACTACCGGACTACTTCTTGAACCCGTAGTCCAGGAGCTTCTTCGCGTCGGCCGTCCGGGTGGTCGCGGACGTCGAGGTGAGGACGGTGCCGATGACCGTCTTGCCGTTGCGGGTGGCGGCGAAGACCAGGCAGTACTTGGCCGTGGGCCCCGAGCCGGTCTTCACACCGGTCATGCCGCTGTAGCTGCCCAGCATGGCGTTGGTGTTGGACCACGACATGTAGCGGTAGCCACCGGACTTGGTGGTGACCTTCTGCTTCGTCGACTTCGTCTTCACGATCGCGCGGAACGTGGAGTTCTTCATCGCGCTGCCGGCGATCTTCGTCAGGTCGCGCGGCGTGGAGTAGTTTGAGCCGCCGCCGATGCCGTCGAACGAGTCGAAGTGGGTGTTCTTGAGCCCGAGACTCTTCGCGGATGCGTTCATCTTGCCGATGAAGGACTTGACCCGCGCGGCGCGCGTGGAGCCGGTGCCGAACTTGTCGGCGAGGGCGTACGCGGCGTCGCAGCCCGACGGGAGCATCAGGCCGTACAGGAGCTGGCGGACCGTGACCTTGTCGCCGACGATCAGCCGGGCCGACGAGGCGGTCTTCGAGACGATGTAGTCGCTGTAGGCCTTCTGGACCGTGACCTTGGAATCAAGGTTCAGGTTCTTCTGCGACAGCACCACCTTGGCGGTCATGATCTTCGTCGTGGAGCCGGTGGAGCGTCGGGTGTCCGCGGCTTTGCCGTAGAGCGTCTTCGCGGTGCCGCCGTTCATCACGAAGCCGCCCTTGGCGGTGATCGTGGGCGTGGGCGGTGCCGCGGCCACAGCCGTGGAGGCGAACGCGCTGCCCGCGACGACGGCTGCCGTGGTGAGGCCCACCGTGGCGGCCACGGTCGTGCGGTTCGTGCCCCTGAGACGGATATTCAAGTCAAACGCTCCAAATACACCTGAAATATGGCTACATGAGGGTGGTGCTCGGTGGTGAGACTCGTGAGACGGCCGGATGGATGTACCCACGAAAGGGTGACGCCGTTTCCGGGCAGACGGATCATATGACCCACCGCTTGGGCGACTCGCGGACGGGGTTCCCGGGGCGCGCGGGTGCGACCGCCCAGCGGACCGGATCGTGAAGCGGGCGCTGGGCCGGGGTCCGCATCGCGGACGAGGAGGCGAACGCACCCATCTTGTATCTATGCTGTGTGCATGCCTGCCGCACCTCTCACCGCACCCGTTGCCCGCACGGGGGACCCCAAGCCGCCACCCGCAGCGGAGCGCGTCTACACCCACGTCAAGGAAGCGGTCCTCGACCGCCGCTACGAGGGCGGCACCCTGCTCACCGAGGGCGACCTGGCCGAGGCCGTCGGCGTATCCCGCACCCCCGTCCGGGAGGCGCTGCTCCGCCTGGAGGTCGAAGGGCTGATCAAGCTCTACCCGAAGAAGGGGGCGCTGGTGCTCGCGGTCTCCGCCCAGGAGATCTCCGACGTCGTCGAGACCCGGCTGCTCGTGGAGGAGTTCGCCGCACGCAAGGCGGTGCCCGCGCCGGCACGGCTGATCGCCCGGCTCGAACAGCTCCTGGAGGAGCAGCGGCAGCTGGCCGACGCCGGCGACCTGGCCGCCGTCTCCGTCAAGGACCGGTGCTTCCACGCCGAGATCGTGAAGAACGCGGGCAACGAGATCCTCTCCCGTCTCTACGACCAGCTTCGCGACCGGCAGTTGCGGATGGGTGTCGCTGTGATGGAGGCGCACCCGGGCCGGATCGCCGCGAACATCACCGAGCACGGAGAGCTGCTGGACGCGATCAGGGCGGGCGACGCCGAGGGCGCCGCACAGGTCGTGCGGCGGCATGTCGGCCGGGTCAAGGTGCTGGTCCGGGGTGATGACCGATGACGTCCGCCGCCCCCGCACTCGCGTTGCCCGGGGACCCGCCCGGCGGCCGGCGTGCCGCGTGGGTCTGGGGCATCGGCGTCGCCGTCTACTTCGTCGCCATCATCTTCCGTACGAGCCTGGGTGTCGCCGGACTCGACGCCGCCGACCGGTTCCACGTCAACGCCTCGGCCCTGTCGACCTTCTCCATCCTTCAGCTGCTCGTCTACGCCGGCATGCAGATACCCGTCGGCCTCCTGGTCGACCGGCTCGGCACCAAGAAGGTCCTCACCATCGGGGTGGTGCTCTTCACGCTGGGACAGCTGGGCTTCGCACTCGCCCCCTCGTACGGCATGGCGCTCGCCTCCCGCGCGCTGCTCGGCTGCGGGGACGCGATGACGTTCATCAGTGTGCTGCGGCTCGGCGCCCGGTGGTTCCCGGCGCGGCGCGGACCGCTGATCGGGCAGGTGGCCGCGCTCTTCGGGATGGCGGGCAACCTCGTCTCCACCCTCTTCATCGCCCGCGCGCTGCACGGCTTCGGCTGGACCACGACCTTCGTCGGCAGCTCGCTGGCGGGCGTCGCGGTGCTGGTCCTGCTTCTGCTCTTCCTCAAGGACCACCCCGAGGGTCATGAGCCACCGCCGGCCGAGCACGCCGGAGCGGCGTACGTGCGGAAGCAGATCGCCGCATCCTGGCGCGAGCCTGGCACCCGCCTCGGCATGTGGGTGCACTTCACCACGCAGTTCCCCGCCATGGTCTTCCTGCTGTTGTGGGGCATGCCGTTCCTCGTCGAGGCGCAGGGTCTGAGCAGGGGCACCGCCGGTGAGCTGCTCACCCTGGTGGTGCTCACCAACATGGCCGTGGGGCTCGTCTACGGGCAGGTCATCGCCCGCCACCACGCGGCGCGCGCGCCGCTGGCCCTGGGCACGGTCGCGATGACGGCCCTGCTCTGGGCGGCCACGATCTTCTACCCCGGTGACCACGCGCCGATGTGGTTGCTGATCACGCTGTGCGTGGTCCTCGGTGCCTGCGGGCCGGCCTCGATGATCGGCTTCGACTTCGGCCGGCCGGCCAATCCGCCGGAACGCCAGGGCACCGCGTCGGGCATCGTCAACATGGGCGGTTTCGTCGCCTCGATGACGACGCTCTTCGCGGTGGGCGTCCTGCTGGACGCGACCGGGGACAACTACCGCGTCGCGTTCGCCTCGGTCTTCGTCCTGGAGGCGCTCGGCGTCGTGCAGATCCTGCGTCTGCACGCCAGTGCCACGCACAGGGAGCGTGACCACCACGTCGTCAGCCGGGTGGAAGCCGTACACGTCCCCGCCTGACGGCGCCCGCCGGCGCGCCCGTCCCGGCCGTCCTGGACGGGCGGCCGCCGGTCGCCGCGCTACGGGGTGAGGGCGAAGTGGCGCAGGATCTCGGCACCCAGGGCCTGGTCGCCCTCGACCTTGACCAGGTCCTCCACGGCATGCGCCCGCACCCGGCCGCATGCCAGCCGGTAGTACGTCTCCCAGTCCATCGCCAGGGTCACCGCGGGGCCCAGCGAAGGAGATCCGTCGACCGAACCCCTGCCCTCGCTGTCGACCCTGACGGTGCGCAGGAACTCCAGCGGGCCGTGCACGTCGAGGACCACGGCCGAATCGGCCGGAGCGCCCGCGTCCTTGGCGACCACCTTCGCCAGCCCGGCCAGCAGTGTGTCCCGCACGACCAGGGCGCCGGGGGAGTCCAGGTTGCCCGGCTGCCCCAGCGTCGTACGCAGATCCTGCTCGTGCACCCACACGTCGAACGCCCGCATGCGCAGCGCCAGCTCCAGCGTCTGCTCGGCGCCGAGGGGCGCCCGCACCATGGTCTCGGGGGCGCGCGACTCGTTGCGCAGCTGACGCATGCGCCGGATGAGGGTGTACTCCAGCTCCGACGTCATCTCAGGTGCCGTGTGGTGGCGCCGTACGTCGACCTGCATCTCCATGTAGCGCTGGTGGTCGTTCTGCACGTGGTACAGGTCGCGCGGCAGCGTGTGGATGGGACGGGGATCGCCGAGCTGCTCGCACTCCATACCGATGACGTGCGAGACGATGTCCCGCACCGACCAGCCCGGGCAGGGCGTCCGCCGGTTCCACTCCCCTTCGGGGAGCGGCTTGACCAGCTCGGCTATCGACTCGACGGAGTGGGTCCAGGCATCGGCATAGGTCTGGAGGCTGGGATGGACGGTCACGGGACCCCTCGTGCGGTTCTGCGGTGCATGGGCTGGAGAGCAGGGGAGTGCCGACGGGGGCCGGCACCGACGGTGCTGTCTGCGGGCTGCGTGGGAGGTTCGCTCGCTAAGTTACGCTGCGAGCAGGCACCCCGGCAGTGCTTTCGTGTGACGATCGTAGGCCCGTGTTGACGGCTTCCATGCCAGGACGGTGGTAGTGTGCACGCCTCTCTCATCCAGATCGCAATAAACCCGGATGAATCGGTCAATTCCCGTAGAGAGCGCGCGGCTTCACTGGTCGTGGCCCAACGGGGTGCGGACCTTGTCGTCCTCCCTGAGCTCTGGCCGGTGGGTGCCTTCGCCTATACCGCGTTCGCCGACGAGGCCGAGCCGTTGCTCGGGCCCACGCACGACATCATGGCGAAAGCGGCGGCCGAGGCGGGGGTCTGGCTGCACGCCGGGTCCTTCGTCGAGCGCGCCGAGGACGGCACCCTTTACAACACCTCGCTGGTCTTCTCCCCCGAGGGTGAGCGGGCGGCCTCCTATCGCAAGATCCACCGCTTCGGCTTCGACAAGGGCGAGGCGGTCATGATGGGGGCAGGCGAGGAACTTGTGACGGTGGCTCTGCCGGAGACCGTCCTCGGCCTCGCCACCTGCTACGACCTGCGCTTCCCCGAGCAGTTCCGCGGGCTCGTCGACGCGGGCGCCGACACCATGGTCGTCTCGGCCGGCTGGCCGGAGCGCCGCCGCTCCCACTGGACTCTGCTCGCGCAGGCGCGCGCCGTCGAGAACCAGGCATTCGTCCTGGCGGTCGGGTCGGCGGGTACCCACGCGGGGGTCGCGCAGGCAGGGCACAGCATCGTCGTCGACCCGTGGGGCGAGGTGCTCGCCCAGGCCGGTGCGGCCGAGGAGGTCCTCACCGTGGAGTTCGACCCGGCGAGGGCGACGACCACCCGTGAGCAGTTCCCGGCCCTCAAGGACCGCCGTCTGGGTCTCGCCGCGAGGCGCCTGGCCTGAGCCCTTCCGGCGCACCCGGCGGATGAGCCGGGGCAGGAAGTCCGACGGTCCGGTTTCACGTGAAACCGGACCGTGGGCCCCGCGGGGCCCGGTCCGGCCGCCGCTGCCCCGTCAGCCCTCGGTGTGCTTGTCGTGTTCCTTGTCCGCCAGGACGATCACGCACACCGCCACCGCGAGGAGCAGAGGCGCGTCGGCGTCCTCCCGAACGATGTCGACGCCGTAGGTGTCGCGGACGGTGAGCCACCGCCGGGAGATCTGGGCGAGCAGCTCGCCGTCGTAGTCGATGGCGAACTCGCGGTCCAGGATCTTGCCGCTCACGTCGAGCTCGGTGCCGTCGACCAGGGTCACCCGGTAGTGGTTGCGCAGGAGTGAGAGACGCTTTCGCTTGACCGTGGCGAGCTGCTCGCCGTCCCGCTCGATGAGCATCGTGTCGCGCAGGCTGATCAGCTTCTGCCGGATCTCCACCAGTACCCGGCCGCTCGTGTCCTTCAGCTCGAAGGTGTCGCGGAGCCGCATGGCCTTGCCGTCGACGAGGAAGAGCTTCCGCCCGTCGACATCCGCGATCCAGTAGTCGTCGCCGACGCCGAACATCCGCTCCCGCACGAGAAGTCTCATGGATCACAGGATCCCCGACGCACCGCCGGAATGCGTGCAGGCCGGCGTGCTGTTGACTGTTGTCATGACTGCACGTGCACGTGTCCGCGCCCCCGAACTGATCGGCAAGGGCGGTTGGCTCAACACAGGAGACCGGGAGTACAGCCTCGCTGATCTGCGAGGACGCATCGTCATCCTGGATTTCTGGACCTTCTGCTGTGTCAACTGTCTGCACGTGCTCGATGAGCTGCGTGAGCTGGAGGAGAAGCACCGCGACACCGTGGTGATCATCGGTGTCCACTCCCCGAAGTTCGTGCATGAGGCGGAGCACCAGGCCGTGGTCGACGCGGTCGAGCGCTACGGGGTGCACCACCCCGTCCTCGACGACCCCGAGCTCGCCACCTGGAAGCAGTACGCCGTCCGGGCCTGGCCCACGCTCGTCGTCGTGGACCCGGAAGGCTATGTCGTGGCCCAGCACGCGGGCGAGGGGCACGCCCACGCCATCGCCAAGCTGGTCGAGGAGCTGGAGGCCGAGCACGCCGAGAAGGGCACCCTGCGTCGTGGCGACGGCCCGTACGTCGCTCCTGAGCCGGTGGCGACACACCTGCGGTTCCCCGGTAAGGCGCTCGCCCTGGCCGACGGCGGCTTCCTGGTCTCGGACACCACCCGCCACCGCCTGGTCGAGCTGGAAGCCGACGGTGAGACCGTGCGGGGCCACTTCGGTGCCGGTGAGCGCGGGTTCGCCGACGGCGGCCGTGACCAGGCCCGGTTCAGCGAACCGCAGGGTCTCGCCGTGCTGCCCGACGGCCGCATCGCCGTCGCCGACACCGTCAACCACGCGATCCGGGCGCTCGACCTCGGCACGGGCGTGACGACCACGCTCGCCGGTACCGGACGCCAGTGGTGGCAGGGCTCCGCCACCAGCGGCCCGGCCAGGGAGGTGGACCTGTCGTCGCCGTGGGACATCGCCTGGTTCGGCGACCGGCTGTGGATCGCCATGGCCGGGGTGCACCAGCTGTGGACCTACGACCCCGAGCGGGGCACGGTGCGGGTCGCCGCAGGGACGACCAACGAGGGCCTGGTCGACGGACCCGGAACGGAGGCGTGGTTCGCGCAGCCGTCCGGTCTGGCCGCGGCCGGCGACCGTCTCTGGGTCGCCGACTCCGAGACCTCGGCGCTGCGTTACGTGGACCTGGAAGGCGCCGTCCACACGGCCGTCGGTACCGGTCTCTTCGACTTCGGCCACCGTGACGGCCCCGCAGACCAGGCACTCCTCCAGCACCCGCTGGGTGTCACGGCACTCCCGGACGGCTCCGTCGCCGTGAGCGACACCTACAACCACGCGCTCCGGCGGTACGACCCGGAGAGCGGCGAGGTCACCACACTGGCCACGGACCTGCGCGAGCCGAGCGACGCGGTTCTGGTGGACGGCGATCTCGTCGTCGTCGAGTCCGCACGCCACCGGCTGACCCGGCTGAGGCTCCCCGAAGAGGCGGTGCGGGTCACGGACCGGGCCCACCGCACCCAGCGGGCGGCCACCGAGGTCTCCGCCGGCACGCTGCGCCTCGACGTGGTGTTCCAGGCGCCCGCCGGGCAGAAGCTGGACACCCGCTACGGGCCCTCCACCCGGCTGCTGGTCTCGTCGACCCCGCCGGAACTGCTGGCCGAGGGGTCTGGCCCGGGCACGGACCTGAGCCGTGATCTTGTGCTTGCCGACGGGGTCACCGAGGGCGTGCTGCACGTGTCCGCGATGGCGGCGTCCTGCGACGACGACCCGGCGAACGAGTACCCCGCGTGCCATGTGCACCAGCAGGACTGGGGTGTCCCCGTGAGCGTCACCGCCGCGGGGGCGTCCCGGCTCCCGCTGGTGCTCGCCGGCATGGACGAGCAGGGCTGACGGCCCGGCATCCGTGCTTCCCTCGTGTGATCCGGACGTCGACATCCCCGTCCGTGCCGCCGTCCGGCCACAGCCTCACCGGCGTGCGGACGGGAGCGCCGAGGACACCGACGAGGTGAGCCGCGGCCGGACCGGGGGCGCGGTACGCCGTCCGGCCGGGCACCAGGTCACGGGTAGCGGCGCTCGTCCTCCGACACGACCGTGGTGGTGGGCGGCACGACCATGCGACGGCGGCGCGCGATGCTCACGTAGACGAACACTCCGATGAGGCCGACGAGCATCATGATCCAGCCGACCAGGTCGACGTTGACGGTATCCATCTCCCAGTCGGTGGCGAACGCCAGAATCGCTCCGGCACCGATCAGGAGAATGCATCCTCCGAGCCCCATGATTTCCGCCTCCTCGACGGCCCGGTGATTCCGGGCCGGTGTACGACTCGCGTACCCGGCCCGGCAGCAACCATGTGCGCGGAGGATCCGGTGACAGCGGCGATCAGCCGGCGAGGAAGGCCGCGAGTGCGTTGGCCAGGAGATACGGGTCGTCCGCGCCGCACAGCTCGCGCGCGCTGTGCATCGACAGGATCGCCACGCCGATGTCGACGGTGCGGATCCCGTGCCGGGCCGCGGTGATCGGGCCGATCGTCGTGCCGCACGGCATCGAGTTGTTGGAGACGAAGGTCTGCCACGGCACGCCCGCCTTCTCGCAGGCCGCAGCGAACACCGCCCGGCCGCCGCCGTCGGTGGCGTAGCGCATGTTGACGTTGACCTTGAGGATCGGGCCGCCGTTCGCCACCGGGTGGTGGGTCGGGTCGTGCCGCTCGGCGTAGTTCGGGTGGACGGCGTGACCGGTGTCCGAGGAGAGGCAGACGGTCCCGGCGAAGGCCCGGGCGCGGTCCTCGTACGAACCGCCGCGGGCGAAGACCGAACGCTCCAGGACCGTGCCGAGCAGCGGGCCGTCCGCTCCGGTGTCGGACTGGGAGCCGTTCTCCTCGTGGTCGAAGGCGGCCAGCACGGGGATGTAAGGAATCCGGTCGTCCGGCTGGGTGGACACGGCGGCCAGCGCGGCCGTCGCGGCGTGCACCGAGAGCAGGTTGTCCATGCGCGGTCCGGCGAGCAGCTCATGGTCCCGGCCGAGGTAGGCGGGTGGCTCGACCGGGTGAGGCATGAGGTCCCAGCCGGTGACCTCGGCTGGATCGACCCCCGCCGCGTCGGCGACGAAGCGGATGAGATCCCCCTCCTCGACGTCACCGAGTCCCCAGATCGGCTGCATGTGCTTCTGACGGTCCAGCTTGAGGCCGTCGGGATTGGCGGACCGGTCGAGGTGCACCGCCAGCTGGGGGACCCGCAGGAGCGGCCGGTCGATGTCGACCAGCCGGTGCGTGCCGTCGCGCAGCGTGAGGCGGCCGGCGAGACCGAGGTCCCGGTCGAGCCAGGTGTTGAGGAGCGTCCCGCCGTAGATCTCGACGGCGATCTGGCGCCAGCCGTACGCGCCCGTGTCGGGAAGCGGTTTGACCCGCAGGTTCGGGGAGTCGGTGTGGGCCCCCACGATCCGGAACGGGGTGTGGGCGCCGGCACCCTGCGGCACGTACCAGGCGATGATCGCGCCGCCCCGCAGGACGTACTTCCCGCCCTCGGAGCCGTCCCACGCATCCGTCTCCTCGACCTGCCGGAATCCGGCCTTCTCCAGCCGTGCCGCGGCTGCTGCCACCGCGTGGTACGGCGAGGGGGAGGCCATCAGGAAGGCCATCAGATCGTCGGTGTGCCCGCGGTCGAAGCGGAGGGGAGAGCTCATGTTCCTCACTGTAACGACGGCCGCCCCGAAGGGTTCACGGCGGACGGCCGTCGCCCGGGTCATCGTCCGGAAAGCAGTGCCGTGCCCGTCGGGAACCCAGAATTCCGCGGACGGTTCCTCGCCGCTTCGCGCGGAGACGGCCCGCCCCCTCAGGGGGCGGGCCGTCTCCGTCCGGTCGCGAGGAGCGGGAGGAAGGCTAGAACGCGGCCTCGTCCAGCTCCATCAGCGAGTTGTCGACGGCCTCGGCCAGCGCACGCTCACCGGAGACGCCGGGCAGGACGTTCGCGGCGAAGAACTTCGCCGCGGCGATCTTGCCCTGGTAGAAGGCGGCGTCCTTGGCGGAGGCGTTGCGCAGCTTCTCGGAGGCCACGACCGCGCCCTTGAGCAGCAGGTAGCCCACGACGACGTCGCCGGAGGCCATCAGGAGGCGGGTGGTGTTGAGGCCCACCTTGTAGATGTTCTTGACGTCCTCGCCGGTCGCGGTGAGGTCCGTGATCATCGTGCCGACGATCGCCTCCAGGTCCACCGCGGCCTTGGCGAGGTGGTCCAGCGCGCCGGACAGCTCCTCGTCGCCCTGGGCGCTCGCGAGGAACTTCTTGATCTCCTCGGAGAGGGCGTTCAGCGAGGCGCCCTGGTCGCGGACGATCTTCCGGAAGAAGAAGTCCTGGCCCTGGATCGCCGTCGTGCCCTCGTACAGGGTGTCGATCTTGGCGTCACGGATGTACTGCTCGACCGGGTACTCCTGGAGGTAGCCGGAGCCGCCGAAGGTCTGGAGCGACTGCGCGAGCTGCTCGTAGGACTTCTCGGAGCCGTAGCCCTTCACGATCGGGAGCAGCAGGTCGTTCAGGCCGTTGAGCGCCTTGGCGTCCTCGCCTGCGGCCTCCTTCACCTGGATCGCGTCCTGGACGGAGGCGGTGTACAGCACGAGGGAGCGCATGCCCTCGGCGTACGCCTTCTGGGTCATGAGGGAGCGGCGTACGTCGGGGTGGTGCGTGATGGTGACCTTGGGGGCCGTCTTGTCCATGAACTGCGACAGGTCGGTGCCCTGGACGCGCTCCTTGGCGTACTCCAGCGCGTTGAGGTAGCCCGTGGAGAGGGCCGCGATGGCCTTCGTGCCGACCATCATGCGGGCGAACTCGATGATGCGGAACATCTGGCGGATGCCGTCGTGCTTGTCGCCGATCAGCCAGCCCTTGGCGGGGTGCTGGTCGCCGAAGGTCATCTCGCAGGTGTTGGACGCCTTGAGGCCCATCTTGTGCTCGACGTTCGTCGCGTACACGCCGTTGCGCTCACCAAGCTCGCCGGTGGTCCAGTCGAAGTGGAACTTCGGGACCAGGAAGAGGGAGAGCCCCTTGGTGCCCGGGCCGGCGCCCTCCGGACGTGCCAGCACGTAGTGGAGGATGTTCTCGGACATGTCGTGCTCGCCCGAGGTGATGAAGCGCTTCACACCCTCGATGTGCCAGGAGCCGTCCTCCTGCTCGACGGCCTTCGTGCGGCCGGCGCCGACGTCCGAACCGGCGTCCGGCTCGGTCAGCACCATCGTCGAGCCCCACTGCTTCTCGACGGCGATCTCGGCGACCTTCTTCTGCGCCTCGTTGCCCTCGTCGAAGAGGATGCCGGCGAACGCGGGGCCGGAGGAGTACATCCAGACCGCCGGGTTGGAACCGAGCAGCAGCTCCGCGTAACCCCAGATCAGGGAGCGCGGGGAGGTCGTGCCGCCGATCTCCTCGGGGAGGCCCAGGCGCCAGTACTCGGAGTCCATGAACGCCTGGTAGGACTTCTTGAAGGAGCCCGGGACGGGTGCGGTGTTGGTCGCGGGGTCGAAGACCGGCGGGTTGCGGTCGGCGTCGGCGTACGAATCGGCGAGCTCGTTCTCCGCGAGGCGGGTGACCTCGTCGAGGATGCTCTTCGCGGTGTCGACGTCCATCTCCGCGAACGGACCGGTGCCGTACAGCTTGTCGCGCCCGAGGACCTCGAAGAGGTTGAACTCGATGTCGCGGAGATTCGACTTGTAGTGCCCCATGGGAAGGCTCCGTAATCAATAGCAGTGGCGCGCAGCGCCCCGTGGAGGAGTGAGGATCGGGCGACGGACGGCCTGGCGTGGGTATATCACCTGACCCCTACGATGATGCTACCCGTCAGTAATAAGACGCAACCCCCCGAGGCACAGATGTGTCCGATTACTCTTTGCGGCATGTATGGCTACGACCAGAACCCGGGCGCACAGCAGCAGATGGGCGGCTACGGCGAGCAGCCGTTGTACCCCGAGCCCTCGCCGCCGTCCCTGGCGGACGCGGTACGGGCCTTCACGACCGGTTCGCTGTCCGCGGAGGACTTCCAGCAGATCTTCGCCACGGCGAAGGTCTACTGCCCGCGTGGCGACAACCCCGGCTTCCTGGCCCTCCACAACACCCAGCAGCCGGTGATCCCCATGTTCACCACGCTCAAGGAGCTCCGGAGCTACGCGGGCAAGGAGTCCAAGTACTTCGTCATCACCGGCGCTGAGGTGATCGACCTGCTGCCGACCGGCTACGGCTTCGTCCTCGACATGGAGGGTGATCACCGCATGGTCTTCGACGCCAAGGCCGTGGAGCAGATGGTGGACTTCGCGATGCGCCGCATGTACGGCTGAGAGCGGTACCTCCGGAGGCGGCCGAGCGGCGTCCGCATCTCCCTGAGGCAGTCCGAGGGCCCGCACCTTCCCGGTGCGGGCCCTCGGTGCTGTGCGGGGGCGGGGGAATGAACGTCGCCTTGCAGGATGTTCACTGTTCAACTAAATTGGGATCAGAAGACTCCCGGAGGTGGCTCCCATGCCCGCAGTGACCGTCGAAAACCCGCTGACCCTGCCGAAGGTGGCGGCCCAGGCCGAGGCCGTGGCCCGTCCCGTGCTGACCGTCACGACCGCGCCCAGCGGTTTCGAGGGCGAGGGGTTCCCGGTGCGGCGCGCCTTCGCCGGGATCAACTACCGGCACCTCGACCCGTTCATCATGATGGACCAGATGGGTGAGGTGGAGTACGCCGCAGGCGAGCCGAAGGGGACTCCCTGGCACCCGCACCGGGGCTTCGAGACCGTCACGTACATCATCGACGGGAGCTTCATCCACAAGGACAGCCACGGCGGCGGCGGTTCCATCGAGAACGGCGACACCCAGTGGATGACCGCCGGCAGCGGCCTCCTGCACATCGAGACGCCGCCGGAGGCCCTCGTCATGTCCGGCGGCCTCTTCCACGGCTTGCAGCTGTGGGTGAACCTGCCCAAGGCGGACAAGATGATGGCGCCCCGCTACCAGGACATCCGTGGCGGCCAGGTCCAGCTCCTCGCCTCCCCGGACGGCGGTGCGCTGCTCCGCGTCATCGCCGGTGACCTGGACGGTCACGAGGGCCCGGGCATCACGCACACCCCGATCACCATGGTCCACGCGACCATCCGGCCGGGTGCGGAGGTGACGCTGCCCTGGCGCGAGGAGTTCAACGGCCTCGCGTACGTCCTCGCGGGGCGCGGGAGCGTCGGCGCGGAGCGCCGCCCCGTGCACACCGGGCAGACCGCGGTCTTCGGCAAGGGGTCGTCGCTGACCGTCCGCGCCGACGAGACGCAGGACGGCAACACGCCGGACCTGGAGGTCGTGCTGCTCGGCGGGCGCCCGATCCGTGAGCCCATGGCGCACTACGGGCCGTTCGTCATGAACACCCAGGAAGAACTGAAGCAGGCCTTCGAGGACTTCCAGGCGGGCCGCCTCGGCAAGGTCCCGGCGGTGCACGGCATGTGATCCGTCCGCCGGCCCGGGCGGCTCCCGGGGCCGGCCGGGCGGCGCCACCGGAACGTACGGGTCACGGCTCTCACCCATACGCCGGTGCGGAAGGGACACCACCCCCGGCCCGTGATCGGGTGGGAGGGTGTCCCTCCGCAAGCCCCTCCTGCCCGACGCGGCACGGCGGACGGCCGCCTGGTGCGGCGTCCTGCTCCTGGTCGCCGGTGTGGCGGCAGTGGCCGTCTGGCTGGTCGTGGCGCTCAAGACGGCGGTCACCCCCGTCCTGCTGGCCCTGCTCGGTACGGCTCTGCTCGGCCCCGTCCACCGGTGGCTGACAGCCCACAGGGTGAACAGGTCCGTGGCGGCCGGACTCACGTGCGCCGCGCTCGTCGCGGTGGCCGGCGGTGCCGGCTACATCGTCGTCACCGCACTCGTCGACTCCGGCGACCAGATCGTCGCCTCCTTGAAGGACGCCGCGCAGTGGGTCATCGACCACCTCGACATCGCGGGAGTCGCCGACGTGGACGACCTGGCGGAGAACGCCAGGAACCTCGTGGAGAAGTTCGGTGCCGGCGCGGCGGGCGGACTGCTCACCGGCATCAGCCTCATCGGATCGCTCGTGACCACGGCCGTCCTGGCCCTGCTGCTGACGTTCTTCTTCCTGCGTGACTCCGACCGTGCCGTCCGCCTCGCCCACACCGTCGCGCCGCGGGGGACGGGCGACCTCGTGGAGGCCATGGGACGCAGGGCCTTCGAAGCCGTCGAGGGGTTCATGCGGGGCACCACCTTCATCGCCCTCATCGACGCGCTGTGCATCACGGTGGGCCTCCTGATCCTGCGGGTGCCCGGGGCCGTGGGCCTGGGGGCGCTGGTCTTCGTGGGCGCCTACATCCCGTATCTCGGCGCCTTCATCTCCGGCACCGTCGCCGTGCTGGTGGCGCTGGCCGACCGGGGCGTCGTCATCGCGTTGTGGGCGGTGGGCGTGGTGCTGGCCGTCCAGGTGCTGGAGGGGCACGTGCTCCAGCCCGTCATCCAGAGCCGAACGGTCCAGATGCATCCGGCCATGATCATGATCGCCCTGACGGCGGGCGCCGGTGTCGCGGGGCTGCTGGGCATGCTGCTGGCGGTTCCCCTGTGCGCCGCCGCGTTCGGAGTGATCGGCGAGCTGCGCACGGGACACGGGGCCCGGGGCGAGAGGCGTGCGGTGCCCGACGCGTCATGAACCGGCGACGGCGCGCAGTTCAGCGGGCTCCGCAGACTCGTACAGCTCGAACCAGATCGACTTCCCCTCACCCCGCGGATCCACTCCCCACGCGTCGGCGAGCATCTCCATCAGGACCAGCCCGCGGCCGCTGGACGCCATCTCCCCCGGCCGCCGCTTGTGCGGCAGCTCGTCGCTGGTGTCGGCCACCTCGACGCGCAGCCGCCGCTCGCCCCGTTCACCCGTGACCTCCGCCAGGAGCAGCGCGTCCCCGTCGGTGTGGACGAGCACGTTCGTGGACATCTCGGAGACCATGAGCTCCGCCGAGTCGACCTGCTCGGCGTCCGCCCAGTCGTGCAGCAGCTCCCGCACCTGCTGCCGGGCGGCGGCGATCCGCTCGGGCTCCGCCTGGGCGATGGTCATCGCCGAGCGGCGGCCCGGGGTCCGGCGCGTCCGCGCCGCCTCGCGGCGCAGTACCAGGACCGCGATGTCGTCCTCACGCCGGTCCACCAGCGGCCCGGTCGTGTAGTGCGATCCCGGACCGTGTACGGCCTGCACGAGGGCGTCCGCGAGCTCCTCCAGGTCCTCGACGGGCTTCTCCAGGACCGGTCTGAGCCTGGTCCATCCGGTGGCCATGTCGTGTCCGCCGGTCTCGATGAGGCCGTCCGTGCACAGCATGATGGTCTCGCCCGGCCCCAGGACGACCCGCGTCGTCGGGTAGTCGGCGTCCTTCTCGACGCCCAGGGGCATCCCCCCGGCGGTCTGCCGGATCACCGCGGTGCCGTCGACGCTGATCACCACCGGGTCCGGGTGGCCCGCCCGGGCGATGTCCAGGGTGCCCGACTCGGGGTCGGCCTCCGCGTAGAGACAGGTCGCGAAGCGCGTCACGTCGGCCTGGTCCTCACCGTCGGTGAGGTCGTAGGTCTCCGTCAGCCCGGCCAGGAAGCGGGAGGCGCGCGAGAGGACGGCGTCGGGGCGGTGCCCTTCGGCGGCGTACGCGCGCAGGGCGATCCTGAGCTGGCCCATCAGACCGGCCGCCCGGACGTCGTGGCCCTGTACGTCACCGATGACGAGGGCGATACGGCCGTTGGGGAGCGGGATCACGTCGTACCAGTCGCCGCCGACCTGGAGCCCGCCCCCCGTGGGGATGTAGCGCGCCGCGACCGTGAGGCCGGGGACGCCGGGGCCGAGGGACGGCCTCATCGCCTTCTGGAGGCCCAGGGACAGCTCGCGCTCGGTCTCGGCCTCCCCGGCCCGGGTCAGTGCCTGAGCCAGCATCCTGGCCACCGTCGACAGAACGGAACGCTCGTCCGGCGAGAAGGCCACGTTGTGCCGGAACCCGGCCATCCAGGCGCCCATGGTGTGGCCGGACGAGATCAGCGGCAGGAACGCCCAGGACTGGCGTCCGAACTCCTGCGCGAGGGGCCAGGTGGCCGGGAAGCGGCGCCGGTACTCCTCACGCGACGGGAGGTAGATCGCCTGGCCGGTCCGCACGACCTCGGCGGCCGGGTAGTCCGTCTGCAGGGGCATGTCGGTGAAGGGCTTCTCGTCGCCGACGTTGTGGCCGTGGTGCCCGATGACCGTCAGCCGCTCGCCCGCCACCCCGAAGACGGCGAGTCCGTCCGGCGAGAAGCCGGGCATGGAGAGCGAGCCGGCGACCCGCAGCACCTCCTCGGTCGACCTGGCCTCGGCCAGCGCCCGGCCCGCGTCCAGCAGGAACGCCTCGCGCGAGCGCCGCCAGTCGCCCGTCAGCGGGGTCTGCGCGGCGGTGGCCTCGGGAGGCGGGGCGACCTCCTGGAGGATGCCCATCAGCACGTACGTGTGGCGCCCGGGCGTGTCCAGCGGGACGGGCTTGGACCGGGTGCGCACGGTGCGTACGACCGAACCGCTCTCGTCCACGATGCGCATCCTGGCCTCGGCCACCGTGCCCTCGGCGATCGCGAAGTTCACGATGCCGTCGATCTCGTTCCAGTCGGCCGGGTGGAAGCGGGGGCGCACCTCCTCGCCGGGGCGGGTCATGGGCTCGGGGGGCAGGCCCACCAGCCGCGCCGCCTCGGCGTCGAGCGTGACCGTGCCCGACGAGCTGTCCCAGCTCCACAGACCGGTCCCGATCGCAGCCAGGATCTCCTCGGTGCGCATTGCCCCACTTTAGGAAGATGTTCTCCGGGGTCGCCACCGAGGGACGGCCGCCCGGCAGCCGGGCGGCCGGACGCGCCGGGCGCGTCCCGGACGGCCGCGCGGCGGCAATGCCAATGAGGCGGTACGGCCACGGGCGGTAGCCTGGGGTGTCAATCCGCCCCGAACCGCGAAGACTGGATGAACGACGATGCATCGGTACAGGTCCCACACCTGCGGCGAGCTCCGCGCCTCTGACGTCGGCACCGACGTCCGGCTGAGCGGCTGGCTGCACAATCGCCGAGACCTGGGTGGCATCCTCTTCATCGATCTGCGCGACCACTACGGTCTGGTACAGCTCGTCGCCCGCCCGGGTACCCCCGGCAACGAGGCCCTGTCGAAGCTGACCAAGGAGACCGTCGTCAGGATCGACGGCAAGGTCTCCGCGCGCGGAGCCGACAACGTCAACCCGGAGCTGCCGACCGGCGAGATCGAGATCGAGGTCACCGAGGTCGAGGTGCTCGGCGAGGCCGCCCCGCTGCCGTTCACGATCAACACCGAGGACGGTGTCAACGAGGAGCGCCGCCTGGAGTACCGCTTCCTCGACCTGCGCCGCGAACGCATGCACCGCAACATCATGCTGCGCTCGTCCGTGATCGCCTCCATCCGCTCCAAGATGGTGGCCCTCGGCTTCAACGAGATGGCGACCCCGATCCTCGCCGCGACCTCCCCCGAGGGCGCCCGCGACTTCGTCGTCCCGTCCCGCCTGAACCCGGGCAAGTTCTACGCACTTCCGCAGGCGCCGCAGCAGTTCAAGCAGCTGCTGATGATCTCCGGCTTCGACCGCTACTTCCAGATCGCGCCCTGCTTCCGCGACGAGGACGCACGCGCCGACCGGTCGCCCGGCGAGTTCTACCAGCTCGACGTCGAGATGTCGTTCGTCGAGCAGGAGGACGTCTTCCAGCCGATCGAGAAGCTGATGACCGAGCTCTTCACCGAGTTCGGCAACGGCCGCGAGGTCACCTCGCCCTTCCCGCGCATCCCGTTCCGCGAGTCGATGCTGAAGTACGGCAACGACAAGCCGGACCTCCGGGCCAAGCTGGAGCTCGTCGACATCTCCGACGTGTTCGCCGACTCCGGGTTCAAGGCGTTCGCGGGCAAGCACGTCCGTGCCCTGCCGGTGCCGGACACCGCGGGCCAGTCCCGGAAGTTCTTCGACGGCCTCGGTGAGTACGCCGTCGAGCACGGGGCCAAGGGCCTTGCCTGGGTCCGTGTCGGGGAGGACGGCACGCTGGCCGGCCCGATCGCGAAGTTCCTCACCGAGGCGGACGTCAAGACCCTCACCGAGCGGCTGGCCCTCGTCCCCGGCCACGCGGTCTTCTTCGGCGCGGGTGAGTTCGACGAGGTCTCCAAGATCATGTCTGCCGTCCGCGTCGAGGCCGCGAAGCGCGCCGGCCACTTCGAGGACGGTGTCTTCCGCTTCTGCTGGATCGTCGACTTCCCGATGTACGAGAAGGACGAGGAGACCGGGAAGATCGACTTCTCGCACAACCCCTTCTCCATGCCCCAGGGCGGCATGAAGGACCTGGAGGAGAAGGACCCGCTCGACATCCTGGCGTGGCAGTACGACATCGTCTGCAACGGCATCGAGCTCTCCTCCGGCGCCATCCGGAACCACGAGCCCGAGGTCATGCTCAAGGCCTTCGCGATCGCCGGTTACGAGGCGGAGACCGTCGAGCGCGAGTTCGCGGGCATGCTGCGCGCGTTCCGGCTCGGCGCCCCGCCGCACGGCGGCATCGCCCCGGGTGTCGACCGCATCGTCATGCTGCTGGCCGACGAGCCCAACATCCGCGAGACGATCGCCTTCCCGCTCAACGGCAACGCCCAGGACCTGATGATGGGCGCCCCGAGTGAGCTGGACGAGACCCGTCTGCGTGAGCTGAACATCCAGCTCCGCAAGCCTGTCGCGGCGGCGAAGGAGAAGGCCGAGGCCAAGGACTCGGTGGCGAGGGACACCGGCGCGAAGTAAGCGTCAGCCCTCCGCTTCGGTTCCACGTGAAACAGTCCCCGGCCGACGGCCGGGGACTGTTTTTTCGGTGTGCCGGTGGTCAGGGCACAGGACGGACGTCGCCGGGCAGCGGGTGCCTCTCGCCGGGGGCGCGGGCGTGGCCGCCCTGGAATCGGAACCGGCGTCCTCGCCACCGCCCTCGGCCGGCGAGGAGGGGGCTCCGCCTCCGCTACGACGACAGGGCGGGTCGGCGTGAGGACGCCGGCACCTCGGGTACACGAACCGGGTACATCCGGATGGCCCCGGTTCCGGTTGGGGTCCGTCGGCCCCGGCAAGGACTGGCAGGGGAAGTGCCCGTCCGCCCCCACCGAGGAGTCCCGCACCGTGTCCGTCCCGCGTCGCCCCTACGTCATGCTCGTCATCCTGTTCCTGCTGGTCATCGGCTGTTCTGCCGGGGCGGTGCGGACCACCGACCCCGCTGCGCCCCGCGGTGCTGCGGGTTCCGCGGGATCGGCCTCGCAAGCCCGCTCCGTCGAGCCCCTCCGCGACCCGGCGGAGATTCCGGCGCTGGGTCCGCAGACCCGGGCGAATATCCCCGCCACGGCCCGGCAAGCCGTCGTGGTGACGGGGCAGGGGCCCGATTCCAACCGCTCCTCGGTCGTGCTCTACAACCTCGACGACCCCGCTCTCGGCTGGAGACCCGGGGCGGGCCCGTGGCCCGCCCACAACGGCATGAAGGGCTGGACCGACCACCATCTCGCCGGCGACCTCCGCTCTCCCACGGGGGTCTTCGGCCTCACCGACGCGGGAGGCAGGCTGCCGGACCCGGGCGCGCTGCTCCCCTACGACGAGCAGTCCCGCTTCGCGGTGAGCGGCGAGGGCTTCCTCGGGGAACCGCTCGAAGGTTCCTTCGACTACGTCGTCGCCATCAACTACAACCGCACCCCGGGTACCAGCCCGCTGGACCGCACCCGGCCCCTCGGTGAGGACAGGGGTGGCGGCATCTGGATCCACGTGGACCACGGCGGGCCCACGCAGGGCTGCGTCTCGCTGACGGAGGACCGGATGCGGGAACTGCTGCTCACCCTGGATCCCGCGAAGTACCCGGTGATCGTGATGGGGGACGCCGCGTCGCTGGCCCGGTGACGCGAGGTCCGGCACAGGGAGGAGCCCGGGCCCCCGGTGCGACCGGGGACCCGGGCTCCTCGCCGTGCAGGCAGCGCTTACGCGGGCTTCTCCTCCAGGCGCGGGAACAGCACCGCTCCCTTGGTCACCGTGACGCCGGCGGGCAGTCCGCCCCACCGGCCCGCGTCCTGCACCCGCTGGTCGGCCAGGGCACCCAGGGACGCCTCCGCGCCCAGGGACTCCCACAGCTTCTGCGAGGTGTCGGGCATCACGGCGTTCAGCAGGACCGCGACGCCGCGCAGCGACTCGGCGGCCGTGTACAGGATGGTCGCGAGGCGGGCCTGGCCCTCCTCCGACGTGTCCTTGGCGACCTTCCAGGGCTCCTGCTCGGTGATGTAGCCGTTGACCTGCTTCACGAAGTCGAAGATCGCCAGGATGCCGCCCTGGAAGTCCAGGTCCTCACCGATCTTCTGGTCGGCGGAGGCGACGGCCCGGGCCAGGCCCTCCTGGACCGCTCGCTCGGCGTCCCCTGCCGCCGTGGCCTCCGGGAGCGCGCCACCGAAGTACTTGCCGACCATGGCCGCGACGCGCGAGGCGAGATTGCCGTAGTCGTTGGCGAGCTCGGAGGTGTAGCGGGCGCTGAAGTCCTCCCAGGAGAACGAGCCGTCGCTGCCGTACGCGATGGCCCGCAGGAAGTACCAGCGGTAGGCGTCGACGCCGAAGTGCGAGGTCAGGTCCTGCGGCTTGATGCCGGTCAGGTTTGACTTCGACATCTTCTCGCCGCCGACCATCAGCCAGCCGTTGGCGACGACCTTGCCGGGCAGCGGAAGACCCTGGGCCATCAGCATGGCCGGCCAGATGACCGAGTGGAAGCGCAGGATGTCCTTGCCGATCAGGTGGACGTTCGCCGGGAAGGTGCCGTCGAACTTCTCCTGGTTGGCGCCGTAGCCGACCGCCGTGGCGTAGTTGAGCAGGGCGTCGATCCACACGTAGATGACGTGCTTCGGATCCCACGGGACCGGGACGCCCCAGTCGAAGGTGGAGCGCGAGATCGACAGGTCCTGGAGACCCTGCTTGACGAAGTTCACGATCTCGTTGCGGGCGGACTCCGGCTGGATGAAGCCCGGGTTGGCCGCGTAGAACTCCATGAGCTTCGGGCCGTACTCGCTCAGCTTGAAGAAGTAGTTCTCCTCCTTGAGGAGTTCCACCGGCTTCTTGTGGATCGGGCACAGTTTCGTGCCGTCCTCGCCCTCGATCAGGTCCCCGGGGAGCTTGTACTCCTCACAGCCCACGCAGTACGGGCCCTCGTACCCGCCCTTGTAGATCTGGTCCTTGTCGAACAGGTCCTGCACGAACTCCTGCACACGGTCCGTGTGCCGCTTCTCCGTCGTGCGGATGAAGTCGTCGTTCGCGATGTTCAGATGCTCCCAGAGGGGCTTCCACGCCTCCTCGACGAGCTTGTCGCACCAGGCCTGAGGTGTGACGTCGTTCGCCTCGGCCGTGCGCATGATCTTCTGACCGTGCTCGTCCGTGCCGGTGAGGTACCACACCTTCTCGCCGCGCTGGCGGTGCCAGCGGGTGAGCACGTCGCCTGCGACGGTCGTGTAGGCGTGGCCCAGGTGAGGAGCGTCGTTGACGTAGTAGATGGGGGTCGAGACGTAGTACGCCGTCGCCCCCTGCTTCTCGGATCCAGTGGCCGCCATGGTCGAAATCCTAACGGCCTGTGGGAGAACCACTCGCATCGATGACGGCGGCTCCCACCGAGGACGGCTGCCGGTCCCTCGCGCGGGCCCACGGCGGTCCGGTCACGGCGGGCCCGCCGTGACCGGACGGCTGCCGGTGGATCAGTCCTCCGTGACGACTCCGCGGTCGGCGGCCCACGCGGGCAGTCCGGCGAGCACCTCCCGGTAGAACGTCGCGTCGGGCACCTCGCGGGGGGTGGGACCCGCGTGGAAGAAGCCGGCGTTGCCGACGTCCAGCCTGCGAAGGAAGTCGAAGCCCTTCGCGTCCTCGTCGCCGAACGCGACGAACTGGAAGAACAGCGGCAGCCGTGCCGCGTCCGCCAGCGCCTGCTTGGCGGCGACCTTGGCATCCGGGGCGCCGTCCGTCTGGAAGATCACGAGCGCGGGACCGGTGGCCCCGGACTTCTCGT
This sequence comes from Streptomyces sp. ALB3, assembly GCF_044385685.1. Taxonomy (NCBI): domain Bacteria; kingdom Bacillati; phylum Actinomycetota; class Actinomycetes; order Kitasatosporales; family Streptomycetaceae; genus Streptomyces; species Streptomyces sp. ALB3. The sequence continues at coordinate 303,217 of NZ_JBISCE010000046.1, read as the reverse complement.
AGTGCGTGACGATCTCCTCGACGGCACGGTGGTAGTTCGTACGGCCCAGACGGCCGAGGCCCGCGTGCAGCTCGTCGATCCGGCCCTCGTGGGCGGTGAGGTCGATCGCCCCGGTGCCGTCGACGTCGGTCGAGAAGAAGACGACGGGCACGGTGGCGTTCGCGTCCAGGTGGGCGGCCAGCGCCAGGGTGCGGTCGCCCAGGTGCTGCGCGCTGCCGTCCTTGTAGAACGGCCGCATGGACCCGGACCGGTCGAGCACCAGGTACACGGTGGCGCGCAGTCCGGTCAGCCCGTGGGCCTTGAGGCCGGCTTGCGCGGCCTTGTAGGAGGCGACGAGCCCGGGCGCCGCGGTCTTGACGCGGGCGAGGGCGACAGCGGGCTTGCCCGTGGCGGCGGCAGCCTTGGCTCCGGGGGCGGCGGCCTTCGGCTCGGCGGTGGGTGCCGGCTCGGCCTTCGGCTCGGCGGTGGGTGCCGGCTCGGCCTTCGGCTCGGCGGTGGTGGCGGGCTTCTGGGGCGTCGCCTCGGGCTCGGCCTCCACGGCGGGCTCGCTCTGCGGCTCGGCGGCAGCCTCCGGCGTCTTGGCCTCGTCGGCGACCTCCACCGTCTTCGCCGCGTCGGTAGCCTCCGGTGCCTTCGCCTCATCGGCGAGGGCCTCGGTGGCAGGTACCGGCTTCTCGACCACCGGGGGCGCCGTGACGGGCGCGGCCGCTTCGGCCGCCGCCTCGGGCGCAGCGTCGGCTTCGGGGGCCGCCTCGGGGGCCACCTCAGGCTCGGGCCCCGGCTTCACCTCGGCTTCGTCGGCTTCTGTGGCCTTCGGCTCCGCGACGTCGGCTTCTGTGGCCTTCGGCTCCGCGACGTCGGCTTCCGCGGCCTTCGGCTCCGCGACGTCCGCTTCCGCGGCCTTCGGCTCCGCGGTGGGCGTCGTCGCCGGTTCGGCCACGGCCTGCGGTTCCGGCTCCGGGTCCATGTCGATGGTGATCGGTGCCGCGACCGCTGGAGTGGCCTCTGCGGCGGTCGCCGCAGCCGCGTTCTTCTCCGCCTTCGAGGCATCCGCAGCCGGCTTCGCCTCCGGGTCCGACCCCTGGGCCGGAACTCTCGGTGCGGGCGCGGTGGTCGCCGGAGTGGCGGCCGCCTTGTCGAAGGCCGCCGCCACCAGGTCCGACGCCTGTCCGCTGTCGTTCTCGGCACCGGCGGACCGGTCCGATGAGGAGGCCGGGGCCGGTACCGAGGCCTTCGCGGGCTCGGCCGCCGAAGTGGTGGTGTCCGGCTCCGGCTCCGTGGGCTGGGTGCGCTCGGCCTGGGGCGGGACGGTGGCCGTGGTCGGCTCGTCCTGCTCCGTGCGGCCGAACACCTTGCGCAGCAAGCTCCGAATGCCCATGGGCGAGGCCTTTCGCATGAGTTGGGTGCGATAAATGTCCGTACTGCGGGAATTGATCCCTGGCCAGGGCGGATACGTAAGGTTAGCGGCCGGATCCGGCCGTTCGGCGGCGCGGCCCGCCCCTGTGTCAACCGAGCTCCAACCGAGTCGTCACCGAGTCCTGGACGAGGGCCGGATGAGTACCTGACGAGCCGGGAACGCAGCGGTGCCCCGGACTTCACCCTCTGTTCACCGGCAGTCCCACGTGCGGCGTGGATACGCACCTAGGTTCACGCATGACACACAGACGGAGGGACGAAAACGTGCGCACAATGCTGCCGCTACTCGGTTCGCACCCGGGCGGGCGCTCTGCGCTGACCTGCCGCTATCGCTGCGGTGACGCCTGCTTCCAGGAGATCCCGAACACGAGCGACAACGAGTACGCCGGCGACATCATCGCCGGTGCCCTGTCACGCCGGTCGATGCTGCGCGCCGCCGCCGTGGTGACCGTGGCCGCCGCCGGAACGGCCGCTCTCGGCGGCCCGGCGGCGACGAGCGCCGAGGCGGCGCCGCTCGCGGGCCGTCCCGGCGGCAAGCCGAAGCCCACCCTCACGGGTGCGCGGGGCCTGCGCTTCGCGGCCGTCGCACCCAACAAGGACGACAAGGTCACGATCCCCGAGGGCTACGGGCAGAACGTGGTCATCCGCTGGGGCGAACCGATCCTGCGGGGTGCTCCCGCCTTCGACCCGGACAAGCAGTCCGCGAAGGCGCAGGCGGGCCAGTTCGGTTACAACAACGACTTCCTCTCCCTGCTCCCGCTCCGTGGTGAGCGCGGCCGGCAGGTGCTGGTCGCCAACCACGAGTACACGGACGAGATCCTGATGTTCCGTGGTTACGATCCGGCCAGCCCGACCCGTGAGCAGGTCGAGATCGCCTGGGCGGCGCACGGACTCTCCGTGGTCGTCGTCCAGGAGGAGAACCGCACCGGCAAGCTCGTGCCGGTCAACCGCCATCCGCTGAACCGCCGCCTCACCGCGACCAGCGAGTTCCGGATGACGGGCCCGGCCGCGGGCAGCCCTCTGCTGCGTACCTCCGCCGACCGGACCGGCAGCAGGGTCCTGGGGACGCTCAACAACTGCGCGGGCGGCACCACCCCGTGGGGCACCACGCTGCACGGCGAGGAGAACTTCAACCAGTACTTCGCCAACGGCTCCCGCGACACCGACAAGCGCTACGGCATCGGTACGGCCGCGACCGAGCGCAAGTGGGAGCGGTTCGACAAGCGCTTCGACCTGGCGCAGGAGCCCAACGAGGCGCACCGCTTCGGCTGGGTCGTCGAGCTCGACCCGTACGACCCCGACTCCACGCCCCGCAAGCGGACCGCCCTCGGCCGCTTCAAGCACGAGGCGGCCCAGCCCCGGCTGACCTCCGACGGCCGCCCGGTCGTCTACATGGGGGACGACGAGCGGTTCGACTACCTCTACAAGTTCGTCTCCAGCAAGCGGATGAAGAAGGGGAACTCGCGGGCGGCGCGTGAGCACAACCTGACCCTGCTGGACGAGGGCACGCTGTACGTCGCCAAGCTGACCGGTGACTCTCCCGCCGACGGGTTCGACGGCACGGGAAAGCTGCCCTCGGACGGTGAGTTCGACGGCAGCGGTGTCTGGATCCCCCTCGCCACCGGCGACACCTCGCACGTGCCCGGCATGAGTGCCGACGAGGTGTACGTCTTCACGCGCCTGGCCGGTGACAAGGTCGGCGCGACGAAGATGGACCGCCCCGAGGACGTCGAGCCCTCGCCGCGCACCGGCCGGGTCTACGTCGCGCTGACCAACAACACCGACCGCGGCAAGGCGGGCAAGCCCGGCGCGGACGAGGCCAACCCGCGCAACGCGAACAAGCACGGCCAGGTCCTGGAGTTCGCGGAGAACTGGGACGACCCCGCGGCCGACGGCTTCGCCTGGCGGCTCTTCCTCGTCGCGGGCGACCCGGAGGACCCCGCGACCTACTTCGCCGGGTTCCCGAAGGACAAGGTCAGCCCCATCTCCTGCCCGGACAACGTGGCCTTCGACGCCCACGGCAATCTGTGGATCTCCACCGACGGTGCCCAGCTCGGCTCGCACGACGGACTGTTCGGCGTCGCGACGCAGGGCGAACGCAGGGGTGAGCTCAAGCAGTTCCTGACCGTGCCCGCCGGTGCGGAGACCTGCGGGCCGGTCATCCAGGACCGCCGCGTCCTCGTCGCCGTGCAGCACCCGGGTGAGATCGACGGCGCCTCCGTCGAGAAGCCGGCGAGTGCCTGGCCGGACGGTCCGGGCAGGATCGTCCGCCCGTCGGTCGTCGCCGTCTGGCGCAAGGACGGCAGCGACATCGGCGTGTGAGCCATGGGCAGCCCGGCTCGCGTACGGGCACGAGGGACGGAACCGTGGCGCGGCCCGACCGGCCGGTCCGCCGATGACCAGGCGCGCCGGCCGGACGGGCTGCCCGGTACGTCCCGCCCGACCGGGCCGGTGACGCCCGTACGGTCATCGGCCCGGTACGGCGGACCCGGCGACGGGGGTATCGGCCACGGGGCGCCGGTACGGGCGTCGTCAGCGGGTCCGGCTCCTGAGCCCACCGGGACGCCTCATCGGATTAGAGTCGTAGGCATGGTTTCCGGTGAGGCACCGCAGGCGGAGGGAAGCGTCCGGGTCGACGCCTGGATCTGGGCGGTCCGGCTGACGAAGACCCGGTCGCAGGCCGCTGCCGCCTGCCGTGCGGGGCACGTGCGCGTCAACGGCGAGCGCGCCAAGCCCGCCCAGGCGCTGCGTGCGGGCGACGAGGTGCGGCTGAGGCACGCGGGCCGGGACCGGGTCGTGGTCGTGTCCAGGATCGTGAGGAAGCGGGTGGGCCCGCCGGTGGCGGCGGAGTGCTTCGTCGACAACAGCCCGCCCCCGCCGCCGCGCGAAGTCGCGCTCCAGGTACCCGTGCGCGACCGGGGCGCGGGCCGCCCGACCAAGCGGGACCGCCGTGAGATGGAGCGTCTCCAGGGAAGAGGCCCGGACGGGGCGTGAGTCCGGCCCCGCCGCCCGCCCGGAGACGTCTCGGGCCGGGCCCGACACCACCGGCACTCCCGGGGCGGGCCCACCCGGCCGTGCGTTCCGGCTCTCAGCTCTCGTAACCCTCCACCTCCTCGGCGGGGCGTACCCGCGCCGCCGAGGGGTCCTCGCCGTACTCGCTGAGTGCGCGACGCTGCCGAAGCAGGTCCCAGCACTGGTCCAGCCGGACCTCCAGCTCGCGCAGCCGTGACCGCTCCTCGGCGGAGAGGCCCATCTCCTCGGTGGAGCGGGCGCGCAGGGCGCGCTCCTCGGCGATCAGCCCGTCGATGTTCTCGAAGATGTCCTGGTCTCCCATGAGCCCTCCAGGTCCGGTGTTCCTCAGATGGCGAAGACGGTCTTGCCGCGCGCCCCGCCCGCGCGGTTCTGGAGGAGCGCCTGAGGCGCCTTCTCCAGCGGGAGCTCCATGTCGAGGGGCACGGCCAGCTCTCCGCGCGCCACGGCGGAGGCCAGCTCCTCCAGCGGTGCTGCTGCCGGGGCGAGCCGGAAGTCGGCCCAGGCGACGCCCGGCGGCGCCGCGACGCCCCGGGTCGTGACCACGATCCCGCCGTCGCGCACCAGGGCCGCATAGGCGGCGAACGACGCGGCGTCCGTGGAGACGAGGTCGACGAGCGCGTCGACACCGTCCGGGTGGAACTCACGGACCTCGGCCTCCAGCGCTCCGGAACGTGTGGTCGTGTCGACGGTGAGGGAGGCGCCGAGCGCCCTCATCCGCCGCCCCTCGTCGCCCCGCACACCGGCGACGACCCGGGTACCGCGAGCAGCCGCCAGCTGGGTCAGGAAGCTGCCGACCCCTCCCGTCGCCCCGATGACGAGCAGGCTCAGCCCGCTGCGCACGGCCGTACTCGACAGGATCTGCGTGGCGGTCGTGCCTGCCGACGGGAGCGCCGCCGCGAGGCGGAGCGGCACGTCGCGTGGGACCAGGGCGATCGGTGAATCCTGCGGGACGCAGAGGTATTCGCTGTACGCACCGCAGCGCCCGGGGGGCCGCGCCGCCACCCGGCCGAAGACCGGGTCGCCGACCCGGAAGGCGTTGTCGCCGCTGCCGATCATGTCCACCCGGCCGGCGAAGTCGGTGCCCAGGACGAACGGGAAGACAGCGGGTACGTCCGCCTCCGAGTCGCCGTCCGCGGTCTGCCAGTCGAGCGGGTTGAGCGCCGCGTACTCCACCTTCACCCGCACCTCACCGGCCTCGGGGCCGGGCTTCGGCACCTCGACGAGACAGGGCTCGGTGCGGAACGCGTTGACGGCGACGGCTCGCATGCGGCAGACCTTTCACTCGCCCCCGGTCCCACGAGTCCCACTGTCGCCCGGCCCCCGCCCCCACGCATGTCGGGCCGGGTACGCCCGGTCACCGGACCGTGAGCGGCGCCGGCCGGCGGGCCCCGCTGTCCCGCCGCGCGCACGACCGAAAGGGCACGCCGGGGCCTGCCGGCCGCTCACCCGCTACCGAAGGCCGGGCCCGGGCCCTCACCCCCGACGGGCTGCCACGACCCGACGGGCTGCCACGATCCGTCCCACGATGCCGCCGACGACGAGGACCGCCCCGACGAGGAGCACGACCCACACCGTCGTCCGCAGGGAGGCGGTCAGCGCGTCGTAGACCGCGCCGGCGCCGCCACGGTCGGTCCCCGGCACCTGGTCGAGCACCCGGGCCCGGCCGACGGCGACGGCGATCCGCAGGAGGACCGCACCGAGCACCAGACCGCCGCCGGCCACGGCCGCGGTCGACAGGCCGGTCCGCAGGCCGCCGCGTGCGAGCGCGAGGCCCAGGGCCAGGACGAGCAGAACCACCGTTCCCACGGCCGGCCGGACACCGCGGGACCGCAGCCACTGGAACGAGGACCGCAGGCCGTCGGCGCGGTCGGCCGACAGCACGGTGATCGAGGTCTCCCGGACCGGGATCCGGTCGGCGAAGGGCACCCCCTCGGCGACCAGTCCCTTCTTCACCTGCTCGATCACCGGCGCCAGGTCGATGGTCACCGCCTGCCCGTCGTCCCCGTGCAGCGAGGCGGTCACGGCCTCGTGCGCCGTCCGGTTCGCGCTGTCCCAGGCCCGCTGGAACGCCTCGGTCGAGGTGAACGACAGGGCGGTTCCGTGCAGGAACTGCTCGACCGTCTCCTGGAGCGGCCCGACGTCGATGTTCTTCATCACCTCGTCCGTGACCAGCGTGGCCACGGTGCCCTGCACGTCGGCGTCGGAGGCGAGCGGGGAGACGGCGGCGATATACCGGTCGGTGTCGTCGAGTTCCAGGTCGACCCACGCGGAGAGGGCGCTCACCGGGACCAGGACGGCGAGCAGCACGAGCAGTACCGCCTGGAGAGCCGCTGAGAGAGAGGTCCGCACAGGCTCCAGCCAATCCGGTGCGGCGGCCCGTCGCCCCGGACGGTAGGCCGTTCGAGTTGCCGGGCGGAGCGGCCGGGTGTGCGCTGGAGGAACACGGGGACGGGGGCCGGACGGAAGGAGCTGTACGCCATGGCCACACACGCGACGACGCCGACGCGCCCCGGGACGCGGGACCGCGCCCGGGGACACCACGGGCCCAGCGCGCTCGCCTGGGCCGTGCCGTCGGCGCTCGGTGTGATCGTCGGTTTCTGGGCCTTCTTCATCAACCGGGACGGCGGCGCCACCACCGGCGGACAGATCTGGCTCGGCATCGCCTCCGGGGTGGCTTTCGCCGTGCTCTGCCACGCGCTCGTGCGGGTGCGGTGGGCCTTGCCGCGGGAGCTGCGGGCGGCGGCCTTCGGGGCGCTGACAGGGGCCACGGTCGGTTTCCTCTCCAGCCTGAACGGCAACAGCGTGCTGGAGTCGAGTGCGATCGGCCTGGCACTCGCCGCGGGGATGTCCTGCGTGATGTTCTACCTCTACTACACGCGTGAGGACTGACCCGGTCGTCCTTACGGACCGGGAGGCGCGGCAACCGGACCCGGTCCGGTCGCCGCGCCCGGCCGTTCCGTCCGATCCGCTCCGCCGCCGGGGAGCACCGTGCCATCGTGGACGCATCGGCCCCGGGGAGGCGCCGCCGACCCGGCACCGTCGACAAGGAAGGGCACATGAGCACTCAACTGGCCATCGAGACCACGGGGCTGGTGAAGGTCTTCGGGGACAACCGTGCGGTGGACGGCGTGGATCTCGCCGTTCCCGCGGGCACCGTCTACGGGGTCCTGGGGCCCAACGGAGCCGGGAAGACCACCACCGTGAGGATGCTGGCGACACTGCTGCGACCGGACGCCGGGCGGGCACAGGTCTTCGGCCACGACGTGGTGAAGGACGCCGACACGGTCCGCAGCCGTGTCAGCCTCACCGGGCAGTACGCCTCGGTCGACGAGGACCTGACCGGTACGGAGAACCTCGTACTGCTGGCCCGGCTCCTCGGGCACTCCAAGCCCGCCGCGAGGGCCAGGGCCGCGCAGCTCCTCGAGGCCTTCGGGCTGAGCGAGGCGGCGGGCAAGCAGGTGAAGAACTACTCCGGGGGCATGCGGCGCAGGATCGACATCGCCGCGTCCATCCTGAACACGCCGGACCTCCTCTTCCTCGACGAACCGACCACCGGGCTCGACCCGCGCAGCCGTAACCAGGTGTGGGACATCGTGCGGGCCGTCGTCGCCCAGGGCACGACGGTCATGCTGACCACCCAGTACCTCGACGAGGCCGACCACCTGGCCTCCCGGATCGCCGTGATCGACCACGGCAAGGTGATCGCGGAGGGGACGAAAGGCGAGCTCAAGGCGTCCGTCGGCGCCGGCTCCGTCCACCTCCGCCTGCGCGATCCCGGGCAGCGGCCCGAGGCCGAGCGGGTGCTGGCACTCGTGCTGGACGCCACGGTGCAGCTGGACCACGACCCGGTGGCCCTGACCGCACGCGTCGGGGGCCACGGCACCGAGAAGGGGGCGGCCGAGCAGGCCTCCCGGGCGCTGGCGGAGCTGGCCAGGTGCGGAATCCACGTGGACAACTTCGCGCTGGGCCAGCCCAGCCTGGACGAGGTCTTCCTCGCACTCACGGACAAGAAGGGGGTGGCGGCGTGAGCACGGCGCCCACCAGGACCGAGAGCACCGACGCGGAGCTCGTGGCGCCGGACGCGGAGACGCTGTCCTCCCTGCTGGTCGGCCAGGAACGTCCTCGCAGGCCCAGCGCGCTGTCGGCGTCGCTGACCTTCGGGTGGCGGGCCATGCTGAAGATCAAGCACGTCCCTGAGCAGCTGTTCGACGTGACGGTCTTCCCGATCATGATGGTGCTGATGTTCACGTACCTCTTCGGCGGGGCGCTGGCCGGCTCCACCGAGGGGTACATCCAGTTCCTGCTGCCCGGAATCCTCGTCATGAGCGTCGTGATGATCACGATGTACACGGGCCTCGCGGTCAACACCGACATCGCGAAGGGCGTGTTCGACCGATTCCGCACACTGCCGATCTGGCGGCCCGCGCCGATGGTCGGCTACCTGCTGGGCGATGTCGTGCGCTACCTGCTGGCCTCGGCCGTGATGCTCGTGGTGGGCCTCGTCATCGGCTACCGGCCGGACGGCGGTGTGCTGGGCGTCCTCGCGGGGGTCGCGCTGCTGCTGGTGTTCTCGTTCGCGTTCTCGTGGATCTGGACGATGTTCGGCCTGATGCTGCGCACCGAGAAGTCGGTGATGGGCGTCAGCATGATGGTGATCTTCCCGCTGACGTTCCTGAGCAACGTCTTCGTCGACCCCGGCACCATGCCCGGATGGCTGCAGGCGTTCGTGAACAACAGCCCGGTGACGCACCTCGCCGCCGCGGTGCGGGAGCTGATGGCGGGTAACTGGCCCGCGACGGACATCGCCTGGTCGCTGGGCTGGTCCGCGCTCCTCGTGGTGGTCTTCGGCGCGGTGACGATGAGGCTCTACAACCGCAAGTGACGGCACGACCGCACGTGACGGCGGGGCCCACGGAGGAGCCGGCCGGGTGGCCGGCCGTGTCGCACGGCTGACACACCACGGGCGGGCCGAGGGCCCGGCCGTGGTGTGCGGCCGGGGCGGGAGGGCGCCGGCCGCTCAGTCGCGGACGACGGTGACCGGGCAGGTGGCGTGCTGGGTGACATGGAGGCTGACCGAGCCGAGCAGCGTCGCCTTGAAGCCGCTGTAGCCGCGCGCACCGACGACCAGCAGGTTCGCCCCCTTGGAGCGGTCCAGCAGCGACTGGGCGGGGTTGCCGATCACGACGATCTTCTCGACCGCCGCGGCCCCCTCGACGCCGAGGGCCTCCTCCAGTGCCTCGGTGAGCGCCACGGTCGCCACGGCCTGCGGGTCGAAGTCCTCCGGCATGCCCGGCATCATGGACGCCCAGCTGGTAGCGGGGTACTCCCAGCTGTTCACCGCCTCGACCGTGTCGCCGGTCAGCCCTGCCTGGCGTACGGCCCAGCGCAGTGCTTTGAGTGACGCGTCCGATCCGTCGACGCCCACGACGATCCTGCCCATGTCTGCCTCCAGTGTGTCCGAACATCTACGGCATACAGGGGCTAACTGTAGTCAACCAGGACATCGGGGGCTGGGGGTGGCCCCCGATGCCGGGTCAACCGGTCCGCAGTGCCGCGAGCTGCTGGGCGAACGGGACGACCGCGTCCTCACCGTCTTCGAGGGTGAGGGCCCGGGTGGCGCCGGAGACGGTCCGTCCCCCGGTGACGGCGGAGGCGAGTTCGCCTCCCGCGCGCCGGATGCGGGAGGGCAGTCCTTCGGTGTACTCGTCCCCCTGCGAGCCCCAGTCCTCCGACGCGGCGTAGACGGCGGTCGGCAGGACGACGGCCCGCAGGTAGGCGAAGAGCGGGCGCATCGCGTGCTCCAGGACCAGCGAGTGCCGGGGCGTTCCGCCGGTCGCCGCGATGACGACGGGCTTGCCCGTCAGCGCGGTGTTGTCGACCAGGTCGAAGAACGACTTGAACAGACCGCTGTACGAGGCGGTGAAGACGGGCGTCACGGCGATCAGCCCGTCCGCCCCGGACACCGCGTCGAGTGCCTGCCTCAGGCCGGCCGGAGCGAAGCCGGTGACCAGGTGGTTGGCGATGTCGACGGCCAGGTCGCGCAGTTCGACGACCTGGACCTCGACGGGACGGTCCTGCCCGGCCGCCAGCCTCTCGCGGGCGGCCTCGGCGAGCCGGTCGGCCAGCAGCCGGGTGGACGAGGGGCTGCTGAGTCCGGCCGCGACCGCGACGATCCTCAGGGGGGCGGTGGCGGTCATCGGAGCTCCTTCGGGTCTGCCGCGGCGGCGGCGCGGGCGGCGGCGACCGCGGGGTGGACGGGGGCGTCCGGGACTCCGGCGGGGCGCAGGCGGGCGAACTCCTTGCGCAGGACGGGCACGACCTCCTCGCCCAGGATGTCGAGCTGTTCCAGGACCGTCTTCAGCGGCAGTCCCGCGTGGTCCATCAGGAACAGCTGGCGCTGGTAGTCGCCGACGTCCTCGCGGAAGGACAGGGTCCGCTCGATGACCTCCTGCGGGGAGCCGACGGTCAGCGGCGTCTGCTGGGTGAAGTCCTCCAGGGAGGGCCCGTGCCCGTAGACCGGCGCGTTGTCGAAGTACGGGCGGAACTCCCGGACCGCGTCCTGCGAGTTCTTCCGCATGAAGACCTGCCCGCCGAGGCCCACGACGGCTTGTTCGGCGGTGCCGTGGCCGTAGTGGGCATAGCGGCGCCGGTAGAGGTCGACCATCTTCCTCGTGTGCTCCATGGGCCAGAAGATGTTGTTGTGGAAGAACCCGTCACCGTAGTAGGCGGCCTGCTCCGCGATCTCCGGGGAGCGGATCGAGCCGTGCCAGACGAACGGCGGGACGCCGTCCAGTGGGCGCGGGGTGGCGGTGAAGGACTGCAGCGGGGTGCGGAACTTCCCCTCCCAGTCGACGACGTCCTCGCGCCACAGCTTGTGCAGCAGGGCGTAGTTCTCGATCGCGAGCGGGATGCCCTGACGGATGTCCTTGCCGAACCAGGGGTAGACCGGGCCGGTGTTGCCGCGGCCCATCATCAGGTCGACGCGGCCGTCGGCCAGGTGCTGGAGCGTGGCGTAGTCCTCGGCGATCTTCACCGGGTCATTGGTGGTGATCAGCGTGGTGGAGGTCGAGAGGATCAGGTTCTCGGTGCGGGCGGCGATGTAGCCGAGCGTGGTCGTCGGTGAGGACGGGACGAACGGCGGGTTGTGGTGCTCGCCGGTCGCGAAGACGTCCAGACCCACTTCCTCGGCCTTGAGCGCGATCGCGAGGGTCGCCTTGATCCGCTCGTTCTCGCTCGGTGCCGTACCGGTCGTGGGGTCGGTGGTGACATCCCCGACGGTGAAGATCCCGAACTGCATGGCGCCCGCCTCCAGAAAGTGTTGAGCGACTTGGTTGAACGTTGAACTATGTGAACACACCCTACAACGGGGCACCACCCCTTCCTATTCCGGCCCTCCCCGGGCCGGCCGTCAGGAGAAACGTCCGCGTTCCGGGGTGCCGGCTGGCGCTAGACTCGGCCCATGACCTCCGTACCGTGCCGGAACTGGTGGCGCTCCTCCTAGGAGCGGCCACCCGCATCTGCGCGGAACGAGGGCCGTTCGACATCGGACGGCCCTTCACTTCGCCCCGGCACCCTGCGACGGGCCGTCCTCCACGCGTACACCGCCAGCGAGGAGAGCCCCGTGACCCTGACCGCAGACGGCCTGGCCATCAGCCCCGCCGTACGCCGCAGCGCCGAACTGGAGCAGCAGCTCACCGCGGAACCCGGCCGCTTCCGCGTCCTCACCGGGGACAGACCCACCGGTGCCCTGCACCTCGGGCACTACTTCGGCACCCTCCACAACCGGGTGCGGCTCCAGGACCTCGGCGTGGACGTCTTCGTGCTCGTCGCCGACTACCAGGTCCTCACCGACCGGGACGTCGCCGAGCGGCTCACCGAGCACGTCGAGGGGCTCCTCCTGGACTACCTCGCCATCGGGATCGACCCCGCCCGTACGACGGTCTTCAACCACAGCGCTGTCCCCGCCCTCAACCAGCTGCTGCTGCCGTTCCTGTCCCTCGTCTCCGTCGCCGAGCTCGGCCGCAACCCCACCGTGAAGGACGAGATCGCGCACTCCAGGCAGGCCGCCGTCAGCGGTCTCATGTACACCTACCCGGTGCACCAGGCCGCCGACATCCTGTTCTGCAAGGGCAACCTCGTGCCCGTCGGCCAGGACCAGCTGCCCCACCTGGAGATCACCCGCACCGTCGCCCGCCGCTTCAACGAGCGGTACGCAGACGTGTTCCCCGAGCCCGACGCGCTGCTCTCCGCCGCGCCGCTGCTGCTCGGCACCGACGCCACCAAGATGAGCAAGAGCCGTGGCAACGCCATCGCCCTGAGTGCCGACGCCGACCGGACCGCCCGGCTGATCAGGGGCGCCACCACCGACGCCGACCGGCACATCACCTACGACCCGGCCCGGCGGCCCGGGGTGTCGAGCCTGGTACTGCTGGCGGCGCTCTGCCTCGACCGCGACCCGCACGAGGTCGCGGAGGAGATCGGGAACGCCGGCGCAGCCGGGCTCAAGCGCACCGTGACGGAGGCCGTCAACGCGCGCATGGCCCCCATCCGTGCCAGGCGGGCGGAGTACGCGCAGGACATGGCCTACGTGAGGGCCGTGCTGCGGGAAGGGAACGAGCGGGCGAACGCCGTGGCCGAGGCGACCCTGGGGGAGGTGCGGGAAGCGATGGGAATGTTCCGCTGACCCCGTCACCCGCCGCTCCGTTCCCAGCCCCGGCCCCGCAGGGGAGAGCCACGGCTCAGGGGCGGGCCACGGGGCGCCGCCCGCGCAGCAGCTCGGCCAGCCCGCGCCGGGTCGCGGCGATCACCACCCGGTCCTCACGCCGCAGCACGTAACCCGGGTGCAGATCCCAGACCAGGCCGGCGGGCCGGTCCGGCGCCCCCTGACCCGTCGGGGCGCGGGGGTCGTACGGCGGCACGGCGGCGAGGTCCGGGACGCGGTCGGCGGGCGGGGTGGCGTCCAGGGCCAGGACCCGCCAGGCGCCCGCCCGGAAGGCCTGCTCGACGGTCCGGCCCTCCAGCTGGGGGTGGCCCGCCACCTCGAGGGCCGCGAAGAGCATCACCTTGCGCTCCACCGGGACCGCGCCCAGGATCTGCCGGCCCATCATGGCCACCGCGAAGGACGGCGCGGCCAGATGGGACACGGAGCGGGAGCGGGTCAGGGCCCCCGGGTGAGCCGTACGCAGGGTGCGGTAGACGGCGGTGGCGAACTCGTCGTCGTACAGGCGCAGTGCCACGCGGAGGTCCGGCTTCACCGAGCGGGCGTAGAGCGTGGCCTCGAGGTTCGTGGTGTCGACGCTGGTCAGGGCCAGCAGGGCGTGGGCCCGGCGGATCTTCGCCGCCTCCAGTACGCCCTCCTGGGTCACGTCACCCAGGACCGTCGGGACGTGCAGGCTGCGGGCCAGTGGGATGCCGCGCGCCTCGGGGTCCTCCTCGACCACCACCACGGGGATGTCGAGCTCGCGGAGCCGCACCAGGACCCTCGTGCCTATCTTGCCCAGCCCCAGCAGGACCACATGGCCGGACAGACCACGCGGGGGGCGGCGCAGCGACGACGCGGTGCGCAGCGAGCCGAACGCCTCCAGGACGGCGGCGACCAGCAGGGGCAGCAGCAGGAGACCCGCCATGCCGGAGAGGAGCTGGATGACCTGGCGGGACGCGGGGTCGGAGCCCTCGACCGCCGGGTCGCCCATCGCCAGCAGGTCGAGCAGGGTCAGGTAGGCGGCGTGCAGCGGGCTGTCACCCGTGGTGATCACCGAGGCGACGGCCAGGCCGACGACGGCGGCGGCGACCCCCAGTGCCGACCAGCGCAGCCTCCGCGAGAAGACCTGGCCCAGTGGCGCGCCCCTGCCTCCCATGCGGGCGGGTGCCCGGTCCTGCCCCGCCTGACGGATGGCTTCCAGGACGATCGTGCCCCGGCCCGTGGCGGCGTTCACCGTCGCCAGGTCGGGAAGCAGCTGCGGCCCCTCCGCGCCACTGCTGTCGGAACCCTCGGCCCCGGCCGGGTCCTGACTGGTGGAGGAGAGCAGCGCGAGGGTGCACAGCCCGGGATCGGCCAGTTCACCCGGCCGGGGAGGGGTGCGTTCGACGGCCCGCAGGAGCAGGCCCTCGGCCTGGATGACCTTGCTGCTGCCGGTCAGCGCGGTGGCCGCCAGGGCGGGTGCGGCGGTGTCGGCGTCGGACAGGACGGTGGTGGCGGCGTCCAGCGCGGCCGGGTCGAGACCGGGCATGGAGACGGCCGCCGCCTGGTCGAGCAGCGCCTCCAGGTGCTGGCCGAGCTTGCGGTTGTAGAGGCGGATGACGAGGCGCAGGCGCGGATTGAGCCTCCGGGCCGTCAGAGCGGCGCGGATGTTGAGCTCGTCGTCGTCGTAGACGAGCGCGAGCGCGGCGGCCCGGTCGACGCCCGCCTCCTCCAGCACGTCGTCGGAGGGCTCGTGCGCCTCCATGATGCGGACGGCCTCGACTCCGGCGTTCGTGTCGCCGTCACCGCCGCTGCCCGCCCCGTTGCGGCTCATCGCCGCGGACATGCGCCCGAACAGGGCGCCCGCCCGGGCGCGCTGGGTCAGCGGCAGCTCCGGCCTGCTGGTGTCACGGCCCGGCGGGACCAGCAGAGTGACCCGCTCCCCGTACACGTACCGCAGTTCCACGGCGAGCCTGCGGGCGAGGGTGTCGTCACCGCAGACCACCATGTGGCCGCTGTCCGGGGGGCGTTGGGGCTGACGAGGAAGTGTGGACACGGAACCCAGCATGCCTTGGTCCCTCCGGTTCGGTCGGGCGTGTCGGTGATCATCGCGTGACGGGGGCGTGGACACCCGTCCCGGTGTCCGCGGCGCCGCGCACCGCGTTCCGCGAGGCCGTGCTCACCGGGAGGACGACGGCCCGGGCGGCGAGGAGGGCGGACGCGGGGCGCGTCCCGCGTCCCACGGCGCGCGGATCCGGTCCGGGAGGTCCTGCCGGGGCGGGGGCGGATCAGCGGTGAAGAACCGCCGGAGGCGGCGTGCGAGCAGACGGACCGCCCACCAGGCGGTCAGGAGCGCCCCCGCCAGTACGACGAGGTGGAACACGGCCCGCAGGGTGCCGGTGGTTCCGCCCCGGAGCACGAGGAACGATCCGGTCAGGCCGATGAGCCAGGCGATGAGGACGAACAGCGACACCGAGACGGAGACGGGCAACCCGCCGAATCCGACCGCCTCGCTGTCGAGGTCGGTGTCGAAGGAGTCGTGCGCGGCGGCTCCGGCCAGCACCAGGAGCCAGAAACAGACGACGACCACCAGTGCGGCACCGAAGACGACGGCCGGGAAGGTGACTGCCGCGGAAACGATGTCGGTCATCCGGTCCACCCCCTGCGACGCCGTTCGGTCCCGGGGGACGGCCGGCGCCGGGTGGGCGGGGACGCCGGCGCCGCGACACCGCGAACGGCGCGCAGCAGCCGGCTCCTTCCCCCGTGATCCCCCGTAACCCCCGTACTTCCCCCGTGTGTTGCTGAACGAATCGTGTCATCCGGGCGGCCCGGGCGCACTGCCGTAACCCGGCAGGCTTCGCGGGTCCCGCCTGCCGGGCACCGGCATCCGTCCTCGGGCGTTGGGAGGATGACAGTGCTGTTGATGTGTGAAGGAGTGCGCGGTGGCGGAGCCCGAGATCCCCGGTAGGTTCCTGGAGGGTTACGCCCACATCCTGGCGGAGGTGGCGGAGACCGGCCGCCGGCTCACCCGGGACGAACTGGAGACGCGGCGCGCCCTCGGCCGGGAGGCCGCGGAGGCGGGACATCAGCTGAGGGCCCTGGTGAACCGGCATCTCTCGGCCACCCGCACCGCGTGGCCGCACGCCGTGGCGGGCGCGTCCGCAGCCGACGCCGTGCTGGGCGCCGTCGAACAGGCCGTCGACGCCTTCGCGGAGGGCTTCGAGCGGGCGCAGCGCCTCACCGTGCGGCGCGAGGAAGCGGCGCGGCGCGAGTTCATCGACGACCTGCTGTACGGGCGCAGTGACATGGGCAGGCTCGCGGAGCGTGCCAGCCGGTTCGGGCTGCGGCTCTCCCGCGCCCACGCCGTCGCGGTGGCGGCGGGCCCCGAGGCGTACACCGAGTCGGACGCCGTGCCCCGCAGCGTGGAGTCGGCGATGCTCGCGCGCTTCAGCGGCCGCAAGATCCTGCTCACGACGAAGGACGGACGCCTCGTCTGCATAGCCCCCGGCAGCCAGCCGGACGTCCTGCGGTACTTCGCCAAGCAGGCGCACGCCGCCACGGACGGCCACCAGGTCGCGGTCGGCCGCCCGCACCGGGGGCCCGGAGGAGTGGTCCACTCGTACGACGAGGCGCTCGAGGCGCTCGATCTGGCCTCTCGGATGGAGCTGGACGACCCGGTGCTGTACGCCGCCGACCTGCTGGTCTACCCGGTGCTGACCCGGGACCGGCAGGCGATGGCCGATCTGGTGCGCAGCGAGCTCGGTCCGCTCAGGGAGGCGCGGGGCGGTGCGGAGCCACTGCTGAGGACGCTGTCCGTGTACTTCGACGCGGGCTGTGTCGCCGCGGAGACCGCCCGCAGACTGTCGCTGAGCGTGCGTGCTCTCACCTACCGGCTGGAGCGGATACATCAGCTGACCGGGTCCGACCCGTCCGACCCGATGCACCGCTACGCGCTCCAGACGGCGGTGATCGGCGCCCGGCTGCTGGACTGGCCGGCGAAGGAGCTCTGACCCGCCGCCGGCCCCCTTCCCCGGCCGGTCCGGCTCCGGGGGCGGGTGCCGGCCTCGCGAGGCGGCGGGGTGGAGCGGAGTGTGCCCTCGTGGTCTCCGCGCGGCTGTTCCGCTCCACCCCGCCGGCGCCCCGTCAGTCGGAGTCGCGCCCGGCGTGCTCCGGCGTCAGGTCGTCGTGCGAGGGCATCGGCTGACCGGCCGCGACGGCCGGCTTCCTCCGCCTGCCGGCGAGCGCCGCCTGGAGCCTCGACGCGACCGGTTCCGTCCACCGCGCGGTGAGCGGCCCGGCGATCACCAGGATCAGCACGTACGCGGTCGCGATGGGCCCGATCCGCGGTTCCGTCGCCACGGCCAGACCGGCGATGACGATCGAGAACTCCCCGCGCGCGACCAGGGTGCCACCCGCCCGCCAACGGCCGCGCGGGCCGATCCCGGCCCGCCGGGAGGCGTACCAGCCGGTGCCGATCTTCGTGAAGACAGTGACGATCGCCAGCAGTGCCGCGGGCAGCAGGACGGGCGGGATCTCCGCCGGATCGGTGGACAGTCCGAAGAACACGAAGAACACGGCTGCGAACAGGTCGCGCAGCGGCGTCAGCAGCTTGCGCGCGCCCTCGGCGACCTCGCCGGAGAGGGCGATGCCCACGAGGAAGGCGCCGACGGCGGCGGACACCTGGAGCTGCTGCGCCACCCCGGCCACCAGGACGGTGAGCCCGAGGACGACGAGCAGCAGCATCTCCGGGTTGTCGGACGACACCGCCCGGCTGATGAGCCGGCCGTGGCGCAGCGCCAGGTAGAGGACGAACCCGACGGTGCCGAGGGCGATCAGCAGCGCCATGCTGCCGCCCGCCAGGCCCACACCGGCGAGCATCGCGGTGAGCAGCGGCAGATAGACGGCCATGGCGAGGTCCTCGATGACGAGGACACCGAGGATGACGGGCGTCTCGCGGTTGCCGAGCCTCCCCATGTCGGTCATCACCTTGGCGATGACACCCGAGGACGAGATCCATGTGACCCCGGCCAGGGCGACCGCCCCCACGGGACCCCAGCCCAGCATCAGACCGGCTGCCGCGCCGGGCGTCGCGTTGAGCACGAAGTCGACGACCCCGGACGGGTACTGCGTCTTGAGGCTGGTGACGAGCTCCGAGGCGCTGTACTCCAGCCCGAGCAGGAGCAGGAGGAGGATGACGCCGATCTCCGCCCCGATGGCGGTGAACTCCTCGCTGGCGCCGAGCGGCAGCAGACCGCCCTCGCCGAACGCGAGCCCGGCCAGCAGGTAGAGCGGGATCGGCGAGAGGCCTATCCGCCCGGCGAACCTCCCGATGATGCCGAGCCCCAGGATGACGGAGCCCAGCTCCACCAGCAGTGCAGTCGTGTCATGCACGGTCAGCCCTCCGCAATGATCTCGGAGAGCGTGTCGACGCCCTCGCGTGTGCCTACGACGACGAGCGTGTCCCCGATGGCCAGCCGGAAGTCAGGACCCGGCGAGGGGTGCGCGCTGTGCGTGCGCAGCACGGCCACGATCGAGGCCCCCGTCCGCGTCCGTGCCCTGGTGTCCCCGAGCAGCCGCCCGCCGTACGGGGAACGGGTTCCGAGCGGGATGTGCTCGGTGACCAGATCGATCCCCTCGGTGCGCACGGCGTCGATCGGCGCCGCGTCGATGAGGTGCGCGAGCCCGGTGGCCTCGCTGGTGGTCAGGGGTACGGAGAGCACGCATGAATCCGGGTCGTCCTTCTCGTAGAACCCCAGGAACCGCCGGCCGTCGTGATGCACGACCACGGAGATGTGCTGCCCCGACTCGGTCGTGTAGTCGTACTGGACGCCGACTCCGGGCAGCGACGTGCGGTGGGTTCCCATGGCTTCCTCCGAGGGACACGCGGCGGCAGGGCGACGCTTTTGATCAGCTTTTTATTCGCCCATTACCTTATCCGGCCGTGGAATCCCCCGAATGGGTGCTTCAGGGGCACCCGGGCCGGTGCGGCAGCACACGGCGGGAGCCGCGGCACACGTCGGCACCCGGCCGCCATGGGCGCGACCGGGTGCGGGAGCGGTGCTCTTCGCTGCCTCTGCGGATCACCGGGCGAGCTGGGCGCGGACGGTCTTCCCGGAGCCCGGCCCGGGTGTGATGGTCAGGGCCTGGGTGAGACGACGGACCATGTGCCATCCGAAGCCCCCTGTGCCGCCGTCGAGGTCGGGGGTCCGCCCGCGAGGGGGCGCGGGGCTGGGGTCGCTGACGGCGGCGGTCACGGTGCCGGGGGCCGAGGAGAGCCGGAGGGTGAACCGGCCGCCGCCGTGGCGCAGCGCGTTGGTGACGAGCTCGGAGACCACCAGCACCAGGGTGTCGGCCAGGTCGGGGTCCGGTGCGGGGGAGAGACGGTCGGTGAAGGTGCGGGCCGCCCTGCGGGCCCAGTGGATGCTGTCCGTGCTGTCGCCCCGCACCACGGTCCGTGCGGGGGCCGTCGCGGTCTCGGGCATCGTCGTGTCGGTCATGCGCGTACCCCACCTGTGATCGGTTGTTCCGCTTTTCCCTGGACAGACCGGATGCCCGCTCCGGCGGCTTTTACTACCCCCGGCCGTGACCGGCCGGAGATATGGGCCGACAGGGGGTGCAGAAGTACGGCGCTCAGCCGATCAGGAAATCTGTCATGGCGAGGGTAGACATCCGCGCTCTGCCGGACTAACGTCTTCCTCGTAGCCAAGGGATCGAAAAGGCCCGGCAGGGACGCACTGCCGGGCAGCAGACGAATTCCGCAGGACGGTGCGGCGGTGGAGTTCCGGAGCCAGGGTTGTTGCAGACGGTGACGGGACTGACGGCCGGACCGGGTGGCCCGCAGTGATGAGGGGCCGCCACAGCAGTACCGGCACGTTGATCCAGAGGGAAGAACGGAGGATGTGAACACCATCAGGATCGCCCGGGCGGATCTGTACTGACCCGGGTACCGCAGGACATCGACAGGCAGGTGGTCTCCGGTCACGCATTCGCGATCCCCGCATCCCCGACCGCGCGTCGGGCGGCAGTGCGGACACAGAGAGCCGGCGTAGTACTCGAGCCGGCAGATGGTGTAGCAGTTTCCTTCGGGGCCTTGGTGCCATATGGCACCAAGGCCCCTCCAGCGCGTTCCGAGAGAGGTTAAATGCCCGCAGATGCTTCCTTCCGCCGTCTGGACGACGACGACTTCCCCGCCTTCACGATGGGCCGGGCCGCAGAGATGCTCGGCACCACACCGGCGTTCCTGCGCGCTCTGGGTGACGAGCGCCTGATCACTCCGCTGCGCTCCGAGGGCGGGCACCGGCGGTACTCCCGCTACCAGCTGAAGATCGCCGCACGGGCCCGCGAACTCGTCGACGAGGGGATGGCCGTGGGCGCCGCCTGCCGCATCGTCATCCTCGAGGACCAGCTCGAGGAGGCCCGGCGCATCAACGACGAACTGCGCGGGTCGCCGTCCGGCTCGCCCTCGAAGGCGGATGCCTGAACGGTGCGCCGGACGCGGCCACGGGCCGGGCCGCCCTGTCGGTGCGACGTGATTGCATGCCGCCATGGCTGAGTTCAAGGACTTCAACTTCAAGCTGATGGTCGTCGAGGCGCTCATGTACGGCGACGAGACGCTGACGCCCGCGTTCAGCATCGATGAGCGGTTCCGTGCCCGGGGAGTCGACGACCTGTACTCCCATGTGTACGAGAACGGCTGGGAGCACACCGTGCTGGAGGAGTCACGCGCGTACTTCGAGGCGCTGGAGATCAGCGACGAGCTGTTGGCGACGGTCGACGAGCTGGTCCTCGACGGCGGCAACCAGGTGTTCTACGAGTGCTCTCCCGTCTGGGACGGCGAGGACGACCTCTTCGACGTCCGTTCGCTGGACGATCTGCCTCTGCTGCCGAACCTGAAGAGGGTGCTGGGCGCCGACATGGTCGCCGTGCCGGGCAAGGAGGAGGTCTTCGCGGCACGCGGTGTAGCGGTGGTCTGCTGAAGGCCGCCCCGGGCGTGCGGGCCCCCGGCACGGCCAGCAGCCGGGGCCGCCGACCGGTCGGGGCCCCGCTCGAGGTGCCGCGTCGCCTGCCGCCCGGGCGCCGTGGGGGGGGAGTGGACACGGCTGTGCCCGGCCGGACGAACGGATGCCCGGCCGGGCACGTGAGGACGTCCGGTCAGTCCTTGATCTCGATCTTCTCGCCGTCCGGCGCCGGGGCGGGGACCGTCGGCGCGGGGCCGCCCGCCTTGCCCTGCAGATTCCGGAGCAGGGCGCCCAGGTCGACCCCCGTGGTGGAGTTGAGGAGTTCCAGGCCCTGGACCACGTTGTCGGTGACCGTGCGGGACAGCTGCCCGGCGCCGTCCGTCGAGATGACCGTCATCTTGTCGATGGCGCTCAGGGGCTCGGACGCCTTGGCGACGACCTGGGGGAGCACCTCGACCAGCATCTGGAGCACGGCCGCGTCGCCGTACCGGGCGAAGGCGTCGGCCTTCTTGTGCATGGCCTCGGCCTCGGCGGCGCCCTTCGCGGCGATGGCCGCGGCTTCGGACTCGCCCTCGATGCGTACGGCCTCGGCCAGGGCGGAGCGGTGCAGCTTCTCACCCTGACCGGTCAGGCGCGAGCGCTCGGCGTCGGCCTCGGCCTCCTTGACCTGGGCGATGCGTCGGGCCTCGGCCTCCTGCTCAGCCCGGTAGCGGGCGGCGTCCGCGGGCTTGCGGACCTTCGTGTCGAGCTCGCGGTCGGTCAGGGCCGCCTGGCGCTGGGCGACCTTCTCCTGTTCCGCGAGGACCTCCTGCTGGCGGGCCGCCTCCGCGAGCGGGCCCGCGGCGTTGGCCTTGGCAGCCGCGGCTTCCGTCTCCGCCTTGATCTCCGCCTGCTTGAGGTAGAACGTCCGCTCGGCCACGGCGATCTCCTCGGCGGCCTTCAGCCGGGCCTGCTCGGAGGCGCGCCGGGCGATGGCCTCGGCGATGTCGGCCTCCTGCTTGGCGCGGGCGGCCTCGGGGCGGCCGAGGTCCTCGAGGTAGGAGCCCTCGGTGGTGATGTCCTGGATCTGGAAGGCGTCCAGGATGAGGCCCTGACCCGAGAGGCTGGCCTCGGCCTCCTCGGCGACCTGGCCGGCGAACGCGGCCCGGTCGCGGATGATGTCCTCGACGGACATGCGGCCGACGATGGCGCGGAGGGCGCCGGAGAGCACTTCCTGGGTGAAGCCGACGATGCCGTTCTGCTGCTGGAGGAAGCGCTGGGCCGCCGCGCGGATCGCGTCCTCGCTGCCGCCGACCTTGACGATCGCGACGCCTTCCAGGTTGGACTTCACCCCGCGCAGGGTGACGGCGCCGCGCACCGCGACGGGGATGTGCCGGCTGGAGAGGTCCAGGGTGAACTTCTGCTGGACGAACGGCACGACGAAGACGCCGCCGCCGACGACGACCTTCTGACCGCTGTTGTCGATGCTCGTGCGGCCGGTCACGGGATCGGTGGACTTCTTGCCGCGGCGGCCCGTGATGATGAAGGCCTGGCTGGGGCCCGCGACCTTGTACCGGGTGATCACGGCGAGGGCCAGGAGAACGACTAGTACGACGATTCCGATGATGGCGATCACTACTGGACTCATGAGCGGTTCCCCCCTGCCCTCCCGACGGGACGGCAGTGTGTTCGGCTGTACGGGTTTTCGGACAGGCGTCTGTGTGTCGGTGATGGTCAGCGCTCGACGGGGCGGACCGTGACCGCGGTGGTCGAGAGGGTGGACTCCACCCAGATCTCCGCGCCGCGTTCCACCGGGACGGCGCTCTTCGCGGAGAACTTGACGGTCTGGCCCGCGAGTCGCAGCAGCACCTCGCCGTAGCCGTCGGCAGGGATGGGCGTGACGACGGACCCGGAGGTGCCGACGAGATCGTCACCGCGTGGTGTGGCCGTGGTCTGGTCCCGCATCAGGGCCTGGCTGAACTTCCAGGTCAGCCAGGCCGCGACGAGGCCCGCCGCGGCACCGGCCGCGAGCGCCACGGGGATGCCGGCACCGGTGGTGCCGAGCACGATCGCGCCGCCGAAGCCGAGCATGGACAGGAAGCCGGCGATGACCGGCAGCGAGAGCAGGCCGTCGAAGAATCCGTTCAGCAGCCCGCCCAGCGCGTCACCGAGGAGCCCTTCCAGGATGCCGTCGAAGATCAGGGAGAGGGTGAGCAGCGCTATCCCCGCGATGCCCAGACCGAGAAGAACGGTCACGTGATCACTCCCCCGGTGTTCGCTGTCCCCCGACAGGCTTCCGTCGAACTGGCTGAATGGTCCCATGAAGGGCGTTGTGGGGGTACTGCCGGAGTCCGGCAGTTTTCACGGAGTTCCGATGCCGGAGAGATGTTGCGCGAGGGTGTCGAGCGACTGGAACGTGGCACCGAGCAGAGCGACGTGCTTCCACCGCAGCACGCCGTCCGGCCCGATCAGGAACACGGACCGGCGTACGCCGATGCCGGGAGCGGCGACCCCGTAGGCCCTGGCGGCCTCCCGCCCCGTGTCGGCCAGCAGCGGCATGCGCAGACCGTGCCCGCGGGCGAAGGACTCGTGGCTGTCCACACCCTGTGGACTGATTCCCCAGACCTCGGCGCCGAGGCCCTCGAAGGTCTCGAAGCCGGAGGAGTAGGAGCAGAGCTGCTTCGTGCAGACCGCCGTGTCGTCACCGGGATAGAAGGCGAGGACGACGGCCCTGCCGCGCGCGGCGGACAGCGTGAAGTCGCGCCGCTCGAAGGCGTCGTCGGCGAGGGTGCCGCCGGGAAGGGTGAAGTCCGGTGCGCTCGTGCCGATCCGGGGTCCTGCCGCCATGTCCGCACTCCTTGGGTCGCGTAGGTGAGGGGGCCGTTCCCCGTACAGTGAACGGCACGTCTGACGCATCGACACGCTCGCCCCGTCCGCGGGCCTTCCGGGCCCGAACACGGGGGGAGTGCGAGGGCGTCGGCCCCCGCACACCTGTCTGGAGGTACGTGTGGCCGGAAGACCGCCGTCGGCAGCCGTGCTCGTCCTCCACGGCGGATACGAGACGGGCCTGGCCGCGCCGGCGCCCGGAGCCCTGAACCTGCCCGGTCTGCGGATGCTGCCGGTCGCGCGCGTGGTGGCCCGAGCGGTACGCGGGGACTCCGGTGTGCGCGTCCAGCGGGTCCGCTACACGCACCGGGGCTGGAACGGCTTCCGCGAGGACCCCCTGCACGACGTCCTGCGGGTGCTGGACGCGCTGCGGCGTGAGGCGGGGGACATCCCCGTGGTCCTTCTCGGCCACTCCATGGGCGCCCGCGCCGCCCTCCACGCCGCGGGCCACCCGCTGGTCCGCTCCGTGGTGGGCCTCGCCCCGTGGTGTCCGCCCGGCGATCCGGTGACGCAGCTCGCGGGCCGGGACGTCGTCCTCCTGCACAGCACCCGGGACCGGGTGACGAGTCCTCTCGCGTCCCAGTCGCTGATGGCCAGGGCACGCCGCGCGGGTGCCCGGACCTGTCTGGTGACGATCCCGGGCAGTGACCACGCGATGATCCGCCGGGCGCCGGCCTGGCACCATCTGGCGGGCCTGCTGGTGACCGGACTGCTGGGACTGACACCGGTGCCGAAGCGGGTCGAGGCGGCGTTCGGACTGCCGCCGGGTGCCGCGGCCTCCGAGGGCACGCTGTCGCTGGACGGGCTCGACGCCGGCGGGCCCGGCCCGCGGAGATGCGGGGCGTGGCGGGGCGGGAAACGATGAAGGACCGGGTGCCGGACGGCCCGTGAGGGCCGACCGCTCCGCACACGTCGGGCACGTATCCCTCGGGAGGCTCCGTTGCAGGCCGAAGAGCACGCCGACCCGCCGCGCCCCGACGCGGCAGCGCTGGCCGCGCTGATCGGCAGCAGCCCGGCCGGGGTGGCCGTCTTCGACACGGAACTGCGCTACGTGTACGTGAACCCGGCACTCGAACGGCTCAACGGCGTCCCGGCCGCCGCGCACCTCGGCAGGAGTGTCGCCGAGGTGCTGCCGGACATGGACGTGCGGACGGACGTCATGCGCCAGGTGCTGGCCGACGGGCGGTCCCGCGAGATCACCACCAGCGGGCAGACCTGGGTGGACTCCGTCATCGAGCGGCGGTACTGGCGTGTCGCCCTGCACCGTGTCGAGGAGGAGGGGCGGGTCAGGGGACTGATCGGCATCGCCCAGGAGGTCACGGCCACCCGGGACCAGCGGGACGAGCTGAGAAGGGCCAGGAGCTACCTCGCGCTCCTCGACAACGCCGCCGT
The DNA here is from genome assembly GCF_044385685.1 of Streptomyces sp. ALB3. Classification (NCBI taxonomy): domain Bacteria; kingdom Bacillati; phylum Actinomycetota; class Actinomycetes; order Kitasatosporales; family Streptomycetaceae; genus Streptomyces; species Streptomyces sp. ALB3. Next base: position 277,873 of record NZ_JBISCE010000046.1, on the reverse strand, counting down.
CAGCATCGGCACGACGCTCGACGTCGACGCGACCTGTCAGGAACTCGCGGAGTTCATGGTGCCCGTGATGGCCGACGCGGCCGTCGTCGAGATGATTCCCCAGGACGACGGGCACAGACGGCGCGAGCCGCCGGCCGGGGTGCTGCGGCTGCGGCGCGCCGGGGTGGCGTCGACCCCGGAACTCGCCGGAATCCTGGCCCGGTTCGGTGAGTCCGGCTCGGACATCGACTACCAGGAGGACGCGGCGGTGCCGCGCTGCCTGGCCGCCGACGAGCCGGTGATCGAGAACCTGGCGGGCGACGAGCGGTCCGGCCGTGCGGCGGACGCCGCCGAGCGGGCCGCGGCCTACCGTGCCGTCGGCCTGCACTCGGCGGTCGTCGTGCCGCTCACCGCGCGGGGGCGACCGCTCGGGGCGCTCAGCCTGCTGCGGGCCGGGGACTCACCGCCGTTCACCGAAGGGCTGGACGTCGTGGTCGCGCGGACGCTCGCGGGCCGTGCGGCCGTCGACGTCGACCACGCCTACCGCTACGCGCACGAGCACCACGTCGCCCGGGAGCTCCAGCGGTCCCTGCTCGCCGAGCCGCGCGGGCCCGACCCGGGCATCGAGATCGCGTCCCTGTACCTTCCGGCGGGCGAGGGGGCCGTGGTCGGCGGTGACTGGTTCGACGCCATCCCGTTGAAGGGGGGCCGCCACATGAAGGTGATGGGCGACGTGATGGGCCACGGCGTGGAGGCGGCCGTCGCCATGAGCAACTACCGCTCGATGCTGCGGCTCATGGCCGAGGACGACCTCCCGCCGCACCGTGTACTGGCCCGCCTCGACAAGGCCGTCGAACAGTCCGGCCTCGACCGGGCGGCGACATGCCTGATCGCGGTCGTCGACCGGCGGGAAGGAGTCTGCGAGGTGGCCAGCGCGGGACATCCGCCCCCGGTGTTCATCGACCCGGGGGCCGGCCACGCGCGGGTGGCACGGATGCCCGTCGGACCACCCCTCGGCACGGGTCTCGGCGGGTACACGACGACGGTGGTCCCCTGCGCGCCGGGGACGGTGCTGTTCATGTACACCGACGGGCTGGTGGAGCGGCGGGGCGAGGACATCGACGTGTCGATCGGGCGGCTCACGCGGCTCACCCTGCCGGCGAGCGGCCGGCTCCAGGACCTGCTGGACGAGGTCGTGGACCGGTTCGCGGAGACGGCCGAGGACGACATCGCGGTACTCGTCTCACGGAGCCGCGGCTACTGAGGGCCGCCCCGTGATCCCTGGTGGATCAGCGGGCGCGCGGCGTCGGATGCGCTACGCCGCAAGGCGGAGGGACGTCCGCACACCGGATGTATCCGGGCGTTCCGACAACACGGCGGGGTGCCGTAGCTGTCGTCGTGCACCCGCCGGGGACGACGGGACAGCCCTCAGGGCCCGTTCGCCGCGGGGGCGTTGTCAGTGGCGGGTGCGAGCATCCCGGTCATGGGACCTCTTCTCCTCACCGACATCGAAGCCGCGATCCGCAGCAGTTGGGGCGCGGACACCACCACCCCCGTGCACCGGGCGCACTGGGACCCGGGTAACCCGGCCCGGGACCAGTGCGGCGTCACCGCGCTCGTGGTCAACGACCTGCTGGGCGGGGAGCTGGTCCGGGGAGAGGTGCGGGTCGACGGCGAGCGCGTCGACTACCACTGGTGGAACCGGCTGGGCCCGCTCCTGGAGATCGACCTGACGCGGGAGCAGTTCGCTCCGCACGAGATGGTGTCCGGGGGCGTGGTCGTCGAGCGTCCGGCGGAGATCGCACGCCTCCGTGAGGAGTACGAACTGCTGAGCGCCCGGGTGCTGGAACGGCTGCGGGGAAGGGCGCACGCGCGGGCCGGGACGGTCTGAGAGCGCTGCCGCCTACTTCCCGCCCGGGAGCGCTCCCGGGCGGGACGGCCCGTTCAGCGGGAGTGCCGCCGGGACCGTCCGCGCAGTCGTCGCAGGACGATCGCGGCGGACGTGAGCAGCGGCAGGAGGCCCGTCACGGTGTTCGCGGCGGTCAGCCCTCCCTGGGTTGTCCTGGCCCGGCGCAGCTGCCTGACGGCGCGCGCGACGGCGATCACGCTGCTGCCCAGGCTCAGGAGCAGGCCGGCCTTGGAGTTCGCGGGTTTCCTGGACATGTGTCCTGCCTCCCGGTGACATCGCTGCGCCCCCGGTCCACGTAACCGGCTCCCGGGCGGCTCCGCAATCGGGCCCGGGCGGGCGCGGGGCCCGACGGCCGGACGGGCGGGAAGCCGGCCCCCGTCGCCGAACCCACCGCCGCGCCGGCGACCGCGCGGGCCATCGGGTGGTCACGCAGCGCGACGTGCGACCCGCACACGGCGAGGGCCGCCGCACCCGCGCACGTGTGTGCTCCGGGTCTCACGGGGCCGTGCGGGCCGGGACGCCGGTGCCCGCGCATACATGTAGCCCTTCACGACGGGGGATGCGTGAAGGGCTACCCGTGCAGTATGACCGGTGACGGGTCCGCCGACAACTGACCGGTCGGTCAGTGCCGTTGGGGTGTCCGGGCGGCTACGGAGGGCTTCCGGCCAGCCCCGCGCGGGAGGCCGTCCCGGCCCGGACGGCGCCCGGAAAGACCGAAACCTGTTCCGGTGGCGTTAGACATGACTTTTCCGTACGCCTAGGCTTTCTCGTGCAGCTGGACCATATCGGTGGCCCGGCGCGCAGCAGAAGAGGTGCAGATGCCCCCGGAGTCCCCGTCGCAGCCCACGGACCGTCTCGACGACGACGACTACCCCGCGTACACGATGGGTCGGGCCGCCGAGATGATCGGTGCGACGCCCGGCTTCCTCAGGGCGATCGGCGAGGCCCGTCTGATCACCCCGCTCCGCTCCGAGGGGGGCCACCGCAGGTACTCCCGCTACCAGCTCCGCATCGCCGCCCGGGCCCGTGAACTGGTGGACGGCGGCACCCCGGTCGAGGCGGCCTGCCGCATCGTCATCCTGGAGGACCAGCTCGAGGAGGCCTTGCGGCTCAACGAGCAACTGCGGCGGCCCGCGGCCGGCCGGGGCGGCACCGATTCCTGACCGGCGTACGGACGCATATCTGTTTCGGCGGGCACAGAAATACGCGCAAAGCGCAGTCAGAGTTTATGCCTCGCAGGATGGAGCGAAGGCATAGTGATATGGCGTACAGCTCACTTGTGCCCGAATCGTGCTACTGTTGATCTCAGTTGCAGTTGTGGTTCCCAAAACTTCAAGTGCACTCGTCGGGTTCACCCCGGCGGGCGCACTTTTGTATTTCCGGTCTCTTCCGGACGGGGCAATCATTTGCGGCGACGTAGGGCTCGCACAGTGTGGGCCCACGGGCAACGCCCCGAAGGAGATATGACATGGCTACTGGCACCGTGAAGTGGTTCAACGCGGAAAAGGGTTTCGGCTTCATCGAGCAGGAGGGTGGCGGCGCTGACGTCTTCGCCCACTACTCGAACATCGCCGCCCAGGGCTTCCGCGAGCTGCAGGAAGGCCAGAAGGTGAACTTCGACGTCACGCAGGGCCAGAAGGGCCCGCAGGCGGAGAACATCACCCCCGCCTGATCACTCAGGCGTACGGCGCAGCTGGGGCCCGCACCTTGGGGTGCGGGTCCCAGCTCGTTGTGTTTTCCCCGGCCGTTGTCACGGCCGTCACACCGGTGGAGTAATTCCCGGTGGGTACGCGTCATGACGCGTACGGTTATCCGCAGTCATATGGAGTGCCGAATCCGACTGGTTCACCCGGCGGACGGACTTCGTTTTTTCGTTATTCATCGGCTCGTTCTTGCGATTCTTGGCGCCGTACATGGCTGCAGCCGCCCGGAAAGAATCCCTCGATACGTGCCATTCGAGGGAAGGGTTCTTCTTTGAACCGCGATCGCACAGCTCGCACGAACGACCGATTCGCCCGGACGCGCTCCGGCGGTTCCACCGGCAGTCGCACCGCCAACGGATTCCGCTCGGCGGGGTCCGGCAGGCAGGGAGCCCCTGGCTCTCAGGGCCGGTCCGGCGGACCGAAGCGCTCCGGTGGCTACGGCCGCCGCTCCTCCTCCGTCACGGGCGAGTTCGCCCTGCCGGTGACCATCACCCCCGCGCTGCCCGCCGTCGAGTCCTTCGCGGACCTGGACATGCCCGCGCCCCTTCTGGCGGCGCTGGCCTCCGAGGGCATGACCGTGCCGTTCCCGATCCAGGGCGCCACCCTGCCGAACTCGCTCGCCGGGCGGGACGTCCTGGGCCGCGGCCGCACCGGATCGGGCAAGACGCTCGCCTTCGGCCTGGCCCTGCTCGCCCGCACCGCGGGCAACCGCGCCGACGCGCGGCGCCCGCTGGCCCTGGTCCTCGTCCCCACCCGGGAACTGGCCCAGCAGGTCACCGACGCGCTCACCCCCTACGCCCGCTCGCTCAGGCTCCGGCTGGCCACGGTCGTCGGCGGTATGTCGATCGGACGGCAGGCCAGCGCGCTGCGCGGTGGCGCCGAAGTCGTGGTCGCCACTCCGGGCCGGCTCAAGGACCTGATCGAGCGCGGCGACTGCCGGCTGGACCGGGTCGCCATCACCGTCCTCGACGAGGCCGACCAGATGGCCGACATGGGCTTCATGCCCCAGGTCACCGAGCTGCTGGACCAGGTCGGGCCCGACGGTCAGCGGATGCTGTTCTCGGCCACCCTGGACCGCAACGTGGACCTGCTGGTCCGCCGCTACCTCAACGACCCGGTGGTCCACTCGGTGGACCCCGCGGCGGGTGCGGTGACGACTATGGAGCACCACGTGCTCTACGTACAGGGCGCCGACAAGTACGCGACGACCACCGAGATCGCCGCCCGCGAGGGCCGGGTGATCATGTTCCTGGACACCAAGCACGCCGTGGACAAGCTCACCGACCACCTGCTGCACAGCGGTGTGCGGGCTGCCGCGCTGCACGGCGGCAAGTCCCAGCCGCAGCGCACCCGCACCCTGGACCGGTTCAAGACCGGTCACGTCACGGTGCTGGTCGCCACGAACGTCGCCGCCCGGGGCATCCACGTCGACAACCTCGACCTGGTCGTGAACGTCGACCCGCCGAGCGACCACAAGGACTACCTGCACCGCGGCGGCCGTACGGCCCGCGCCGGGGAGTCGGGCAGCGTCGTCACACTGGTGCTGCCCAACCAGCGTCGTGAGATGACCCGCCTCATGGCCGACGCCGGGATCACGCCGCAGATCGCCCAGGTCCGCTCCGGCGAGGCGGAGCTCAACCGCATCACAGGGGCCCAGGCACCGTCGGGTGTGCCCGTCACGATCACCTCGCCGGTGACGGAGCGCAGGAGCAGCGGTACCGGTCCCCGGGGCCGCCGCGGCGCGCGTCCCGGTCAGGGGCGTCGCTCCAACGCCAACACGGCCACGCCCCAGGCGCGTGCCGCGGCGGCGCAGCGCCGGTCCAACAAGGCCGCGTAGTCACCCGGCCGGGAGCCCGGCCGACCCTGTCCGGCTTTCTCCACGATCACCCTGTCGAGGCACCATGCGCTGCGTCATCGCCCGTTTCCCCTTCGACCTCTTCAAGAACGAGGTCGAGGAATCGATGAAGGGCGTCAAGCCCGAACCCGTCACCGGTGACGCGGTGGTCATCAGCCGCCGCGTCTACCCCGTCAAGCAGGTCGGCGAGATCATCACCCGGCAGGACCGCCGGGACTTCACCGCCGGCGAGGTGACCAGGGCGCTGACGCGTCTCGGCTTCACCTGCCGGCCGGCGGAGGTGCCCGCCCCCGCGGCGCCGCCCCTCACGCCGCTCGAGAACGCGTCCGCCCTGCTGGGGACACCCGGCGACGCCTGAGCCGCCGCACCGTCCCGCGTGCCCGCACCCCCGAGGCCTTCCCGGCCCGGGGGTGCGGTGCGTCCGGGGCCTCAGGGCGAGGGCGCGGGCTTCGGCTTCCTCGCCCAGTCGAGCCGGGGCTCGACGGCGTACCGGAACACCCGTCGGGCGGGGGGACTGCAGAGAGCCGTGACCATGGCGGCGGCGGCGACGGACACCAGGATCCGGCCCGGCTGGGTGGAGACGACGTCCGCCTCGTAGAGGCCCGCCTTGACCGCGCCCTTGATGACGAAGCCGTGCAGCAGGTAGCCGTAGAGCGTCCCCGCGCCCAGCGCGGTCATCCACAGCCTGCGGTTCGGCACCCAGGCGAGGAAGCAGGCGCTGAGCACGAGCGCGCAGGCGAACAGCAGCAGTGTCACCAGGGCGCCCGTCCAGGCGGGCGAGCCGAGCTCTTCGGCGCCGTACCGGCGGAAGAACCACGAGGTCGTCGTGCGCGGCACGGCCCAGTACGCGGCGGCCAGGGCCACCAGGCAGACGGGGACGGACGCGACGCGCGCGGCGCGGCGGCGTACGAGGTCGAAGTGCGCGGGCCGCAGCTGGAGGCCCAGGACGTAGTACGGCAGGAACTGCAGGATCCGCTGGAGGTGCAGGTCCCCGCCGATGTTGCTGGAGACCGCGCCCATGGCCGCGATGAGCAGGGCGACCGCCACCGGCCACCGGACCGTCTGCCAGAAGGGGGTGGTGAGGCGCCAGAGGAAGAGGGCCGGCAGGAACCACAGCAGCCAGTACGGCGTCAGGGGGCTCAGGGGGAAGGCGGGGGAGCCGGTCAGCCGCTCGAAGAGGGTGTAGGCGATCTCGAAGACGGCGTAGGGCACGGCCAGGCTGGTGACGAGCCTCCACACCCGGTCGGAGCGCAGCTCCAGGCCCCGCGAGAAGTAACCGGCGATGATGATGAACACCGGCATGTGGAACGTGTAGACGAAGGTGTAGACCGCCTCCACCACACGCCCGCTGCCGGGCAGGGGTTCCCAGCTGTGACCCATCGCGACGAGGACCATGGCCAGGTACTTCGCGTTGTCGAAGAACGGGTCACGACCGGGGCGGGGCGGTGCGGCGGTCCGGGCTCCGGTTCCGGCGGCCGGCCCCGGCGGGCGCGAGGTCAGGGAAGGCATCGGGCCACCCTAGTCCCGCCGGGTCTGCTCAGGGCGTGAGGACCACCTTTCCGGTGGTCCGGCGTGCGAGCAGGTCCTCGTGGGCGCGGGAGGCCTCGGCGAGCGGGTAGCTGCCGCCGGTGACCGGCTTGAGGCGGCCCTCGGCGACCAGGGCGAAGAGTTCCTTCAACGGTCCGCCGACCGCACCCGGAGCGGCGAGTGCGGGGCGCAGCCAGAAACCGACGACGGAGGCGTTGAGACGGCCCAGCCGGGCCGGATCCACCGGTGTGAAGCCGGTGCGGGCGGCGTTGCCGTAGCTCACCAGCCGGCCGAAGGACGCCAGCGAGTCCAGGGCACGGTCGAAGAGGTCCCCGCCGACGGCGTCCAGGACGACGTCGGCCTTCTCCGCGAGGGGGTAGGTGATCACCGCGTCGGCGCCGAGGTCCAGGACGAGCCGTTCCTTCGCGGGGGTGGAGACCTGGGCGAGTACCCGGCCCGCTCCGAACTCCCGGGCCAGCTGGACGGCGAGACTGCCGACGCCACCCGCCGCGGAGTGCACCACGACGCTCTCGCCGGGGCGCAGCCGGGCCGCGGACCGCAGCAGGTGCCAGGCGGTCAGCCCCTGCGTCATCAGGGCGAGGGCCTGGGCGGCACCGAGCTCCTCGGAGATCTCCAGGAGGCCGGACTCCCTGGCGGCCACCTGCTCCGCGTACCCGTGCGCGACCCGGGTGACCACCCGCCTGCCGTCAGGCGTGCGGCCCACGACCTCGCTGCCCGGGACGTGGGGCAGGGCGTCCGCGCCGAGGTAGGAGCCGTCCACCAGATGGGTGTCCGCGAAGTTCACCCCGGCGGCCTCGACGGTGAGGAGAACCTCCCCCGGGCCTGGCACGGGAGCGGAGAGCTCCACGGGGCGGAGCACTTCCGGACCGCCGAAGCGGTCGAACTGGATGGCGAGCATGCCGCACGATATCGCGAGCCGGTCAGGCCGCAGGAGCCTCCGGGCCCGCTGTCGGTCATGTGCGCGCGACGGGACAAAAACAGGACGTATGGTTTGTTATCGTCGTCACGCTGGGTCGGGGTCCGGGGGTGCGGAACGGGCAGGCGTCGCCATTTCGTACGGCCTCCCGCACGCTCAGGAGCCGCCGGTCGTCCGGGGAGGGAACGCGCGGTACGCGCACGGCTGTGGTCCGGGACCGGGCGGCCTGCCAGACTGCGGCCATGAGCGATCTTCTCCACAACAGAGTCGTCCTGATCACCGGGGCGAGCAGCGGTATCGGTGCGGCGGCGGCACGGGTGTTCACCGAGGAGGGCGCGACGGTCGTCCTGGCCGCGCGCAGGGAGGACCGGCTTGCCTCGCTGGTCGGAGAGTTGAGGGACAAGGGAGCCCAAGCGTCGTACGTCGTCTGCGATGTCACGGTGGCCGAGGACGCCGCCAGGGCCGTCGGTTTCACCGTCGACACCTACGGACGGCTCGACTCGGCCTTCAACAACGCGGGGCTGGGCGGTGACCGGACTCCTCTGCACCTCATGGGTGATGACGTCTACGACGCCGTCATGGACACCAACGTCCGAGGCGTCTGGAACTGCCTCCGGGCCGAGATAGCGGCCATGCTGGAGAACGCCGGGGGCTGTTCCATCGTGAACAACAGCAGTGTCGGCGGGCTGGTGGCCATACCGGCGGCGGCGCCCTACATAGCCGCCAAGCACGCCGTCGTGGGCCTCACCAGGGCTGCCGCGGACGAGTACGCCCAACAGGGCATCAGGGTCAACGCGGTGGCGCCGGGCACCACGCGCAGCGAGATCACGGCCGACTGGTTCGGGCGCAATCCGGGCCTGGAGGAGATGGTCAACAGCCGTACGCCTCAGGGGCGTACGGCCGAACCCGAAGAGATCGCCAACGCGGCGGCCTGGCTGCTCAGCGACCGCAGCCCCTTCCTCACGGGGACGGTCCTGCCGGTGGACGGCGGCTTCATCAACCAGTGAGCCGTCAGCCGCAGGGCCCGCTCAGCCGTCCCCGGAAGACCGTCTCCCCGTCCTGCTCCGCCGTGACCAGGACCGAGGTCTCCCCGGGTCCGGCGAGCAGGACCTCCGCCTCGATCCAGCAGGGCCGGTCGAACTCGGCGTACCGCTCGAACGCGCTGGTGACCGTCGTCGCCTCGAAGGGGGCGGGATACAGGGCGGCGTGCGCGGCCTGATGGGCGGCCTCCATGAGGACGAGTCCCGGGACGTGGTCGACCGGGTGGTCGTACAGCACCAGGTTGTGCACGTCGTTGCGGAGCAACCAGTGGCGCGGGTGGCCACCGGCCGCCAGGACCACGTCGGCCGTGGAGGACCGGCCCACCGTGCGGGGGTCGACGGGAGCGGGCAGTGGCCACGCGTTCCACGCGACCCCGGCGTGTTCACCGCGGAGGCGGCGGTAGGCGCGCGGAGAGATCCAGCCGAATTCGGAGTCCGCGCGGGCCACCATGCTGTCACCCTGGAACACGCGGACGTCCATACCGAGCGAACTGACGGACCGGCCACGCTTCTTGGGCTGGGTGACGGACACCTCGACAGCCAGGTCGCTGGGTCCGACGGGGGCGACGCCGAAACCGGGAGAGACGGTGAAGTCGAAGTAGTGGAGCAGGGTCTGGTCGCAGAGGGGAACGCCGTACTCCGCGTGCGCGATGACCAGGCCGCTCTGCCGGATGGTCTGGGTCAGCACCCTCGGGTCGTAGGGGAGCCCGTCGGCCGGTGCCGGCCACCTCGCCGCGAGCGAGAACTCGCCGTCCCCCCGACGCCGCCAGCCGGTGAGGAAGACCATGTCGGAGCGTCTGAGGTGGACGTACTCCCGGGGTACGCCGTCCCGGCCCTCAGCTGCGACATGCGGCGGGCGCGGAACAACAGGTATGTCGGGCACAGCCCTCCCGGACATGGCGCAAAATGGTCATTACGGCGCTGATATGATACCGGTTCACCGGTACTTTTTGAAGAAGCCTCAGGCCACGTTCAAGGGGAGCGCGAGTTGGCACGACAGCAACGGGCGATCCGCACGCGGCGGATCTTCCTTGAAGCCGCTGCCGAGGTCTTCGACGAGCACGGCTACGACGCCGCCACGATCGCCGCGATCCTCGACCGGGCCGGTCTCACGAGGGGCGCTCTCTACTTCCACTTCACGTCGAAGGAGGAGCTCGCCCGCGGGGTCCTCCAGGAGGCCGTGACCTCGGACGGGGTCACCCCGCAGACCTTCAAGCTGCAGGAGTGGGTCGACATAGCGCTCCTCCTCGCCTACAGGCTTCCCCGGGAACCCCTGCTCAGCGCCTCGATCCGGCTGTCCGTCGACCCACGGGCCCGGGGGCTGTTCGGCACCCGCTGGCCGGACTGGATCACCCTGGGCACGGAGATACTCACCGAGGCCAAGGAGCGGGGGGAGCTCCTCCCGCACGTCGACCCGGGCGCCACCTCCCGGCTCTTCGTCGGGGCCTGGACCGGTGTCCAGCTGGTGACCGAGTCCATGGCCGAGCCGCCGGAACTGGTCGCGGAGATCTCCGCGCTCTTCGAGCTCATCCTCCCCAACAACGCGGTTCCGGGCGTGCTGGCCCGGCTCGACACGTCCCCGCACCGCGCGGCGCGCATAGTGGAGCAACAGCGGGCGGTAGCCGCTTCCTGAGCGCCCGGATACCGCTGCGGGCCCCGTGGCGCCCTGTCACCCGATCGGGTGCGGGTCCCTGCGAAGTGGCTGGTCAGCGCGCATGGTGGCTCTATGTGGCTTCGCCGAACAGCCGTGTGCGCCATGGTCGTGCCGCTGGCGTTCCTGGTGTTCCGGGACGCGCCGGTGCGGCTCGCCGCGCCGGCGCGGGCCACCGCGAAGCCCGCGTCGCCGGCCGGGGCGGAGCGGCCCGCGATCGTCAGCCGGGCCGAGTGGCACGCGGACGAGAGCCTGGTGAAGGAGGACGCGGTGTACACGGGGACGGTGAAGGCCGTCTTCGTCCACCACACCGGCCACACCAACGCGTACGACTGCGCCGACGCCCCCGGGATGCTGCGGGCGATGGAGGAGGCGCACGTCCGGGGCGAGGGCTGGGACGACATCGGCTACAACTTCGTCGTCGACCGTTGCGGGACCGTGTACGAGGGCAGGGCGGGCGGGGTCGGACGCTCGGTGCGCGGGGCCCACGCCACCGGGTTCAACGCGCACAGCGTGGGAATCGCGGCCCTCGGGACCTTCGACCCCGGCGTGCCGGTGCCGAAGGCGCTCGTCGAGGGGATCGCGAAGGTGGGCGCCTGGAAACTGGACCGGGCCGTCGACCCGCGGGGCATCGTGCGGATGGTCTCGACGAACGACGAGAGCCTCTACCGGCGCGGTGAGGTCGTCTACCTCCATGCCGTGGCCGGTCACCGGGACACCTTCCAGACGTACTGCCCCGGTGAGGCCCTGTACGCACAACTGCCCGCGATCCGGGCGGAGATGGTCAGGCTGAGGGCCCTCAAGCGTTGACGCTGCGCCTGCTCTCCCCACCCGGCGGCATACCGGGTGAGGACGGCCCGCGCCGTCGTGGATGCCGACGCCCTCGGTGGACGCCTCCCGGACCGGCGCGCAGGAGCCACGGACCCGGATCTCCCGCTCGGCGTCCACGGCGGAGGGTCCCGCCCGTCGCCGCAGAGAGTGCGTGACGCTCCGGTACGGCACGCAGTGGTGCTCCGCCGGGGAGCCGTGCGCAGTCGCGCCGCGCGGCAGCCGGACCGACGGAGTACGCGAGGGCGGAGAGTGCCGTGAGGGGCCTCCACCCGGGTGAATGTGCGGGCGTTGGACGCGTCAAAGCCCCATAAAAAGATTATCGGCGGCTTATCTGTTCGTGCCCTTGCACACCTTCTGGAGCTCACAGCGGAGGAATACCGTCATGCCGGCATCACCCCTCGCCAAGCGGCCCGTCGAATCGGTGCTCGCCCTTCTGCTCGTCCTCCTGAGCGTGCTGGGCCTCTCCGGCCGCAGCGCCGCGGACGCCCCGGCCCAGGCTCCCGCCCAGGGCCCCTCCCAGGCGGTGCCGGCCCAGGCCGCTCAGACCCGGACGGTCACCGCGCCGACTGTCACGGCGGGCACGGACTGGGACCGCATCGCCGAGTGCGAGAGCAACGGCCGCTGGAACATCAACACCGGCAACGGCTACCACGGGGGGCTGCAGTTCGCTCCCTCCACCTGGAAGGCCTACGGAGGCGGTCAGTACGCACCGCGCGCCGACCTCGCCACCCGGTCCGAGCAGATCGCCGTCGGTGAACGCGTCGCCCGCTCCCAGGGAATGGGTGCCTGGCCCACCTGCGGGCGCCTCGGTGCGAACGGAACGTCGTCGGGCTCCTCGTCCTCCTCCTCGTCCTCGTCGAACGGCGCCGACCGGAGCGACAGCGCTCAGGCAGCCCCGGAACGGCACTCGACCGGCAGTTCGAACAGCGGTTCCTCGTCCGGCAGCGGTTCGTCGTCCGCCGGTTCGGCCGTCGGCACCGGTGGCAGCACGGACAGCGGTTCCTCCGGCAGCGACAGCGGCGTGACGCACCACTCCGAGGACCTCGTCGACGCGGAGACCTACGTCGTCGAACCGGGCGACTGCCTGTCGGTCATCGCCGAACGCGCGGACGTACCCGGTGGCTGGCACGCGCTGTACGAGCTGAACCGCGAGGTCCTGGACCGGGGACCGCACCTCATCTTCCCCGGTCAGCGCCTCCGTCTGAACGTCTGAGCGTCTGAGCGGTGACGGGTCACGGTGATCCACCGGACCGGCATCGCAGGAGCGTCCGCAGGGAGCAGCCGGCGCGCTACGCCGGTACCCGGGACCGGCGGGAAGAGCCGGCGGGCCTGAAGCGGACAGGCGTGAACGGCCGCGATGACGACGACGTCGTCACGGTGGCCCCAAGAACTTGAGCAGTGTCTCCACGGCTTCGCGACCGGAGCCGGAAGTCACCACACCACCCTCGGGAGTGAGGGCACGGACCTCGTCGACGACAGCACACCACCCAGGGCGCTTCGAAGAAATCCCCGGTGAACCGCGCGGTGCGGCCGAGGTACCGGCCGGCACGATCCGCGTACCACCGTCACCACCCGGCCCCGGGGCGGCAGAAGCTTCGGGAAGTGGACGCCAGACCGGCGCGCAGGCATCGGACTACAGCGGTCCGGCGGCCTCGTGGCGCCAGGAGAAAGCCAGGAGGGACATCAGGTGGTTGAGCTCGCGTTCGACCGCGGCCCCGTGAGCCACGGCGCAGGCCCCGGACAGGAGTCCGGTGGAACCCGGAACGTCCGTGGAGGGAACGAAGGCGCGGCGGACCGCACGCGTGTGGCCGGACCCGGCCCCGCGGAGCGAAGCGGCGCACGGACCCGTAGCCGGCGGACGACGTCGCGGAGGTGCTCTCCCGGTGCTGAGGCCGTCCCCGCCCCGGAACGGGACACGGGAGCGACCTCAACGGCCGACGGAACGCGCGTCCCGGGAGGAGCCGGACACGTCCCCGGCCTCCGCCTCGTAGCTGCGGCAGTCAGGGTTGTGACACGGCCCGGGGCCCCAGTGCGGGACGAAGACTCCGAGGGTCTTGTGCCGCGCCAGTACGGTCGCGACGGGCTGCTTGCAGGCCGGGCACACGTACTCCGCCTGCCGATCGGTCTGACGCTCGGTTCTGGCCATGCTTTTACGGTAGACCCGAAGGGGACATTCACAAACTTTTCCGGCTTTTTACCCGGACCGGACCCCTGTCCTGCCCCGGAGGCCGGAGAACCCGCTCCGTACGCCACGAGGAGCGGCCCGGCCCGGAACCTGGTGCCATGGAACGGGGGACGTCTCGACGAAGGGACCACCGGTCATGGCTCGCGCACCGTCACCGGCCGCTGTCCTGCTCTCCGTGCACGCCGTGGTCTTCGACACGGACGGCGTGATCACCGACTCCGCACCGGTGCACGCCGCCGCCTGGAAGAAGGCGTTCGACGCCTGTCTGTCCGCCCACGGAAGCCTGCGGCCCTTCGACGAGGGGGAGGACTACCGGCGCCACGTCGACGGGAAGTCCCGCCTGGACGGTGCCGCCGCCTTCCTCGCGTCCAGAGGCCTCCGACTCCCCGAGGGCACTCCCGACGACCCACCGGGCACCGCCACGGTCCGGGCGGTCGCCGCACGCAAGGACGAGGAGTTCACCAGGAGCCTGCGCACCCGGCCGATCGAGGTCTGGCCGGGAACCGTCCGCCTCCTGCACGTGCTGCACGACGCGCGGGTGCCGTTCGCGGCGGCGTCAGCGTCCCGGCACGCGACCGAGCTCCTGGCCGGGGCGGGGCTCCTGGACCTGTTCACCGCGGTGGTCGACGGCAACGAGGCACGTCGCCTGGGACTGCCCGGCAAACCGGATCCCGCCCTCTTCACCGAGGCGGCTCGGCGCCTGGGGGTCCCGGCCGGGGAGACCGCTGTCGTGGAGGACGCGCTCGCCGGAGTGGAGGCGGGGCGGCGCGGCGGCTTCGGACTGGTCGTCGGAGTGGACCGCACGGACACCCCCGAGGGAGCCGCGGGGCTGCGCCGTCACGGAGCCGATCTCGTCGTGGCCGATCCCGGCGACCTGCTGATCGACGGGGAGGAATGATGGCGCGCGGCTGGACCTGGGCGTACGAGGGCTACGAACCAGGGAAGGAGCGCCTGCGCGAGGCGCTGTGCACCCTCGGCAACGGCTACTTCGCCACCCGGGGGGCCGCGCCCGAGACGTCCGCGGGCACGACGCACTACCCGGGTACCTACGTGGCGGGCTGCTACAACCGGCTCACCTCCTCCGTCCAGGGGCGCCAGGTCGAGAACGAGGACATGGTCAACCTCCCCAACTGGCTGCCCCTGCGCTATCGCATCCGCCCCGCCGGCGCCGGTACCGGCCCGTGGCTGACCCCTGACCACGCGTACCTGGTGGACCACGGGCAGTGGCTCGACCTGCGCGGCGGGACGCTGACCCGTCGCTCGGTGTACGAGGACGAGGCCGGCCGGCGGCTGACCGTGGAACAGCAGCGTCTGGTCCACATGGGCGACCCCCACCTGGCCGCGCTGCACACCGTGTTCACCGCCCACGGCTGGTCGGGGGAGCTCGAGGTCGAGTCCGGGATCGACGGCGATGTCCGCAACTCCGGTGTCGCGCGTTACCGGGACCTCGCGAACCGCCACCTCACGGGCTGGGAGACCGGCACGGAGCCGAGGTCCGCGGTGTGGCTGCGCTGCCGCACGGTGGAGTCGGACATCGGGATCGCCCTGGCCGCCCGCACCACCGCCTCCTGCGGGCGGGAACGCGACGGGGATCACCGGGCGGAACCCCGGCAGGAGCCGCGCGCGGTCCATCAGACCCTGCTGCTGCCGCTGGCACCGGACGCCGAAGCGGTCGTCGACAAGACGGTCGCGCTCTTCACCTCACGGGATCCGGCGATCGGCAGTCCGCTGCGGGCCGCCGTGTCCGCGGTCGACGCGGCGCCGGAGTACTCCCGGCTGCTGACGTCGCACCGCCGGGCCTGGGCGGATCTGTGGCAGCAGGTCAAACTGGAGGTCCCGGGCGAGCCCGGACGCATCCTGCGGCTGCACCTCTTCCACGTGCTGCAGACCCTCTCACCGCACACCGCGGAACTCGACGCGGGCGTGCCGGCCAGAGGCCTGCACGGTGAGGCGTACCGGGGGCATGTCTTCTGGGACGAGCTGTTCGTCCTGCCCTTCCTGAATCTGCACCTCCCGGAGATCTCCCGGGGGCTGCTCGACTACCGTCACCGGCGGCTGCCCGCGGCCTGCGCCGCCGCCCGTGCCGTGGGCAGGGGCGGGGCGATGTACCCGTGGCAGAGCGCCGACGAGGGACGGGAGGAGACGCAGCAGGTCCACCTCAACCCCCGCTCGGGTCGCTGGCTGCCCGACCGGTCACGGCTGCAGCACCACGTCGGCTCGGCGGTCGCCTACAACGTGTGGCAGTACTGCCAGGCCACCGGCGACACGGAGTACCTGTACTCCAAGGGCGCCGAGATGGTGCTGCAGATCGCGCGCTTCTGGGCGGACAGCGCCGTCTGGGACGACTCCCTCGGGCGGTACCGCATCCGTGGGGTCGTCGGCCCCGACGAGTACCACGACGCCTATCCGGACTCCGACGCGGCAGGGCTGGACGACAACACGTACACGAACGTGACGGCGGCCTGGGTGCTGGCACGGGCCGGTGAGCTGTGCCGCGACCTCCCCGAGATCCGGTGCCGGCAACTCCTCGACCAGATCGGGACCGACCCGGCGGAGACGGACCGCTGGGACGACATCTCCCGGCGGTTGTACGTGCCCCACCACCAGGGTGTCGTCAGCCAGTTCGCCGGCTACGGGGAGCTGGACGAGCTCGACTGGGAGGGGTACCGCAAGCGGTACGGGAACATCCGTCGCCTCGACAGGATCCTGGAGGCGGAAGGCGACACCGTCAACCGCTACCAGGCGTCCAAGCAGGCCGACGTGCTGATGCTGGGCTACCTGTTCGCGCCCAGGGAACTCGCCGCGCTGTTCCGGCGGCTGGGCCACGAACTCGACGACGAGACCTGGCGGGCCACCGTCGACTACTACGTGCGGCGCACCAGCCACGGCTCCACCCTCAGCTCCCTCGTCCACGCCTGGGTGCTGGCCCGGGTCCACCGCGACGACGCCTGGGCGTACTGCGAGGAGGCACTGATCGGCGATGTCGCCGACATCCAGGGCGGTACGACGGAGGAGGGCATCCACCTGGGCGCGATGGCCGGCACCCTCGACTTCGTCCAGCGCGGCATGACGGGGCTGGACACCCGCGACGACGCCCTGTGGCTCGCGCCGGCCACCCTGCCGCAGCTCTCGAAGTTCCGGATGCGGCTCCGCTTCCGCCGGCACTGGGACGTCGACCTGCGCATCCGCGCCGAGCGCCTCAGGATCGCCGTGCCCGACTCGGAGCGGCCGGGGGTCCGGGTGAAGCTGGACGGCAGCGCGTACGTCATCGAGCCCGGGACGGCGCGGTGGCTCGAGCTGCCGACCGACATGCCCGGAGGGTCGTGAGGGCGCCCGCGCGGGCTTGCGGTGCCCGTCCGCTCAGGCGGGCCGTGAGGACACCAGGACACCGATCTTGTCGATGCGGTGCTCCGGATTGTGGTGGGCGTCGCGCCAATAGTTCCCGGCCGCGTCGTCCTCCGGGGTCGCGCAGGTGGAGAGGGTGATCATCGCCCGGGTCGGCTCCTCACCCGGTTCGCCCGGCACCTCGGCCCGCTGCTCGGCGAGCGAGCGTTCGGACCGGAACGACGTCTGGCGGGTCCCGGTGATCCGGTACTCGTACACGGTGCCGCTCTCCTCGACGAGGACGGCGTCGCCCTTCCCCAGTGACGGCAGGTCCCTGAGCGGGCCCCCGGCGGAGAGCCGGTGGGCCGTCACGAGGTAGTTCCCGGTCTCGCCCGGCCCGACGCCGCCCTCCGGGCCGTACGGACTGGCGGCCACGCCCCGGTCCTGGACACGGGTCCCCGGGCCGTCGTCCGTCGTGCCCTCGTACGGAACCACACGCAGCTCCGCCACGCCGATCGCCGGGATGGTGAGCTCCGCCGTCGCCGTACGCGGATCGGTCCGGTCCGACGGTGCCCCGGCGGGCTCACCCGCCACGGCCGGCGCGGCAGCGGGAGAGGGCGTGGGAGGTCCGCCGGCTGCCACTGCCACCGGACCGCCGGCGGCCAGCAGGACGACGACGGCCGCGCCCGCGAGTGACCGGGGAACGCCTGACAACGCGTGGAGTCGGTGCATGACGGGATCCGGGTCGGTGGCCGGCCGCTGCCGGGGCGAGCCGTGGAGCGCGGCCCGCACCCTTCCAGTACACCACCGGTCACACGCTCGCGTCGGGTGCGCCGAGCAGCTCCCGCACCTCCTCGGCCGCCATCTCGGTGAGCTCCTCGCCCACGAGCAGCCAGCGGGTGACACCGGCCGACTCCAGGAACGCCAGGTCGTGGCCGGCGATCATCAGCGCCCCCTCGTAGGACTCGAGCGCACCCGTCAGCTGCCGCACGCTCGCCAGGTCCAGGTTGTTGGTCGGCTCGTCCATCAGCAGCAGCTGCGGGGCAGGGGTGGCGAGCATCGTCGCCGCGAGGGCGGCGCGGAAACGCTCGCCGCCGGAGAGGGTGCCGGCCTGTTGCTCGGCGCGGGCTCCCTTGAACAGGAACCGGGCGAGCTGTGAGCGGATCTCGTTGTCGGTGGTCCCGGGCGCCATGCGCGCCACGTTCGCGGCGACGCTCAGCCCGTCGTCCAGCACGTCGAGGCGTTGCGGCAGGAAGCGCAGCGGAACGAAGGCCCTGGCCTCGCCGGACTCCGGCGCCAACTCCCCTGTGAGGGTGCGCAGCAGCGTCGTCTTGCCCGCCCCGTTGCGCCCGATGAGCGCGACGCGTTCAGGCCCCTGGACGTGGAGTTCACCGTCGCGCAGGGCACCGTAACGAGGGCGCAGGCCCCGCACGCTCAGGACCGTACGGCCGGCCGGGACGGCCGTGTGGGGAAGCCGCACACGGATCTCGGCGTCGTCACGGACCGCCTCCGCCGCCGTGTCGAGCCGCTCCCGTGCCTCCTGGAGCCGGTCCTCGTGCAGACCGCGGAGCTTGCCCGCCGCCTCCTGGGAGGACCTCTTGTGCTCGCCCGCGACGATCCTCGGCGCGCGCCGCTGTGCGTCCATCTTCTTGTTGTGCCGCTGGCGGCGGGCCACCTTGATCTGGGCCTCCTCCAGTTCCCGTTTCTGCCGGCGTACGTCGGACTCGGCGGCCCGCACCATGCGTCCGGCCGCCTCCTGCTGGGTGGCCAGCGCCTCCTCGTAGGCCGACCAGCCACCGCCGTACCAACTCACCGAACCCGCACGCAGATCGGCGATGCGGTCGACCCGTT
Source organism: Streptomyces sp. ALB3 (assembly GCF_044385685.1). Classification (NCBI taxonomy): domain Bacteria; kingdom Bacillati; phylum Actinomycetota; class Actinomycetes; order Kitasatosporales; family Streptomycetaceae; genus Streptomyces; species Streptomyces sp. ALB3. Next base: position 259,081 of record NZ_JBISCE010000046.1, on the reverse strand, counting down.
CCAGCAGGTCGCGGTCGTGGCTGACCACGACGAGCACGCCGGACCGCCAGGAATCGACGGCCTCGTACAGCCGACGACGCGCAAAGACGTCGAGGTTGTTGGTCGGCTCGTCGAGCAGCAGGACGTCGGGGCGTTTCATCAGCAGCGCGGCCAGGCGCAGCAGCACGGTCTCGCCGCCGGACAGCTGGCCCACGGTGCGGTCGAGACCGACGTCGCCGAGGCCGAGCGAACCGAGGGTCGCCAGGGCCCTTTCCTCGACGTCCCAGTCGTCACCGACCGTCTCGAAGTGCTCCTCGGCCACGTCGCCGGCCTCGATCGCGCGCAGCGCCGTACGCCGCTCGGTGACACCGAGTGCGTCCTCGACGCGGACGTCCGTGTCGAGAGTGAGGTTCTGCGGGAGGTAGGCGAGGTGGCCTCCCGCGGTCACCGAGCCCGCGGACGGTTGCAGCCGGCCGGCCAGCAGCCGCAACAGGGTGGACTTACCGGAGCCGTTGGTACCGACGAGCCCGGTCCGGCCCCGGCCGAAACTGAGGGACAGCCCGTCGAAGACCTCTGTGCCGTCCGGCCACCGGAAGGACAGGGCGGAGCAGCTGAGGGAGGCGGCGGGCGCGGCGGGATGTGACATGTGATCCTCGCAGTCGAAAGCGTGTGAACAGGGGCTTCGTTTGCGAGCACCACGCGGCGACCGGCCGGGAGAGGGGAGGGTGCGGTCCTCCGGGGAGACGGGGGACGGCGTATGCACCGAGGTCGCATCCACGCGGGCGGGTCACGGGGCGGCAGGAGAGCCGACAGGACGTGACGGGCTACGGCAGGGGCCGTACCGCGCGATGATCGCGGACCTCAGATGCGCAACGTCCACCTCTATCGGAGACGACAGGACACGAAAACTGTACACCGAGCGCCGTCGCGGGGGCGGGAACATCGGTCCGGAAGGGACGTACGGGAACGGGGGCCTTCTCGCACGGCCCGCGCCCGCCACCGGGTACGGAGCCGGGGATCCGGGCCCGGGGCGGCCGCCGTGCGGGCGGCCCGCCCCGGGGCCACGGCAGGTGATCTCCGCGGTGCCCGGTCACCGTCCTGTCAGCGCAGGGTCTTGAGCATCTCCGCGCTGAACGGCGTGATGTCCTCGGTGCGTCCGCGCAGCGTCTTCGCCGCCCACTCGGGGTCGGCGATCAGCGCGCGGCCGACGGCGACCATGTCGAACTCGTCGCGCTCCATCCGCTCCAGCAGCTGACCGATGCCGGTGACCGAGGAGCTGTTGCCCTGGAAGGCGCTGAAGAAATCGCCGTCGAGGCCGACCGAGCCGACGGTGACCGTCGGCCGGCCGCTGATCTTCTTCACCCACCCGGCGAGGTTCAGGTCGGAGTCGTCGAACTCGGGCAGCCAGTAGCGGCGGGTCGACGCGTGGAAGACGTCGACGCCGGCTTCGGCCAGCGGCGTGAGGATGCTGTCGAGCTCCTCGGGCGTCCGGGCGAGCTTCGCCTCGTAGGCGTCCATCTTCCACTGGGACATGCGGAAGAACAGGGGGAAGTCGTCGGACACGGCCGCGCGGCACGCCGCCACGATCTCCGCCGCGAAACGGGTGCGCGCCACGATGCCGCCGCCGTACGCGTCGGTGCGGCGGTTACTGCCCGCCCAGAGGAACTGGTCGATCAGGTAGCCGTGCGCTCCGTGCAGTTCGACGCCGTCGAAGCCGAGACGCTCCGCGGCGGCCGCGGCGTCCGCGAACGCGGCGATGACCTCGTCGAGGTCCTTCTGCGTCATGGCGCGCCCCTTGGGCTCGCCCGCCAGGGAAACGCCCGACGGGCCGACCGGCTCCGCCTCCGCCACGGGCGGGGTGCCCTCGGCGCGGGTCACGCCGACGTGCCACAGCTGCGGGATGACCGCGCCGCCCTCCCGGTGGACGGAGTCCACCACACCGGCCCAGCCCGCCAGCGCCTCCTCGCCGTGGAAGAGCGGGACGCTGCCGCTGGTGCCCGCGGACGCGTGGTCGACGTAGGTGCCCTCGGTGATGATCAGCCCCACCCCTCCGGCGGCGCGGCGGGCGTAGTAGTCCGCCACGTCCTGACCCGGCACGCCGTCCGGGGAGAACTGCCGGGTCATGGGCGCCATGGCGATCCGGTTGCGCGAGGTCAGTCCGCGTACCGCGAACGGGCGTGAGAGAGCGTCTGCCGCACGGCCTGCATATTCGTCTGTCACTGTGTGTCCTGTTCATGGGGTGAGGAGTGGTGCCTCTGGCGCAACCGGCGGACGCCACCCCGGAATCCCGTGCGCACCCCGATGTGGTCAAACTCTCCCGGCCGCCGCCCCGTGCCGCCGTTCCCGACCCCTCCGGCAGCAGGTGGCCACTGCCTCCGCCGTGGTGGAAGGGCCCGGGGCTACTCCGGCGGGTGCAGCTTCCGGAAGTACGTCCAGCTGGTCTCGTTCGGCTCGCTCCACTCCTGCGGGGCGTGGGCGAACTCCGGGTGCCGGTCGGCGATGTAGGCACGGATGCGCTCGGGGGCCTCGGCGTACGAGCCGAGTTTCCGGCCCCGGCAGTGGAACGTGAGGCCGCCGGGCGCCTGGCCGCGCGCCATCCACGGGAGCCACGGGGACATCCGGGACCACGACATGGTGGCGGGGACGCCGGCCGCCGGACCGGCGAGAGCGGCCCGGTCGGCGAAGAACTGGAAGAGCTCCAGGGCCTTGTACGTGTCGCCGGACGAGTGGACCGGGTACTGGGCCACCGGCAGCGGAGAGGGGTAGGCCAGCGGGATCTCCAGGCTGAAGCAGACCTGTCCGCCGAGCTCGGTCACCGGGACGGGAAACGCCCCCCACCTCTGGTTCGCCGGGTCGTTCCAGACGTGCACCACCGGCAGGTCCTGCCACGTCTCCAGGATCCCGCGCGTCGCGGGGTCCAGATAGAAGGCCGCCTCACGGCTCAGCAGCCGGTAGGAGTCAGGGCCGGCTCCGGGGTCCTGGACCAGACGGGCGACGTTGAGCCCTTCGAAGCCGAAGACGCGCCGGTAGGGCTCCTCGGGGGCCCAGGAGTACACGTCTCCCGACCACCAGTACGTGACCTCCTCGCCGTCGAGCGAGGCGCGGGTACGGGCGAAGGCGCGGAGCCGATCTGCCGGTGTCGTCATACCGACCACTCTGCGCCGCCACCGAGGCGGCCGTGCGGAAACGCGCGGACCGGGGCGGAAACGACCGGAAGGAGCCGTTCCCCGGGCTCCGGGGCCGGCCGGAGACTCCGGGACCCGGGCCTGGTGAGGAACGACGGCCCCCGGCCCATGGGCTTCGTCGCCGGCGCCGGTCCTGCGGACGAAGAGCTGTCGGACGCGCCGACGAACCCGGCGGACCCCCGGCCCGGAAATACCGTACGAAACACTGCGCGGGCCGAATACGGTCTGGCCGCGAATATAGCCGCGCTTTCTACGGGTGCTGCTTTTATCCGGTGCAGGGGAAGGGGTGTGTGCCCTTCCTGGGGCGAAATTGTTCGGCGGGCAGAGATGCGCTGTCCTGGTCGTGAGAACATCGAGTAATAGTAAGTGGGTGATCGATTTCGTGATAGAGTCTGAATGCATTCACAGGACGCCACGATAAAAGGGGAATGGCGTGAACACCGAGAAGGTCACGGCTCGACGTCTTACGGCCGAGGACATTGCAGAATTGGGACTCCAGGACGGCATCTTCGTCTCGGCAGGGACGGACGGCCTTCCTCTCGACTGCTACGCCCCGGCTTTCCTCACCAAGCCGGGCAAGGAATTCGAGGGAGGGGCCTTCACCGCGAGGACGATCTTCGGTGAGGAGGTCCAGGTCCTGCCGGGCAACGCCGAGGAGGGCGGCATCTGGATCGCCGACAAGGCGGGGGAGGAGATCGAGGTACTGCAGAGTGCGGGCGTCCTCTTGAACCTCGCCCTGTTCGTTCCCGGCGGGAACAAGGAGTCCCTGGAGTCGCTCTACTCGGCCGCGCGCGACGCGTTCGGCGCGGGGGTCGTCCAGCGCTGGAGCGAGGAGATCGTCGCGGTGCCGGACGTCAAGGTCGACCTGTTCGAGGAGCCTGCCCGGGGCCGGAAGAGCAACAGCCAGAACCGGGACCGACGCGCCCTGGACATCTACCCGACCCGCGTGCGGTTCCTCGAGCCCAGCGAGGGCTGGAAGTTCGTCGTCGAACCGCACCAGGAGATCGTCGACGACACCCCGACCATCTGACCTGACGTCAGGTCGGACGCCGGTCGTCCACGGGAGCCCGTCAGCTCGCTGGCGGGCTCTTCCCCGGTCGAGCTGACCGAACTGCGGCTCAGGCAGGGCCCTCCCTGTGCTGTGCCATGTCCGCCCGCCCCTCTGCCGTCTCCGCCGATGCCGTGCACCCATGGGGACACACGTACGGCTGCGCGGGATGCCTCGGTTACCGAGCCCGGACGAACCCGCAGGGGACCCACGACAAACACCGAGGCGTCACGACAGACACGGAGGGGATGGCACGGCCGGCTTCTCGCGGCAGGACCTGACCGCCGACGCGAGGCAGCTCCGCCCGGTCAGGCCGTGCCTAGGTGCCCCTCACTCCGGCGTGACGCGTTCTCAGGGCGGCACAGGCGGAAGTGTGTCGGCGAAGGGATGGGAAATGCTTCCCCATGTGAAAACGAATCCGTGCTCTGCGGTGTCGTAGCGGACGCCGGCTCCCGAATCCCGCAAGGCGAACCGCTCATGAAGCCACCCGTTCATCGCGAGTGCCACTGCTTCGGACCGGTAATGGGCCGGCGGGCATTCCAGTGAGGAGACGTGGACGAGAATCCCCTCGGGAAAGAGTTCACCCAGCGCGGGGGCGTTGAGGGATACGCCGAACGCCAGCCAGGCCGCATCCTTCCAGTGCAGGCCCGACGCGGGAAGGCCGAGCCAGATGTTGCCGTGGATCTGGATGCTGTGCGGAGGGATGCCGTCTTCGGTTGCTCGGGTTTCTGCCCGCAGGTTCACCGCGAGCCCGCCCCTTGGCCCTCGATATCGAAAGGCGAATTCCTGCATCGCGTTCCCCTCCGGACTGTTCGTTCGCGACGGCTGCACATTCGCCTGTGAGTACAGGCTGCTGCAGCTGCTCGATGGTCGGGCGGAGGCCGTGCGGCGGTCGTTCCACCGGCCGGAAGGGCGGAGCCGTGTACGCGGCGCGGGGTGATACGGCGTCCCGGTGCGACGTGGCCTCGCGGCGGAGGGCCGGCGACCGGCTGAGTCACCTGCTCCAGCAAGGAGCCCCGGGCCGGCGGCCAGGGGCTCCCCTCCGTCGTCCGGCCCCAGGGCCGAGACCGATCACCCGGGCCGGGCCCCGGCCGGGTGAACGGGCCGGTCAGCGCAGTCCGGCGAAGAGGTCGCTCTCGGGTACCGCCGTGCCGGTGGCGTCCTTGACGCGGAGGAACGTCTCCGTGCCCATCAACTCGCCGAACCGCTCCTTGCCCATCCTGAGGAAGAAGATGTTCTCGCCCTGACTGGCGTGCGCGGCCAACGCGTCGAACTTCTGACCGCTGAAGGCGGTGGTGTCCACCCACGTGGTGATCTCGTCGTCGGGGAGGCCGATCTCGGCCATCGCGGCGGTCTCGGCGGGATCGGGCTCCGGCATGTCCTCCTGGAACTCGCGCATGGTCTCCCCGAACCGCCGCATCATCGAGCGGGGCATCGTCGTCCAGTACACCTTCGGTGTCAGGGCGGTCATCTCCAGGGCCGCCATCGTGATGCGGTGGGCCTGGATGTGGTCGGGGTGCCCGTAGAAACCGTTCTCGTCGTAGGTGACGACCACATCGGGCCGGTAGTGCCGCATGAGTTCCGCGAGCCGGGCGGCGCCCTCCTCCACGGGCGTCCGCCAGAAGGATCCGGGGGCGTCGTTGGTCGGCCAGCCCGTCATCCCGGAGTCGGCGTAGTCCAGCATCTCCAGATCGCTGATCTTCAGGACGTCACAGCTGGCCTCGAGCTCCTTACGGCGTATCGAGGCGACAGCCGCAGGATCGTGCCCGGGATCGCCTGGCTTGACACCCCCCGGTCCGTCACCGCATCCGCCGTCGGTACACGTCACGAGAACCGTGCGGACACCTTCCGCCGCGTACCGGGCGAGGACCCCTCCTGTCCCGGTGGCCTCGTCGTCGGGGTGGGCGTGTACTGCCATGAGCGTCAAGGGCCGGTCAGTCATGAAAAACAGTCCTCCTGCGGAACTACGTCGTCGTCCGGGTGCGCGGGCGGGCCACCGGCCCCAGGGGCCCGGTCTCGGGTGGGGTGGACGACCGCGCGGTGTCGGTGCGCCCCCCGCCCGTGCGGCGCCGGCCCCTCGGTCGGTGCAACCGCGCGGGCGGGGCCAACTGTTCCCGCCCCGCCGCCCGGCCCTCCATGCGTCTGCGTCCCGCAGTGAGGCGGCACCGGGGCCGCGCCCCGCACGGCTCGCCGCCGCGCCGCGCGGAGGTCACGGGCAGGGCACGTGCCGGCGGTGCCGCACGTGCTCCCGCGCCCCGGTGGAGCCTCAGTGGAGGTGTTCGTCCCGCCGGACGGGACGTGGCGTAAGGCGAACCGTCAGGCTGACGCCCCACTGTCGACGACCAGGTCGGTGCCGACCACCGCGCCGGCCATGGGCGAGGCGAGGTACAGCACCGCGGCCGCCACCTCCTCCGCCTCCGCGACCCGGCCGAGCGGGTTCTCCGACTTCACCCGCTCCGCACGGTCGGCCTCGCTCTCACCGGGCCGTAGTGACATGGGCGCGGCGGACGCGCCCGGGCTCACGGCGTTGATGCGGATGCCCTGGTGCACGTGGTCGAGGGCGGCGGCGCGGGTCAGCGCGGACACTGCTGCCTTCGAGGTGATGTACGCGGCGGCGTTCGGGACGCGCAGGTGTGCGCCCAGGTTGGAGGAGACGTTGACGATGACCCCGCCGCCGTTCTCCTTCATGTGGGCGATCTCGTGCTTCATGGCCAGCCAGACGCCGGTGACGTTGGTCCGCAGCACCGCGTCCCAGTCCTCCTCGCTGACCTCTCCGACCGGTACGGTGCCGCGGAGTATCCCGGCGTTGTTGACCGCGATGTCGAGCCCGCCGAAGCGGGTGACAGTCGCGTGCACGAGATCCCGGAGCAGGCCGGAGTCGGTGACGTCGGCGGTGACGGCGGCAGCCGTGCCACCGGCCGCCTCGATGAGGCCGACGGTCTCGTCCAGGGAGGCCGCGGTGCGGCCCGTGGCGACCACGGACGCACCCTCGGCGGCGAATGCGAGCGCGATGGCCCGGCCCAGGCCGGAGCCCGCGCCGGTGACGAGCGCGGTTCTGCCGGTGAAGCGGTTCATTTCCGTCAACTCCTTGGATCAGCGGATGAGATGGTGCGGTGGTTCAGGAGGGCGACGACGGCGAGGGAGACGCCCGTCGCGCCGAGGGACCAGGCGTCACTGCCGAGCGTGAGCAGGACGGCGAAGAGGACGGTCGGGCCGAGTTCCATCGCACTGTTCAGCACGCTGCCCGCCAGCCCGGTCTGCTGCTGAGGTACGTCGTCGGCAGCGAGTACGGCGGCGCCCCCGAAGGAGGCCGCGGCGCCGACCGGCAACAGCACGAGACCCGGCAGCAGCGCGTACGCGTAAGGGATGTGCGCGTGGAGTCCGGTGCAGGCCAGGAGAGCGATCCCGGCCGCGCCGGTGACGAGTCCGGCGGTCGTCACGGCACGGGCTCCGTACCGGACGATGAGCGGGCCGACTGCCCGGCCGGAGGCGATCAACGCGATGGCGAACGGCACGAAGGCGACGGAGGTCTGCAGAGGTGACCAGTCGCGTGTCTGCTGCAGGTGGAGTGAGAGGACCACGAAGGTCATCCCGGTCCCACACGCGCTCAGCGCGATGGCCGCGAGGGCGAGGGCCCGTCGCCGGTCGAGCAGGAAGGCGGCCGGTAACAGCGGGTCGCCGCTCCGGCGTTCGGTGATCACGAAGGCGACGAGCAGCGCGGTCCCGCCGAGCAGGGGCACGAGCACGCCGGCCGATGACCAGGGCCGGGTGTCGGTGACGACGAGCCCGTAACTGGTGAGGACGATCCCCGCTGTGGCGAGCACGGCACCCGGCACGTCGAGAGCCCTGCCCCGGTGCGGAGCGGTGGGCGGCAGTAACCGGGACGTGAGGGTGAGGGCCGCCGCCGCGACCACGAGGGGCACGGCGAAGGTCCAGCGCCACGAGAGCACCGACAGGATGACGCCCGAGAGCAGGTTGCCGGCGGTCGCGCCCAGTGCGGAGAGCCCGCCCCAGGTGGCCATGGCCCCGCGGTACGCCGTGGGGGAGGGGGATATCGCGCGCAGCACCGCCATGGCGGCGGGCGCGATGAGGGCCGCACCGGCGCCCTGTGCGAAACGGGCCGCGAGCAGGGCCCCGATGCCGGGAGCGAACGGGGCGACGGCGGAGGCGACGCCGAAGAGAGCGAGTCCCGCGGTGAGGACGCGGCGCCCGCCGCAACGGTCGGTGAGGCGCCCACCGAAGAGCAGAAGCCCGGCGAAGGTCAGTCCGTAGGCCGAACTGAGCAGGATCAGGTCGGGCCGCTGCAAGCCGAACTCCCGGCCGATGTGAGGCAGCGGCACGGCGATCGCGGAGAGCGTGAAGATCAGGGAGACCTGGATGCTGCCGAGGAGGGCGAAGGCGTGCCGGCGCCGCACGTCGACGACGTGGGTGGCTCCTTGGGCGGTCATGCCTCTCCCTCATATTTGAACGAACGGTCTAGTATTTGGGCATGGGCATGAGTCGCTGGCGTGAGTGGCGGGCGTGAGTGGCGGGCCGGAACCGGCCCGGCGCGCGTGGGTCAGTCCAGCAGGGTCAGTGCCTGTTCGGCCGCGTCCCGCACCCGGGCGGGATCGCTGGACGCCTTCCCGACGACGCGTACGCCTTGCAGCAGGACGAGCAGCATGCGGGCCAGCGCCCGGGGGTCGCGATCCTCGGGAAGCTCACCCTGGGCCTGGGCCCGTACGAGCGCTGAGTGCAGCGGGATCTCGAGGTGCTCCCAGCTGATTTCGACCCGCCGTGCCGCCGCGGAATCGTGCGGGGCCAGCTCGGCCGCGGTGTTGGTGATGAGGCAGCCGTGCAGCCGGCCTTCGGGGGAGCCGGCTTCCGAGGCGAAGCGGCGCACCACGGCCCGGACGGCGGGCAGTGCGGGCCCCGGTCGGGAGAGCTCGGCCAGGAGGATCGGATCGTGTCCCTCGGAGTACCGGTCCATGGCCTTCAGGTACAGCTCGTGCTTGTTGCCGAAGGTGGCGTAGATGCTGGCGCGACCGATGCCGAGGTGCTCGACGAGGTCGGCCATCGACGTCGCTTCGTAGCCGCGCTGCCAGAACAGCTCGACGGCCGCCTGCAGTGCGGCGTCCGGATCGAATTCCTTGGTCCTGGCCACATCGAGACCCTAGACCGATGCAGAACGATCGGTCAATAAAGGGGGCGCGTGACCGACACGTTCGCATGCCAAGGGTGCGTGAGGGCGGGGCACGGCGTACCGGCTCGGCCGGGACGGGAGGGGCCCCCGGGCCGGCAGAGACGCGGGTGGGGGGCCGGGAGCTGGGCCGGAATGGCCGCACCCGGACGTCGGCAGGGCCCGCACCGCTACGCGCGGTACGGGCCCTGCCGACGTGGTGCGGTGCCGCCGCGCGGCGGCGGTGCGTCAGCTCTGTGCGGTGTCGTCGTCCGTCTGCCCGGAGCCTTCGGCCGCGCCTGCCTTCTCGCGCATCTTGCGCACCAGCTCCGCCTTCTGTTCGGCCGCACCTCGGCGGTCGAGGTTGCGGTGCGGGCCGTTGTTCTGCCGTTCGGCGCGGGACAGCTTCTTGCGCTGGCCGCCGCCCATGCCCACGGGGTTGTTGATGTTCTTGCTCACGGTCACGGGTTCTCCCGGTAAAGAAGTGAAGTGGTCCACGGATTGATCGGTGGGGGCCGGGCGATGACGTCGAAGGGCGTCCGCGTGGCCCCTCATGGTCTCACCCGTGGTGCGGGCCGCCGGACTGGTCCAGATCACGCGGAAGGCCGTGACCGCGGCCAGGGATCCGATCACGGGCGGGTGACGAGGGCGGCAGCCGAGCCCCGAGCTCGGGAACCGACGGTGCGGGGGCATGGGCCGCGCCGATGCGACGGAGCCCGCCGGTCCCAGGTCCACCGGGCCGCGTCCGCTGCCCCGCACCGGGCGAGGGATCTGAGGGGCCTGCCAGGCGTGCCTTCAGCGCGGTCGGCGCAGTCCGCGGACGGGCTCGCGTTCCGTCGTTGCACCTGGGGTCCGGTCATGGGGTCGGAGGTGCGGTCAAGGCGTCGACCATCCGGGCGAACTCAGCGCGTTGCCGGTCGTTCAGCGTGCCGTACAGAGGCGCTTGCAGCTCGTCGGTGAGCTGCTCGGCACGCCGCCACCGGGGAATCAAGGCCGCGGTGACGGGGTGGGGCTCCTGCCAGCCGTAGTGGGTTGCCCGCTCGGCGCCGAGGTTGATGATCATGGCCGCGCGGGCGCTCAGCCCGCACAGGCGTACCGCCGCCAGGTGGCAGGCGCCGCGGTGCTCCCGCAGCACGTGGACGCGCTGCATGGCCGTGCCGACCGGATCGTCCGCAGGGCAGGGCTGCGCGCGCCAGCCGGCGAACAGAGGCAGTGCGTCCCCGTCGGCGGCATCGATCAACTGCTGTGCCAGGCGGTTGAAGTGCTCCACGTCGACGCGGGCGGGGATGTGGTCGCGCCCCCACGTACGGACGGCCTGTGCGTAGCAGGAGGCGGCTTCCTCCGCCGGCATCACGGCACGTCCGTCCAGCCAGCCCGCGGTGACCAGGTGGGGGCCGAGGAAGCCCTGCACCGCCTGTACCACCGGGGCCGGAGCCTCGCCGAGCACCCCGAACCGGCCGCGGCAGTAGAAGCCGCGCCCTGGGGAGAACCCGGCACGCAGCCCCAGGGCGGCGGTCACCTCGTCGGACATGAACTCATCCCCGAAATCGTGGATGGGCCGGGCAACCGCGGCGATGCAGTCGAAGATCTCCATGCGCTGACGGTCGCCCACCGTGACGTAACAGGTCAAGGGGGTATTTCCTGAGGGGACCTTTTAGTTAATCTATTGATTCATGTGGGATATCCGCCGTCTGCACACACTCAGGACCGTTGCCGCCCGTGGCTCGATCACCGCGGCCGCCCAGTCGTTGGCGCTGACCGCCGGTGCCGTGTCCCAGCAGCTGTCCGCGCTGCGGAACGAGGTGGGCGTCGATCTGCTGCGCCCTGACGGGCGGACCGTGGCACTGACGGAGGCGGGCCGGGTGCTCCTCGAGCACGCCGACGGGATCTTCGCGGCCGTGCACCAGGCCGAGAACGCCGTCGCGGCGGTCAAGGGCACAGTCGGCGCCGCCCTCACTCTCGCCGCGCTGCCGTCGACCGTCGCCCGCATCGTGGCACCCGCACTGACCGCGCTGGGTTCGCACCACCCGCAGCTGACCGTGACCTGCCTCGTCACCGACCAGGCGCAACTGCGGGAACTGACGCTCGGCACCGTCGACGTGGTGCTCGGGCAGAGGTACCACCACCTGCCCGATACCGCACCCAGGGGCATCGACGTCACGCCGCTGCTCGACGATCCGTTGCTCGTCGTCACGGCGGCGGACCAGGGCGATGAGCGGCCCGTCGCCTTGCGGGAACTGGCCACGCACAACCTCGCCGTGCCACCTCCCACCACGGACTGCGGACAGGCCGTCCAGCACGCCTGTCAGCAGGCAGGCTTCACCCCCACGGCGCGCTACCTCACCGCCGACATCGCCGCCCAGCTCACCCTCGCACAAGCCGGCCTCGCCACCGCGCTCGTTCCCCGGACGGCCATCGCCCCGGACACACCCGGAATCCGCAAGGTGCCCATCGGCGATCATCCGATCCTTCGCCGGCTGTTCGCCGCGACGCGTCACACCGGGACCGCGAACCCCACGACCGCGGCTGTCGTCGCAGCGCTGGACGCAGCCGCGCGGCGGGACAGCACCACCTACCTTCCGTAGACCTAGGACAGACCGTCGAGCGGCCTGAGGAAGCGGCGCTCGTAGCGTTTGATGCAGCGGGTCTCACGCGCCAGTTCGAACGCCTGCTGGCACTCCGGGTCGGTCATGCTGTCCGACCGGTACTGCTCGTACGTGGCCAGACTGGGGAAGGAGAACAAGGCGTACGCGATGTCGCTGTCGCCCTCACTCGGCAGGAAGTAACCGTGGTGCGTCCCGCCGAAGCGGTTGACGAGCCGGACCCAGCGACGACCGTACTCCTCGAAACTCTCGAGCTTGTCGACGTCGATCTCGTACTTCAGATGAATGGTGATCACGCCTGCATGATGCCGCGTCCCGCACGGGCAGCAGCACGGCCGCCCACCGCCACGACGCCACGGGGCATGAGGGGGATGTCCTGGACGCTCACGGCGCAGGTTCCAGCACCCCCCGTACACCTGGCGCCGTCAGGCCCCTGATGGCGCGGACTCCTGAACCGGAAGCCCGGGTGACGACGATCTGCGGGTCGGCGTGGCGGCGCAAGAGGGTGTGGACGAGCGAGCCGCGTCCGCCCGTCAGATCCACGAACTGGGCCACCGGGGGCTCATGGAGGCCAGCAGCGGACGGTCGTCCAGTGCGGGAGCGAGGCGTCGGGCGTCACTTGCCCAGAAGTACGCGTCTTCGGCAGTGACCGGTTCCGCACGGACACGCCTCACCGGGCCACCGCCTGTCAGTCGGAGGCTTCCAGGCACAGCCGCCGAACCGCTGTGCCCGGAGGCTGTCAGTCCCTGGTGGCAGGATGCCGTGCCATGGCATCACCGATCAGTGAGTCGTGGACGCGCATCGAGAACTGGCTGGCCGAGCACGCGCCGACGACCTACGCCGCGCTGGCACCGCCCGCAAACCCGGCGGACATCGCCGCGACCGAACGCCTCGTCGGGCGCCCGCTCCTGAGGCCTTTGGTGACGTCACTGCTCCGGCACGACGGACTCCTCGACCGCTGGTGCTCGCTGCTGCCAGGGTCCTACCGACCGATGAGCGCACGTGAGATGGCGGATGAGTGGAAACTCCTCACCGGCTTCTACGACAAGCGCACGGCGGACGAACAAGGAGAGGAGGTGGACCACGACTTCATGACCGTCGGGTCGAGCAGCGTCCTGTACGGACATCCGCAGTTGATCCCCATCGCGCGGGAGTCCGGCGGAGGTTACCTGGTACTGGACCACCGTCCGGAGCCGGACCGGGGGCGCGTCCACGAAGCCGAGGCGACGGACGGTGTGCTGCGTCGATCACACCAGGTGTGGACTTCCTTGCCGGTCCTCATGGAGGCGATCGCCACCTCTTTCGAGACCGCCCGGCCTCTCGACGACTACACGCCCGTGGTGGACGAGGAGCAGAGACTGCACTGGAGCTTCACGCCGTTGCATGCCCGGACCATGCGCCCGTCATGACCCGGCGGCGGACCATTGCGACGTCTGAACGCCCACCCTTCCTCGTACGGAGGTGCTCACCGCCCATCGCCGCCTCGCACGTGACTACGAGACCAGTCCGGCCGCTCTCGTCCGGTACCACCGCCCGCCCGGGAAGGCGGTCGTCCTGCGTGTCGACGTCAAGGCCCGGATGCAGCACTGGACCCGTCCCAGCGCGTGCTGCCGTCCGGCAGGCGGCCCGGGACAGACCGGCTGCGACCAGTTCTTGAACGGGTTCGAAACCAGCTGCCGTGTGATGATCCCCCCTGGTACTGTCGCCCTCTCGCGCGGGGACGAGTGGCCGTTCCACTGGCGCCCCCTGCGGTGATCACCTTGGGGAGGGGCTCTTTCATGATTCGTTCGCTGCACAGACGGGCCACGCGCCGGAAGCGCGTGCTCGGCCGTATCGCTCTCACCGTCACGCTTGCTGTGACCGCCGGAATGGGCACCGCTGTGGGAGCGGCTGTCGCCGAACCCGGCGGCGCGTCCACCGATGCCGTCGTCGTCAGCCCAGGCGCACGTTTCGTGCCCCGTGCCACCATCGTCCTGAACGCCGGCGAGACCGGATTCCTCACCGCGCAGGAGGGAGACGACCGCCTCCGTTGGATCGACTACGCCACCGGTGCGACGACCGTCCTCGACCACCGGCTGCCCGAGCCGCTCGCCTACGACGTGGACGAGTTCCGCTTCGCCCAGTACCCGGCGGACTTCGGCCACGGCTCCGACACCGTCGCCCTCTACGCGGAGTCCCCGACTCCGCACGTGTCGCTCCAGCAGCGGGCCGACGGCGGATCGTCGACCACGGTCGCCATCCCGGAGGGCCAGACGTACGTCGCGACCTACGGCGACACCGTCATCACCCGGACCGGTACCGAGAAGGCCGTGACGGGCCTGCACCTCCTGCGCCTGGAGAACGGCGAGGTGCGGGACCGGAGCCTGGAGGGCCTGCCGGAGGGATGGAACCTGTCCATCAGCGAGGGTGACGCCCGGTCCGTGGCCGTCCGCGGCATCAAGTGGGAGGACACCACGATGTCCCAGGGGTGGTGGGTCGTCGACCTCGCCACCGGAAGCGTGAAGGCGCTCTCCACGCAGGGAGAGAGCGTCTCCTTCGACCGCGACACCGTCTTCCACGTCGGCGCCCCGTCCAGCGACGCCGCCCAGGTGTACCGCCGTGACGACCTGGACGCGGAGCCGGCCACCGTCGACCTGCGGGACGTGGCCTCGTACGACGACGTCGTACGGCGACTCGGCGACGGCTTCGTCACCGTGACCCCGCCCAGCCCGGGCAACGAAGGCGGGTACCGGGGGAACCACCTCGTCCTGCGCGACGCCGGGGGGAGCTGGGAGTCCCTGCTGGCCGTCGCCTCCCCCTCGGTGCACCGCACGCCCGACGGCTCGCTCATGGTCGCCGGCGCGGAGGAGAAAGCCACTTACGGTGCCCTCGACTGGGGGTACTACCTCTTCACCCCCGCCGCGGACGGCACCGTCACGCGCAAGCGCCTGGCGGACATAGAGGACCGGGAAGCCAAGCCGGCCGGCATCTCGCTGGGCAGCGGCATCCTCACCACGGCCGATGACTCGAAGCACTACGACCCCGGTACGACCATCGGCGGCTACCGGAGCACCTGGCTCAAGACCTCCGGACGTCCGGAGGAGCTCGAATCGACCGTCGACGGGACTGTGTCCGGCCGGGACGAGGACTGCAGCCCCACCCAAGGCATTCACTGTGTGACCATGTTCGCCGGCGGCGACGGGCATCACGGCCGCAGGGCCGGGACCGAGCAGGACGTCACCATGCTCTACCGGAACGGCGCAGCTCCGTGGGGGCCGCAGGTGGACTCCGGACTCTTCAGCCCGCAACTCATCGACCTCTCCGGCCGGTTCGGCGTCGTGAACCAGGCATCGGGCGGCCGGCAGGCGATCCTGCACTTCAAGGACGCCGCCACCGGGGAAGTGCTCCAGAAGCGGGAGCCGGTCGCGGCCTCCGTCTGGGGCAACACGCTGTGGAGCGCCCTCGGCCGGTGGGACGACACCAGCTCGGGCGTGCCGACCGGGGTAACGGCGCAGAACCTCTCGACCGGTGTCGCCGGTGAGTCCTTCGATCCGGGTTGTGTCGCCAGTGACGTGCAGGCCGTGGGCCGTTGGGTGTACTGGCGTTGCAGCAACTACTGGCACGACTTCAAGGGCGCCGGCGTCTACGACCGTCAGGCCAAGCGTTCCCTGAAGCTCGGGCCCGACGAGACACTCCTCGGCGACGGCTACCTGGTCCACCGCTCGGAAGCGGCCGGCCTCACCCTCGTCGACCTGCACGACGGACTCCCGGCCAGCGGCAATGAGGCCGACCTGCCGCGGCGCGTGGTCGCCACCGCAGCCGAGCTTGGTGACCGCACCGGCCGACGCTCCGGGTGGACCGTCGACCGCTTCGGCGGTCACGTCGCGTACACGGGCGCGGATCGCCGGGTGCGGGTCGTCCCGTCCGGCGTTCCGGCCTCCCCCATCGCCGTCATCGACGCAGACACCCCCGCCATGGACATCAACGCCGGTGCGTGGAAGCCGCGCTGGTGGCTGTCGAAGCCTGCGGGGTCGTGGACACTGACGCTGAAGAACAAGGCGACCGGGCAGACCGTACGGACGCTCTCCGGTGGGGAGGCCCGAGGGCTGGTCGCGCCGTCGTGGGACGGCAAGGACGCGGCCGGCAGGTACGTAACGAGCGGGGACCACACCTGGACCCTGACCGCGAATCCCGCTGACGGTGTCCAGGCGGAGCTTTCCGTCCTCGGGACGGTGCCGGTGACCGGCGGTGCGGCCGTGCGCCGCGACTATGTCGGCGACGGCGGCCACCCGGACCTCTACGCCCGCGGCACCGACGGCTCCCTGCTCGTCTACCAGGGCAACTCCTCCAGCACGGTGTCGGCGAAGGCCGACGGCGGCATCTGGCCGACCACCTCCACCATCGTCCCCTTCGGCGACTCCGTCGGCGACGGCGCCAACGACACCCTGGTCACCGACCAGGACGGCTACCTGTACCGCTACTCCCCCGAGCGCGGCAAGGTCGTCACCCCGGGCGCCCCGCACACGAAGATCGGCAGCGGCTGGAGGGCCTTCGACGGCCTGACCTACTCGGGCGACCTCACCTGCGACGGCATCCCGGACCTGGTGGCCCGGCAGACCGCGACGGGTGACCTGTACCTCTACGCGGGCACCGAGGCGGGCGGCTTCACCCGCACCGGCCGGATCGGCACCAGCTGGAACAGCCTGACCATCGTCGGAGCGGGTGACCTCAACGCCGACAAGCACGCCGACCTCGTCGCCCGTGCCACCAACGGCGACCTCTATCGCTACTACGGCACCGGCAAGGGCACCATCTCCTCCGGTACGAAGATCGGCTCCGGCTGGGGTGGCATGGCCGACTTCGTCGGCATCGGCGACCTCACCGGCGACGGCAGGGACGACATTCTCGGCCGCACCAAGACCGGCTATCTGTACCGCTATGCCGGCAACGGCACCGGAGGCATCGGCTCCGGCGTCAAGATCGGCAGCGGCTGGACGAGCTTCTCCAGCGTGCGATAGGGCACCAAGGCGTAGGTCCCGCTGGACGTCCGTCCAGCGGGACCTACGCCTTCTCTGCGGCTGCTCGGCTCCGCCTGGGTGGAAGACAGCCGGGACGGGAGCCCACCACTCTCGTCACGTATCCGCCGATCCTCCCGGACGGCACCCCTCCTATGCCGGGGTGGGAGCGACCCCACCCGACCTGAGGCCGCATGGCGCCTGTCCGGGGGGCAAAGGGGTCTGTCCATCCACCGCCGTAAGTGCCGCCGATCACCTGCATTCGGTGACGAAGCGCGCAACGTCGCAGGGCCGATGGCGTCGAGGTGGTGTGCGTTCCCCTGGCTGGGGCGTGGTCGGGATGAAAGCCCCCGGCCACTGGCCTGGGGCTTTTTCATGGAGCGGGTGACGAGAATCGAACTCGCGCTCTGATCTTGGGAATCAACGGTTCTTGAACTGCTGTGCGGCTCTGACCTGCATGTTTGCTTGGATCGGTCGAGGCTTACGTGGTCTCTGGGCGCTGTGCTTGACCGCTGTTGTCCGCTCCGAAGGGCACGGATGGGGCACAGCCGTTGTGGGCTGAGCAGCATGAGGTGCGTCCTGCCGAGCGTGGCCGGTCTGTGTGCGGCCCTCAGTCTTCGTGCGGAGCCTCCTGCTCCTGGAGTCGTTCGCCGATGTCGCCGGCCCATGTCTGTGCCCACTGCCGCAGCCTGGTGATTGTTTGCTCGTTGAGTCCGTAGGCGGCGAATTCCGTGTCGTCGATCCAGTCGGCTCCGCCCAGTCGAGCTTGCAGCTCGCTCAGGTCGAAGGAGTCGCGGGCATGGCGCCGTCCGAGCTCCTCGAGTTCGACGTGACTCCAGTGGTTCGCTGCGGCCTGAACGTCGATCAGGTCTCTGGCGAGCCCGCGGTCGGACAGTGCGCGGACCTTGGTTCCAACGACATCTTCGAGTGACAGCACCAAGCCGTGCTCGGTGTGCACAGGCGGTCGCCAGAGGGCTTCCTTGAGGATGTCGACTTCGCACTCTTCACGGCTGGTGGGATCGGTGACGATCAGGCGCGCGGACAGCGGGTCTGTTTCCAGAGCGCTGACCTGCCACCCGCGCTGCTCCAAGCCGATGCGCACAGCAGTCGCAATGTCCTCCATGCGCTCGGGGTTCTCGGTCGCGACGTCGAGGTCCTGGCTGAGTCGGTCGACCAGGCCGTGCGCTTGGACCGCGTAGCCACCGGTAAGCGCCAGAGGGTATGCACCGCCTACGGCAAGCACGTCTGCGAGCAAGCGACGGTGCAGGTCGGTGAGGTTCACGCCGCGGCCCGGGCGCTGTGAGCCAACTCGTCGAAGGAGCGTTCCCAGACTTCACGAACATCACGGCTGATCAGTGTGCGCAATGTGGGCCACAAGCTGACTAGGAGGCCACGATTGAGATATCGGACCAGATCATCGTGCTGGCCCTCGGCCAGCACGATGCGGTAGTAGCTCATCCGCAGCCGCGGCTGATCGAGGTCGAAAGTGGTCAGTCCCGACCACGCCAGGTGGAGTGGCAGGCTCACTGTGCCGTGCTCGGGGCCGGCGAGCTCGGAGAGCGCCGCAGGTGCGCGCCGGGCAAACTTGGCACGGCGGAGATCGGAAGGGCTGGGCTGTGATGCCATACCCCGATTATCCAGGGAGGAGGCGCTGGGGGCCGACCGGACGGTGACAAGGTGCCGCATACAAAGAAGCCCCCGGCCACTGGCCTGGGGCTTTCATGGGGCGGGTGACGAGACTCGCACTCGCGCTCTGACCTTGGAAATCAACGGTTCCTGGGTAGCCAAAGCAGCTCTGAGCTGGATGTTTGCCCCGGGTGGGCGTGGTTGGTGTGGTCTCTGGGCGCCGTACACGACCCCTGTTGTCCGCTCTGCTGGGCACGGATGGGGCATGAGCGGGGGCGCCTGGGATGTCCGCTGCGGTGCGCACCGGCGTCGGTGTGGACGCCGGTGCGCGCTCACGCTCACCACCAGTGAGAGCAGTCCTCCGCAGAGAGCTCCGCGACCGCTGCGTCAGTCACGCCCTCGAGGTCCGGGATGTATGGGCGGACTTCGGGCAGTGGTGTGCAGAAGGTGACGTTGGAGGTCAGGTGTGCCTCGTCGGTGTCGGCGAAGGAGAACGAGACGTAGGACTTCACCGCTGTGTCGCCGAAGTGCTCCTGTGCGGCATGCAGGCAGGCGGCGACGTAGGCCAGGCACCTCCGTACGAGAAGCGGCGCGCGTTCGTCCGTCGCAGTGGGCAGGTCGTAGTCCGTCATTCCCCTGCCGTTGACCGTGGTTTCCTGCGTGAGCCTGTCGGAGTACTCCGGGAGGTTCTCAGGGAGGAGGTCGGTCAGTACCCGCCCGCCGGCGGGCGTCAAAGACCATCCTCGCTCCGCGACTTCACGGAACATGGGAGGGATGTCCTGGACGCTCAGTCCTGCGGTGTCCGTCTCCTGCAGGAGCGCCCTCATTCGAGCATTGCTTCGCATATACCAGTCACCGCCGAGCGGTGTCAGCGCGTAGGTCCCCGCTCTGCAGACCACACCGCCAACTTCTGGAGCACAGGGCCCTCGACCCGGACCGCGCCCGCGGTGTATGCGGCCCAGAGCAGTTCCTGGCAGCCGAAGAAGGATTCCCCCCAGCTGTCCACCCAGATGTGGACGAGGGACGATCCGGCCGGTGTGGCGTCCCACCACTCCCAGCCCCGGGAGTCTTCGTCAGGGTCGAAGCGGTACAGCCAGTCCTGCAATTCCCACGGCCGGCCTCCCCCCGTGTGCTCCACGTATCCCTCGAAACCGGTTCTGGCGAACTGCGGGGCGCGCTCTTCGTTCCGGGAACTGACGGCCGCGAACCAGACCGGAACATCGTCGACCGGCAGGCTCTCCTGCTCGAAGTCCGCAGTGGCCCCCAGCCGGACAGCAGGCGCAAGGGCGGAACGCAGACGCTGCCCGTACTCCGCGGCGTCGCCGGAGACATCGACGACGAAGAGAGAAAGGACGGGCGGAGCGGAGTCCCCACTCGGCCGCTCCTGGAGCCGCCGGAATTCTTCGGCCAGGCTGTCGCTCGTGTGCATCATTTGAGAAATTTACCCTTCTTGGACCACGCGTCCCGAGCCCGGAATAACTTGCTGGTGTTTCAGCAGCGGCATGAGGACTGCATGGGCGTGCACCGGATCGTCGGTGCGACGATCCGGAGCCCATCCACGATGCGCTCGGCCTCTTCAGGCCGCCAAAACAAACAAGCTGCCTGGGGCCGCGAGGAGTGCTGCCCTTGTTGCCTTACGGAGGCTGGGCTCACAGGTCGTCAACCGTTCCCTCGGTTGCAGGCCCCCAGTCCCCGGGCACGGTTGCGGCAAGTAGCGCGACCGCCTCCGGGGCCGTGTCCGCCACACCTACTTCGCGAAAGCCGGACTCACCCGTTTCCCACATGCGAATGACGGAGTAGCGCCCGTCGCGCCGCCTGAAGAGGGAGGGTACGTCCCGGGACCACGGGTACCGCGTGCAGCGGCTGAACTGAAGAGATCCGTGACTGATGAGCGGGAAGAGTGAACGCAATTTTGAATTCGCGAAAGCTGCTCGCGTAAGGGTCGGATCGATCACGCTTGATGGTTCCGAAAGTACGCTTTGCCACTCCCTGGCAACTGATTCGGGGACGCTGGCATCAATCTCATCCGCCATTCGCTTGCTCTCTCTTGAGTCTGAGGTACTCGGGATCCAATTCCATGATGTTTGGTTTATCGATATGGATGGGCTCGTTGCCCGAGTACCAAGATCTTTCTTCCCATGGGCGCCCGTCGGGTTTGGCGTAACCATCGGCCACGTCGGTTTCGTAGGCTCGAACCGCACGGGCCACCACGCTCATCTCCCATGCCGTGCCATTACCTGCATCGGGCCAGCGGTCTCTGTTCCCCAGGCCGTATTTATCCCCTTGCTCCACGGCTACTCTGAATGCTTCGACAATGGTTTCCGGCGTATTCCAATTTCCGGACTCCTTGGCTCGATTGGGCATTCCGTCCAGGGTTATGGAAAGTGTCGTATCGCGGTCATTCACCGCAGAGGTGACATTCGTCATCCATACAGGCCCCCCGGGCCCTTCGTCGCCATAGTTGCTGTCATTGTATGTGTGGGCGCCGGGATCTCCATTATCGCGCAGGTGTGCGGCGAGGTTGTTGGAATGCCCACCAGGGCGGTTGACGCCGAGCACCACGCTGTGCCGGTGCTCTCCGCTCCGGTGGGGGCAGCCTGCCAGCCCCAGCGGGTCGATCCACCGGGTCGGGTTGTCGACGTAGGTGACCGGGTTCGGGGCCGGGATCAGGCCGAGTGGGTCCGGGGAGAGGTAGCGTCCCGACTCGGGGTCGTAGTGGCGGTGGCGGTTGTAGTGGAGGCCTGATTCCGGGTCGAAGTACTGGCCCGGGAAGCGCAGCGGGGTGTAGGCGTCGGCGCCGCGGTTCCATGAGGTGGCTCCCCACAGGGTGGCGCGGGTGTGCCACGCGATCTCGCCTTGCTCGTCGATGAGTTCGCGTGGTGTGCCGATGAGGTCGGTGACGATCGCGAAGAAGCGGCGGTCGACCTCCCCCCGGCCCAGAAGGCGGCGCTCCACCTGGGTGACCGGCTTCACCCCGTCGTGGTCCCAGGTGAGGGCGACGGAGTCCGTGGAGCCCGTGATGGTGGTGGTCTGTTCGCAAAGGGTGTCGCCGTCCCAGGTGAAGGTCACTTCCTCGGTGACCGTCGTCCCGTCCGTCGACAGGCGCTGTTTCGTCGTGCGGCGTCCCAAGGCGTCGTAGTGGTAGCGCCAACGCGTGCCGTCCGGTGTGGTGACGGAGACTAGGCGGTCCTCGGCGTCCCAGCCGTAGTGCCAGGTGTCGGGCTTGCGGGAGAGGCGGGCCTTCTGGCGCAGGGTCACGCGCCCTTGGACGTCGTGTTCGTAGCGGACGCGGCCCGCTCGGGTGATGCGGGTGCCGGCGTACTCGCGTGGACCGGTGGCGTCGTCCGCGCCGGGCCAGGTGGCGGAAGTCTGGTTCCCGGCCTCGTCGTACGCGTATCGCTCCGACCAGTTCTCCGCTGTGACGCCCGTGACGCGGCCCTCACGGGTCACTTCCAGCTGCTTGTGCCCGCCGGTCAGTTCATCGACCGAGGTGAGGTGGCCGTCGGCGCGATACGTGTACGAGCGGCGCTGGAGAATCCGGTCGCCGCGGGCGCGGACACGCTGATCGGTGAGGCGGCCCGCAGGGTCGTAGGCGTGCTCTACGGTCAGGGCGTCGCCGATCCGGCGGGTCGTCTCGCGGCCCGTCTCGTCGAAGGCGAAGACGACCTGATGGCCCGAGGTGTTCAGCTCGGCCTGCGGACCGGTTGGGAAGGACCAGGTGCTGACCGCGCCGGACGGGGTGACCCGGCGGGTACGGCGCCCGGTCTCGTCGTAGGTGTTGGTCAGTGTGCGGCCGTCGCAGGTTTCGCTCAGGACTCTGCCCGAGCTGTCCCGTACGTACGAAAGTTCGGTGTCCGGGCCCGTCGCCGAGGCGAGACGGCCGTGGACGTCGTAGGTGAATCGGGTGACCGCGCCGTCGGCGTCCTTGGCGGTGACGCGGCCCGCCGTGTCGCGCTCGTAGCGGACTGTCTGGCCCGCGGCGTTCGTGCGGGAGGTGAGCTGTCCGCAGGCGTCGTGTGCATAGCGGAGCGAGCGGCCGTCGAAGTCGGTTTCCGAGCTGAGGCGGCCTGCCGAGTCGTAGGTGTAGCCCCAGGTCAGCCCCTCAGGGTCGGTGACACGGGAGATGCGCAGCTCGGTGTCGTGCGTGAACTCTTGGCGCACTCCGTCGGGTGTGGTGCGGGCGGAGACCAGATCGAAGTGCGTGTACTCGAAGCGGGTCTCACCACCGGCCGCGTCGGTGTGGGTGAGGCAGTTGCCCTCGCCGTCGTACGTCCAGGACTGCTGTGCGCCGTCCGGGTCAGTACGTCGGGCGAGTTTGCCTTCGAGGGTCCATTCCAGCTCGGTGGTGCGGCCCTGGGGATCGGTGATGGTTATCGCGCGTCCGAAGGCGTCGCGGGTGTAGTGGGCGACCGCGCCGAGCGGGCCGCGGATGGCCAGGGGGAGGCCGGCCGCGTCGCAGCGCAACCGGTCCAGCGCGCCCAAGGAGTCGTCGACGCCGGTGAGGTGGCCGTTCGGGCCGTGGGAGAGTCGAGTGGTGGACCCGTCCGGCCGGGTGAAGAGCGTCGGGTTGCCTCGGTCGTCGTACTCCTGCCGTGAGGTGGCGCCGTCCGAACCGGTGACAGCGGCGAGCTGGTTCAGCTCGTTGTACTCGACCGTGGCCGAGCTGCCGTCGGGGTGCTGGATGCGGGTGGGATTCCCGTGGTCGTCGTAGGTGTAGGTGGTGGTCCGGCCGAGCGGATCCGTCCGGGAGAGGAGCCGGTCGTAACGGTCGAAGGTGCGGTGGGTGACACAGCCCAGCGGATCTGCCTCCGCGACGGCCTGCAGCCGGTCGTTGAAGTGGTGGACCTTGGTCGCCCCGAGGGAGTCCGTGTACCGGGTGACGCGATCGCCCGTCTCGGGGTGGGTGTCGTACGTGAATGTGGACGAGAGGTAGCCGTCCGGGCCGGTCGTGCGGACGACGCGGCCGGCATCGTCGTACACGTAGCGGAACGTGGAGTCGTTGCGGTCGGTCCAGGAGGTGATCCGGGCGTCCGGGTCGTACGTGAAGCGAAGCGGCAGCCCGGAGGAGTTGACCACGCCGTCAAGATTGCCCGGAGCGTCGTAGTAGTAGCGCATGACGGTGACTAGGCCGTCCGGGGTGCGCAGCGCCAGTTCGCGCACCCGGGCGTCCTCGATGACCAGGGCGACCCGGTAGCCCCCGGAGTGGACGACTGCTGTGGGACTGCCGTCGCTGAGGCGCGCGAAGCTGATGCGGTTGTGGTTGCGGTCCTCGATCGCCCGGAGCCAGTAAGCCGGGGACGCGTTGTACGGTCCGCCCTGGAAGGAGCGGGTCAGGCCCGAGTGCGGGTCGGTGACGTAGTAGGTGGTCTGCCCGTTGTACTGGCCTCCGTGCAGCAGGGGCAGCCGAGCGCCCTCCACGGGCATGACGCCGCCGGTGTCGTCGGGCAGCGGCAACTGCGGATAGATGAGAAGCGAGCCGTCCTCACGGGCCCAGACCGCACCGGCACCGAGCGCGTCGAGCTCGATCCCTTCGTCCAGTGTGGATGCCCAGCTCCGGCCGAACCACTGACCGTACCGGTAGGCGGAGAGGTGAGTGCGACGGAGGACGAGAGGAAGGGTCCCCGGCAGTGACAGGTCGGTCTGGGGCAGGGTCATCTCGCCGGTGGCGACGTCTACCGGGTCGTTCTCGCAGGTCTTCTTCTCCAGCGATATGGCATTGCGCCGGGGCTCGTCCTTGGAATTGTTCAGAGCGTCCGGCTTGGTGCGGGTGGAGTCCCGGCGTTCCTCGGGGCGGTGGTCAGTGGCGTCGCCCTTGTCGCGAACCTTGCCCGGGGGGCCGATCCCGTCCTTGATGTCGAGATCGATCTTCTTCTGGATGGTGGAGATCTCTTTGACTGCCTTCGGCAGTGATTCGCCGAGGTGATCTCCCATCGCTTTGTTCGCCTTGCCGAGGGCTTTCATCGCCTTGTCGATCACCGGGTCGAGCGCACCGGCGATGTCGTCCTTGCCCCGGGTCCGGCCATGGTGGGACTTCGCAGTGGCCAACCTGCCCGCGGTCTTGCCGTGCATGTCGATGCTGACCAGGTGCAGCTTCGTGCCCGCGCGGTCGTGCTCCGAGTGCTCGATATGAACACCCTTGCCGGACACAGGACCGGGCGCCGTGCCGGCGGAAGCGAGCTGCAGGGAATCCTTGGCGCCCTCCACGCCCTCCTTGAAGCCCTCTTTGCCCGACTGGCCGACCTGGTTCATGTCGACGCCGTTCTGGAGCCCCATCGCGTTGGCGCCGATCTGCACCACCAGGTCCGCGGCCATGTTCTCCAGGGCGGCGACGGCGGGCTCGGTCATCGCGGAGACGATGTAGCCGACGACCTCTTCCATGCACTCCTTGATGATGCGGCGGATGGCCTGCTGGGCGACTGCGATCGCCGCTCCGCCGATGAGCATGGACAGCCCACCGGTCACCGGTATCAGCGCCATTGAGATGCCGGCCTTGCCGGCAAGGACGCCCAGGTGGACGATCGCCGCATACTTCATGGCCTCGATAGCCATTGCCGCGTTGTCGAGGGCGCCTGCGATCGTGCGGGCGGCGCCGGCGATGTCCTTGATGTGCTTGTCCTTGACCTTGCCCCAGTGACCGCTGAGCGCATCAAGGGCCTCGCCGTGGCCGGACGACAGCAGACGCTGCACATGCTGGTTGGCGAGGAAGCCGTCGTCCTCCATGTCATCTGCGAACTCACGCAGGGAGACGGCCATGTCCCGATATGCGTCCTCGTCGACGTTCGGCCAGTTGATGCCGATGACGTCGAGCATGGTGTCGGCCCAGTCGGGCACAGTTACGGCCACAGTGTGAAATCCCCCCGTACCAGACTGCGTTCGCAGAATGCGTAAGCGAACAGGATGTCATTCTGACGCTGTGAGGCCAAGGTCGTTCTTGGCCTACCCGCACCGGCAGGTGATGCGGTGGTGTCTGCGTCTCGGCGAAGCGGACCACGTCTTCATAGGACCGGGCGCCGAAGCGCGGCTATGTGCACTTTCCGTGAGAGTCTGCCGGATGGCCTATGGCCGAGCTGGCAGCCCGAGTGGCCCTTCAGCGGGGTCGTGGTCGAGCGGCGACGAAGGCCCGAAAAGTGTCCTCACAGTGCATTCGCTAATGGCCAAGGCGCTCATAAGCCGTGCTGACGGTTCCAGAGGGCAACGAGCTGACGGCTTGCGCTCCGCGGTCTTCGCGAGATCCGTCGCGCCCTGTTGGTCGGTGCCATTCCGCGGAACGCTGTGTGCCGGTGGCCTGGGTGACCCCGCGCACACCGCCGGGCGAAGGCTGACGAAAAGACTTCAGGTGTGGGTATGGCACGAGGTGCCTAAACTGGTCCGGACAACAAAGAAGCCCCCGGCCGCTGGCCTGGGGCTTTTGGTTCGAGCGGTGGAGCGGCTGACGAGAATCGAACTCGCGCTCTGAGCTTGGGAATCAACGGTTCTTAAACGGTTGCAGGGGCTCTGACCTGCGGTTTCGGATTGGGCAGGTGGATGGCTCCCGGTCTCTGGGAGCCGTATCTGACCGCTGTGTCCGCTCTGCTGGGCACGGATGGGGCACGAGAGCTGGCAGTGCGACGCGTGCTCCGGGCGTGCGGACTGGTCACAGGGGGATGATGCGGACGTGGTTGCCGCAGAGCTTGGTCATGTCATCGCTGTCGGATGTCAGCAGGGCGAGGGGCTTCGGCTGGCGGAGCGCGACCTCGGCGACCGTGGCGTCGATGGCGTACTTGTGCCCGTGCAGCCCGGCGGCTTTGAGGAGCTCAGCCGCCGCTTTCGCCGCTTGCTCGGTGACGGGCTCCACCTTGATGCGGGAGAGGGCCCAGTTCAGGCGGGGCATGTTGGTGCGGGAGTGGGTGGCTTCCACGATGGTGTTGGCCCCGATCACGAGGTCGGCTCCCATGTCGTGGAAGACCTGAAGCATCGCGAGGAGCTTGCGGTCCTGCGCGATCCAGGCAGAGAGTCCTTCCGAGTCCAGGACAACGGTTTCGATGCGCTCGCTCACGCGGCATCCGCGCCCGTGGAGGTGCCGGCGGAGCCGAAGATCTTCGCGCGGGCCTCGGCGAGCTCCTCGTCGCTGAAGCCGCCGTGCTCTTCCTCGTGACGGCGGAGGTCGTCGCCCAGAAGCTGGTGGCGGATCTGGCGGGCCACGGCTTCCGCTACATAGCCGGAGACGTTGTCCGTGAGCTTGCGGATCTCCGCCACCTGGTCGCTGGGGAGCGTGACGGTGATGCGAGTCGTTGAGGACATGCGGTAAGCATACTGGAGTATGCGTGCAGGCATTTTGCGGCACCGACCCTTCTGGTCAAGGTTTCGCGACCGGAGGGTGCGGTTTCCGGCGCCGGGAGTACGAGCCCGCCGACCATGCGCGTATCGGTCAGAAGGGCGGTTCGAGATAGCTGCGGCCATCACCGTGCGGCCCCCAGTCCCAGGACTCCTCCAGGAAAGGCTCGGAGTCGGGGGCTTCGTGGCCCCACGCTTCGAGCGTCCTCCGGGCAACACGCCGGTTGGGGTCGTCGCCGCTGGTGTCCAGGATGGCGCGCGCGTGCACGGCGAGGTGATCGCGGTGTTCGGCGAGCGCGGGGTGCTCGGCGAGGATGAGCGCGGCGATAACGGCGGCTTCGCGCACGTCCTCGTGGCTGTCTCGGAGGAAGGGCGAGACCGCCCGGTAGAGCATCGGGCGCAGGTCCCAGAAGGACGCCACGACGGTGCCGGGGGTCAGGAAGCCAGGGAAGTACTGTTCCATGCGGCTCGCAACCTCGTCGGAGGCGTCGTAAGCCGTGGAAACCAACCAGTTCAACAGTGCCGCGCGGATGGGGACCTTGCGATAGGGCCGGGGGGTCGTAGCCGACGGGTGGGTGAGGATGCCGGCGACATACATGGCGACGGGAGCGGTGGCTTTGTAGATGGTGTTCTGGTGGCCGACCATCTCACCTAGCTCTGACAGAGCGTTGACCTGGGCCCTGGGGTCGGGTGTCAGCAGCCGTGTAAGGACCTCGGGGAGGTCCTCACCGTTCCCGAAAGGCGTCTCGAGCGAACCCCAATCAGTCTCCGACAGGACTATCTGGTAAGGCGGCAAGTCGGGCTCGCGGGGTGCGCCGCCGGCAGCTGTGGTTCACAGGCAAAACCTAGACCAGACGGCGGATGCAATTCTCATGGTCTACGGCGGTGCGGACGGACGTCGCCGTCTGTGCCAGGCAGGCCGCGGAGTTGACCACGGGCAGGCCTGCTGAAGGGGCCACCACGCCGGAAGCGGGCATGCGGGCCGTCGTTCTGTTGGCCTTTCTCGCCTGGAGCGGCAGCGCGAGGTGGCGGCCGGCCTCGACCAGCTCGTGCGAGCCCGGCGTGAAGCGGCGGATGGCCAGGCATCTGGCACGGATATGGCACGAGGTACCTGAACTGATCCAGAGAACAAAGAAGCCCCCGGCCGCTGGCCTAGGGGCTTTTTCATGGAGCGGGTGACGAGAATCGAACTCGCGCTCTGAGCTTGGGAAGCTCATGTTCTACCATTAAACTACACCCGCGTAGCTGCCGGTGATCGGCGATGCATCGTCCCACACTGTACCCCATCGCAGGCCCCCGGCGTGGCCGCCGCAGGGTCCCGGGGTCTTTCCGGAGTGTGGATGCGGGTGCGGCCCGGGGGAGTTGGGGGCGTAGCCTGGGCGACCGGAGAGCCGCCTGGAGCGGCGTCCTGTTCATCCCCTAATGTGGCGGTCTCGTCCAAGGCTGGTTGGGGAAGGGACTTGATGTCGTCGATGGAGCGCACCGTCGTCCGCTGTGCCGAGGGGCACGTGTTCACCACCTCTTCGTTCCCGATGCAGCAGCTCGGGTCCGAGCGGATCGGTCCCGGGCGGCTCATCCGCTGTCCGCGCTGTGCGCGGTTGAGGCAGGCCGTCCCCGTGGTGCTCGGGGAGCGGTAGTTCCTGTGGCGTTCGAGGAAGCGCCGCAGGTGTGAGTCAGGCGCGCGGGGCGGTCCGGTTGGGGTCGGCTCGCGCGTTCTGCGTATCCTCGGTGCGTGCTTCTCTCAGATAAGGACCTCCGGGCCGAGATCGATGCCGGGCGGGTTCGCATTGACCCGTTCGACGCTTCGATGGTGCAGCCCTCGAGCATCGATGTGCGGCTCGACCGCTACTTCCGGGTGTTCGAGAACCACCGCTATCCGCATATCGATCCCGCCGTCGAGCAGGTGGACCTGACCCGTCAGGTCGAGCCGGACGGTGACGAGGCGTTCATCCTCCACCCCGGGGAGTTCGTCCTGGCCTCGACCTACGAGGTCATCTCGCTCCCCGATGACCTGGCGTCGCGGCTGGAGGGGAAGAGCTCGCTGGGGCGGCTCGGGCTGGTGACGCACTCCACGGCCGGGTTCATCGACCCCGGGTTCTCCGGGCACGTCACCCTGGAGCTGTCGAATCTGGCGACGTTGCCGATAAAGCTCTGGCCGGGAATGAAGATCGGGCAGCTGTGCATGTTCCGGCTGACCTCCTCCTCGGAATTCCCGTACGGATCCGAGCGCTACGGATCGCGCTATCAGGGCCAGCGAGGGCCGACCGCCTCGCGTTCTTACATGAATTTCCACAGGACTCAGGTGTGATGCGGCATGGCTGGTGAGACGCGGGAGAATCTGACGTACGAGGCCTTCGGGCACGCCGTACGGGAGCTGGCGCAGGCGGTGGCCGACGACGGCTACGAGCCGGACGTCGTGCTGAGCATCGCGCGGGGTGGTGTGTTCGTCGCGGGCGGGCTGGCGTATGCCCTGGACTGCAAGAACATCCATCTGGTGAACGTCGAGTTCTACACCGGGGTGGGGACCACGCTGGAAATGCCGGTCATGCTGGCGCCCGTCCCGAACGCGATCGACTTCACGCGGAAGAAGGTCCTCATCGCCGACGACGTCGCCGATACGGGCAAGACGCTGAAGTTGGTCCGCGACTTCTGCATCGACCACGTGGCCGAGGTCCGCAGCGCGGTCATCTACGAGAAGCCGCAGTCGCTCGTGAAGTGCGAGTACGTGTGGAAGAAGACCGACCAGTGGATCAACTTCCCGTGGAGCGTGGAGAAGCCCGTCGTGCGCCGTGAGGGCCAGGTCCTCGACTCCTAGGCGGGACCGGACGCGGAACGGGAGGGACCCCGGTGCGACGCACCGGGGTCCCTTCCACGCGTCGGGCCCGGATCAGATCGTGCCGAGCTTGATGATCGAGAGCAGGGCGATCAGCTGGATCGCGGAGGCGCCCAGGGCCTTCGGCCACGGCAGGTCGTGCGACTTGCTGACCATCGAGGTGAACAGCGCTCCGGCCGCCAGCCAGGTGATCCAGCCGAGGATCTGGACCAGGGAGTTCTCGCCGCCGAGGAAGAGGGCGAAGATCAGGCGGGGTGCGTCCGTGATCGACATGATGAGCATGGA
This sequence comes from Streptomyces sp. ALB3, assembly GCF_044385685.1. Lineage (NCBI taxonomy): Bacteria > Bacillati > Actinomycetota > Actinomycetes > Kitasatosporales > Streptomycetaceae > Streptomyces > Streptomyces sp. ALB3. The sequence goes on along the minus strand of NZ_JBISCE010000046.1, from coordinate 229,057 downwards.
CAGGCCGACGGTCGGCTGCCAGGAGCCCGTGCCGCCCAGCTGGCGGGCCAGGGTGTGGGTGACCGCGCCGAGGACCAGTCCGCCGATGACGAAGCCGACGCCCGTGAAGATCACGTACGGGGCGGCCGTGGAGACCTCCGCGTGGATCGCCTCGTCGCGCGCCTGGTCGAACCCGAAGAGCGCGAGCAGGCCGTAGACGAACGTGACGACGATCGCGGTGCCCCAGACGGGGTAGTCGCGCATCTGCCAGAACGTCGGGCCGGGCCGCATCACGATGCCGCTCAGGAGCTGCTTCCAGTGCAGCCTGGGCCCCGAGGGGTGCGCGGGGGCCTGGCCGGCCTGGTAGGTGCTCCCGTCGCCGTACGGGTCCTCGTTGATGCTGAACGCCTGGGTGTGACCCGGGGCGTTGGCATACGGGTCCTGCTGCGAGGGCCGGTGGTGCGGGTCGCCGAAGTACTCCGGTTCGCCGTGCCCGCCTGCGTTCCCGTTCCCACCCCCGTGTCCGTTGCCGCGTTGCCCGCCGCCGTAGGAGGCGCCCTGAGGGCCTCCGTACGGTGCGCCGGTGCCTCCTGCCGGGGGCCACGACTGCCCGCCGTACGGCGGCGGTGAAGCCTGTGCGCCGTACGGCTGTTGCTGCTGCGGGTGTTGTTGCGGTGTGCGGTTGTCCCGGCCGCGTCCGATCCTGAATCCAGCCACACATCGAACGTACCTGGTCCGTGCGGGTGCGGTGTGGGGGCCGGGGGAACGCGGGGCCCTTTGCGGCCTAGCTGTGACATCCCCTAGGGGAACCCCGGGGGGCCCGCACCACCTCCCGGAGGGGTCCCCGGCAGCCCCCGGGCACACACGGAAGCGGCCGGTCCTGCCCCCGAGGCAGGTCCGGCCGCTTCCGTGGTGGGAGACAGCTACTGGACGGGTTCCGGTTCCGGCTGGTCGGCCGTGTCCGTCTCCCCGGCCGGGTCGGCGGGCGTCTTCACCGACTCCAGGAGCAGCTGGGACACGTCGACGACCTGCACCGATTCCTTCGCCTGGCCGTCGTTCTTCTTGCCGTTGACCGAGTCGGTCAGCATGACGAGGCAGAACGGGCAGGCGGTGGAGACGATGTCCGGGTTGAGGGAGAGGGCTTCGTCGACGCGCTCGTTGTTGATGCGCTTGCCGATCCGCTCCTCCATCCACATCCGGGCGCCGCCTGCGCCGCAGCAGAAGCCGCGCTCCTTGTGGCGGTGCATCTCCTCGTTCCGCAGACCCGGGACCTTGGCGATGATCTCGCGCGGGGGCGTGTAGATCTTGTTGTGACGGCCCAGGTAGCAGGGGTCGTGGTACGTGATCAGACCCTCGACCGGCGTCACGGGGATCAGCCTGCCCTCGTCCACCAGGTGCTGGAGGAGCTGCGTGTGGTGGATGACCTCGTACTCGCCGCCGAGCTGCGGGTACTCGTTCGCGATGGTGTTGAAGCAGTGCGGGCAGGTCGCGACGATCTTCTTCGTCGCCTTCGCCTTCTTGGTCGAGTCGTCCTCGTCGTCCTCGCCGAACGCCATGTTCAGCATCGCGACGTTCTCCTGGCCGAGCTGCTGGAACAGCGGCTCGTTGCCGAGGCGGCGGGCCGAGTCACCGGTGCACTTCTCGTCGCCGCCCATGATCGCGAACTTGACGCCCGCGATGTGGAGGAGCTCGGCGAAGGCCTTCGTGGTCTTCTTGGCGCGGTCCTCGAGAGCGCCCGCGCAGCCGACCCAGTAGAGGTAGTCGACCTCGCTGAGGTCCTCGACGTCCTTGCCGACGATCGGGACCTCGAAGTCGACCTCCTTGGTCCACTCGACGCGCTGCTTCTTGGCGAGCCCCCAGGGGTTGCCCTTCTTCTCCAGGTTCTTGAGCATCGTGCCCGCCTCGGACGGGAACGCGGACTCGATCATCACCTGGTAGCGGCGCATGTCGACGATGTGGTCGATGTGCTCGATGTCGACCGGGCACTGCTCCACGCACGCGCCGCAGGTGGTGCAGGACCACAGCACGTCCGGGTCGATGACGCCGTTCTCCTCGGCGGTGCCGATGAGGGGGCGCTCGGCCTCCGCCAGGGCGGCGGCGGGAACGTCCTTGAGCTGCTCCTCGGAGGCCTTCTCGTTGCCCTCCATGTCCTTGCCGCCGCCGGCCAGCAGATACGGGGCCTTGGCGTGCGCGTGGTCGCGCAGGGACATGATCAGGAGCTTCGGGGAGAGCGGCTTGCCGGTGTTCCAGGCGGGGCACTGCGACTGGCAGCGACCGCACTCGGTGCACGTGGAGAAGTCGAGGATGCCCTTCCAGGAGAACTGCTCGACCTGCGAGACACCGAAGGTGTCGTCCTCTCCCGGGTCCTCCCAGTCGATCTCCTTGCCACCCGTGGTCATCGGCTGGAGGGCGCCGAGAGCCGACGAGCCGTCCGCGTTCCGCTTGAACCAGATGTTCGGGAAGCCGAGGAAGCGGTGCCAGGCGACACCCATGTTGGTGTTGAGCGAGACGGTGATCATCCAGATCAGCGACGTGCCGATCTTGATCATCGCGGTGAGGTAGATCAGGTTCTGGAGCGTGCCGAGGGCGAGTCCCTTGAAGGCGAGCACCAGGGGGTACGAGACGAAGTAGGAGGCCTCGTAGCCCTCGACGTGGTGGATCGCGCCTTCGAGGCCGCGCAGGGCCAGGATGGCGAGGCCGATGATCAGGATGATGTACTCGACGAAGTACGCCTGCCAGGCCTTGGAGCCGGCGAACCGGGACTTGCGGCCGGCCCGTGAGGGCAGGTTCAGCAGTCGGATGGCCATCAGCGTGACGATGCCGAGCACGGTCATGATGCCGATGAACTCGATGTACATCTCGAACGGCAGCCAGCCACCGACGACCGGCAGCACCCAGTCGGCCTGGAAGAGCTGTCCGTACGCCTGGAGCAGCGTCGGCGGCAGTGTCAGGAAGCCGATCGCGACGAACCAGTGGGCGAAGCCCACGATCCCCCACCGGTTCATCCGGGTGTGGCCGAGGAACTCCTTGACCAGGGTGATCGTGCGCTGCTTGGGGTCGTCGGTGCGACTGCCTGCCGGCACCGGTTGTCCGAGACGGATGAACCGGTAGATCTGCGCGACGGCTCGGGCGATGAGCGCAACGCCGACGACAGTCAGCACCAGCGACACGATGATCGCGGCGAGTTGCATTTGGGGGCTCCTCGGGCCTGCGAGGGTGGGATCCAGCGCGTACAAGCGATTACTAAGCAGTAACTTAATCAGTCTGTGCTGACACTATCCACTTATTCCGCCACGCTGTAGCCGGGCAGGCGGTGATCTGTGTCGCTCAGGTGAGCCTTCCCCCGGCGTAGCGGGCGGTGGAGTGCCGCACGCAGGGCGATGCGTGCGGATCGCGCCAGGATCGCCAGGTCGAGTCCCGTCCCATGATGCTCCGCGTAGTGCGCGTCGAGGAGGGCGGGTTCGTCCCAGGGCATTCCGGAGCGGGCGCGTACCTGGGCCAGCCCGGTCAGGCCCGGCCGCAGTGCGTGCCGCCGGCGCCCGGCGGAGGGGTCGAGCAGAGCGGCATCGCCGGGGCTGAGCGGCGGCGGGCCGACCAGGGAGAGTTCCCCCCGTACGACGTGGGGCAGCCGGGACAGCAGGTCGAGCCGGAGCCGGCGGGTGCGCAGCGAGCGCAGCTCGAAGGGGTGGCCGCCGAGGCCGACTCTGGTCTCGCGCCGCAGGACGCCTCCCGGGCCGCGGAACTCCCTGAGGGCGAGGGCCGCGGCGGCGACGGCGAGGGCGGGAGCCGCCAGGAGCAGGAGCGCCGTGCCGAGCAGCACGTCCAGGCTCCGTTTAACGGTCAGGGCTTGCAGCAGGCCTGCGGCCCGGGCGGCGGTCAGCGCCGTCAGGCGTCCGGCGGCCCGCCCGGCGGTGCCGGCCGCCGAGGCGGCGTGAACCCTGGAGGGCCCCGGTGCCCAGGCCGCCGTGGCGGGGCGGCCGCGCTTCCTTCGTGCCGCAGTCTGCTTCGCGTTCCGCATTGCACCTGCCCGGAGTCGAATGGAGTGACGGTATGACCGTCTCGGTCCATTTTGTGACAGAACGATCCCACGGTGCGAAGGTGGGAGTCGTGTGTGCGACGCGCCGCGCACGCCAGGTGTCGCGGATCGAGCGGCCCCGGCGGGTCCCGGTAGTCGTCCGGAGTTGCGTCATGCCAGGTCAGCGCGGGTGTGAGCATTTAAGTTGAGCGTAAGTGGCTCAGGTCCTTTGACTCCGGGGCGGGTGTGATGCATCCTTGAGCCAGATCCACTCAAGTAGTCAGTTGGAGGAATTGAAATGGCACGTGCGGTCGGCATCGACCTGGGCACGACTAACTCCGTCGTCAGCGTTCTCGAAGGCGGCGAGCCCACCGTCATCACCAACGCCGAGGGCGCCAGGACCACGCCGTCCGTCGTCGCCTTCGCGAAGAACGGCGAAGTGCTTGTCGGTGAGGTGGCCAAGCGCCAGGCGGTCACCAACGTCGACAGGACGATCCGTTCGGTCAAGCGCCACATGGGCACTGACTGGAAGATCGAGCTCGACGGCAAGAACTTCAACCCGCAGCAGATGAGCGCCTTCATCCTGCAGAAGCTGAAGCGGGACGCCGAGTCCTACCTGGGCGAGAAGGTCACCGACGCGGTGATCACCGTCCCGGCGTACTTCAACGACTCGGAGCGCCAGGCGACCAAGGAGGCCGGCGAGATCGCGGGTCTGAACGTCCTGCGCATCGTCAACGAGCCGACCGCCGCCGCCCTGGCGTACGGCCTCGACAAGGACGACCAGACGATCCTCGTCTTCGACCTCGGCGGCGGCACCTTCGACGTGTCCCTGCTCGAGATCGGCGACGGCGTCGTCGAGGTGAAGGCCACCAACGGTGACAACCACCTCGGTGGTGACGACTGGGACCAGCGGGTCGTCGACTACCTGGTGAAGCAGTTCGCCAACGGGCACGGCGTGGACCTGTCCAAGGACAAGATGGCTCTCCAGCGTCTCCGCGAGGCCGCGGAGAAGGCCAAGATCGAGCTCTCGTCCTCGACCGAGACCACGATCAACCTGCCCTACATCACGGCGTCCGCCGAGGGCCCGCTGCACCTGGACGAGAAGCTCACGCGCTCGCAGTTCCAGCAGCTGACCTCGGACCTCCTGGACCGCTGCAAGAACCCGTTCCACAACGTCATCAAGGACGCGGGCATCCAGCTCTCCGAGATCGACCACGTGGTCCTCGTCGGTGGCTCGACCCGTATGCCGGCCGTCGCCGAGCTCGTCAAGGAGCTCACGGGCGGCCAGGACGCCAACAAGGGTGTGAACCCGGACGAGGTCGTCGCCATCGGCGCCTCGCTCCAGGCCGGTGTCCTCAAGGGCGAGGTCAAGGACGTCCTGCTCCTCGACGTGACCCCGCTGTCCCTCGGCATCGAGACCAAGGGAGGGATCATGACGAAGCTCATCGAGCGCAACACCACGATCCCGACCAAGCGTTCCGAGATCTTCACGACGGCCGAGGACAACCAGCCGTCGGTGCAGATCCAGGTCTACCAGGGCGAGCGCGAGATCGCGGCGTACAACAAGAAGCTCGGGATGTTCGAGCTGACCGGTCTGCCGCCGGCCCCGCGCGGTGTGCCGCAGATCGAGGTCGCCTTCGACATCGACGCCAACGGCATCATGCACGTCGCCGCCAAGGACCTCGGCACCGGCAAGGAGCAGAAGATGACCGTCACCGGTGGCTCCTCGCTGCCGAAGGACGAGGTCAACCGGATGCGTGAAGAGGCCGAGCAGTACGCCGACGAGGACCACCGCCGTCGCGAGGCCGCCGAGTCGCGGAACCAGGGCGAGCAGCTCGTCTACCAGACGGAGAAGTTCCTCAAGGACAACGAGGACAAGGTCCCCGGTGACGTGAAGACGGAGGTGGAGACCGCGCTCACCGAGCTGAAGGAGAAGCTCAAGGGCGAGGACACCGCCGAGATCCGCACCGCCACCGAGAAGGTCGCGGCCGTCTCCCAGAAGCTGGGCCAGGCGATGTACGCCAACACCCAGTCCGAGGGCGCGACGCCGGGTGCCGAGGCGCCGGGCGACGGCGAGGCCAAGGCTGCCGACGACGACGTCGTCGACGCCGAGATCGTGGACGACGAGAAGGACACGAAGGGTGGTGCGGCGTGACCGAGGAGACCCCGGGCTTCGAGGAGAAGCCTGACGTCCCCTCCGGCGCCAGCCCCGACGACGCCGAGCCGAAGGAGGCCGCCCCCTCCGAGAAGGAGGAGGCGGCGGCCCCGGCCGGGGACGTACAGCAGACAGCGGCTCTGACGGCTCAGCTGGACCAGGTCCGTACCGCGCTCAACGAGCGTACGGGCGACCTCCAGCGGCTCCAGGCCGAGTACCAGAACTACCGCCGCCGGGTCGAGCGCGACCGGGTCACGGTCAAGGAGGTCGCCGCGGCGAACCTCCTGACCGACCTCCTGCCGGTGCTCGACGACATCGGCCGGGCGCGGGAGCACGGCGAGCTGGTCGGCGGCTTCAAGGCGGTGGCCGAGTCCGTGGAGACCGTCGTCGCGAAGATCGGCCTCCAGCAGTTCGGCAAGGAGGGTGAGCCCTTCGACCCGACGATCCACGAGGCCCTGATGCACTCGTACGCGCCGGACGTCACCGAGACGACCTGCGTGGCGATCCTGCAGCCCGGGTACCGCATCGGGGAGCGCACCATCCGCCCCGCACGGGTGGCCGTGGCCGAGCCGCAGCCGGGTGCCACGCCCGCGGCGGCGAAGGAAGAGAAGGCAGACGACGAGGAGAGCGGTGGCACCGAAGAGGTCTGACATTCCGTCCGACCACTGCGGTGAACGCCGACGGGGCGTGCGGCCGGCCGAGGGGCCGGCCGCACGGCCGATCGTCCGGAAGGAGGGACGTCGATGAGCACGAAGGACTTCGTCGAGAAGGACTACTACAAGGTCCTCGGCGTCCCCAAGGACGCCACCGACGCCGAGGTCAAGAAGGCCTACCGGAAACTCGCCCGCGAGTACCACCCGGACGCCAACAAGGGCGACGCCACGGCCGAGGCGCGCTTCAAGGAGATCTCCGAGGCGAACGACGTCCTCGGTGACCCCAAGAAGCGCAAGGAGTACGACGAGGCGCGCGCCCTCTTCGGCAACGGGGGCTTCCGGGCGGGTCCCGGTGGCGCGGGCGGCAACTTCAACTTCGACCTGGGCGACCTCTTCGGCGGAGCCCCGGGCGGTGGCCAGACCGCGGGTGCCGGCGGCTTCGGCGGCGGCGGCCTGGGCGACGTGTTCGGCGGACTGTTCAACCGCGGTGGTGCGGGCACACGTGTGCAGCCGAGGCGCGGCCAGGACATCGAGTCCGAGGTGACGCTCAGCTTCACCGAGGCGGTCGACGGGGCCACGGTCCCGCTGCGGATGTCCAGCCAGTCGCCCTGCAAGGCGTGCTCGGGCACCGGTGACAAGAACGGCACCCCGAGGGTCTGTCCGACGTGCGTCGGCACCGGCCAGGTGTCGCGCGGCACCGGCGGCGGGTTCTCGCTGACCGATCCCTGCGTGGACTGCAAGGGCCGGGGCCTCATCGCCCAGGACCCCTGCGAGGTCTGCAAGGGCAGCGGCCGGGCGAAGTCGGCCCGCACGATGCAGGTCAGGATCCCCGCGGGGGTGCTGGACGGCCAGCGGATCCGGCTGCGCGGCAAGGGCAGCCCGGGCGAACGCGGTGGTCCGGCGGGCGACCTGTACGTCGTCGTCCACGTCGACGCCCACCCGGTCTTCGGCCGCAAGGGCGACAACCTCACGGTCACCGTGCCCGTCACCTTCCCGGAGGCGGCTCTCGGCGGCGAGGTGAAGGTACCCACGCTGGGTGGGCCTCCGGTCACCCTGAAGCTCCCTGCCGGCACCCCCAACGGGCGTACGATGCGGGCCCGGGGCAAGGGCGCCGTGCGCAAGGACGGCACCCGGGGAGACCTTCTGGTCACCGTCGAGGTGGCCGTCCCCACGGACCTCGGCGCGGACGCTCTGGACGCGCTGGAGGCCTATCGGAAGTCGACCGCGGGGGAGGACCCGCGGGCGGAGCTGTTCCAGGCCGCGAAGGGAGCTTGAGATGGACGGCCGTCGACGCAATCCGTACCAGCTGACCGACGAGTCACCGGTCTACGTGATCTCCATCGCGGCTCAGCTCTCGGGCCTGCACCCGCAGACACTGCGCCAGTACGACCGTCTCGGCCTGGTCTCGCCCGACCGCACGGCCGGGCGGGGCCGGCGCTACTCGGCCCGTGACATCGAGCTGCTTCGCACCGTCCAGCAGCTGTCCCAGGACGAGGGCATCAACCTCGCGGGCATCAAGCGCATCATCGAGCTGGAGAACCAGGTCGCCGCGCTCCAGCAGCGCGTCGCCGAGCTCTCGGCGGCGGTGGACGGCGCGGCCGTGGCCATGCAGCAGCGCGAGGCCCAGGTCCACGCCTCCTACCGGCGTGACCTGGTGCCGTACCAGGACGTGCAGCAGGCCGGCGCGCTGGTGGTCTGGCGGCCCAAGAGGCCCAAGGACTGAGCCGGCGGCGGCCGACGGACCGAGCCGGCCCGGAAGGGGCCCGCCCGGGAGTCTCACGACTCCGGGGCGGGCCCCTTCCCGGTGGCCGTGGTGGTGTCCACGATGCCGGACCGCATGATCAGGACGCCGAGGTGGGTCCGGCTCGTCGCGCCCAGGGTCTGCATGAGCTTGGCGATGTGGGAGCGGCAGGTCCGGACGCTGATGCCCAGCTTGCGTGCCACCACGTCGTCGACGTGGCCCTCGCCGAGGAGCCGGGCGATGCTCTGCTGGACGGCCGTGACCTGGGCGCCGGGGGTGGGAGCGGGCAGCTGCTGCGCGAAGGGTGTGGCCTGGGCCCAGAGGACCTCGTAGACCTGTATGAGGTAGTCGACCAGGGCGGGGTGCCGTATGCGCAGGGCTGTCCGGCGGTCGGGCGCCGCCGGGATGAACGCGACGGTCCGGTCGAAGATGAGCAGCCGTTCCACGGTCTGCTCGGTGGTGCGCACCTGCAGGTTCTCGGACGGTATCTGGTCGAGGTAGGCCCTGATGGTGGTGCTGTAGCGCGCCGGGTGCTGGTAGATGTGCCGCAGCCGGGCGCCCCGCGCGATCGCCGTCAGGGCGTTGGCTGTACCCCGCCGCATCCCGTTGAGGGGCCGGTCGCTGCCCGGCTGGGCCGTGAGGACCTGCTCGGTGACGGCGGAGGTCGCGTCGCGCAGGGCAGCCTCGATCACCGGTTGCCCCTCCAGGACCGTGAACGCCAGATCGGGGTCGGCGCTGGCGACGGACGACAGGGGGGTCAGCGCACTGCTGAGCGCGGCGGCGAGCTGTACGCGCTCGTCGAGTTCGCGGGTGATCGGCTGGAGCAGGTGCGCCAGGGCGGCGGACGGGGGGACGGGGCGCATCCACGCGGAGTCGGCCGGCTCGGGCTGGACAAGGCCCATGTCGGCCAGGCAGGGGGCGGCCGTGAGAGCGGTGCGGGGGATGCGTCCCGCGACGACTGCTTCCTCGTAGAGCCTCAGACCGGTGGCACAGAGCTCTCTCGGCCCGTGCGAATGCTGTGTGTTTGCGTCATCGGTAGTGATTTGACGACCCCTCACTTCCTGCACTGCAACAAGATGACCGTGGCGCGTGGGCGGCTGCGGGGGGAGTGTGGAGCTGTCGGGAGGGAGCGGGGGGCTCTCCCGGTCCGTTCCGGACGTGCCGTGGCCGTCACTCCGCCTGCGCGGTGGTACCCGTCGGCCCGGGGCGGCGGCGCTCCGGGTGGCGTGCGGTCAGGAGTCCTGGTCCAGGATGCCTGACCGTGCGATGAGATAGCCCAGCTGCGCACGGCTCGTGCTGCCGAGGGTGGCGGACAGCTTCGCGACGTGCGCCCGGCAGGTACGCACGTTCATGCCGAGCCGGCGGGCGATCGAGTCGTCCACGTGCCCTTCGACCAGGAGTTGAGCTATGGAGCGCTGAACACCGCTGATGCCCTTGGTCGGTGGATCGTACTGCAGCTCTCCGAGCAGGGGGGACGCACGGCTCCACAGCTGCTCGAAGACCTTCACCAGGTAGTTGACGAGCCCCGGGTGACGGAGTTCGAGGGCGACCTGGTCGTCGTTCTGGGCGGGTATGAAGGCCACGGTCCGGTCGAAGACGAGGAGGCGTTCGATGAGCTCCTCCAGGGTGCGGATCTCCACCTTGTCGTTGGCCAGGCGCGCGGCGTAAGCGAGTGTGCCCTGGCTGTGCCTGACGGTGTGCTGGTACAGCGTGCGCATGCTGACGCCCCGGTCGACCACCGACAGGGCGCGTTCCAGGCCCTCACTGAGACGGTCCTCGCCCCGGTCCCCGCCCGGCTGGACGGTGAGCACCTCCGTGTGGCACTCGGCGGTGGCGAGATCGAGCGCGGCGTTGATCCTGTTGCCGCCCTCCAGCACGGTGATGGCGTGGGTGGTCGGCGGGTCCTGGGCACTGATGTCCATGAACGGCTCGAACGACTCCGCCAGCTCCACGGAGCGCCTCCTGCGCTCCTTGATCTCCCGTTCGATCGGGTGCAGTCGCTGGGCCAGCGCAGCGGACGGAGGGACGGGCCTGAGCCAGGTCGTGTCGTCCGGGTCCGGATGCAGGAGGGCGAAGTCCATCAGGCAGGGGGCCGGGCCCACCTCGGCGCGGGAAATACGGCCGGAACGCAGCGCACTGGCGTACAGGCGCTTTCCGTCGTCGCATAGGTCGGTGACCCCGTGAGGATGTGTCCCAGTTGTGCCGCTTGTGGTCATATCTCCACCCCCCAGGTTCCTGAACATGCAGGAACATGATGCATCGTCCCGGTGGCGTTGTGTGGCCTGGGTGAGACATCGTCGTGGATGCGGGGGAGAGGAATCCACAAGTGAGGACGAAGCCGACTATGGATAAGCGAAAGCTTCGCTCGGTGCTTGCTGCCGCTTTCGCCGCGGCCCTGGCCTTTGGCGTGGCGGGCGGCGTGGCCGGCAGCGCATCCGGGCCCGGTGAGATCAGCTGGTCGGAGCAGGCGGCGGGGGCGGGTGAGATCAGCTGGTCCGTGCGGGCGGCAGATGCGCCGGGCGAGATCAGCTGGGGTATGCCCACGAAGGCTGGGGACGAAATCAGCTGGAGTGCTCCGACGGGCGCAGCGAGCGCATGACCACCCCTCCGGACGACCGCACCTTCCGGCGGGAGATGGCCACTGCCTACCGCTCAGGGTGGCACTTCATCGATCTGCTCACGGCACTCACCCGCCAGGGCGATTCGTTGATGGTCACCCTGTTCGGAGAGCCCGTCGTCGTCGTGATGGAAACGGATGACGACATCCGTGCCTATCGCTGTCTTCGCCGGCCGCGCGGAGCACCGCAACCGGTTCGCTGTGCCGTGAGGTACGGCATGATTTTCGTAAATCTCGATCAGCGCGACCATGAGCTGTTCGACCAAGAAGCCATTTCCGCCACCCCCCGCAGTGCCTGAACGATTCCCCCGTCGTTCCATATCGTTCCGGCACTTCCCCCACACAGCGGCGCCATCGTGACCTGAACACGATGGCGCCGTTGTGCTGTCCGGAATCAATTCCGCATTCCTGGAGACTTTCCGTCGTCCCCGACGGGCGCGCGCGACGGCATCAGGCATTATGGGGCATCAGGAATTGCGGGATAGCCCTCAGGCGTTTCCGAGAGCCCTGTCGACGGCGATCTCGATGACGATCCGCTCCGGATTGTGCCGAGGGGTGCGCTCGTAGCGCTCCGCGTAGCGGCGCACCGCGTCCTCGACCTCCTCGGGCTCCGCGCGGACGACGGCCCTGCCCTCCAGGGTCGCCCAGCGGCGCCCCTGCATCTGACAGACCGCGACCCGTGCCCCCTCCGGGCCCGCCGCCAGGACATGGGCGGCCTTCCTCGTGTTCCTGCCGGTGATGACGCGGGCGAGCCGTGTCCCGGGGTCGTACGTCACGCCGACGGGCACCACGTGGGGCGTGCCGTCCGGACGGAGCGTGGTCAGGGTGCACACGTGGCGTTCCCGCCAGAAGGCGAGGTACTCGGGGCCGGGGTTGCGTACGTCAGGCATGGGTCCAGCCTAGAGACCTGGGGCGGCGGACGGCCGGGGGAGGCGCCGAAACCCCCTTGAGTGGAATAGACTCAACTTTGTACCCGTTGTTCGAGTCATAGTCCCGAAGCACCAGACACGAGGAGGAGACAGCGCCCGTGGACGCCGAGCTGACCAACAAGAGCCGGGACGCCCTCAACGCGGCCACCAGCAGGGCCGTGAAGGACGGACACCCCGATCTGACCCCCGGGCACCTGCTGCTTGCGCTGCTCGCGGGCGAGGACAACGCGAACATCATCGATCTGCTGGCCGCCGTCGAGGCCGACCAGGTGGCCGTGCGCACGGAGACCGAACGGCTCCTCGGCTCCCTGCCCAGTGTCACCGGGTCGACGGTGGCACCCCCGCAGCCCAACCGCGAACTGCTCGCCGTCATCGCCGACGCCGACCAGCGGGCCAAGGAGCTCGGCGACGACTACCTCTCGACCGAGCACCTGCTCATCGCCGTCGCGGCGAAGGGCGGCCGTGCCGGTGAGATCCTCGACGGGCAGGGAGCCAGTGCGAAGAAGCTGCTGGACGCGTTCGAGAAGAGCAGGGGAGGGCGCCGGGTGACCACTCCCGACCCCGAAGGGCAGTACAAGGCGCTGGAGAAGTTCGGTACGGACTTCACGGCCGCCGCCCGCGAGGGCAAGCTGGACCCGGTCATCGGCCGTGACCAGGAGATCCGCCGTGTCGTGCAGGTGCTGTCGCGCCGTACGAAGAACAACCCCGTGCTCATCGGCGAGCCCGGTGTCGGCAAGACGGCCGTGGTCGAAGGGCTCGCCCAGCGCATCGTCAAGGGTGACGTCCCCGAGTCGCTGCGGAACAAGCGGCTCGTCTCCCTGGACCTCGGAGCGATGGTCGCCGGCGCCAAGTACCGAGGTGAGTTCGAGGAACGCCTGAAGACCGTCCTCTCCGAGATCAAGGAGAGCGACGGCCAGATCATCACCTTCATCGACGAGCTGCACACCGTCGTCGGCGCGGGCGCCGGCGGCGACTCCGCGATGGACGCGGGCAACATGCTCAAGCCGATGCTCGCCCGGGGTGAGCTCCGCATGGTCGGTGCCACCACCCTGGACGAGTACCGCGAGCGCATCGAGAAGGACCCCGCGCTGGAGCGCCGCTTCCAGCAGGTCCTGGTCGCCGAGCCGTCGGTCGAGGACACCATCGCGATCCTGCGTGGCCTCAAGGGGCGCTACGAGGCACACCACAAGGTCCAGATCGCCGACTCCTCGCTGGTGGCCGCAGCGACCCTCTCCGACCGCTACATCACCTCCCGCTTCCTCCCCGACAAGGCCATCGACCTCGTCGACGAGGCGGCCTCCCGGCTCCGCATGGAGATCGACTCCTCGCCCCTGGAGATCGACGAGCTCCAGCGCTCCGTCGACCGGCTGCACATGGAGGAGCTGGCGCTCAAGAACGAGACCGACGAGGGCTCCAAGCAGCGCCTGGAAAAGATCCGCCGCGACCTCGCCGACAAGGAGGAGGAGCTGCGCGGTCTCACCGCCCGCTGGGAGAAGGAGAAGCAGGGCCTGAACCGCGTCGGTGAGCTCAAGGAGCGCCTCGACGAGCTGCGCGGCCAGGCGGAGCGCGCCCAGCGCGACGGTGACTTCGACACCGCCTCCAAGCTGCTGTACGGGGAGATCCCCGGCCTGGAGCGGGAGCTGGCGGAGGCCGACGAGGCCGAGCAGGAAGCCTCCAAGGACACCATGGTGAAGGAGGAGGTCGGCCCGGACGACATCGCCGACGTCGTCGGAGCATGGACCGGTATCCCGGCCGGACGCCTCCTGGAGGGCGAGACCCAGAAGCTCCTGCGGATGGAGTCCGAGCTGGGCAGGCGGCTGATCGGCCAGGCCGAGGCCGTGCGCTCCGTGTCCGACGCCGTACGCCGCACGCGCGCGGGGATCGCCGACCCCGACCGGCCCACCGGCTCGTTCCTCTTCCTCGGTCCGACCGGGGTCGGCAAGACGGAGCTGGCGAAGGCGCTCGCCGATTTCCTGTTCGACGACGAGCGGGCCATGGTCCGCATCGACATGAGCGAGTACAGCGAGAAGCACAGCGTCGCCCGCCTCGTCGGTGCCCCGCCCGGCTATGTCGGCTACGAGGAGGGCGGCCAGCTCACGGAGGCGGTCCGCCGCCGCCCGTACAGCGTGGTGCTGCTGGACGAGGTCGAGAAGGCCCACCCCGAGGTCTTCGACATCCTGCTCCAGGTGCTCGACGACGGCCGGCTCACCGACGGGCAGGGCAGGACGGTGGACTTCCGCAACACCATCCTGATCCTCACGTCGAACCTCGGCAGCCAGTTCCTGATCGATCCCCTGACGGAACCCGAGGTGAAGAAGGAACAGGTCCTGGAGGTCGTACGGGCGTCGTTCAAGCCGGAGTTCCTCAACCGGCTCGACGACCTGGTCGTCTTCTCCGCCCTGTCCGGCGACGAGCTGGCCCACATCGCGGGTCTCCAGGTGGAGCGCCTGGCCAAGCGGCTGGCCGACCGGCGCATCCACCTCGACGTCACCCCCGGGGCGCTGGCCTGGCTGGCCGTGGAGGGCAACGACCCGGCGTACGGCGCGCGGCCCCTGCGCCGGCTCATCCAGACCGCCATCGGGGACCGGCTGGCGAAGGAGATCCTCGCGGGCGAGGTCAAGGACGGCGACACGGTCCGGGTGGACCGGGCCGGGGACGGGCTGATCGTGGGGACCGCCGCCGCGGCGAAGACGCTGTAGCGGGTGCCCGGGTCCCCGGCCGGGAGAGGTGGTCTCCCGGCCGGGGACCCGTGCGGGCGGTTCCTTCCGGGACGGCGGGTGCATCCGACACATAAGGCTCGAGCGGGCTGCCCTCGAAATCGAGCCGAAAATTCGCATTCCGTGGCTGAACAACGGATGTGACGACGTCCTGACCGCCTTTTTTTGTACCGCGCCGATACATATCCGCACCCTCGGTCCCCATCGGTGCGAGGGGTGCTCCGAGTGATCGCGTTCCCCGTCAATACCGGGACACTCCGGGGCCTTTTCCTTTTGCGGCAGCAGCGTCTGCGGCGAATTCGGAAACCGGTAGGGTACGCGCATGACGGAGCGGATACCCGGCGAGGCGAGTGCGGAGCCGAAGGACGGAACAAGCGGCAGTCTCATTCGTCTGAGCGAATTTCGCACATTGTGGGTGGCTTTTGCTCAGTCGGTCCTGGGTGACCAGTTGGCCCGGGTCGCGCTGTCGCTGCTGGTGTTCGAACGCACCGATTCGGCCGGCTGGACCGCGGCGACCTACGCGCTGACGACTCTGCCCGCCCTGGTGTCCGGGGTGCTCCTCTCCGGTCTCGCCGACCGCTTTCCCCGCCGTACGGTCATGATCGGGTGCGACCTGGTGCGTGCGGTCCTCGTCGGACTGATGGCCCTGCCCGGAACACCCCTGCCGCTGCTGGCCGGGCTGCTGGTGCTGGCACAGCTCGCCGAGTCGCCGTTCGGGGCGTCGCAGGGTGCCCTCATGCCCGCCGTCCTGGGCGAGCGCCTGTACGAACGGGGGCAGCGGGTCATGCTGATCACCCACCAGGCCGGACAGCTGATCGGGTTCGCCGTCGGTGGCGTGCTCGTCGTGTGGCTGGGCAGCCACCTCGCGCTGGGGCTGAACGCGGCGACGTTCCTGATCTCCGCCGTCCTGATCGGAGTCGGCGTCAAGGCGCGGCCCGTGGACCCGGGCACCGACGCGCGGCCGAAGCGGGTACGCACCCAGGTGGGCAGGGCGGCCGCACTGATCTGGTCGGACCCCCGGCTGCGGTCGCTGGTCGCGCTCGGCTGGCTGGCGGGGTTCATCATGCTGCCGGAGGGCCTCGCGGCGCCCTTCGCCGAGGAGGCCGGCGCGAGCGCCGCGGCGGTGGGACTCCTGCTCGCCGCGCATCCCGCCGGGATGGTCCTGGGGGCGGCTCTCTTCGGGCGTGCGGGCTTCGGTGCCGAGCGGCGCCGGCGGCTGCTCGGACCGCTGGCCGTGGGCGCGAACCTTCCGCTCGTCGTCTACTGGGCCGGACCCGGCGTCGGGGTGGCCCTGCTGGTCCTGCTGGTGTCGGGGGTCTGCTCGGCCTACCAGATCACCGCGGGGGCGACCTTCGTCCTGCTCACCCCTGCCGATCAGCGCGGCCAGGTACTGGGACTCGCCAGGTCGGGGCTGACCGCCATGCAGGGGATCGGTGTCGCGGCGGGCGGTCTGGCGGCGGAGCTGTCCGGTTCCACGGCCCGGACGATCGGCGGTGCGGGCCTCCTCGGCACGCTCTGCGCCGTCCTGGTCGCGGTTTCCTGGGCGCGGGCCGGAGGGAGGAGAGGGGGGACGATTCCCCTGAGCGCGTAGGACTACCGGCCGCGATCGCGGCTAGGGTCGAAGCCAGGAAACCACGTGCGATCCACAGGAGTACCCAGCGATGTCTATCGACCCGTCCTCGATCCCCAACTTCGGGGGCCAGCCCGAACCGCAGGCGGCCGGACCCGAGGGCCCCGTGGTCCCCGACCAGGACCTCGTCAAGCAGCTTCTCGAGCAGATGGAGCTGAAGTTCGTCGTCGACGACGAGGGCGACCTCGCCGCGCCGTGGGAAGACTTCCGGACGTACTTCATGTTCCGCGGCGAGGAGGAGCAGCAGGTCTTCTCGGTCCGCACCTTCTACGACCGTCCCCACGCCCTGGACCAGCGCGCCGTCCTGCTCGAGGCGATCGACGACTGGAACCGCCGCACCCTGTGGCCCAAGGTCTACACGCACGCCCACGAGGGCGAGGAGGGCACCGCGGCCTCCGTGCGGCTGGTCGGTGAGGCGCAGATGCTCATCGGCACCGGCGTCAGCCTGGAGCACTTCGTCTCCTCGACGGTCAGCTGGGTGCGGGCCTCGATCGAGTTCGACAAGTGGCTCGTGGAGCGCCTGGGCCTGGAGCCCGCGGAGAAGAAGCCCGAGGGCGAGGAGCCCACGGAGGCCTGACCCGGCGGACGAACGGCAGAGGCCCGGTCAGGAGCGCGGCAGGCACACGGCCCGCGCCCCGGCCGGGCCTCTCCTGTGCGGCTCCCGTGTGCGAGGGGGAGTCCGGGCCACTCCTGTCCGCGGCGGCCTGACCGGTCCTCCGGCCCGGCCGCCGGAGGTCAGGACACCCGGAGGGTCTTCAGCCGGGTGACCGCCTCGGTGAGCACGTCCGTACGCTTGCAGAAGGCGAAGCGCACGAAGGGCGCGCCCTGCTCCCGGTGGTCGTAGAAGACCGCGTTCGGGACGGCGACGACCCCGCAGCGGCCGGGGAGCGCACGGCAGAAGGCGAAGCCGTCGGGCCCGCCGCCGAGCGGGCGGATGTCGGTGGTGACGAAGTACGTCCCGGCGGGTCGGTAGACCTCGAAGCCGGCCTCCGCGAGACCGGTGCTGAGCAGGTCCCGCTTGGCCCTCATGTCCGCGCGCAGTTCCTCGAAATAGCTGTCGGGCAGGCGCAGCGCCTCGGCGACCGCGTACTGGAGGGGGCCGCCCGAGACGTACGTCAGGAACTGCTTCGCGGAGCGGACCGCGGTGACCAGCTCCGGGCTCGTGGTGATCCACCCGATCTTCCAGCCCGTCAGTGAGAACGTCTTTCCCGCACTGCTCACGGTGACCGTGCGCTCCCGCATGCCGGGGAACGAGGCGAGGGGGATGTGCTCGCCCTCGAACACGAGGTGTTCGTAGACCTCGTCGGTGACCACCAGGAGATCCCGCTCGCAGGCGAGCGCGGCGACGGCCGCGAGTTCGTCCCGGGTCAGGACGGTCCCGGTCGGGTTGTGCGGCGTGTTGAGGAGGATCAGCCGGGTGCGGGGGGTGACGGCGGCGCGCAGCTCGTCCAGGTCCAGCCGGTAGGCGCCCTCGTGGGGGCGGAGCGTGACGGGGACGCGGGTGCCGCCCGCCATGGCGATGCAGGCGGCGTACGAGTCGTAGTACGGCTCCAGGGCGATGACCTCGTCGCCGGGCTCCAGGAGGGCCAGCAGGGAGGCGGCGATCGCCTCCGTGGCGCCCGTGGTGACCAGGACCTCGGCGTCGGGGTCGTACTCCAGGCCGTAGTGCCGCCGCTGGTGCTCCGCGACGGCGGAGCGCAGCTCGGGGATGCCGGGGCCCGGCGGGTACTGGTTGCCGTGGCCCGCGCGAAGGGCCCGGACCGCGGCCTCCAGGATCTCCCCGGGGCCGTCGGTGTCGGGGAATCCCTGGCCGAGGTTGATCGATCCGGTCCGCACGGCGAGCGCCGTCATCTCCGCGAAGATCGTCGTGCCGAACTCGGTGAGGCGGCGGTTGAGCAGCGGTCGTCCCTGTGTCATGGGCGCCATCCTGTGCCGAACCTCTGGATTGGCTCAAGTCTGCTTTGGGCCCGGCGCGGCTCGGGAATCCCACGGTCAGCCGAGAAGCGGGGACCTCGCTTCGGGGGAGAGAAGGATGTGAGGTCGATGGAGTTGTTCGTCTTCATCGTGTTCCTGGTGATCGTGGTGGTGGGGATCGCCGCGCTGGCCATGGGATCGGGGGGCCGCAGGAGGGCCCCGTCCGGACGCGCCGGGCGCCGTGGCTCGGACAGCGGCGGCGGCGGGGGCGGGGGCAGCTGGTGGGCCGGCGACAGCGGCGGTGGTGACTCCGGCGGGCATTCCTGCGGCGGCGGCAGCAGCAGCTGCGGTGGTGGCGGTGGCGGCGGTAACTGAGACGGGTCCACCGCTCCGTGCGGGACGAGTGGGTCAGAGGTGTCCGGTGGGAGTGAACTCCCCCCGGGCGCCTTTTTGTTGGGGTCACGGGGAACAGGTGAACCGTCCTGTCCCCTGAGGGATGGAAACCACGGCAAGTTGGGTAAAAGCGCTGTGAGCGCGACGTACTTCGTGATTGCATCGATGTAGAGAACATTCAGCCCCCGGGCCCCAGTTGGGCCGGATCGGGCTCCCCCTCCCCCACGTGCGCCGCACGGGGGTACCTCCTGTCCACGTGTCCCTGTGTGTCCTGCGGAGCCGATCCATGCTCACGACCCTTCAGACCGCCTATTCCGACACCCGAGCCGCTGATCTGGCATGGACCCTCGGGCGGGAGCCGCTGCCCGCCCTCGCCGTCCTCAACCTCGAACTAGCGGGCGCGAAAGTGCAGTTGCGGCTGCTCGGCGCCTCTCATCAGGTCCTGTTGGAGGAGGAGCGCCGCACGTGCTCCGAGACCGTCGCCTGCCTTCCGGGCAGCAGCACGCCGCTGCCGCTGGGTGTCGCCGAGAGCCTGGGTGACTGGGACTACGAGTTCGCGGCCCGCGTCGAGACGCTCTCGGAAGGCTCGTTCGCGGGGCGCGCACAGGAGTTGCTGGCGCTGGTCGCCGACCATCCGCACGGCCTGGCGGGGACGTTTCCCGGCAGCCCCTACGCCTTCACCGCGATGCTCGCCCAGCGGGCGGAGGGCCAGGTGCGCTGGCGGACCTGGCACGCGTACCCCCAGGAGGGGCAGCTGGTGGTGACCAGGACACGGGTGGGGGCGCGGGTGCCGGCGGCAGTGGCGTGAGGGGGGTGCGCGGGCCTGTCCGGGGCGGCGCGCCGGGGGCGGGCGTGCGTCACTTGCACCCTTGTGGGTGACAGGCGGCGCTCGTCCCGTCACGTAGCGTTCGTTTCATGATCGACCAGCAGACGCGGCTGCGAGGGGGCGCGGCGCGGCTACCCGTGAGGCCGAGGACCGGCCGGTTCCTCGTTCTGGCCGTGGTCTTCGTCTGCGCCGCGTGCGGTCTTGTCTACGAGCTGGAACTGGTCGCGCTGGCCTCCTACCTCGTCGGTGACTCCGTCACGCAGGCATCGGTCGTGCTGTCCGTGATGGTGTTCGCGATGGGGATCGGGTCGCTGCTCGCGAAACGTTTACGCAGTCGCGCGGCCGTGGGGTTCGGGCTGATCGAGGCCGCGCTCGCGCTCGTCGGAGGCACCTCGGCGCTCGTCCTGTACGCGTCCTTCGCCTGGCTCGGGGAGTCGCGTCACGCGCTGGTCGGCTTCTCGCTCGCGATCGGGATCCTGATCGGCGCGGAGATCCCGCTGCTGATGACGCTGATCCAGCGGGTCGACCGGCAGGACGCGGGCGGGGCGGTCGCGGACCTCTTCGCCGCCGACTACGTCGGCGCGCTCGTCGGGGGGCTGGCCTTCCCGTTCCTGCTGCTGCCGACGATGGGCCAGCTGACCGGGGCCCTGTTCACCGGTGCGGTCAACGCGGCGGTGGGCGGGGCGCTGGTGCTGTGGGTGTTCCGACGCGATCTCAGCCCGCGCTCCCGCCGGCTGCTGATCGTGGTCAACGGCGCGGTGATCGCCCTGCTGGCCACGGCCTCCGTCCTCGTCGACGACTTCGAGCGCGCGGCGCGGCGCGCGGTGTACGGGGACGAGGTACGGGTCGCCGTGCAGACCGAGGTCCAGGAGGTCGTCCTCACCGGTCCGGGCCGTGGTGCGCTCCAGCTGTACCTGGGCGGCCGGCTCCGGGTCAGCTCCCGGGACGAGCACCGCTACCACGAGGCACTCGTGCACCCGGCCATGAACGGGGCGCACGGGCGGGTGCTGATCCTGGGCGGGGGCGACGGCCTGGCCGCCCGCGAGGTGCTGCGCTATCCGGATGTCACGTCGGTCGTGGTGGTGGAGCTCGATCCGGTGGTCACCCGCTTGGCCCGCACGGACCCGGCGCTCTCCGAGTTGAACGCGCACGCGTACGACGACCCCCGGCTGACCGCGGTCACCGGGGACGCCTTCGCCTGGCTGCGTGCCGCGCGCGTCCGCTTCGACGTGGTGATCTCGGACCTCCCCGACCCGGGGATCTCGGCCAGCACCAAGCTCTACGCCGCCGAGTTCTACGGGCTGGTCGCCGGGGTTCTGGAGCCGGACGGGCGGCTGGTGGTGCACGCAGGGCCGCCGAGCACCCGGCCGACGACGTTCCGGACGGTGGAGGCGTCGGTGCGGGCGGGTGGTCTGGCGGCCCGGACCTACCGGGTGGAGGGGCGCACGGGTGGGCCCGTGGCGGGGGCACCGCGGGACTGGGGATTCGTGCTGGCCGCCCGGCAGGCGGTGGGGCGGATCGGCATGGACCCGGGCGCGCCGCCCCTGCGGACGCTGGGGGAGCGGGAGCTGCTGTCCGGACGGCGGGCGGCGGAGCGGGTACCGGCGCGCGGTGTGCTGCCGTCGACACTGGTCCACCCGCGGTACCGGGAGGAGCCATGAGCGCGACCGCGGGGCGCGGTCCGCCCGGCCCGGGGGTGGAAGCGCTGACGGGACGGCCGGGGCTGAGTAGGCTCGGGCGGTATGGAGCATGAGGTGTTCGTTCCGGTTCCGGTTCCGTCCCTGCGGGAGACGCTGGGTGATCCCGCCCGCGTCGCGCGGTGTGTGCCGGGACTCCAGCGGGATGCCGACGCGTCGGCGGGGCCGTTGGCGGGCCGGCTGAGATTCCGGGCCGACGGCCACACGATCACGTACCGCGGGGCACTGACGCTGCGGCCCTCCGGCGGGGGTTCCTTCTCGGTGTCCGGGGAGGGGTCCGAGGCCCGGGGCGCGGGGTCGGCGAAGCTGGCACTGACCGTCGGACTCACGGAGACGGACGGCGGGACGACGATCCGGTTCAGCGGCACGGCGAGCGGCGACGGGCGCATCGTGGACCTGGACGCCTCCGCGGCGCTCGCTGCGGCGCAGCGGTTGCTGGACCGTTTTACGCAGCAGCTGGTGACGGAGTCGCTGGCGGCGCGTGGCGGGGCGACGGGGCCCGACGGGCCGGCCGCGGAGCCGGAGCCGGCGTCGTCCTCGGGGCCTCCGGCCGCGGAGCCGCACTCCCCGGAGCCGGCGTCCGGACAGGAGCCGTCCCCGGAGGCGGGACCGGCGTCGGATACCCGGCCCACCGAGTCGCCCTCGCCCGAGTCACCGTCCACCGAGTCGCCGTCACCCGAGTCGCCGTTCTCCGAGGGGTCTGCCGAGCTCCCGTCGGACGACACGAACTCCGTGTTCGACGGGCCGGTGCCTCCCCCTTCACTCGACCCCTCCGCGGAAATGGAGTTCACCGTGCCGGACGAGCCGCCCGCCGAAGCCGCGCACGCCCGCCGCACCATGATCGGTCGCAGCACGGAGGAGGTCGACCACGCCCCGCCGCGCGGCCGGTACGCCCCCGTGCCGTCGCCCGAGGCGGGCGCCGCGGGCATCACGCTGCGCTGGGCCGCCCCCGCAGCCGCTCTGGTGATCGCCTCGGCCGTGGTGGTCGGCAGGGCTCTGCGGCGAAGGAGGCCGTGAGCAGCCGCCCCGCCAGTAGTGTCGGGGGGTGAGCAGAGTTGTGAAGAACGCACGGCTGACCGCCGGCGCCGTCGAATTGACCGTTGACCCCGTGAACGGCTGCCGGATCAGCAGCCTGTCGATCGGGGGCACCGAACTGCTGCGCCAGGGCGAGCGGTACGGCTGCTTCCCCATGGTGCCGTGGTGCGGCCGCACCGAGAACGGCCTGTTCCGCAACGGTGGCGAGCTCCATCGGATGCCGCTGAACTCGCCGCCCCACGCCATCCACGGCACCGGCCGCGACACCGCCTGGAAGCAGGCCCGCCATGGCGACGCGGAAGCGGCCTTCTTCTACGATCTGGCCGACCCGTGGCCGTACGAGGGCCGGGTGACGCAGTCCTTCGAGCTGACCGAGGAATCCCTGACGCTGAGCCTCGGCATCGAGACGTACGGCGACTCCTTCCCCGCCCAGGCCGGGTGGCATCCCTGGTTCCTCAGGAACCTCGGTGGCCAGGACGTGCGCATCGCCTTCGACGCGGAATGGCAGGAGGAGCGGGGTGACGACCACCTGCCGACCGGGCGCCGGATCGATCCTCTCCCCGGCCCCTGGGACGACTGCTTCGGGATGCCCGCGGGCGTCGACGTGCGGCTCACCTGGCCCGGACAGCTGGATCTGACCGTCAGGAGCAGGGACGAGTGGGTGGTGATCTACGACGAGCAGGCGGAGGCGGTCTGTGTGGAGCCGCAGTCCGGGCCCCCGAACGGGCTGAACACGGCCCCCCGGCTCGTCACCCCGATCGAGCCCCTGGAGATCACGACGACCTGGAGCTGGGTACGGCTCTGACCTCCCGCACCAGCCCTTACCCTCGTTGACATGACTGACCTACGCGCTGAGCTGCTCCAGCAGATCAAGGACAAGGCCGTGGTACACGGCAAAGTGACCCTCTCCTCGGGTCTGGAAGCCGACTGGTACATCGACCTTCGCCGCATCACGCTGGACGGCAAGGCCGCGCCACTGGTCGGCCGGGCGATGCTCGACGCGACCGCCGAGCTGGACTACGACTGCGTCGGCGGACTGACCCTGGGCGCCGACCCGGTGGCCACGTCGATGCTGCACGCCTCGGCGGCACGCGGGAAGAGCCTGGACGCGTTCGTCGTCCGTAAGGCGCAGAAGGCGCACGGGATGCAGCGCCGCATCGAGGGCACGGACGTCAAGGGCCGCCGCTGCCTCGTCGTCGAGGACACCTCGACGACCGGTGGTTCGCCGCTGACCGCGGTCGAGGCGGTGCGCGAGGCCGGCGGTGAGGTCGTGGCCGTCGCCGTGATCGTGGAGCGCGGCGCCGCCCCGGCGATCGCGGAGGCCGGACTGCCGTACGTCCACGTCTACTCGGTGGCGGACCTCGACCTGTCCTGACCTGGGATTTCACGTTACCGCTCCCTGTTTCACGTGAAACAGGGAGCGGTACCCGACGGGCAGCGCGGAGCCGAAGCGAGAGTCTGGGATGATAAGGGCGACGATGACGTCGCCCCCAGGTCAGGGACCAAGCACTGCACACCCGCACATCCCAAGGAGCGGACAGATGCCCATCGCAACCCCCGAGGTCTACGCCGAGATGCTCGACCGGGCGAAGGCAGGCAAGTTCGCCTACCCGGCCATCAATGTGACGTCGACCCAGACCCTGCACGCTGCACTGCGCGGCTTCGCGGAGGCGGAGAGCGACGGCATCGTCCAGATCTCCACCGGTGGTGCCGAATTCCTGGGCGGCCAGCACAACAAGGACATGGTGACGGGCGCCGTCGCCCTGGCCGAGTTCGCGCACATCGTCGCCGCCAAGTACGACGTCACGGTCGCGCTGCACACCGACCACTGCCCCAAGGACAAGCTGGACGGTTACGTACGTCCGCTGCTCGACGTCTCCGCGGAGCGCGTCGCCAAGGGCCTCAACCCGCTGTTCCAGTCGCACATGTGGGACGGATCGGCCGAGACCCTCGCCGACAACCTCGCCATCGGCCAGGAGCTGCTGGCCAAGGCCGCCGCCGCCAAGATCATCCTTGAGGTCGAGATCACCCCGACCGGCGGTGAGGAGGACGGCGTCACGCACGAGATCAACGACGAGCTGTACACGACCGTCGACGACGCGCTGCGTACGGCCGAGGCGCTCGGCCTGGGCGAGAAGGGCCGCTACCTGCTGGCAGCGTCCTTCGGCAACGTCCACGGCGTCTACAAGCCGGGCAATGTCGTCCTGCGCCCCGAGCTCCTCAAGGACCTCCAGCAGGGTGTCGCCACCACGTACGGCAAGCCCGCAGGCAGCCAGCCGTTCGACTTCGTCTTCCACGGCGGGTCGGGCTCGACGGCCGAGGAGATCGCCACCGCGCTGGAGAACGGCGTCGTGAAGATGAACCTCGACACCGACACCCAGTACGCCTTCACCCGCCCGATCGTGGACCACGTGTTCCGCAACTACGACGGCGTGCTGAAGGTCGACGGCGAGGTCGGCAACAAGAAGGTCTACGACCCGCGCAGCTGGGGCAAGTCCGCCGAGGCGGGCATGGCCGCGCGCGTCACCGAGGCCTGCGTCAACCTGCGCTCCTCCGGCACCAAGCTGAAGTAACCGCGTCACAGGCGCACGGACGGGCCCGGCCTCCCTCGCGGAGGTCCGGGCCCGTTCCATGCCCGGGGGCGGGCGTGCGGCCGGGTGGGGGCATGAATGGCCGCCCGGTCCGGCAGCGGAGATGCTGCTCGTATGACTGACGCGGAGGGTGCGGACGGCGACGGGATCCGGGTTGCCTCACCCGTGGGGCGATGGGTGGTCCTGACCACCGTGCTCGGGTCCAGCATGGCCCTCCTCGACTCCACGGTCATCAACGTGGCCCTGCCCCGCATCGGCGAGGATCTCGGCGCCGATCTGGCCGCCCTGCAGTGGACCGTCAACGCCTACATGCTGACTCTCGCCGGACTGATCCTGCTCGGCGGCGCGCTCGGGGACCGGTTCGGGCGGCGGAGGGTCTTCGTCGTCGGCGTGGTCTGGTTCGCCGTGGCCTCCCTGCTGTGCGGGATCGCCCCGAACGCCGAGGTGCTGGTCGCCTCGCGGGCGTTGCAGGGGGCAGGGGGCGCGCTGCTCACGCCCGGCTCGCTCGCGATCATCCAGGCGAGCTTCCACCCCGACGACCGGGCGCGTGCGGTGGGGCTCTGGTCCGGACTCGGTGGGGTCGGGGCGGCCGTCGGACCGTTCCTCGGCGGGTGGCTGGTGGACGGGCCGGGATGGCGGTGGGTGTTCCTGCTCAATCTGCCGCTGGCCGCCGTCTGCGTCCCCGTGGCCCTGCGCCACGTGCCGGAGTCCAGGGACCCGGACGCCCACGGCCGGTTCGACGTGCTCGGCGCCGCCCTCGCCGCGTTCGCGCTCGCGCTGGTCACCTATGCGCTGATCGAGGTGCCCGAGCAGGGCGCGTCCGTGAGGGTGATCGGCGCGGCCCTCGGCGGTGTGGCCCTGGGCGCGGGCTTCGTGCGGGTGGAGCGGCACCGTGCCGATCCGATGGTCCCCCCGTCGGTCTTCGCGTCGCGGCAGTTCACCGCCGTCAACATCGTCACGTTCTGTGTGTACGCGGCACTGGGCGGGTTCTTCTTCCTGTCCGCGATCCAGCTCCAGGTGGTCGCGGGTTACTCGGCGCTCGGCGCGGGCACCGCGCTCCTGCCGACGACAGTGCTCATGCTGCTCTTCTCCGCGTCGGCGGGCGACCTGGGCCGGCGCATCGGGCCCCGTGTCCCGCTCACCGTCGGCCCGCTGCTGGCCGCCGCCGGGATGCTGCTGATGCTGCGGGTCGGCCCCGGCGCCTCCTACCCGCTGGACGTCCTTCCCGCCGTACTGGTGCTGGGCCTCGGCATGGTCACCCTCGTGGCGCCCCTCACGGCGACCGTGCTGGCCGCCGTGGAGACAGGCCGGGCCGGTCTCGCCAGCGGCATCAACAACGCGGCCGCTCGTGCCGCCGGACTGCTCGCGGTGGCCGCGCTCCCCCTGCTGGCCGGCATGGGCCCTGAGGCGTACCGCGAGGCGGGGGAGTTCGCCTCGACGTTCCGGCGCGCCATGCCGATGTGCGCCGGTCTGCTGGTGGCGGGCTCCGTGATCGCCTGGTGGGCCGTACGGAAGCCTGCCGAGTCCCGGCCGGAGCGCCGTCCGGAGTGCTCGGTGCACTGCGGGGTCACGGCCCCGCCATTGGAGCCGGACCCCCGCCCCAGGCACACTTGAACCATGTCCATCCACGAGAACCTTCTCGGGGGCCCTGCCCCGACCCATCTGCCCGACGACCCGGAGCCGCGCGAGCTGCTCGCGAGCGGCACCGCGCCCGCCGATGTCGCGGCGAAGTACCCCACGTCCTCGCTGGCCTGGGCGCAGCTCGCCGACGAGGCGTACGAGGGCGGCCGGGTCGTCGAGTCGTACGCGTACGCGCGCACCGGCTACCACCGCGGCCTCGACGCCCTGCGCCGCGCGGGCTGGAAGGGCCACGGCCCCGTCCCGTTCGAGCACGAGCCGAACCGCGGTTTCCTGCGGGCCCTGCACGCCCTCGCGCGCGCCGCTCAGGCGATCGGTGAGCAGGAGGAGTACGAGCGCTGCTCGTCGTTCCTGCGCGACTCCTCGCAGACCGCCGCCGACATCCTGGGCTGAGACCGGGCCGCCTTCGGGCCCCGCGGGCCGCGGCCCGCGGGGCCCGACGCGTTCCGCGGAAGGCCGTTAGGATGCCGAGCAGGGGACCGGAGCTCCACCACCTCAGAGGAAGGGGCGGACCGCTACCCGGAAGCTCGTGTCGAGGAGACAGAAATGTCGACCAACCACCCCGACCCCGAAGCCACCGGTGCGGAGAACCCGCACCTCGACTTCGCGGGAACGACTCCGTACGAGGACTACGTCCAGGCGGACGTCCTGACCCACCTCCAGCATCTGCGCTCGGACGATCCCGGCGAGATGGTCTTCCTGGTCACCACCCAGGTCATGGAACTGTGGTTCACGGTCATCGTCCATGAGTGGGAGACGGCGGCGCACGCCCTGCGCGAGGACCGCATACCGGTCGCCCGCGACGCCCTGAAGCGCTCGCTGCGGGAGCTCGAGGCGCTGAACGCCTCCTGGAAGCCGCTGGCCGGCCTCACCCCCGCCCAGTTCAACTCCTACCGGGGCTCGCTCGGCGAGGGGTCCGGATTCCAGTCGGCGATGTACCGCCGGATGGAGTTCCTGCTGGGCGACAAGTCCGCCTCCATGCTCGTGCCGCACCGGGGCGCGCCCCGGGTCCACGCCGAGCTGGAGAAGGCGCTCCACGAGCCCGGACTGTACGACGAGACGCTCGCGCTCCTCGCCCGCCGCGGATACGCCGTGCCCCAGTCGGTGCTGCAGAGGGACCTGTCGCAGAAGTACGAGCCGTCACCCGCCGTCGAGGCGGTCTGGGCCGAGATCTACGCCAACGCCGACCAGAACGACGAGCTGGTCCGGCTCGGTGAGGTGCTGACCGACGTCGGCGAGCTGGTGTGGCGATGGCGCAACGACCATCTGACCGCCACCCGGCGGGCGATGGGGTCCAAGACGGGAACCGGCGGGTCGGCCGGGGTCGCGTGGCTGGAGAAGCGGGCCACCAAGAGCGTGTTCCCCGAGCTGTGGACGGCGCGTAGCCATGTCTGACTTCAAGGAGCGCGCCGAGGCGCTCGACACCGCCGACGAACTGGCCGCGCTGCGTGAGCTTTTCGTCCTCGACGACACCGTCTACCTCGACGGCAACTCGCTGGGTGCGCTGCCCCGCCACGTGCCCTCGCGCGTGCAGGACGTCATCACGCGTGAGTGGGGCGCGTTGCGCATCCGCTCCTGGGACGAGAGCGGCTGGTGGACCGCGCCCGAGCGGATCGGCGACCGGATCGCCCCGCTGGTCGGGGCGGCCGCCGGACAGATCGTGGTGGGGGACTCCACCAGCGTGAACGTCTTCAAGGCCGTCGTCGCCGCGACCCGCCTCGCGGGCGAGGGGCGCGACGAGATCCTCGTCGACGCGACGACGTTCCCCACGGACGGGTACATCGCCGGGTCGGCGGCCCGGATGACGGGCCACCGCATCGTCCCCGTCGCTCCGGCCGACGTGCGGGCGGCGCTCGGTCCGCGCACCGCGGCCGTCCTGCTGAACCACGTCGACTACCGCTCGGGCAGGCTGCACGACCTGCCCGGTCTCACCGCCGCCGTGCACGGGGCGGGCGCGCTCGCGGTCTGGGACCTGTGCCACAGTGCCGGTGCCCTGCCGGTGGGTCTCGACGCGCACGGCGTGGACCTGGCCGTCGGCTGCACGTACAAGTACCTCAACGGCGGCCCCGGTGCTCCCGCCTACCTGTACGTCGCCGAGCGTCATCAGGCGGCTTTCGACTCGCCCCTGCCGGGGTGGACCTCGCACGCCGACCCGTTCGCGATGACCCCCGGCTACGCCCCGGCGGACGGTTCCGTACGGGGCCGGGTCGGTACTCCGGACATCCTGTCCATGCTGGCCCTGGAGGCGGCGCTGGACGTCTGGGACGGGGTGTCGGTGGACGCCGTACGTGCCAAGTCCCTCGCGCTGACGGACTTCTTCCTGGAGTGCGTCGCCGCCTACGCGCCCGGGGGCCGGGTCGCGCCGGTCACCCCGGCCGCCCACGCGGAGCGCGGCAGCCAGGTCTCGCTGCGGTGTGACGACGCGGAGGCGGTGATGCGTGAGCTCATCGGGCGCGGCGTGGTCGGCGATCTGCGCCGCCCGGACATCCTGCGCTTCGGTTTCACCCCGTTGTACGTCGGTTTCGCCGACGCGGAGCGGGCCGCACGGATCCTCGCCGAGGTGCTGGCGGTCTGAACCCCCCGCCGCCGTACGGGCCCGCCGTCCGGGCCCGTACGGCGGCGGTCCGGCGTACTGGTACCGTCCCCGCAGGTCAGGCGAGTTGGGCACAGGCCCAGGACGGTTGGTGCAGCATGTCGGATTCTGCCGCGCGTGATCGCGACGCCGCCGAGACGGAGTCGGCGTTCGCCCATCCGGTGGTCGCCCCCGACGGGTCCGCGGCCTACGGGAGCCACCCCGACCAGGTGATCGACTTCTTCGCGCCGCGGGACGGCCGCGCCGGGGCACCGCTCGTCGTGCTCCTGCACGGCGGCGCCTGGCGGGCGCCGTACGACCGGCAGCACGTTTCGCCCTTCGCGGACTTCCTCGCTCGGCGCGGCTTCGCCGTGGCCAGCGTCGAATACAGGCGCGGTGGCGGCACCGCTCGGCAGGGCACGGCCGGCCCGGTGGCGGGGCGCTGGCCCGAGACGTTCGACGACGTGGCGGCGGCGATGGACGCCCTGCCGGAGCTGGCGGCCCGGGAGCTGCCGGGGGCCGATCCGCGCAAGACCGTGGTGACCGGCCACTCGGCGGGCGGCCAGCTCGCCCTGTGGGCAGCCGCCCGGCATGTGCTCCCGGAGGGTTCGCCGTGGCGGCTGCCGGCCGCGCCGCCACTGCGCGGGGTGGTCGCCCTGGCACCGATCGGTGACTTCGCGAGCGCGGTCGAGCTGGATGTCTGCTCGGGTGCGCTGCACCAGCTCCTGGGCGGCGAGGAGAACGCCGAGGCGCGGGCCGCGCACGTCGATCCGGCCCTGCTGCTGCCGACCGGCATCGCGACGGCCGTCGTGCAGGGCGTGGACGACATCACCGTGCCGCAGGCCGTCACGGACGCGTTCGTCGACGCGGCGGCGAAAGCCGGGGAGATGGTGGGGCTCACGCTGCTGGACGGGGTGGGGCACTTTCCGCTGATCGATCCGTCGGCGGACGCCTGCGCCGTGGTGGCCGAGGAGATCGCCCAGCTGGCCTGGTAGTACTTGTGACGGACGGCCGAGGATCCGCATCACTGCTGACGACCGGGGCACAGGACGGCGCCTACCGTGTGAGCGTGACCGAGACGAAGACCAGAAGCCCGGAATTCCGGCTGGCCGCAGGGGCGATAGACGGCCTGCGGCAGGACCTCTTCCACCATGTGCTCGACTACCGTCCGATGGGGCCGCTGGGCTCCGACGGCCCGGTGATCCGACGGCTTCCGAAGCCGGTCAGGACGCGGGCCGTCTGGTTCCCGCACGCGGTGGTGGCCGCGGTCGCGCTGATCGCGCTGCTGGGAGGCGTCTTCTCGGCGAACACCTACTCCCCGTTCGGCATCGCGACACTCATCACCGCTTTCCTGCCGGCCGCCGTGTTGCTGATGACGCTGCTCCGCCCCGTCCTCGCCTTCTGGGCGTCGATCGCCCTGGTCCCGGTGACGGTCGTCGTGGGCGGCGGGGACTGGCCGTGGTCGCCGCACACCTTCGTGTGCCACCTGGGCGTCCTGATCGTCGTCGCGGCGCGGACCAGGCCGCGTACGGCGGCCTGGATGTGGGCGATCACCCTGCTCCCCGGCTTCCTCTCGGCGGCCCTCGGCCCCTACAACCCCTCGTCGACCGCCGGGGGCATGGCCTTCACGTCGGCGGTCGCCCTGCTCGTCGTGACGGTCGTGCAGACCCGCCGCGAGGCCCAGCGCGAGGTGACCGTGCAGCGCACCGTCACCGCCGTCGAACGTGACCGGCGCACGCTCCTGGAGGAGCGCACCACCATCGCCCGGGAGCTGCACGACGTCGTCGCCCACCACATGTCCGTCGTCGCGATCCAGGCCGAGGCCGCCCCGTACCGGGTGGAGAACCCGCCGCCCGAGCTGGAGCAGGCCTTCGTCACCATCCGGGAGAACGCCGTCGCCGCGCTCACCGAGCTGCGCCGCGTCCTCGGTGTCGTACGGGCGGAGGACTACGAGGCGCCGGACGCCCCGCAGCCCACCCTCGCCGAGATCGGCCGGCTGCTGGACAACGTCCGCGAGACGGGTCTGGAGACGGAGAAGACGGTCACCGGCGCGATACGCGAGCTTCCCCAGGGCGTCGAGCTGTCGGCGTACCGGATCGTCCAGGAGGCGTTGAGCAACACGCTCCGGCACGCGCCGGGCGCCACCGCCAAGGTGGAGATCGGCTACGTGCTCGGCGGGCTGGGGCTGCGCGTCGTCAACGGTCCGCCCAGGGGGCTGGTGAAGCCCTCGCCGGGTGCCGGGCACGGGATCACGGGGATGCGGGAGCGGGTCGCGATGCTGAACGGCGAGATGACGGCCGGGGCGACGGAGGACGGCGGCTACGAGGTCGCCGTGTTCCTCCCCGTACCGGCGGCCGAGACCGCCACCACGAAGGGCGGGACGGCATGAACGACACCATCCGGGTCCTGATCGTCGACGACCAGATGATGGTCCGCGAGGGCTTCTCCGTGCTGCTCAACGCGATGCCCGGCATCGAGGTCGTCGGAGAGGCCGTCGACGGGCGGCAGGCCGTCTCGCAGGTCGCGGCACTGCGGCCCGACGTGGTCCTGATGGACATCCGGATGCCGGAGCTCAACGGCATCGAGGCGACGCGCGAGATCGTCGCCGCCGACGCGGACGCCAAGGTGCTGGTCCTGACCACGTTCGACCTCGACGAGTACGTCTACCAGGCCCTGCGGGCCGGGGCCTCCGGCTTCCTGCTGAAGGACGCGTCGGCCCGGCAGCTCGCCGAGGGCGTGCGGGTGGTGGCGTCCGGCGAGGCGCTGTTGGCTCCGACGGTGACCAGGCGGCTGATCACCGAGTTCTCGAAGATCGCCGAGGCGCCCCGGCCGCCGGCCATGGCCAGGATCGGCGACCTCACGGAGCGGGAGACGGAGGTTCTGGTGCTGATCGCGCAGGGGCTGTCCAACCTCGAGATCGCCTCGCACCTGGTGGTCGCCGAGTCGACGATCAAGACGCACGTCAGCCGCATCCTGGTGAAACTGGGTCTGCGGGACCGGACCCAGGCGGCCGTGTTCGCGTACGAGGCGCGGCTGGTCACCCCCGGATAGCGCCACCCCCCGGATAGCGTCGGCCCATGCATGTGTCCTTCGACCCCTGGTCCCCGGCGTTCGTCGCCGATCCGTACCCGGCCTACGCCGCGCTGCGCGCCACCGGCAGGGCGCACTACTTCGAACCGACGCGGCAGTGGCTCGTCCCGCACCACACCGATGTGTCCGGGCTGCTGCGCGACCGGCGGCTGGGGCGGACGTACCTGCACCGTTTCGGCCACGACGAGTTCGGCGTGACCGCCCCGCCCGCCGCCCACGAGCCGTTCCACACGCTCAACGGGCACGGGATCCTCGATCTGGAAGCCCCCGACCACACCCGGATCCGGCGGCTCGTCGCCAAGGCCTTCACGCCCCGCAGGGTGGAGGCGCTCGCCCCGACCGTGGAGCGGCTAGCCGCCGGGCTCGTCGAGGACTTCGTCGGGGCGGGCGGCGGGGATCTGCTCAGCGCGGTCGCGGAGCCGCTGCCGGTGGCCGTCATCGCCGAGATGCTCGGTGTCCCGGGGGCCGACCGGGCTCTGCTGCGGCCGTGGTCGGCGGCGATCTGCGGGATGTTCGAGCTGAACCCGCCGGAGGAGACCGCGCGGGCGGCCGTACAGGCGTCGGTCGAGTTCTCCGGCTATCTGCGGGAACTGATCGGGGCACGGCGAAGGGATCCGGGGGCCGATCTGATCTCCGGGCTCATCGCCGCCCATGACGACGAGGACCGGCTGACCGAGCAGGAGATCGTCTCCACCTGTGTCCTGCTGCTCAACGCCGGTCACGAGGCGACCGTCAACGCCACCGCCAACAGCTGGTGGATGCTCTTCAGGCACCCGGAGCAGCTGGCAGCCCTGCGCGGTGACCACAGCCTGCTGCCGACCGCCGTGGAGGAGCTGCTCCGCTACGACACCCCGGTCCCGATGTTCGCGCGGTGGGTCCTGGACGACATCGAGGTCGACGGCACCGTCATTCCGCGCGGCTCGCAGGTCGCGCTGCTCTTCGCGTCGGCCAACCGGGATCCGGCACGCTTCGCCGACGCGGAGACACTGGACCTGTCCCGGAAGGACAACCCGCACATCTCATTCGGCGCGGGCATCCACTACTGCCTGGGCGCCCCACTGGCCCGCCTCGAACTGGCCGCGTCGTTCGGCGCGTTGCTGCGCTCGGCCCCCGGCATGCGGCTGACGGCCGAGCCGGAGTGGAAGCCCGGCTACGTGATCCGGGGGCTGCGGGAGCTACTGGTCGAGATCTGAGGCAGCAGCCCCCGGAGCCGTTGCGGGCCGGGGTCGCGCACCCGCCGTACCCCGCCGGGTCAGGTGTCCCCGGACGCGGGACGGCCGGACGCGGGGGCGGACGGTTTCCCGCTCGGCCCGCGTGCCCCGTCACTTGGTCTGGAGGTCACGTCGCCGGAATCCTTCCAGGCCGAGCAGGACCAGAGCGGCCGCGACGACCGTGAGGACGGCCAAGGGCGTCCAGCTCATGGGGGACGCGGGAAGCCGGGGGACATGGCCGAAGGGGGAGAGGTCGCTCATCCAGGCCGGGAACCGGAGGAGCGGGCCCAGGTAGCCGGTCACGAACGCGTACACCGGGACCGCCCAGGCCGCGTGGGCCGCGCCCGGCAGCCAGCCGAACAGGACCGCGGCGATCCCGGCGGTGACCCACAGCGCCGGTGCGTAGGCGAGCGCCGCGCCCACGAGGGAGAGCACCAGCCCGGAGTCGCCGGTCGACGCCGCCCCCGCGAGGCCGGACCCGAGTCCTGCCAGCAGGAGCAGCGCCGTGCCTCCGGCCAGGGCGACCGCGAGGTGGCTGCCGGCCCACCGCGCACGGGAGAGACCGGTGGCCAGGAGGGGCTCGGCGCGGCCGGCGTTCTCCTCGGACCGTGGCCGGAGGGCCGCCGTCACGACGTGGACGGAGGCGGCCACCGCGAGGATCACCATGATCATCGAGGCGAACGACTCGGCCGTGCTCGCGCCGCCGGTCCTCCGGAGCGCCTCCTGGAGGCCGTCGATGTTCTGCAGCATGGCGTCGGCCTCGCCCAGGATCGCCCCGTACATCGCGCCCATCAGGAACAGACCGGCGCCGAACCCGGCCAGCAGGGAGCGGTGCAGCCGCAGCGCGAAGCCCACCGGACGCACCAGCGCGCCGGACGCCCTCGGGCTGCCGGGCCGTGGGGCGCGTAGCCCCGCACCCACGTCCCTCCGTGTCGACAGGAGGAATCCGGCACCGGCGCCGAGGACGGCGAGTGCCACGCAGAGCAGCAGCGGCCACCAGCGGTTGTCCACGTACGGGTAGGTGCGCTGGACCCATCCGATCGGGGAGAGCCAGGAGAGGACGTCGTCGCCGCCCGCGTCACCGGCTGCCCGCAGGGCGTAGGCGACACCGATCGCGGCCAGGGCCATGCCGGACGCGCCCCGGGTGTGGGCGGTGAGCTGTGTGGTGATCGCGGCGACACCCGCGAAGACCAGGCCGGCGGCGGCGTGCGCGAGGCCGTAGAGCAGTGCGCCCGTGGGACCGCCGGGGGCCAGGTCCATGGCCCCGAGCCCGGCGGCGAGCAGCAGGGCGAGCGCGAGGTCGGCGACGACCGCCACGCAGAGCGCGGCGGCAAGAGGCGCGTGACGCCCGACGACGGTGGAGCGGACCAGCTCGGCTCGGCCGGTCTCCTCCTCGTCGCGGGTGTGGCGGGTGATGACCAGGACACTCATGAGGCCGGCCAGAACGGCCGTGAAGCCGAGCATCTGGTGGCCGAGCATCGAACCGAAGGTGTAGTCGGCCAGGTAGTGCCGGGGCCCGGTCATGGCGAGCCCGGCCGGGCTGTCCATGGTGCCGAGGACGGAGGCGCGGTCCTCGGGGGTGGCGTACAGCGTCCTGAACTGGCCGGCCGTGGACAGCGTGCCGAGGGCCAGGGCGAGGATCCAGGCGGGCAGCCGGACACGGTCCCTGCGCAGGTTGAACGCGACCAGGGCGCGGGTCCCCGTCAGTGTCCCCATGCCCGCGGAGGCGTGGGCCGCCGAGGGGGTGCGGGTGGCGGTGGCGGCGCTCATCGCCTGCTCCCGTGCGCGGCGGCCCCTGGGCCGAAGACACCGGCCGGGGTGTGGCCGTCGGCGGCGAGCTCGTCGCCGTAGTGGCGGAGCATGAGCTCCTCCAGGGTGGGCGGGTGGCTGGTCAGGCCGCGGACACCGAGTTCGGCGAGCTTGCTCATGGCGCCGGCGAGATGGCCACCGTCCACGGCGAACCGCACCCGGCCCCCGCTCCCGGTCCCGTCGTCGGTGACCTCCAGGGAGTGCACGCCGGGCAGTCGCCCGAGTTCTCCGGCCGGCCGGTCCGTCTCGGCCTCGATCGTCGTACGCGTCAGATGCCGCAGCTCGCTCAGCGAACCGGACTGCACGGTCCTGCCGAGCCGGATGATGCTGACCCGGTCGGCCAGTTTCTCGACCTGGGCGAGGACGTGGCTGGAGAGCAGCACGGTCCTGCCGGCGGCCTTCGCCTGAAGGATGACGTCCTGGAAGACCACCTCCATGAGGGGGTCGAGGCCGGCGGTCGGCTCGTCCAGGAGCAGCAGCTCCGCGTCCGAGGCCAGCGCGGCCACGATGGCCACCTTCTGGCGGTTGCCCTTCGAATACGCCCGGCCCTTCTTCGTCGGGTCGAGGCCGAAGCGTTCGATGAGCTCGTCCCGGCGCCGCCTGTCCGCGCCACCGCGCAGACGGCAGAGCAGGTCGATGGCCTCGCCCCCGGTGAGTCCCGGCCACAGCTCCACGTCGCCGGGCACGTAGGCGAGGCGCCGGTGCAGTTCCACGGCGTCGTGCCACGGGTCCCCGCCGAGCAGCTGTGCCGCGCCCGAATCGGCGCGCAGCAGCCCCAGCAGGACTCGGATGGTGGTGGATTTCCCGGCGCCGTTGGGCCCGAGGAAGCCATGGACCTCACCCGTCCCGACAGTGAGGTCGAGGCCGTCCAGTGCGCGTGTCCTGCCGAACGACTTGTGCAGTCCGGCCACGGAGAGTGCCTTCGTCATGTTTCTGAACGTACGCGTATTTCATAAACTTGTGAAGTTAAGGAAGCGTATAAAGTTGGCTCGTGATCGGAGCAGGGGAGACGGCAAAGACCATGGCCAGCGGGACCGGGGAACCGGGGAACACGGCGGGGAGCAAGGACGCCGGGCGCGACGGAGAGGCGGTGGCACGCTTCGTCGAGCGTTTCGCGGCCGAGATGACCGAGGCCGGGATGCAGCGGATGGCCGCCCGCGTCTTCGCGTCCCTCCTCGCCGACGACGACGGTTCCATGACCTCGGCGGAGCTCGGCGAGCAGCTGCGGATCAGCCCGGCGGCGGTGTCCGGTGCGGTCAACTACCTCACCCAGGTCAGCATGGTCGGCCGCGAACGCGACCCCGGCTCACGCCGCGACCGCTACCGCCTGCACGACGAGATCTGGTACGCCACCTTCGCCAACCGCGACCAGGTGCTCACCCGCTGGGAGCGCACGCTGAGGGACGGCGCGCGTTCCCTGGGCGAGGACACCCCGGCCGGTGCGCGGCTCGTGGAGACGGCGGACTTCTTCGCGTTCATGCAGGCCGAACTCATCGGCGTGCTGGACCGGTGGCGCGAGAGCCGCAAGCCGTCCGCGTGAGGCGCGGGGCCTCAGGCGTCCGCCGCGGGGAGCACCAGCCCCCAGGCACCCGCCCGCACCGTCCATGTGCGGGTCCTCACGGGACCCGCGACCTGTATGTCCGCGCGGTAGCGGAAGTCCGGACCGGAGACCGTGACCGCCTTGGCCTCCACCGTGTACGTCTCGCCGGAGGCCGTGTGGATCACCACGTCCGCCAGGCCTCCGTCTCCCTGGGCGGTCACCGAGACGTCCCCGACGAGCCGGTCCAGGTCGTTCAGCAGGGCTCCGTCCGCCTCGACCCGGAGCCTGTGGGCACCGGAGGCGCCGGAGGGGGAGGGCGGGGCCGGGCGGACGAGCGAGGCCACGAGCGTGCGGCACGTGCCCCAGACCGTGTGGGGCGCGCCCGGTGAGGGCCTGACCGCCGGGATGCGCAGTTCGCCGAGCACGACCCCGTCGCTGTCGTCGACGAGCAGGTCCAGCCTGCGGGCGGTCCCGTCGAGCGCCGTGCGCGCCGCCGCGACGGCCCCCCGGGGCACGCCGAGGGCGTGGGCGAGTTCCAGCGTGTGCGCCGCGCCGACCGGGATCAGGGAGAGGGTGCTGTCCGCGAGCTCCCGTTCACGGTGGAGCTGGGACACGGCGCGCAGCAGCGCGTGGTCGTCGCCGACGACGACCGGCCGCCTGGAGCCCCGCCGCGACAGGGCCCTGGCGAACTCGTCAGGGCCGTCCGCGAAGCAGATCTTGGCGTGCGCGCCGGCGCTCAGCACGTCCTTCGCGATGCGCACGGACTCGCCGTCGTAACGGCGGGCAAGGGGGTCGATGAGCACGAGTAGCTGGTGGTCGCCGTCGCCGGGGGGCTCTGCAGCCGACACCTCGGTCCTTCCTCGGGTAGCATCTTGGTGCAAGAGCCCCTTGCGCTATTGCGCCAGGGGCTTCGTCTATTCCGGGGCACCCGGTTCGACGGCTCAGGCTTTGCCGTACATCGTCGTGCGGCAGGTACGACCTTTACGTACGCCCCCTGACCTTGGACATGCCCCGCCCGGAAGGGGTGTACGCCTGTGCCCGCACTTGTGCTGCTCGGTGCTCAGTGGGGTGACGAGGGCAAGGGGAAGGCCACCGACCTCCTCGGTGGATCCGTTGACTATGTGGTGCGTTACCAGGGCGGCAACAATGCCGGCCACACGGTCGTCGTAGGCGACCAGAAGTACGCACTGCATCTCCTCCCCTCCGGAATCCTGTCGCCGGGGTGTACCCCGGTCATCGGTAACGGTGTCGTCGTCGACCCGGCGGTCCTGCTCTCCGAGCTGAGCGGTCTGAACGAGCGAGGCGTCGATACGTCCAAGCTCCTGATCAGCGGCAACGCTCATTTGATCACTCCGTACAACGTCACCGTCGACAAGGTGACGGAACGCTTCCTCGGGAAGCGCAAGATCGGCACGACCGGGCGCGGTATCGGCCCGACCTACGCCGACAAGATCAACCGCGTGGGCATCCGCGTCCAGGACCTCTACGACGAGTCGATCCTGGAGCAGAAGGTCGAGGCGGCGCTGGAGCAGAAGAACCAGCTGCTCGCCAAGGTCTTCAACCGGCGTGCGATCGAGCCCGGCAAGATCGTCGAGGAGATGCTCCAGTACGCGGAGCAGATCAAGCCGTACGTCGCCGACACGACGCTGATCCTGAACGACGCCATCGACGAGGGCAAGGTCGTCCTCTTCGAGGGCGGCCAGGGCACTCTGCTGGACGTCGACCACGGCACTTATCCCTTCGTCACGTCGTCGAACCCGACCGCGGGCGGCGCCTGCACCGGAGCCGGCGTGGGCCCGACGAAGATCAGCCGGGTCATCGGCATCCTCAAGGCCTACACCACCCGGGTCGGTGCCGGACCCTTCCCGACCGAACTTCT
Source organism: Streptomyces sp. ALB3 (assembly GCF_044385685.1). Lineage (NCBI taxonomy): Bacteria > Bacillati > Actinomycetota > Actinomycetes > Kitasatosporales > Streptomycetaceae > Streptomyces > Streptomyces sp. ALB3. The sequence continues at coordinate 190,426 of NZ_JBISCE010000046.1, read as the reverse complement.
CGACGAGGACGGCGAGGCGCTGCGCCGGATCGGCGGCGAGCGCGGTGTCACCACCGGCCGTGACCGCCGCTGCGGCTGGTTCGACGCCCCGATCGCGCGGTACGCGACGCGGGTCAACGGCCTGACCGACTTCTTCCTCACCAAGCTGGACGTACTGACCGGCTGGGAGCAGATCCCGGTGTGCGTGGCGTACGAGATCGACGGCAAGCGCGTCGAGGAGCTCCCGTACAGCCAGACCGACTTCCACCACGCGAAGCCGGTCTACGAGATGCTGCCGGGCTGGTCCGAGGACATCACGAAGGCCAAGACCTTCGGCGACCTGCCGAAGAACGCGCAGGCGTACGTGAAGGCGCTGGAGGAGATGTCCGGCGCCCCGATCTCCGCGATCGGTGTCGGCCCCGGCCGTACCGAGACGATCGAGATCAACTCGTTCCTGTAGGGACTCCGGTAGGGACCCCGGTAGGGACCCCCGCAGGAACGGATGGGGCACGACCGCGGCGGCGGACGGCGGGCACGACGCGTCGACCGCCGCCGTACACCCCCGGCCCGGACGCGGCGCACGAGGCGGATGCGGGGTGAGGTGCGGTCGTCGGCTGCTCACGGGGGCGGATGCCGGAAGCGGGTCCGATCGCACCGCCGGACACCGGGTGTCGCTTCGCCCCCTACTCAGGCACGACCCAGCCCTCCCCGCAGAGCCTCATCCCCTCGGGCGTCGCGCAGGGCAGGTGTCCGTTGGTGCGCATGATCTCCTCGCCGTAGTTGTCCAGGTAGTTAAGGAATCCGGCCACCAGGGAGTTCGCGGGCGGCGACCCGTAGGTGTACGCGTACTCGATCTCCCGGTACGGGTAGCTGCTGGTGGCGATCGACTTCAGGGACGGCGTGGTGCCGTCGATGGCTGTCCGGTGGGCGCCGTCGGGCACCGCACCGCCCCGCAGTTCGGTGTAGCCGATCGCTCCGTCGAGCTCGGCCACCTCGCTCAGGACCTGGTCCGTCCCGTCGAGTTCGCAGCGCAGGACCGGGGCATCGGCGTAGTCCTTGGTGACGCAGTCGCGCGAGGACGTGGCGAGCTCGTTGGCGCCCAGCACGCGTCGCTGGAACACCTCGCGGGTCCCGGAGTCGGCGTCCCGGCTGACGAGCCGGATGTCGAGGTCGGGGCCGCCCTCGACGACCTCGTTCCAGTTGCGGACCTCACCGCGGTAGATCCGTCTGATCTGGTCGAGGGACAGGTCCTTCACCGGCACGGTGTCGTTGACGACGAGCGAGAAGAGCGAGATCGCGACCCGCTTCCCGTGCAGCTCGGTGAGGGCGGCAGGCCTGGGGCCGTCGGACAGGGCGATCATGGAAGGGGAGCCGTCGGAGCCGGCCTCGAGGCCGGTGGCGGCGAGCTTGCGCACACCGGCGTTGCTGCCGTGGATCTCCAGGCGGATGCCGGCGCCTTCGCACTCGTCCTCGTACTTCTCCTTCAGTTCCTCCATGACCGGCTCGAACGCGGTGGAGCCGGTGACCGTGAGGGTGCCCTGGGCGCAGTCCATCGGGGGCGGGGAGTCGTCCCGTACGAGGATGATCCCGGCGAGTGTGACGACGCAGGTGGTGAGGGCCACGGTGATGATCCTGGCCGCCGGGCCGAAGAGCGGGGGCTTCTCGTCGGGGCGGGCGGCCTTGTTCCGCGCCACGACACCGTCCCTGATGCCCCCGGAGACCCTGATCGGACCGCCCACGTGCGAACCGGTGAGCAGGACCAGGAGCTTGAAGTGCTCGTTGCGGTTGAGGGGGACGCGCGGCAGCCGGATCACCGAGCCGTCGTGCCGCAGGCCGGCCGCCGGGGTGAAGTGATCCATCAGGTGCTCGGCGTCCGGGGAATGGGTCACGGCGATCCCGCGGACCGTCCGTCCGGTGAACTCCGCCGTGAGACCGTTGAGTTCACCGCGCCCGGTGTAGTCCTCGTCGCCGATCGACTGCGAGCCGTCGTTCTCGACGCGCAGCAGGACGAGGGTGGCGTCGGCCATGTCGGGGGTCTCGTTGAAGAGACCGAGCCGCACACTGGCCCGGCCCTGGCTGACCTCGCTGCCTATGGGGGTGTCCATCTGTACGCGGTAGCCGATGCGTTTGCGGCGCGGGACGCGGCGTTCGTACCAGAGCACGCCCGCCGAGGTCGCGACGCCCAGGAGGGCGGTGAGGAGGGCGATGACGTTCTCGGGGGTGAACAGCGAACCCATGGTGCTCGCGCTCCCTCGTGGGTGCGGTGTGCCGGATGGCTCACCGTACGGCGGGAGGTCCTGTGGTGGGTGCGCCTCCGTTTTCCTTCCGGTGAAGTTCGCCTCGCGTTCAATAAGCCTGCTGTTCCGGTCAGTTGGGGTGCAGGGAAAGAGGCCGAGTTTTGGTCTAGACCTTGACAGGTCCAGACCATCGACGCTTGAGTGGCCGCAACCCCCCATGACGGCGCCCGCTCAGCGCGGGCTCCGCGCCGAAGGAGTGATCACGTGGCCAAACGTGTCATGAGCCTGATCGTCGCGCTGGGCGCACTCATCGCGACGTTCGTCTTCCTCCCCGTCTCCACGGCCTCGGCCGCCGCCTGCGCCCCGGCCTGGAGCGCCTCCGCCGTCTACTGGGGCGGTGGCACCGCCTCGTACAACGGGCACAACTGGTCGGCGAAGTGGTGGACCCAGAACGAGCGGCCCGGCACGGTCGACGTCTGGGCCGACCAGGGCAGTTGTGGCACCGGCGGCGGGACCGACCCGGGGACCCCCTCGGGCTTCGTCGTGAGCGAGTCGCAGTTCAACCAGATGTTCCCGAGCCGGAACTCCTTCTACACCTACAACGGCCTCAAGGCGGCGCTGAGCGCGTACCCCGGATTCGCCAACACGGGCAGTGACACGGTCAAGAAGCAGGAGGCGGCGGCGTTCCTCGCCAACGTCAGCCACGAGACCGGCGGTCTGGTGCACATCGTCGAGCAGAACACCGCGAACTACCCGCACTACTGCGACACCAGCCAGTCGTACGGCTGCCCTGCCGGTCAGGCCGCCTACTACGGGCGCGGTCCGATCCAGCTCAGCTGGAACTTCAACTACAAGGCCGCCGGTGACGCACTCGGCATCGACCTGCTCGGCAACCCCTGGCAGGTGGAGCAGAACGCGGCAGTGGCCTGGAAGACCGGCCTCTGGTACTGGAACACCCAGTCGGGCCCCGGCACCATGACGCCTCACAACGCCATGGTCAACGGCGCCGGCTTCGGTGAGACCATCCGCTCCATCAACGGCAGCCTGGAGTGCAACGGCGGCAACCCCGGCCAGGTCCAGAGCCGCATCGCCAAGTACCAGGCCTTCGTCCAGATCCTCGGCACCACACCCGGCTCGAACCTGAGCTGCTGACCCGGCCCCACCCCGGGGAGAGGGGGCGCGCCCGGCTTCGGCCGGACGCGCCCCCGTTTCGTGCTTCCGATCCACCGTCCGGCCGGCACCCGGGCGGCCCGCCCTGGCTGTGCCGCCCCCGGCCGGTCCTCCCGTACGGGAGGTCGGCAGGATCACGCGCCATGAACCCGGACAGCGCCACGACCCGCCCATGACCGCCTCGCCCTGATCGACAGCACCCTCGTCCTGCCGTTCCCGGCGGGGGAGGAGAGCGAGGACGTCGGCGTGCGCAGCGGCGGCCCCGGTCGTCATCCGCTGGTCCTGATGGCGAGCCGGGACTTCTGGGACGACCGGTCCCGCGAGCTCGTGGAGCCCGCCCAGCTGGAGATCGAGGCGGAGTCCAGCGCCCTGGCAGGCGCGTTGAGCGAGCGGTGGGGCGAGCCGGAGTCCGTCGGACTCCGGCCGTACCTGGAGCGGGACGAGGGCGTGGACGCGGCTCCGGAGCCGGTGCGGCGGCTCAGCAACCTGGCGGGCAGCATGCAGGTCTGGCGCGCACCCGGCGCGTCCCGCCGGCTCGGTCTGGCCGTGGGCCAGGCGGATCCGCAGTTCCCCGTCCGGCTGCTCGCCGCCGTCGGGGAGACGGCGACGCTCCCTGGGTGAGGCGGCCTTGCCCCTGTGCCTCGGGCCGCTGGGCCGCGCGGAGTCCGGTGCCGCCGCGGGCCGACGACAGCGACCACCCCCGTGAGCCGCTGCCGCCGTGCCGTCCGGACGTCCCCCGACGTCCTCCGGCCCCCGGGCCCGGGGTGTTCCGACGTCCCCCGACGCCTCCCGGACTTCCCGGAACATGCTGGGGACTCTAGGGGGGATGAGCGCCGGGCCGGGAGCTTCAATTCGCACTGCGGGGCCCGCGACGGGTATCAAACGGCACAGCCGGACCGGTACTCTGCACTCCGGTTCCAGGGAGGAGCGGAGACGTGCGTGCGCGCGAACGGGCCGACGACGTACTGCTGATGTACCGCCTCGCGCGGACCGGCGGATCGCCCGAGCTGCTGCGCAGGCTGGCCCAGCGGGCGGAGGGCTGGGCAGGGATCCTCGACGGCGGGGGCACGGTGCTCCAGGCCGTGGCCGGGAACGTCCGGTGGCCCGGGCACGAGGCGGCCGGGCTGGCCTCCACGGCGGCGCGGGAACTGGCGGCCCGGGGAGCCGGTTCGTACTCCCTCGACTCCGACGAGTGCTCCGCGCTGCTGCTGCCCCTCGACCGCACACCCCGGGACGGCGGCCCGGTCCTGGCACTCGTCGCACCGAAACCGCTGCCCGGCGGGCTGACCACGCTGATGGCCGACGCGGTGATGCCCCTGGCCCTGGCCTGGGCGTCGGAGAGCGTCGAACGCAAACGGCGGCGGGTGGACCTCGCCGAGTCCCGCGGCCGTGAAGCCGTGCTGCACCTGCTGATGACGGGTCAGCTCTCCATAGCCCACCAGGTGGCAGGTGCCCTGCGGCCGAAACTCCCCGATCCCGTACGCGTCTGCGTCGTCGAGTGCTCGGGCGGACAGCGGGACGAGGTCGCCCGGATCTGCGCGGACGTCTCCGGCGGCCGGACCTGGATCGTGCGCTGCCCGGTGTACGCCCGTCATCTGATCCTGATCGTGCCGGCGGACGAGGAGACGCAGGCGGAGGGGCAGGACAGCGGCCGCACCCTGGGTCTGGTGGTCGCCGGGCTCGTGGACGACTGCGTCGTGGGTGTCAGTGAGGAAGTGCGGCTGCCGGACACGGCGACCGCCTACCAGCAGGCCTTCCACGCCCTCGCCGTCGCCCGTGGGGTCCCGGGGCGCCACGCCAGGTTCGGAGCGGCGCAGGAGCCCGCACTGGTCGTAGGGGCCGCCGGAGCGCGGTGGGCCGACGCCCTCCTCGGACCGCTCCTCACCCATCTGCCGCGCCGCTCGCAGGACCCCGGCAGTCAGGAGCTGTCGGCGACCGTCGCGTCCTGGCTCGCGTTCTCCTCCCACGCCACCCAGCACCTGAAGATCCACCGCAACACCCTGGCCTCCCGGCTGAAGCTCGTCGGTGAACTCCTCGGCCTGGACCTGAACCGGGTCGCGGACCAGGCTGCCGTCGACCTCGCCCTGCGGATCAGGGCCACCCCCGCGCTGCACCGCACGCGCCCCGGCGATCCCGTGGCGTCCGCGGACCTCGACACGGTTCTGCGCGCCCCCGGCGTCCGGGACTGGGCCGTCCAGCAGCTGCGGCTCCTCGGCCCGGCCGGGCCCACGGGCGAGGAGACGCTGCGCACGTGGCTGCGCTGCGAGGGCCAACTGAGCCCGACCGCCGCCGAGCTGGGCATCTCGGTGCCCGGTGCGCGCAAGCGCCTCACCCGGCTCGAGGCACTGCTGTGCCGGTCGCTGCTCCGGACGCCGAGCGCGAGGTACGACCTGTGGCTCGCCTTCCGGGCCGTGGACCTCGCGGCCTGAGCCGCTCAGCCCGTCCTCGTGTACGTCAGGCTCTTGCCGGTGGTCGTGCTCTCACGGTGCAGGGTGCCGTCGGGCAGCAGCGTCAGGACGGTGGGTTCCCCCGGGGCGCACGACGACATCGGTTCTCCCTCGGTGACCCGGGAGGGGCCGATGCGGACCGGCCCCCCGGAGGGCGGCTCGCTCTCCAGGTCGGCCTGGAACACGCAGTGGTAGGTACCGCCCGTGCCCAGCGGCCCCTCGGCGGTGAGGGACAGGACGGGGTCGCCCACCCCGCCCTGCTGGACGACGAGTCGGCGTGTGGATGCTCCCGAGCCGCCCTCGATGGCCCCGGACCAGGTGCCCAGGTATCCGGAGGGGACGGTACCGTCCGTGCCCGGGGAGCCCTCGCCGTCCGGGGTCGTGGCGTCGTCCCCCTTCGCGCCCGAACGGGAAGGGGAGACGGTGTCCACCGTGGTGCCGCTGCCGTCCCCGCTCCGCAGGAAGGCGTGGACCCCCCAGCCCGCCCCGACCGCGACGAGCAGCGCGACCGCCCCCAGCAGCAGGACGGAACCCGCTCCGCGGCGGCTCCCGGGGCCCGGAGGGGCGAACCGGGCCTGCGGGACGCCCGGTGGGGTGGACCCGTAGCCGTATCCGCGGGCGTGCTGCTGCGGACAGCCGTACGAGGGCGGTGGGGCCGGCTGAGGCGTGGGCGGCCCGACCAGCGTGGGAAGCGCGTGCACGACGCCGGGAGGGCGCACCGGCGCGGGGGGAGCGTGCCGTGTGGGTGTGGGCGGCACGGATGCCCCCGACGGCACGGGTCGCGTGCCCTGCTCAGGTCGGACGCCCGCTGGTCCGGCGCCCGCAGGACCGGTGCCCGCTGGTCCTGTGCCCGCAGGACCGGGCTCCTCCGGGTCCTCGGAGTCCAGCAGTTCCACGGCGTGCCGGCCGAGTTGGGCGATGAGCGCACCCGGCAGCCACGGCTCCGCCGTGTCCGTATCGCCCAGCCGCTCCAGGACGGCGTCCGTCGAGGGCCGCGCGGCCGGGTCCTTCGCCAGGCAGTCCCGGATCAGTTCGACCAGGTCGACCGGTACGCCGGTGAGGTCGGGGTCCTCCTGCGCGATCCGGAACATGAGTGCGTGGATCCCGCTGTCCGCCGCGCCGAACGGCATACGGCCGGTCGCCGCGTACGCCAGCACGGAGCCGAGACAGAACACGTCGCAAGCGGTGGTCACACGCTCGCCCCGCACCTGCTCGGGCGCCATGAACCCGGGGGAGCCGATCATCGCGCCGGTACGGGTGAGGCCGCCGTCGGCGACGGTATCCAGGGCACGCGCGATACCGAAGTCGATGACCCGGGGCCCGTCGATCGTCATCAGGACGTTGGACGGCTTCAGGTCCCGGTGGATCAGCCCCGCTCGGTGGATGTCCTGGAGAGCCCCGGCGAGCCCGGCGCCCAGGATGCGGACGGAACGCTCGGGCAGCGGCCCGTACGCCCCCGACTCGGCCACCGGGGCGCCCGGCCGGCCCGAGACGATGCGGTGCAGCGAGGGACCGGCGATGTAACCGGTGGCCACCCAGGGCACCGCGGCGTCGACGCCGGCGTCGAGCACCGGCGCGGTCCACGACCCGCCGACCCGCCGGGCGGCCCGCACCTCGGCCCTGAAGCGGTCGCGGAAGTGCTGCTGTTCGGCGAGCTCGGGGCGGACCAGTTTGATGGCGACGGTGCGCCCCCGGGCCGAGCGGGCGAGGAACACCTGCCCCATCCCGCCGGCTCCGAGGCGCCCGAGCAGCCGGTAGGTGCCGATGCGTTGCGGATCGCCGGAGCCCAGTTCGTCCATGGTGCGCTTCCCTCCCCCGTACGGCCGTGGCGGACCGTGGGTCGAGAATAGCGGCGCGTCCCCGGAGGCCGGCCTCAGTCCGCGGAGGGTTCCGGTGGCGCTCCGGCGGAGGACGTCAGGGTGTCCATGGCGGCCGAGAGCCGCTCCAGCACGTGAACGGTCCGGGCGAACTCCTCCTCGCCCAGTTCCTTCGCCAGCCGTTCCGCGAACTCCGCGTGGGCAGGGTCGATCCGGCGGACCGCGGCCCGTCCCTCGGCAGTGGGGCGGAGCAGCTTGGCCCGCCGGTGAGCCGGGTTCGCGACGTACTCGGCGAGGCCGTGGTCCACCAGCAGATCCGCGATCCGCTGCACGCTCTGACGGGTTATCCCCATGGCGCGGGCGACGGCGGACACGGGGAGCGGCTCTGTCAGGACCGCGCCGAGGACCTGCCACCGGGACGCCGTGAGGCCGGCGGGCCCTGCCAGTTCATCGGCGACGGACAGGAACCTGCCGTTGAGCCGGAACACCGCGAGCGCGGTGCGGCTGAACCGGCCCGGGTTTCCGGAGTGCTCCCCGCTCATCCCGCGAACACCTCGTAGGCGCTCGCGTCCGAGTCGTGGAAGAGCCGGTACCAGGCGTCCAGCTTCTCCGGCCCGAACACTCCGAGCAGGGCGAGGATCTCGCGGGCGAAGGCGATCGGTTCGGTCGGCCCCGCCGTGACGACAGCCCCACGCGCCGACCCGCCGGAGCCGGTGCCCGTGCCGGAGTCCGTGTCTCCGCCGGCGTCGGTCACCGCGTCGGCCTCCACGTAGTGCGCGCCACCCGCGTATCCCGTGGCCGCGAGGTAGAAGGACACCGCGCTGGTGTGGGCGCGGTCGTCGAGCAGCCCTTCGCGGGCCAGCCCCGCGGTCGCCCCGCAGATGGCCGCCACGGGCACGCCGGCGTCCAGGAAGGCCCGCGCCGTCCGGGCGAACGGGGCGAGGGTGTCACCGGTGTCCCAGAGGGCGGCGCCGGTGAGGATCAGCAGCTCGCTGTCCCCGGGGTCCAGTCCGCCGAGCGCGAGGTCGGGCTGGACGCGCATCCCGCCCATGGTCGTGACGGGCGCGGTGGTGAGGCCGACGGTGCGCACGGTGTGGCCCTGCTGGGTGAGCTGGGTCGTGGCGAAACCCGGCTCGCAGTCGGCGAAGGTGTCGTAGACGGCCAGGTGAACGGTCCTGCTGGTCATGATGACCTCCGGTGGCGAAGCACGGAACCTATGACAGCAGAGTGTCATGATGACAACATGCTGTCAAACGATGCCGCTGATTCCGGCGGGGACCCGACACCCTGCCGAGCCGGGCGGCCCACGCCGTACACAGTGGCCATGGAGGACCGCCGTACCGCCGCCTACGCTCGCCGTATGAGCCCCGATGCCTCTCGCGCCCCCTACACCGACCCGGCGGCGGGCGCGGCCGTGAAAGCCGCCGACCGCGCGCACGTGTTCCATTCCTGGTCCGCCCAGGGCCTGATCGACCCGCTCGCCGTCGCCGGCGCCGAGGGGGCGTACTTCTGGGACTACGACGGCAACCGCTACCTCGACTTCACCAGCGGCCTCGTCTTCACCAATATCGGCTACCAGCACCCCGCAGTGGTCGCCGCGATCCAGGAGCAGGCGGGCAGACTCGCCACCTTCGCCCCCGCGTTCGCCGTCGAGGCGCGTTCGGAGGCCGCGCGCCTCATCGCCGAGCGCACCCCCGGCGACCTGGACAAGATCTTCTTCACCAACGGAGGTGCCGAGGCCGTCGAGAACGCCGTCCGCATGGCCCGGCTGCACACCGGGCGCCACAAGGTGCTGTCCGCCTACCGCTCGTACCACGGCGGCACCGCCACCGCGATCAACCTCACCGGCGACCCGCGCCGCTGGGCGTCCGACACCGGGTCGGCGGGCGTCGTCCGCTTCTGGGCCCCGTTCCTCTACCGGTCGCCCTTCCACGCGCGGACGGAGGCCGAGGAGTGCGCCCGCGCCCTGCAGCACCTGGAGGACACCCTCGCCTTCGAGGGCCCGGCGACCGTGGCCGCCGTCGTCCTGGAGACGATCCCCGGCACGGCGGGGATCATGTCGCCGCCGCCCGGATACCTCGCAGGCGTCCGCGAGATCTGCGACCGGTACGGGATCGTGTTCGTGCTGGACGAGGTGATGGCCGGCTTCGGCCGTACCGGCAAGTGGTTCGCCGCCGACCACCACGACGTCGTACCGGACCTGATGACGTTCGCGAAGGGCGTCAACTCCGGTTACGTGCCGCTCGGCGGCGTCGCCATCAGCGCGGAGATCGCCGCCACGTTCGAGACCCGCCCCTACCCCGGCGGGCTCACCTACTCCGGTCATCCGCTGGCCTGCGCCGCCGCCGTCGCCACGATCAAGGTGATGGAGGAGGAGAACATCCTGGAGAACGCCGCACACCTCGGCGAGCACGTGCTCGGCCCCGGTCTGCGCGCGCTGGCCGAGCGCCATCCCTCCGTCGGCGAGGTGCGGGGGCTCGGCGCGTTCTGGGCGCTGGAACTGGTCCGTGACAGGGAGACCCGCGAGCCCCTGGTCCCGTACAACGCGACCGGCGAGGCGAACGCCCCGATGGCGGCCTTCGGCGCGGCCTGCAAGAAGAACGGGCTGTGGCCCTTCATCAACATGAACCGCACCCACGTCGTCCCCGCCTGCAACATCACCGAGGCGGAGGCGAAGGAGGGTCTCGCGGCCCTGGACGTGGCTCTCTCGGCCGCCGACGCCCACACCGTCTAGACGACACCGGACGGGACGCCCTCACCCGTGCCCGGTTCCGGGCACCCGCCCTGGCTTATGGTGACCCAAGCCGAGAACGGGAGGGGGCGTCGTGGGTGCCAGCGGAGGCGTGACCCGCAGCACGCTGCGGCAGCAGATCGCCGACGCACTGCGTGACGAGGTGCTCGCGGGACGTCTGCGGCCACGGCTGGAGTTCACCGTCAAACAGATCGCCGAGCAGTACGGCGTCTCCGCGACGCCCGTCAGGGAGGCGCTCTTCGATCTCTCCGCGCAGGGACTGCTCGAATCCGACCAGCACCGCGGCTTCCGGGTCCGTGAGTTCACCGTCGCCGACTACCGGTCGATGGTGGAGGCCCGCGCCCTGGTCATAGACGGGGTCTTCCGGTCCATCTTCGACGGGACCGGCTCGGCGCCCGCCGTGCTCGGCGCCCACCGGACCGCCCTCGTCTCCGTACGCCGACGGGCCGAGGAGGCCGCGCGGGCCGCGCGCAGCGGCGACCTGGACATCCTCATCGGCTACGACCTGCGGTTCTGGCGGGAGCTCGGCGCGGTCATCGGCAACACCTACATCAACGAGTTCCTGCAGCGGCTGCGGATGCAGGCCTGGGCCTTCGCCGTTCCCTATCTGCGCGGGGACACCGACGTGTGCGACTGGCTGTGGAACGGCCACCGGGAACTGGTGGAGGCGATCACGGCCGCCGACGGGCCCGCCGTACGGGCGGTGCTGGACGACTACTACGCCCACGGGCTGAACTGGGCGGACCGGCTGGCCGCCGGCGATCCCCCGCACCCGGGCCACGGCTGAGCGCACACCGCCCCCGCCTGGCTGCCCCGGCCCGCCCGTACGTCGCACTCGACCGCCCGCACCCTGTGCGCGCGGTGCCGTCCGCATTACGCTTGCCCGACCATCGCACGAACCGTTGGAGAGCGAGACTTCGTGGCCTGTGACCTGTGGCTGGTCCCCCTCGTCGATGTGCTGTGCCACAGCCCCGACAACCCGTTCGCCGAAGAGATCGCCGTCTACGACAAGGCGCTGACCGAGGCGGGGCTGCCGCCCGTACCGGTCTACGCGTACATGCCGGGACTCACCGGGGACGTCGCCCCGGTCGCGGGCTTCGACTACGACGCCCTGCACTTCCTGCGCCGCGCCTACCTGCTCCAACTGAGCGGTCTCGCCGTCACGCCCGTCGGCGAACTGGGCGGGGACTACGAACAGTTGCTGGAGATGTTCGAGCAGAGCGCGCAGGAGTCGCACCTGGTCTGGCACTACGACCACGCCGGGGCCTACGTCCCGGTGGACTTCCCCCATCCGCTCTCCGACGACCAGCTCCTGGAGGGTGGCGGCCCGCTGGGCTCCTCCCACGGCTTGCTGCGGGAGCTCGAGTTCGTCGCCCCGTCCCTCGGCATCGACCCGGCCAACCCGCCCCCGGCACCCCTGCCGCCGGCCGGTCCGACCACGCTGGAGGAACGGGCCGCCCCGGTTCCGTACGACGACAGCCCCTTCGCCCGGGAGCGGCACGTCTGGCTGGGTCTGCACGCGGCGGCCACCCGCAGCCTCGCGCAGGGCTCGATGATCATCTTCAGCTGACCCGCACCGCCCGCCGCGCCGCCCGGCTGACGAGCACCGCCCGCCGCACCCGGCTGCCGTCCCGCCGCCCGGCCGGCTGCCGTCCCGCCGCTCCCGCGACGGGTGGTGCCCGGGCTCAGCGGGGCGGCTCCGGAGGACGCTGGCGCGGCATGTTCGGCCGGGCCACCGGCAGGGTGAGCCGGCCGGGGGCGGCCCCCGGCTCGGGGCGGCCGCCGGGCCCCCCCGACACCAGCGACTGCATTCCCATGGGTGCGGGCCCGGCCCGGAACTCCACCATCCAGTCCGCCGTCTCCATGCGGACGAGTTCGGTGATGTCCTCGGAGAAGCGGCGCAGGACTCCCAGGCACCGCTCCGCGGCCTCGCTCGCGGTGCCCTCCGTGGGACCGAGCACCTCCCGGACGCACTCGGAGGACCAGTCGAACTGCAGCACCTGCAGGCGCCGCTGCACGGCCTGTGCCGTCGCGAGGTTCCTTATCCAGCCGGACGTCAGTCCGAAGTACCGGTCGCACGCCATGCAGGCCGCGCCCAGCAGCAGCGACAGGTAGCCCCAGCCCGCCGAACCGTGCAGTTCCCCGGTCAGGTCGAGCAGCGGGAGAGCCGCACCCGCGACCACACCCGCCGCCGTGCCGAGCCGGAGCAGTCTGGCCGTACGCCGCTTACGGACCCGGTCACGCAGGTACCAGTCGGCGGTCTCCATGGCCCCGGCCTCCACCCAGCGGTAGAGCTCGTCGAGCCGTTCGGCGGGCTCGCCCCAGTCGCCGAGGGGGAAGGCGCGGCCGGTCAGGTCCCGGGGGCTCGCACCGCTGCGCGGACCGGACCGATCGGTTCCGGTGCCTGCACCGGATCCCGCGCCGGGCTCCTTGCGGGGCGGCCCTTCGGGCTGCATCTCCGGCTGACTCACCGGGGCACTCCTCTGCACTCTGCGTTCGGCGCGTATCGACGCGGGATCGGCACGGTTCTCGGTCACGGGAGGACGTCTACCGGCATATGACCGGGGTTCCCGCCCGTGTAACTCTGCGTTACCTTCACTATGTGTATGGGTACGGATACGCATGCTCTTCCTACCGCCGAATGGTGGGCCGCGTGGTCGAAATCGCGGGATTCCCGGATGGGTACGGCCTCTGGTCAGGTATAGGAGCAGGGCAGGCAGTTTCCAGAACTCACCCGAAAGAGTTGGTCCCCGGCGGGTGGGGCGCGGCGTCCGGCGAACACGTAGGCTCGGCATACCGAAGCATTCCGTCGTCGATGTGCCAGGAGTGACCGTGATTCCCGGTGGTGGCCAGCCCAACATGCAGCAGCTGCTCCAGCAGGCCCAGAAGATGCAGCAGGATCTTGCCGCGGCCCAGGAGGAGCTGGCCAGGACCGAGGTCGAGGGACAGGCGGGCGGTGGCCTCGTGAAGGCGACCGTGACCGGTTCCGGCGACCTCAGGGCCCTGGTCATCGATCCGGGCGCGGTGGACCCGGAGGACACGGAGACGCTCGCCGATCTCGTCGTCGCGGCGGTCCAGGCGGCGAACGAGAACGCGCAGCAGCTCCAGCAGCAGAAGCTGGGCCCGCTGGCCCAGGGCCTCGGCGGCGGCGGCATGCCGGGCCTTCCGTTCTGACCCTGTAGCTACTCAGGCGTTCCGGATACGGTACGAGCAGGAAAAAAGGAAAGGCGTTCCGTTGTACGAAGGCGTGGTTCAGGAGCTGATCGACGAGCTGGGCAGGCTGCCGGGCGTCGGTCCCAAGAGCGCGCAGCGGATCGCCTTCCACATCCTGCAGGCCGAGCCCACCGACGTGCGCCGCCTGGCCCATGCCCTCCTCGAGGTCAAGGACAAGGTCCGCTTCTGTGAGATCTGCGGCAACGTCGCACAGCAGGAGCAGTGCGGCATCTGCCGGGACGCGCGCCGCGACCGGTCGGTCATCTGCGTGGTGGAGGAGCCCAAGGACGTCGTCGCCATCGAGCGGACCCGTGAGTTCCGGGGTCGCTACCACGTGCTCGGCGGCGCGATCAGCCCGATCGAGGGCGTCGGCCCCGACGACCTGCGCATCAGGGAACTGCTGGCCCGGCTCGCGGACGGCTCCATCACGGAGCTGATCCTCGCCACGGACCCCAACCTGGAGGGCGAGGCCACCGCGACGTACCTCGCCCGGATGGTCAAGCCGATGGGGCTGCGTGTCACGCGGCTGGCCAGCGGGCTGCCCGTGGGCGGCGACCTGGAGTACGCGGACGAGGTCACCCTCGGACGCGCCTTCGAGGGAAGGCGGCTGCTCGATGTGTGACCCGGCGTCTGACTGTGGCTTTACGTGTGGTGGCGCTATGTTCTACCCACCGTTCGCGACCCTGCCCACGGGAGGTCCCCTCGATGTCTGACGCCACGCTGAACACCGTCACGCAGGATCCGGACGACTTCGCCGTCCAGATCGCGGATCAGATCAAGACGTTCATCGTCGCGGTCACCGAGGTGTCGAAGGCCGAGGAACCCGAGAAGGCCGTCCCGGTCCTGCTCCTCCAGGTCTCCCAGCTCCTGCTGGCCGGCGGGAGGCTCGGCGCCTACGAGGACATCCTCCCGGACGAACGCTACGAGCCGGACCTGGACGACGAACCGGACGCCGACGGGCTGCGTGAGCGCTTCGCGGAGCTGCTGGAGCCCATCGACGTCTACTCCGAGGTCTTCGACCCGTACGAGCCCCGCAAGGCCCCCGTGCCCCACCGCATCTCCGACGATCTGGCGGACCTGGTCACGGACCTGGGCCACGGACTCGCGCACTACGAGGCGGACCGCACGGCGGAGGCCATGTGGTGGTGGCAGTTCTCCTACTTCTCCAACTGGGGCTCCACCGCGTCGGCCGCCCTGCGCGCGCTCCAGTCGCTGATCGCCCACATCCGGTTGAACCAGCCCCTCCAGGAGCTCGACGGCCTGGACACGGACCAGGATCCGGACGACGGGGACCTGGCCGAGGAGGCGGGACGTGTGATGGCGGAGGAGATCGCGGGGCCGCTGGGCCTGCGGCCGGTCCTGTAGCTCCTCCAACCCCTCATGCCGTCCGTCCGGGGCGCTTCCGGCGCCGTCCGTGCGGGGCGGGTGGGGCTGCGTCCCCGTTCGGCGGTGTGCGCCCCGGTGGGCCCCTTGAGCGGCCCTGTACCGCCTGAGTCCCGCCCTGAGCCTTGGCCGGGACGGCTTCGTGACCGCTGAGCCTGCTCGTGCGGCCCTGTGCCGGTGTGCGGTGGCCTGCGGAGTGCGGCTCTGCGCCTCGTCGGTGCCCGCTGTGTCCTGAAACACAAAAGGCGTGCGGAGGGGGTAAGAGGGCAGCAGCCCCCGTACGAGCAGTTCGGGACGACGGTCCGTACCAGGTGGTGGGCGGGACATCTCACCATCCGGTACCGACGGGTTGATTCCGGGCTGCTCGTTAGACTGAGCCGACCGCACCATTATTGAGCGAGGAGCGCACGTGGGCCTTGTCGTGCAGAAGTACGGAGGCTCCTCCGTAGCCGATGCCGAAGGCATCAAGCGTGTTGCCAAGCGAGTCGTCGACGCCAAGAAGAACGGCAACCAGGTGGTTGTCGTGGTGTCCGCGATGGGCGACACGACGGACGAGTTGATCGATCTCGCCGAGCAGGTATCCCCGATGCCGGCCGGGCGTGAGTTCGACATGCTGCTGACCGCCGGAGAGAGGATCTCCATGGCGCTGCTGGCCATGGCGATCAAAAACCTGGGCCACGAGGCCCAGTCGTTCACGGGCAGCCAGGCCGGTGTCATCACCGACTCGGTCCACAACAAAGCGCGCATCATCGATGTCACGCCCGGTCGCATCCGGACCTCGATCGACGAGGGCAACATCGCCATCGTCGCCGGGTTCCAGGGTGTGAGCCAGGAGGGCAAGAACATCACGACCCTCGGTCGCGGTGGTTCGGACACGACCGCTGTCGCCCTGGCCGCCGCGCTGGACGCCGAGGTCTGTGAGATCTACACCGACGTGGACGGTGTCTTCACCGCCGACCCCAGGGTCGTGAAGAAGGCCCGGAAGATCGACTGGATCTCCTTCGAGGACATGCTGGAGCTGGCGGCGTCCGGTTCCAAGGTGCTGCTGCACCGTTGCGTCGAGTACGCACGCCGTTACAACATCCCGATCCACGTCCGCTCGTCCTTCTCCGGACTGCGCGGCACCTGGGTCAGCAACGAACCACAAGGGGACCAGCAGGTGGAGCACGCCATCATCTCCGGAGTCGCCCACGACGTCTCCGAGGCCAAGGTCACGGTCGTCGGTGTTCCCGACAAGCCGGGCGAGGCCGCAGCGATCTTCCGCGCCATCGCGGACGCCGAGATCAACATGGACATGGTGGTGCAGAACGTCTCCGCCGCCTCGACCGGGCTGACGGACATCACGTTCACCCTGCCCAAGGCGGAGGGCCGCAAGGCCATCGACGCCCTGGAGCGCAGCCGCGCGGGCATAGGGTTCGAGTCCCTGCGCTACGACGACCAGATCGCGAAGATCTCCCTCGTCGGTGCGGGCATGAAGACCAACCCCGGGGTCACCGCGGGCTTCTTCGAGGCGCTGTCCGAGGTCGGAGTGAACATCGAGCTGATCTCGACGTCGGAGATCCGTATCTCGGTGGTCACCCGCGTCGACGACGTCAACGAAGCCGTGCGCGCCGTGCACACGGCCTTCGGTCTCGACAGCGACTCCGACGAGGCCGTCGTCTACGGCGGCACCGGCCGATGACAGGACGCCGCCCTTCGCTCGCGGTCGTCGGCGCGACCGGGGTGATCGGCGGCGTCATGCTCCAGATCCTTTCGCAGCACGAGGACGTCTGGGGCGAGGTCAGGCTGGTCGCCTCCCCCCGTGCGGCCGGCATGAAGCTGGTCGTCCGGGGCGAGGAGACGGAGGTCCTCGCGCTCGCCGAGGACGTGTTCGACGGGGTGGACGTCGCCCTGTTCCTCGTGCCGGACGAGGTGTCGGCGCAGTGGGGGCCGGTCGCCGCCGCCCGGGGTGCCGTGGTCGTGGACGACTCGGCGGCGTTCCGGCTGGACGAGGACGTGCCCCTGGTGGTCCCCGAGATCAATCCCCATGCCGCGCGGCTGAGACCGCGCGGCATCGTCGCGTCGCCGAGCTGTACGACGTTGTCCCTGATCGTCGCGGTCGGCGCGTTGCACGCCGAGTTCGGACTGCAGGAGCTGATCGTCTCGTCCTACCAGGCGGTGAGCGGTGCAGGCCGGGACGGTGTCGCCGCACTACGTGAGCAGCTGGCCCTGGTGGCGGGCACGGAGCTGGGCACGCGCCCGGGAGACGTGCGGCGGGCGCTGGGGGACGGGGACAAGAGTCCTTTCGCCGCCCCTGTCGCGCTGAACGTGGTGCCGTGGGCCGGGGCCGACGCCGGCGACGGCTGGTCGTCCGAGGAGTTGGCGATCCGCCAGGAGTGCCGGAAGGTCCTGGGCCTGCCGGATCTGAGGGTGGCGGCGACCTGTGTCTACGTACCCGTCGTCGCGACGCACTCCATGTCCGTGCACGCCCGGTTCGAGAACGAGGTGTCCGTGGCCCGGGCACACGAGATCCTGGCGACCGCCCCCGGAGTGGTGCTCTTCGACAGCCCGGCGGCGGGCGACTTCCCCACGCCGTCCGACGTCGTCGGCACCGATCCGACCTGGGTGGGCCGGGTCCGCCGGTCGATGGACGATCCTCACGCCGTCGAAATGTTCATCTGTGGCGATAATCTCCGAAAAGGCGCGGCTCTCAACGTGGCCCAGATCGCCGAGTCGGTGGCCGGGGAATTCTCTCGTACCTGATCGAACCTGTTTTGTAGGATCTGTGTGCGCCCTGTGGGCAAGTTGCCGGTCTGAATCTCTTGAGCTGGGGCGTTGTCGTATCCGACGATGATCTCCTGGCCCCCCGCAACCGCTAGACGGATGCGAAGCGTCTAAGCCGTCACTTCTTGCGTGGCTGGATACGTTTTCGGGGCATTCGGGGAAGAGCAGGTACGAATGAGGGCATGTCGCACAGCATCCAACGCGGTGCCGTACGCGTACAACCCTGACGGGGGGAAGCGTGTCCAACTGGCGTGGCAGAGGTTCTCGACATCACAGTGGCGGGCCCGTTGCGAGGCGCTTCGGTGCGTCCGCTCCGGCGGCCCCGCGCAGCCGGCGGTATGCCGGTGATCGCGCCCATGCCCGCCGCACGACCCACCCGGCTGCCGTCGCAGCGCGGCGGGGGCGTTGAGGAGACCGTGGCGGCAGGAACGACGGTCGACCATCTCACCGAGACCTACCGCGCCCACTACCGCTCACTGCTGGGCCTCGCCGCGCTCCTGCTCGACGACACCGCGTCGTGCGAGGACGTGGTGCAGGAGGCGTTCATCCGGGTGCACTCGGCGCGGAACAGGGTGCGCGATCCGGAGAAGACGCTCGCGTACCTCCGCCAGACCGTGGTCAACCTGTCCCGCTCCGCGCTGCGCAGGCGCATCCTCGGGCTCAAGCTCCTCTCCAAGCCGATGCCCGACATGGCCAGTGCGGAGGAGGGCGCGTACGACCAGCTGGAACGGGACGCGCTGATCAAGGCCATGAAAGGGCTGCAGCGCCGCCAGCGTGAGGTGCTGGTGCTGCGCTACTTCTCCGACATGACGGAGGCCCAGGTCGCGGAGACGCTGGGGATATCGCTCGGCTCGGTGAAGGCGTACGGCTCCCGGGGCATCGCGGCACTGCGCGTCGTGATGGAGGCGCAGGCATGAGCGGGCCCGAGCACAGGCACGACGATGACCGGACTGGAAACGACATTGTGAACCACGCGCCGGATGACACCCCGAACACCGAACCGGAGCAGGACGGTGAACGGAAGCAGGATCAGGACGCGGTCGACAACGGGGAAGCCGCCTCAGAGCCCGCCGCACGAGGTGCGGACTCGCCCGACGCCGGAACGGGCACCCCGGCCCCCGGTAGCCGGGCGTCGGACGGCGAGGCGTCGGAAGTTGAGGCGCCGGACGGCGGGATCTCGGACGGCGGGGTCTCGGACGGCGGGGTCTCGGACGGCGGGGTGTCGGACGGCGAGGATGTCGCCGCACCTGCTTCGGGCGGTCGGGCCGCCGGGTCCGACGGCGGCACGCTGACCGATCTGTTCGCAGGCACAGGAGCAGGCACAGGCGGCGGAGGCGGGAAAGGCGGCCCTGCTGCAAGCGGCTCCGGCGGCATGAGCGGCGGCGGCAGCGGGGACATGGACGAGGTCGCGCTGCGCCGCATGCTGCGCGGGGCGGTCCAGGGCCTTGAGCCTGCCGACGGAACCCTCGATCATCTGCACCGCGCGGTGCCCGCCCGGCGCGCCAGGCGGCGTCAGGGAGTCGTGGGTGCGGCGGCCGCGGCGCTGCTGATCGGCACGGCGGTCCCCGCTTTCGTCCACGTGGCGAACTCGGACGGTGCGGCCAACGCCAACCCCGCCATCGCCGGTCATGGTCAGCAGGCGCAGGGGGGCAGTGGCGACGACGCCGGCGCCGAGGCCGATGGAGGAAAGACGGCGGGTCCGGAGAACCGCCAGAGCGAAGGTGCCGAAGGAGAGACCGGTAACCCGACGGCGCCGACGCGAGGAACCGTCCCGGGATCCGAGAGCAGCGGCGCCGAGGGCCGTGACGAACCTCCGGGCGCCGAAGCGGCCGCCACCACGGCCTGCGATCCCGACCAGCTCGGGGTCGCCTCAGCGGACGCGGGTGCGGCCGGCGCGGACGGCACGGTGTACGGGACCTTCAGGATCGCCAATGTGTCCGGCGACGCGTGCTCGGTCACCAGCAACGGCACGGTCGGCTTCCAGGCGGCGGGCGCCGCCGACCCGATGAAGATCACGGTGGTGCAGCACACTGCGGGCGACCCGGCGGGCGGGCTGCCCGATCCCTCGCTGGAGCCGGGAACCGTGTTCCTGAAACCGGCGATGACGTACGAAGTGCGCTTCGCCTGGGTGCCGTCGGACACCTGTCCCACCAGCGGCGGCTCCCCCAGCCCGACGCCCACGGACGGCGGTGGGGGCGGTGGCGAGGGCACCGGGACGGACGCGGGTACGACGGACACCGCTGTGCAGTTCGGCAGCACGGACGACGGCCCGGCGGACGGCAGCATCGCGGTCACACACACTCCGGAGGCGGGTGCGCCGACCGCGGAGACCACGATCGCCAATGCGTGCGCCGGCACCATCTACCGCACAGGTGTGCTGGACCCCTCATAGCGGAGTTTCGAATTCCGGGTTCGGTACGGGGCTCGGAGACACAGAAACACGGAGACGGGCGGGCCCCGCCAGGCACTCACGCGCCACGGTGGGCACGCCCGTTCCGTCCTGGTGCCGTCCGTCCGGTTCCGTGGCCGGCGGCCCCGGCGGGTGCAGCGGCGATGCAGGCACTTCGGCGCAGAACCCCGGTTGTGCGTGCTTTCAGTCAGTCGCAGGTCCCGACGACTCGCCTGCCGCGAGTGATCCCTGCGGTGCCTGCTGAGTTCGGCGTTGCCCTTGCGTGTCTGCTGGGTGCGGCGTGATCCCTGCGGTGTCTGCTGGGTGGGGCGTGATCCCTGCGGTGTCTGGTATCTGTCGGGGGTCCCGATGGTCTCTGCTGTGCGTCGCGCAACCCCGGCGGTGTGCGCCCCGGGGTCCGTCAGTCGGCGTCGGCGGCGAGTCCGAGCTGCACGTCGCGAGCGGCTTCCGCCTCGCGACGCATCAGCCGGAACCACATGAAGAGCACGAAGCCGCCGAAGACGAACCACTCGCCGGTGTAGCCCAGGTTCTGGAAGGCCTTCAGGTCGAGCCCACTGCCCTGCGCCGCCGCCGCGGGCACGGGTCGCAGGCCGCCGCCGTCCGTGCCCCCCGCCTTCGCCTCCGACGCGGGCAAGGTCACCCAGGCGTCGTAGACGTCGTACGGGACGAGGTTCACGAGGGACGCCGCGCTGATCATGCCGAGCTGCCCCTCGGGGAGCCCGCCGTCGAGGTCGACACCGGTGGTGCCGCTGTTCTCCGAGGCCTGCAGATCACCGGTCACGGTGACTTCGCCGGCGGGCGCCGGGGGCACCGCGGTGCTGTCCGGCGTACCCGGCAGCCAGCCCCGCACGACAGGCAGTGCCTTGCCGCTGTCGGTACGCAGCAGATCCAGTACGTAGAAGCCGCTACGGTCGTCCAGCTCGCGCCCGGGGACCAGGAACTGGTCGGCGTACGTCCCGCTCGCCACGGCCGGACGGCCGGAGGTCTCCGTACTGACGGGGAGGAGATCGTCCAGCGGCTCCGGGGAGCGGGTTCCTGGATCGGGGCGTTCCTCCGCCTCCTCGTGCGTCTGCACACGGTCCTCGAAACGTCCGAGCTGCCATGTGCCCATGAACACGCAGAAGGGGATGGCGAGCACGACGAAGAGGTTGATCCCCCACCACCGCGGGGTCAGCAGGAACCGGTACACCCCTCCACGGTACGGTTCCCCGCTCCGGGCCCCCGGAGCGGGGTGCACCATTTATCCGGTCCTTATGCCGTAGGCCACTGCCCTTCGCGGCGTCACCCCTGGTCCCCGGCCTGCACCGGCCCGAGGTGGCGCAGCGCGAAGTCCAGCTCCAGCCGCACCTGCTTGATCCGCTCCTCGACGACGAGCGAGCCGTGGCCAGCGTCGTAGCGGTAGACCTCGTGGACCGCGCCCCGGGCCGCTAGGCGGTCCACGTAGTTCTCCACCTGACGGATCGGGCAGCGCGGGTCGTTGACGCCTGCGGAGATGTAGACCGGGGCGCGCACCGCGTCCACGTAGGTCAGCGGCGACGAGGCCTCGAAGCGTTCGGGCACTTCCTCCGGCGTCCCGCCCAGAAGTGTGCGGTCCATCGCCTTCAGGGCTTCCATCTCGTCGTGATAGGCGGTGACGTAGTCGGCGACCGGGACAGCGGCCAGCCCGAGGGCCCAGGCATCCGGCTGTGTGCCGAGTCCGAGCAGGGTCAGATAGCCGCCCCACGAGCCACCGGCCAGCACCAGGCGTTCCGGGTCCGCGAGCCCTGACTTCACCGCCCAGTCCCGGACAGCCGCGATGTCCTCCAGCTCGATCAGCCCGACCCGGTGCTTCAGCGCGTCCGTCCAGGCGCGGCCGTAACCCGTGGAACCCCGGTAGTTGACCCGCACGACGGCGAAGCCGTGGTCCACCCACGCGGCCGGGCCCGAAGCGAAGGCGTCACTGTCGTGCCAGGTGGGCCCACCGTGTATCTCGAAGACCGTGGGGAACGGGCCGTCGCCGGTGGCCGGAGTCTGCACCAGGGCGTGGATGCGGCCCCCGGGGCCGTCCACCCAGGCGTCCCGCACGGGCACCGAGGCCGGAGCCTTCGCACCCGGAGGATCGAGAACGACCGAGCCCGTGGTGGACCGCACGGCGGGCGGTTGTGCGGCCGAGGACCACAGGTACTCCACCGTGCCGTCCGGGCGGGCCGTGGCGCCCGACACCGTCCCGGGGGGAGTCTCGACCCGGACCGGCCCGGGGGCGCCCGGCTCGTACCGCCACAGCTCGCTGCGCGCCTCGAAGCTGTGCTCGATCAACAAGGCTGATCCGTCCGGATACCACTCGGCACCGGCGTCACCGGGCAGATCGACGTGCAGGTCCGTCTGCGTCCTCGCCACCGGGTCCCAGATCATCGGCTCCCACCGCCCGCGCCGCTGGTGCCCGATCAACAGCCGGGTGTCTCCGGCGACCGGCGCGAAGCCCAGCACCGAGAGGCCCAGTTCCTTCGTGCCGCCCTCGGTGTCGTCCAGTTCGGCGACCGTCGAACCGTCGGCGCGCACCACCCGCACCGCGGAATGCATCGCGTCGCCGTGCTCCGTGTGTTCCAGGGCGATCAGCGATCCGTCGTGGGACAGGTCACCGACCCCGGCGGACTCCCTGTGGCGGTAGATCTCGACCGGCTCCTTCCCGGGGCGCACCAGGTGAACGGTCGTGCCGTCCTCGTCCGTGGAGCGGCCCACCACCGCCGTACCGTCACGGCCGATCGCGAGGCCGGCCGGGTAGGAGGGCTCCAGGCCGGGTGTGGCCGGCTCGTCCGCACCGCCGTCGAACGGCTGCCGCATCCACACGCCGAACTCGTCGCCGTCGGTGTCGGCGAACCACCAGATGGCCTGGCCGTCCGGTGTCAGCACTCCGTCCGTCGTCCCGTTTGGCCGGTCCGTGACCTGGCGCTGCCTGCCGGTCGCCCGGTCCCAGGCGTACAGCTCGTACGTCCCGGTGGCGTTGGAGACGAAGAGTGCCCGGTCAGGAGCGTCCTCGGCCCAGTCGGGCAGAGAAACCCGCGCAGCGCGGAAACGCTGTTCCCACTTCGGAGGCCCTTGCTCCCGCTCCGGCACGGACGCGTCGTTCTGTGTGTCGCTCATGCCCCCATCCAACCCGATGTGACGCATCACCGGGCGGCCTGTGGATAACCGTTCGCACGCGTCCCGGCCTGTGGGTAACTTTCCCGGCATGTACTCATCGACGCCCGACGACTGGCGCGAGGCCAACCGCGCCCGCTGGGACGAACGCGTCCCCATCCACGCGGCCAGTGACTTCTACGACCTGGACGCCTTCCGGGCTGGCAAGGACGCGCTGCGCGACTTCGAGCTCACCGAGGTCGGCGACGTCACGGGCCGGACGCTGTTGCATCTGCAGTGCCACATAGGCCTCGACACCCTCTCCTGGGCACGCCAGGGCGCCGCCCAGGTCGTGGGCCTGGACTTCTCCGAGCCCGCGGTCGAAACCGCCACCGGGCTCGCCAGGTCGCTGGGCCTCCCGCCGGAGCGGGCCGTGTTCGTCACATCCGATGTGTACGACGCCGCCCAGGCCGTTCCGGACTCCGCGTACGACATCGTCTACACCGGGCTCGGTGCGCTCAACTGGCTGCCGGACGTGGACCGCTGGGCAGAGGTCGCCGCCTCCCTGGTCGCACCCGGCGGTTTCCTGTACCTGGCGGAGTTCCACCCGCTGACCGACTGTCTGGACGACGACACCGGCTCCACGGTCGCGTACGACTACTTCAGCGGCGACCCGTGGGTCGATGACACTCCGGGCACGTACGCCGACTCCGACGCGGCCACCGTCCACAACCGCAGCGTCGAGTGGCAGCACCCTGTGGGACAGGTCGTCTCGGCTCTCGCGGCGGCAGGGCTCCGGATCGATTTCCTGCACGAGCACGATGCCTCCCTCTTCGCCCGCTATCCCACGCTGGTGCGCCATGCGGACGGCTACTACCGCTTCCCCCGGGACCGTCCGCGCATTCCGATGATGTACTCGATCAAGGCATCGCGGCCGGTCGGCGGCTGACGCCGGCCTCCGCCCGGGCAATTGTCAGTGCCGGGCGCCACACTCGGGGAATGACTGACATGCGCGACAGCGCCGGCGCGGCGTGGGGTACGGCAGAGATGCGTGCCGCTCTGAAGGCCTACTGGGCGGCGGCGGACGCCCGCGACTGGAGCGCGTTCGCCGACACCCTCGCCGAGGGGGTGGTCTACGACCTGCCGCAGAGCCGCGAGCGGATCGTCGGCAAGGAACGCTACGTGCAGTTCAACCGGGAGTACCCGGGGGACTGGCGGGTCAGGATCGAGCAGATCGTGGCCGACGGGGAGGCCCGGCAGGCTGCCGTCAGGACCCTGGTCACCGTCGGGCCGGAGGAGGTACCCGCGATCCACTTCTTCGCGTTCGACCCGGACGGCAGGATCACCGCGGTGACGGACTTCTGGCCCGAGCCCTACGAGCCCCCGGCGGGCCGCGGGCATCTGGCCGAGCGGTACTGAGCCCGGCCCCCCTCCGGCACGGCGCCCGCCCGCCGCACCCGGCACCTCCGGCAGATGACCGGTGGGGCGCCGTCGCGCGTCGGACGGGTCGGTTAGGAGCGGTCTATCCAGCGGAGTTGAAGGCCGGGAGGTAGCCGTTCGACTGGCCGACGGCCTTGGGATGGTACGAGTTGGTGATGGGGATCGACACGCTGTGGATCCACGCGTCTCCCGAGCACAGCTCGTGGCCGGTGAATTCGTCCACCACGCTGGAGTAGGTGAACCCCGCGTCCGCCGCCCGCTTGGCGAGCACCCCGTTCAGCACGTCCGAGGCGTTGTTGATGGCTCCGCGCTCCGTCTCCGTCAGGCCGGCGATGCAGGTGCCCGACAGCTTGTAGAAGCGCGGGTAGCCCAGGACGACCACGTGGGCTTGGGGAGCGCGCGAACGGATGCCCGCGTACAGGGAGTCGAGCCTCCCCGGCAGCGAGTTCCGCATCGCGGAGACAGCCGTGTTCACCCTGCTGACGCAGTTGGCCTCGCTCTGCAGGACGCATGTCTGCATGACGTCCGCGAACCCGACGTCATTGCCTCCGGCCGTGAGGCTGACGAGGGTGGTCGACGACCTCAGAGCGCCCAGCTGGCCGCTGGACACGGAGGCCGTCGTCGCACCGGAGCAGGCGACGAACGCGAACGACGAGGGAGCGTTCGCGTTCCTCCACAGGTAGGGGTAGGCGTTGGTGCTGCGCATGCAGCCGCCGCTCTCCGACGTGTAGCTCCCGGCGCCGACGCCCGAGGAGTAGGAGTCACCGAGAGCGACATAGTTGTCGCCGGCGGCGGCTGCGGGTTGCGCGACGCCGAGTGCGGCCACGGCGGCGATCGCGAGAGCGAAGACGGACGCCCGGAAGGTTCGTACTGACATGGCTGCCAGCCCTTCGAAATGTGGGGGGTGAGTGGGGAGTTCGTGGGGCGAGCACGTTTGTAGCAGCTCCCGGTACCCGGCGGTAATGGCCTCGTCGAAAGTCGTCTGATATGCCCGAAGGATCGTTCGGTAGACGGTGCTCCGCGCGTAGATAAACCCTGAACAGGTCCTCGAAATGGTGAAGTTACGTGTCGCTCCGGGACCCCTTGTGACTTCTCTCCGTCACTTTGGGGGGAGGGTCAGCCGTTCGAACGACAGCCGTGGCCGTGTCCCTCGCGCCCCCCACGCGCGCCCGCCCGGCAGCCCGGGGACCGCCCTGACGGTAGGCGCCGCGCACGCCACTGCGGCCGCCAGGAAACCTGGCGGCCGCAGTGGATGGGAACGGTCGGGGACTACAGCGTGCGCTCCAGGCGGTCCGCCATCAGCCTGCTGAAGCGCGAGGGATCACTCAGTTCGCCGCCGTCCGAGAGGAGCGCCAGCCCGTGGACGAGCTCGGCCGTCTCGGCCAGTTCGGTGCCGGGGCCCTCCTCGCCGCTCTGCTCGGTGTACGCCTTCTTCAGCCCGCTGATCAACGCGTGCGAGGGATTGAGTTCGAGGATGCGCTTGATCTGCGGCACTTCCTGGCCCATGGCGCGGTACATGTTCTCGAGGGCCGGCGTCACATCGTGCGTGTCCGAGACGATGCAGGCAGGCGAGACGGTGAGCCGGGAGGAGAGGCGCACCTCCTTCACGGTGTCACCGAGCTGCTCCGTCATCCAGGTCAGAAGGCCGGCGTAGTCCTGCTGCTGCTTCTCGCGCTCGGCCTCGACCTCCTTCTTCTCCTCGTCGGTGTCCAGGTCGACCTCGCCCTTGGAGATGGACTGGAGCGGCTTTCCGTCGAACTCGGGAACGGACTGGACCCAGACCTCGTCGACGGGGTCGGTCAGCAGGAGGACCTCGAAGCCCTTGGCGCGGAAGGCCTCCATGTGGGGCGAACTCTCCATGGCCGCACGCGACTCGCCCGTCATGTAGTAGATCTGCTCCTGGCCCTCCTTCATCCGCTCGACGTACGAGCGCAGGGTGGTCAGGCCTTCCTCGTCCTGGGTCGAGGCGAACGAGGAGATCTCCAGGATCGCGTCGCGGTTCTCGAAGTCCTGGAAGAGCCCTTCCTTGAGAACCCGGCCGAATTCCTTCCAGAACGTCGCATACTTCTCCGGGGCGCCGGACCTCATGTCCTTCACCGTGGAGAGCACCTTCTTGACGAGGCGGCGCCGCATCATCTCGATCTGGCGGTCCTGCTGAAGGATCTCGCGCGACACGTTGAGCGACAGGTCCTGTGCGTCGACCACGCCCTTGACGAAGCGCAGATACGTCGGCATCAGCGCTTCGCAGTCATCCATGATGAACACGCGCTTCACATAGAGCTGAACTCCACGCTTGTGGTCCTGCATGAACAGGTCCTGCGGGGCGTGGGACGGCAGGAAGAGAAGAGCCTGGTATTCGAAGGTGCCTTCCGCCTGCATGCGGATGGTTTCGAGCGGCTCGGTCCAGTCATGGCTGATGTGCTTGTACAGCTCGCTGTACTCCTCATCGGTCACGGAGTCCTTCGACCGGGCCCACAGGGCCTTCATCGAGTTGACCGTCTCGACCTCGGGTTCGGCTCCCTCCTCGCCACCCGCCGCCGCCATGCGGATGGGCCAGGTGATGAAGTCCGAGTAGCGCTTGACGATTTCCCGGATCTTCCAGGGCGAGGTGTAGTCGAAGAGTTTGTCCTCGGCGTCCTCGGGCTTGAGCCGCAGCGTGACCGAGGTGCCCTGGGGTGCGTCGTCGACTGCCTCGACGGTGTAGGTCCCCTCGCCGCTGGACTGCCAGCGGGTGCCCGTGTCCTCGCCCGCGCGCCGGGTCAGCAGGGTGACCTCGTCGGCGACCATGAAGCTCGAATAGAACCCCACACCGAACTGTCCGATCAGTTCCTCGGAAGCGGTGGCGTCCTTGGCTTCCTTCAGTTCCTGGAGGAATTTAGCGGTACCGGAATTCGCGATCGTCCCGATCAGCTGCACGACCTCGTCGTGCGACATTCCGATGCCGTTGTCGCGCACGGTCAGCGTGCGCTTCTCCTGGTCGGCCTCGATGGCGATATGGAGGTCGGACGAATCAGCCTTGAGCGTGTCGTCGCGGAGAGTTTCCAGTCGCAGCTTGTCCAGCGCGTCCGAAGAGTTGGAAATGAGCTCACGCAGAAATACATCCTTGTTCGAGTAAATCGAATGGATCATCATCTGCAGGAGCTGGCGCGCTTCTACCTGAAACTCGAACGTCTCGGCCGGCATGGGTGCGGGTTCCCTTTCCTGGGGTAAGTAATCTGAGCCGTTGCATATCGTAACCAAGTGCCGTGCCGCGCATGTGCCGGATCGGCCAAGGCCGTTGTGCTCACAGGCAGCGGGCGCTCGCAGCGCGCACGGGTCCGGCAGCGGGCGCGGGTTCCGCTGCGGACACGCGC
This sequence comes from Streptomyces sp. ALB3, assembly GCF_044385685.1. Lineage (NCBI taxonomy): Bacteria > Bacillati > Actinomycetota > Actinomycetes > Kitasatosporales > Streptomycetaceae > Streptomyces > Streptomyces sp. ALB3. The sequence goes on along the minus strand of NZ_JBISCE010000046.1, from coordinate 162,366 downwards.
ACACCCGCCCCGGGGCGACGCGGCCTCCTCGCCGGGCAGACTGGGCTCATGGGCGACACACGAGCGACTTCGCGGGCCGGGCGGGACCGCGGCCTCCCACCTGTGATCACGTGCAGGGAGCCCGGCAGCTTCGCTCGGGGCGTCATGGCCGAACGCCATCCGGCGCTGATCGGGCAGGTACGCGAAGCCTTTCCGTACGGCCCCCGGCAGCGGCGTGCCCTGGACGCCCTGCTGCGCGAGATCGTCCACGGAGTCGTCGAACCGCTCGCTGCCGGGAGCCCGGACCGCGAAGTCTGGCTCGAACAGGGACGGGAGCACTTCGGGCGCCCGTGGTTCGAGGCCCCGTTCCTCTGGGCCGAGAGCTACTTCTACCGCAGGCTCCTCGAGGCCGTCGGTTACGTCGAAGAGGGGCCGTGGCAGGGAATCGATCCCTTCGCCCCCTTCAAGCGCGCCGAGCTCCGCGGCGCAACGGTCGAGGAGGAGCTCCGCTCGCTGGACGACCTCGCCGGCGCGCCCGCGGACAAGCGGGCGACGGCCCTTCTCCAGGCCTCCCTGTGGGGCAACCGGGCCGACCTCGGTTTCCGGGGGCCGACGGGCGGGACCGCTCCGGGAGCGGCAGTCTCCCGTCTGGTCGCCGACGACAGTGCGGTGCTCTGGTCGCTCCTGGCCCCGGAGGCCCCGGCCACCGCCACCGTCGCCGTGATCGCGGACAACACCGGCCGGGAGCTGATCCCCGACCTCGTCCTCATCGACCATCTCCTGGAGCACGGCCACGCAGGCCGGGTGGTGCTCCACGTGAAGCCCGGCCCGTACTACGTCTCCGACGCGACGACGGCCGACGTCGTCGACTGCCTGCGCCGACTGGGCCGGGCTCCCGGCGAGGCGGGCGCGATCGGCGGACGGGTCTGGGAAGCCATGGGTGACGGCCGTCTCGATGTCCGTACCCACGCGTTCTTCTGCGCCCCGTTCCCGTACGAACGCATGCCCGAGGACCTGCGGGCGCAGTTCGGCACCGCGACACTGACGATCCTCAAGGGGGACCTCAACTACCGTCGTCTGGTGGGCGACAGGATGTGGCCGGCGACCACGTCGTTCGCCGACCTCACGGCGCACTTCCCGGGCGCCGTCGCCGCTCTGCGCACGCTGAAGTCCGACGTCGTCGTGGGCCTGGAACCGCGGACCCTGGACAGCCTGGAGCGGTCCGGCAGCGCCTGGCGTACCAGCGGCACGCACGCGCTGATCCAGGTGCGGGCGCGGCCCGGTGGCGCCACCCTCAGCGCGTCACTCCGTACCGGGTGAGCAGATCGTGCCAGCCCTGCTCCAACCTTTCGGCGGCTACGCCGCGTTCGCACGTCAGATGGTGGACCAGGGGAGTGTCGATCGATCCGAGCAGGGTGTGCGCGAGGAGTTCGGGCTCGCCTTCCGCATGTGCCTGACGCAGCAGGAGGGCGACATGGCTGAGCCTCAGACGCTGTGCGGGCACGGCGTAGGTGCGCAGGGGATCGGTGCGGGACGCGAGGATCAGCTCGTGGTGCTCGTGTTCGTGGCGCATCACGGCGGGCCCGAACGCGTGCAGCCGCTCGGCTGCGGGGGCGCCCGGGCCCATCGGGGGCGGCCCGGAGAGGAAAGCGGCCTGCAGCAGCGCCTCACGGTGGTCGAGCAGCGCGATGAGCAGGCCGGTGCGGTCCTTGAAGCGTCGGAAGACGGTGCCCTTGCCGACTCCCGCGGCGGCGGCCACCGATTCCATCGTGAGGCCGGCCGCCCCGCAACGGGCCAGGAGGCGGGAGGCGGCGTCCAGCAGCAGCACCCGGTTACGCGCCGCGTCCGCCCGCAGCGGCTCCGGTTCGCCGGCGGCGGCGAGCGTGAGAGCCGTCCGCGCCGCGCCGGGGTCGGGCGGCGGGGGCAGAGGAGTGGTCATGGCTTCAGAGTAGCGCGGGACGACCCATAAGTGGACCGCGGTCCGTTTAGGTGGTACAACTTTAAACGGACCACGGTCCGCTTACTTCTGCCGTCTCCGTCACCCGGGAGCCCTCATGTCTGTACGCATCCTCGCCCTCGTCGGCAGCCTCCGCGCCGGATCCCACAACCGTCAGCTCGCCGAGGCCGCCGTCAAGCACGCCCCCGAGGGCGTCGAGGTCGTGCTGTACGAAGGCCTCGTCGACGTCCCCTTCTACAACGAGGACATCGACGTCGAGGGCGGTGTTCCGGCTGCCGCGGCCCAGCTGCGCGAAGCGGCCGGCCGCGCCGACGGGTTCCTGCTGTTCTCGCCCGAGTACAACGGCACCATGCCGGCTGTCCTGAAGAACGCCATCGACTGGCTGTCGCGCCCGTACGGTGCAGGCGCTCTGACCGCCAAGCCGGTCGCCGTCGTCGGAACCGCCTTCGGCCAGTTCGGCGGCGTGTGGGCCCAGGACGAGGCCCGCAAGGCGGCCGGTCTCGCGGGTGGGGCGGTCCTGGCCGACGTCAAGCTCTCCATCCCCGGCTCCGTGACGCGCTTCGCCGAGCTCCACCCGGCGGACGACGCTGAGGTCGTCACCTCCCTGACCGAGGTGCTCCGCCAGGTCGCCCAGGGTGCTGCGGCGGCAGCCTGACCCGCCTTCGGCGGCCTGCCGAGCGCCACGCCGCCGACCCCTGCCATCCGGCACCGTCCTGCGGGCCCGGCCCGGTTCCTCTCCCGCGAGAGGCCCGGGCCGGGCCCGTACGTCATTGGCCGGCCTTGCTCGTGAAGGCTCTGCCGGGCCACCGCCGCCACCGTCCGGCGACACCACGTCCGTGCGGGGCAGGTCGCGCCGGCGCCCCCGTCGGCACCCTTCGCTGTCAGTGACCGTTCGCGCACCAGCCGGTCCCCGTGCGGCAGCGATCGGACCTGTATGCGCGCGGCGCGCTGGTGAAGGATCCGGCCCCTGGCTCCCCGCTCAGCCGTGAAGGAGCTCCAGGTACGGCAAAGGGCACGTACTGGAATCAGTACGTGCCCTCTGACCTGCTATTTCAGCTGTCGGGGTGGCGGGATTTGAACCCACGACCTCTTCGTCCCGAACGAAGCGCGCTGCCAAGCTGCGCTACACCCCGATGTCCACCGAGTGTCCCGGCGACATCGATTACTTTAGCCCACCCACGCCCGGAGGCGAAATCCGGTTTTTGTGCCCGGGCGGCAGACGTCAGTCGCGCGGCGTCAGAGTCAGCAGGGTCGCCTCGGGCGGGCAGGCGAAGCGGACCGGGGTGTAGCGGTTCGTGCCGCAGCCCGCGGAGACGTGGAGGTAGGAGCGCCGTTCTCCGACCGTGTGGCCGGAGAGGCCCTTCACCCGGTCCGTGTCCAGGTCGCAGTTGGTGACGAGGGCGCCGTAGAAGGGGATGCACAGCTGGCCGCCGTGGGTGTGACCGGCCAGGATCAGTGGGTAGCCGTCGGCGGTGAAGGCGTCGAGGGAGCGCAGGTACGGGGCGTGGACCACGCCGATCGAGAGGTCCGCGCCCGTTTCGGGGCCTCCTGCGACCTCCGCGTAACGGTCCCGCTTGATATGGGGGTCGTCCAGACCCGTGAACGCGATCTCCAGCCCGTCCGCCTTGATCCGGCCCCGGGTGTTGGAGAGGTTCAGCCAGCCCGCCTCGTCGAAGGCGTCCCGCATCGGCTCCCACGGGTTGTGGACGACGCCCACCGCCGGAGCGTTCCCGTTGAGCCCGTGCTTGCCCTGCGTCTTCTCCAGGAGGTAGCGGACCGGGTTACGCAGTTTCGGGCCGTAGTAGTCGTTGGAACCGAAGACGTAGACCCCGGGGAACTCCATCAGCGGGCCCAGCGCGTCCAGCAGCTCCGGCACGGCTTCCGGGTCGGAGAGGTTGTCGCCGGTGTTCACCACGAAATCCGGGCGCAGCCCTGCCAGGGACTGCAACCAGGCGCGCTTCTTGCGCTGGCCGCTCACCATGTGGATGTCGGAGACCTGGAGCACGCGCAACGGGCGTGCTCCGTGCGGAAGTACGGGAATCGCGATCCGGCGGAGGCGGAAGGACCGTGCCTCGAATCCGGCCGCGTACACGAGGCCGGCAGCACCGACCGCTGCGCCGACTGCCGTTGCTTTCAGGGGTACTCCGTAGCGTGCGCGCATGCGCCCATCGTCGCAGAAACGGTGCGGTGGGAGGAAAACAGGCGGGCGGGAGGAGCTCCGTACCTGTCACAATCGCGGCATGACCACGCTCAAGTCCAAGCTCAAGGAAGACCTCACCACGGCCATGAAGGCGCGTGACGAGCTCACCTCGTCCACCCTCCGGCTCACCCTGACCGCGATCACCAAGGAGGAGGTCAGCGGCAAGTCGTCGCGCGAGCTCTCCGACGACGAGGTGCAGAAGGTGATCGCCAAGGAGGCGAAGAAGCGTCGTGAGGCGGCCGAGGCCTTCGCGCAGGGCGGCCGGACCGAGCAGGCCGAGCGTGAGAGGGCGGAGGGTGCGCTGCTCGACGCGTACCTGCCCAAGCAGCTCTCCGACGACGAGCTGGACGCGATCGTCGCGCAGGCCGTCGCGGAGGCGAAGGCGGCTGGTGCCGAGGGACCGCGTGCGATGGGCGCCGTGATGAAGATCGTCAACCCGAAGGTGGCTGGACTCGCCGAGGGCGGCCGGGTGGCCGCCACGGTCAAGAAGCTGCTCGCGGGCTGAGAAGCCGGTACATGACGTGAAGGCGGGGTGCCCCGGCCCGGGGGCACCCCACCTTCACGTCATGCCGTCGTGTGACCCGGACGGTCAGGGACCGTTGCCGCCGCGTCCGCGACCGTCGTTACCGCCGATGATGCCGGGCGGCAGGGTGATGCCGCCGATCGGATCGGCGCCGGGCTTGCCGTTGTCGTTCCCGCCGCCAGCGCCCCCGTCGCGGCCCTTGTCCTCCTCCTTCTCCTTCTCCTTGCCTCGCGGCACCGCGATCGGGTTGAAGGAGGGGGTCTCGGAGGCGTCCAGGGCGCCGGTCATCGCGGTCTTCCAGATGGGGCCCGGGAGACAGCCGCCGCAGACCTTGTCGTAGTACCGACCACCGATGGTGATGTCGTACATCTTGGTGGTCTTCTCGCCGATGTCGTCACCGACCCAGACCGCGGTGGAGAGATTCGGTGTGTAACCGACGAACCAGGCGTCGAGGCGGTCGTTCGTCGTACCCGTCTTGCCCGCGTTGTCGCGGTCGGTGAGACCCGCCAGGGTGCCGGTGCCGTCCTCGACCACGCCCTTGAGCATCTGGCTGATGGTGTCCGCCGTCGGCTCGCTCATGGCCCGGGAGCACTCGGTCTTCGGTACGCCGACCTTCTTGCCGTTGGCGTCGGTGATCGACTCGATGGCGATGGGGGAGCAGTAGGTGCCCCGGTTGGCGAACGTGGCGTACACGGAGGCCATCGACAGCGGGGTGCTCACTTCACCGCCGAGGGTGATCGAGGCGTTCTCCTCGATCTCCTTGCCGTCGCCCCGCTCGTAGCCCATCTTCTTCGCCATCTCGACCGTCTCGCAGAGTCCGGTCTTCTGTTCCAGCTTGGCGAAGTAGGTGTTGATGGACTTGCCGAGCGCGCTCGTCATGTCCCAGGAGCCCTTCTCGGACTCCATCTCGTTCTGCAGGTCCCAGTTGTCACTGCCGGTCGGGGCGCCCGAACAGTCACGGAAGGAGCTCTTGGGCAGCGAGATCTTCCAGTCGGTGGCGTAGCTCTCGGCCGGGCTGATGCCCTTCTCCAGGGCGGCGGCGGCGGTGATCGGCTTGAAGGTGGAGCCGACCTGGAAGCCGTAGGTGCTGCCGCCCATCTTGTTGTTGACGCCGAGGTTGAGCATCGTCTCGTGCTTCTTCTGGTCCAGGCCGTAGGGCCTGGACTGGCCCATCGAGAGGATCTTGCCCGTGCCGGGCTCGACCTGCACGACCGAGGCTGCCACCTTGTCGTCCTTGTGGACCTTCGAGGTCGCGGCCTCGTTCGCCGCCGCCTGGGCGCGCGGCGACAGAGTCGTCCTGATGGACAGACCGCCGAGGTTCCAGAGCTTGGCGCGCTCCTCCTCGGTCTTGCCGAAGGTCGGGTCGGTCAGGATGACCTTGCGCACGTAGTCGCAGAAGAACCCGGCGCCGCTGACGGCGGTGATGCAGCCGTTCTTCGGCCTGCTGACCTTCAGTTCGAGAGGGGCGGCGATGGCCTTGTCGGCCTCGCGCTGCGAGATGCTGCCGACGGCGGCCATGCGCTGCAGCACGACGTTGCGGCGTTTGGTCGCCTCTTCCGTGTCGTTGACCGGGTCGTAGCGCGTCGGCGACTGGACGAGGCCGGCGAGCATCGCGGCCTCCCCGACCTCCAGGTCCTTCGCGGGCTTGGAGAAGTAGCGCTGGGATGCGGCCTCGACCCCGTACGCCTGCTGCCCGAAGAACGTGATGTTGAGGTAGTTCTCCAGGATCTTCTTCTTGCCGAGCTCTTCCTCGACCTGGATGGCGTACTTGAGCTCCCGGACCTTGCGGCCCAGTGTCTGCTGGGTGGCCTCGGCGACCTTGTCGGGGTCGTCGCCCGCCTCCTCGACGAAGACGTTCTTCACGTACTGCTGGGTCAGGGTCGACGCGCCCTGCGCGGCACCGCCCTCCTGCACGTTCCGGTTCATCGCGCGCAGGATGCCCTTGAGGTCCACCGCGCCGTGTTCGTAGAAACGTGAGTCCTCGATCGCGATGATCGCGTCCTGCATGTACGGCGAGATGTCCTTCAGCGGGACGACGGTGCGGTCACGCGAGTACACCGTGGCGATCGCTCCGCCCTCGTTGTCCAGGATCGTGGTCCGCTGGCTCAGCGGCGGTGTCTTGAGGTTGGAAGGGATCTCGTCGAATCCCTCGACCGTCCCTTTGGCTGCGAGCCCGAGTGCGCCGGCGGCCGGCAGCGCGATGCCTGCCAGCACAGCTCCGGAGAGCGCGGCGACACCGAGGAACTTGGCGGCCTGCTGGGTCGTCGTCAGACCCCCGCCTGAGCGCTTCTTTGGCATGGGGGCAGCCTACGTTCTCATTCGCCGGACACGCGTATAGGCCTTGGCCTAAGCTGCTCTCAACTGTCACAGCAGTCGGATTTTGTATCAACCCCCCTGCATGGCTCTCAATGGAATTCAGCCACCTGTCGAGGCGTTCCCGAAATCGCCTTAGATGTCACTGGATGTCCGTTGCGACTTGCGCTTATCGTCCCGATTTAGTCGGGATGGTCACGCATGTCCTTGCGTCACTCCCCTGGGTGATCTGCCGCATACGCATAGTCCGTTCGGGCCATCCAAGATTGGGCCCGAAGGGGGTGTTGTGGTGTCGCCACCTTCCGTAACGTCCTCAACTGGCAGCGGTGAATATGCCGCTGCCGCCGTGGGGGAGCCTCGATTCGGGAGAGGACGGCGCCGGAATGGGCTGGGTAACCGACTGGAGTGCGCAGGCAGCCTGCCGCACTACCGATCCGGATGAATTGTTCGTACAAGGGGCAGCGCAGAACAGGGCCAAGGCGGTGTGCACCGGATGCCCGGTGCGGACCGAGTGCCTGGCCGATGCGCTGGACAATCGCGTCGAGTTCGGCGTGTGGGGCGGAATGACGGAACGGGAGCGCCGCGCGCTACTGCGCCGACGGCCCACCGTGACGTCCTGGCGCCGCCTGCTGGAGACCGCGCGCAGTGAGTACGAGCGGTCCACAGGCTTGCTGCCCGCAGGGGTGGGCCTGGACGACGACGCGCTGCACGACGACGAACTGCACGAGACGTTCGCCGCCGTGGGGTGAGGGGGCCGTGGGATAAGGGGGCACGGGCTGCCCCCTTGTGACCAGGCGTTGCCCTACACAGCTCCGGCCGGGGTGGAAGCGGAACCGGCCGCGAGCAGTTCTCCGATGGCCCTGAGGCCGGAGAGGTCGTGCACGTCACCGGGCAGCGCGGCCACCTCGGCCACCCGGACCTCGGGGTGGCGCGCGGTGAAGCGGGCGCGCGTGTCCTGTTCGCGTGCGACGACCTGCATCCGCTCGGCGTGCAGGCGCAACAGGCCTGCGGTCAGCTCCTCGACGGACACCTCGACGGATGCGCCGTCGGAGGGTGTGCTGTCCTCGTCCGTGCCCGTGGATGGCCCGGACGGGTCAGACGACTTTCGGCCACGGCCGTGCTGCTCGGGGGTATGCGCTGTCAGGTCGTGCTGAGGCGACTCCTGCTGTGGCTGCTCGTGTGGGGAGAGCTCGTTGCCGCGCTCGGGGGAGGACGGCGACTCCGGGGCTTCGGGAGAGGTGGCGGTCACCGGTTCCGCCGACTCACCAAGGCCAGCCTTCCCGGGCGTCTGATCCACAATGCCGACGCCTTCAAGATTTTCCGCAGCCGCCAGCGCCTGCTCCGCGGACAACCGTGAGGCGTCGCTGCCGTGCACACGGTTGAGGACCATGCCGGCCAGCGGCATGTCCTCCGCGGCCAGCCGTTCCACGAAGTACGCGGCCTCACGCAGCGCGTCCCGCTCCGGCGTCGCCACCACGAGGAACGCCGTACCGGGCGCCTGGAGCAGCTTGTACGTCGCGTCGGCCCGGGTACGGAATCCGCCGAACATGGAATCCATCGCCGCGACGAAGGTCTGTACGTCGCGGAGGAACTGACCGCCGAGCAGTTTCCCGAGCGTCCCCGTCATCATCGACATCCCGACGTTGAGGAACTTCATCCCCGCCCGCCCGCCGATCTTCGCCGGGGCGATCAGCAGCCGGATGAACTTCCCGTCCAGGAAGGAGCCGAGACGTTTCGGCGCGTCCAGGAAGTCCAGCGCCGAACGGGACGGCGGGGTGTCGACGATGATCAGGTCCCACTCGTCGCGCGCCCTCAGCTGCCCGAGCTTCTCCATCGCCATGTATTCCTGCGTGCCCGCGAAGCCGGCCGACAGCGACTGGTAGAAGGGGTTCTCCAGGATCGCGCGCGCCCGCTCCGCGTCCGTGTGCGCCTCGACGGTCTCGTCGAAGGTGCGTTTCATGTCGAGCATCATGGCGTGCAGCTCGCCCTGGCCTTCGATGTCCTCGACCCGGCGCGGGACGTTGTCCAGCCGGTCGATGCCCATGGACTGGGCGAGCCGGCGGGCCGGGTCGATCGTGAGGACGACGACCCTGCGCCCACGCTCGGCCGCCCGCACACCCAGCGCCGCCGCGGTCGTGGTCTTGCCCACGCCGCCGGAGCCGCAGCACACGACGATGCGGATATCCGGGTCGTCCAGGAGCGCGTCGGTCTCCAGTCCCGGTGCGATGTCCGTGCCCAGTGTCATGACCCCACCCCTCGTCCGGAGCCGCGTCGCTCCCCGCTCGGGGGCTGCTGCCCCGCAGCGTCCGCGGTCTCGTCGCCGACACCTTGTTTGCGGAACTCCTCCGCCAGCTCGCGCAGCGCGGGCAGGGTCACTCCCTCGCCCATCAGCGGAAGCTCGGCCATGGGCAGTCCCAGCCCGGCCAGCACCGCGCGCTGCTCACGCTCCAGGCCGACCCGCTGGGCATGCTCGGAGGCCTGGGCGACCAGCGGTCGCACCAGTCCGGCGGAACCGGTCACGCCGGCGCGGGTGAGCGTCTTCGCGATCTCCTTGCGGCGGCCCCCCGAAGCCGTCCGGAGCGCGTCCTCGTCCAGCAGGTGGGGCCGCACCATGTTCACCACGACCCTGCCCACGGGAAGGTCCGCGGCCCGCAGCTCGGCGATGCCGTCCGTGGTCTCCTGGACCGGCATCTCCTCCAGGAGCGTCACCAGGTGGACCGCCGTCTCGGGGGACTTCAGTACCCGCATGACGGCCTGCGCCTGATTGTGTATCGGGCCGATCCGGGCCAGCCCCGCCACCTCGTCGTTCACGTTGAGGAAGCGGGTGATGCGCCCGGTGGGAGGCGCGTCCATGATCACGTAGTCGTAGACGAACCTGCCCTGCTTGTCCTTGCGGCGCACGGCCTCGCAGGCCTTGCCGGTCAGCAGGACGTCCCGGACCCCGGGGGCGATGGTGGTGGCGAAATCGATCGCGCCGAGCTTCTTGAGCGCCCGGCCGGCACTGCCCAGCTTGTAGAACATCTGGAGGTAGTCCAGGAGCGCGCGCTCGGCGTCGATCGCCAGCGCGTGGACCTCTCCGCCGCCGGGCGCCACGGCGATCCTGCGTTCCTCGTAGGGGAGGGCCTCGGATTCGAAGAGCTGGGCGATGCCCTGCCTGCCCTCGACCTCGACGAGGAGAGTGCGCCTGCCCTCGGTCGCGAGGGCGAGCGCGAGTGCGGCGGCGACCGTGGTCTTACCGGTCCCGCCCTTGCCGCTGACGACCTGGAACCTGCTCACGTCTTCGAGCCTAACCAGTCGGCAGGCAGGCTACGCACGAGGCCGCGTGTGCCAGGCATTACAGTCGGCTCATGACCAAGTGGGAATACGCGACCGTGCCCCTTCTCGTGCACGCGACCAAGCAGATTCTGGACACCTGGGGCGAGGACGGCTGGGAGCTGGTCCAGGTCGTTCCCGGCCCGAACAACCCCGAGCAGCTCGTGGCCTACCTGAAGCGGGAGAAGCCGTAGTGGCGGGCGCCGTCGAGGCGAAGCTCGCCGAACTCGGCCTGACGCTCCCGGACGTCGTGCCGCCGCTGGCCTCCTACCAGCCGGCCGTGGCGTCCGGGGTGTACGTCTACACCTCCGGCCAGCTCCCCATGGTGGACGGCAAGCTCGCGGTGACCGGCAAGGTCGGCGCCGAGGTGACCCCGGACGAGGCCAGGGAACTGGCGAAGACCTGCGCGCTGAACGCCCTGGCGGCAGTGAAGTCGGTCGCCGGTGACCTGGACCGGATCGCGCGGGTCGTGAAGGTCGTGGGCTTCGTCGCCTCGGCCTCCGACTTCACCGGCCAGCCAGGTGTGATCAACGGGGCCAGCGAGCTGCTGGGCGCGGTCCTCGGTGACAAGGGCGTGCACGCGCGCAGCGCCGTGGGCGTCGCCGTGCTGCCGTTGGACGCACCGGTCGAGGTCGAGGTCCAGGTCGAGCTCGTCGACGCCTGATCCGTCTCTCTCCGATCCCGTCCGGTCCCCCGACCGGGCGGGATCATGCGTGTAAGGGGCAGACGGTGATGGCCGGGCTCTCGAACATCGTCGCGGTTCCGGATAGCCTCCGGCCATGTCCAACGGTCAGTGGTACCCACCGGAATGGCCCGCCCGGATCCGGGCCCTCGCCAGCGGAGAGCTGACGGCTGTGACTCCCAGGCGTGCCGCCACGGTGATGCTGCTCCGCGACGACCCGGGGGGACCGGACGACGCCGGTCCCACGGTTCACATGCTGCGCCGGCGCACCTCCATGGCGTTTGCCGGGGGCGCGTACGCCTATCCGGGTGGCGGGGTCGACCCACGGGACGACGACCACCTCGTGGGCTGGGCGGGGCCGTCCCTGGAGACCTGGGCCGCCCGTCTGGGCGTCGGTACGGCCGTCGAGGCCCAGGCCGTCGTCTGCGCCGCTGTCCGTGAGACCTACGAGGAGGCGGGCGTCCTGCTGGCCGGGCCGACCGCCGACTCCGTCGTGAGCGACACCACGGGCGCCGACTGGGAGGCCGACCGCGAGGCCCTGGTGGCCCGCGAGCTGTCCTTCGCCGGGTTCCTGGACCGCCGTAACCTCGTTCTGCGCTCCGACCTGCTGGCCGCGTGGGCGCGCTGGATCACCCCCGCCTTCGAACCGCGACGTTACGACACCTGGTTCTTCGTCGCCGCGCTCCCCGAGGGCCAGCGCACCCGCAACGTCTCCACCGAGGCCGACCGGACGGTCTGGGTCCGGCCCGGTGACGCGGCCGACGGCTACGACAAGGGCGAACTGCTGATGATGCCGCCCACCGTGGCCACCCTGCGGGCCCTGAGGCCGTACCGGACGGCCGCGGAGGTGTTGGAGGCTGCGGACTCCCAGGACCTCGCCCCCGTGCTGGCAGAAGCCCGTATGGAAGGCGACGAGCTGGTGCTCAGCTGGCCGGGCCACGACGAGTTCACCCGACACGTCCCGACTGCCGGGCATCCCGCGTCTCCCGTGGCAGGGGACGGCGCGGACGGGAACCGCTCATGAGTGACGCGGCCGCACTGCCCGGCCAGCCCCGTGGCGGGGTCCTCTCCGGGCCTGCCACCACCCGTACGGTCAACGTCCTGGCTCCCAACGCCTCAGCGATGACCCTGGACGGCACGAACACCTGGATCGTCGCGGAACCAGGCTCCGACCTCGCGGTCGTGATCGATCCGGGCCCCCTCGACGACGGGCATCTGCGGGCCGTGATCGAAACCGCGGAGAGGGCGGGCAGGCGTGTCGGTCTCACCCTGCTCACGCACGGGCACCCCGATCACGCGGAGGGAGCCGCCCGGTTCGCCGAGCTCACGCGCACGAAGGTGCGCGCTCTGGACGCGGCGCTGCGTCTGGGCGACGAGGGGCTCACGGCCGGTGACGTCATCACCACGGGAGGACTTGAACTCCGGGTCGTCGCCACACCGGGCCACACCGCGGACTCCCTCTCCTTCCATCTGCCCGCCGACCGGGCCGTACTGACGGGCGACACGATCCTGGGGCGTGGCACCACCGTCGTCGCCCACCCGGACGGCCGGCTGGGCGACTACCTGGACACGTTGCGCCGCCTGCGGTCGCTGACGGTCGACGACGGGGTGCACACGGTCCTGCCGGGGCACGGGCCGGTGCTGGAGGACGCGCAGGGAGCCGTCGAGTTCTACCTCGCCCACCGCGCACACCGCCTGGCCCAGGTGGAGACGGCCGTGGAGGCGGGGCACAGGACGCCTGCCGAGGTCGTGGCGGCGGTCTACGCGGACGTGGACCGCTCGCTCTGGCCCGCCGCGGAGCTGTCCGTACGAGCCCAGATGGAGTACCTGGCCGAGCACGGCCTGATCTGAGCGGCACCCGGCCGGGAGGACGCACGCGAAAGGCCCCACCGTGCGGTGGGGCCTTTTCGGGTCTGCCGTACTGCGGCCGGTCGCGGCAGCCGTCCGGCCGCTGCCCGGGACCGCGGTCGGCGACCTGGCGTCACGGCACCGGCGGCGTACGCCGCGGGGCGTCAGCGGGCGGACGCCGCCCGGGCGTGTCAGCAGACATGCGGGGCCGGAGGCCGCGCGGCGTCAGCGGGACCGCTTGGCCAGCCGCTCCACGTCCAGCAGGATCACGGCCCGCGCCTCGAGCCGCAGCCAGCCCCGTCCCGCGAAGTCGGCGAGCGCCTTGTTGACCGTCTCGCGGGAGGCGCCGACCAGCTGGGCCAGCTCTTCCTGCGTCAGGTCGTGCACGACGTGGATGCCCTCCTCCGACTGCACACCGAAGCGGCGCGACAGGTCGAGGAGCGCTCGGGCGACACGTCCCGGCACATCCGAGAAGACCAGGTCGGACATCTGGTCGTTGGTCTTGCGCAGGCGCCGGGCGACGGCGCGCAGCAGCGCGGTGGCCACCTCGGGCCGGGCGTTCAGCCAGGGCTGGAGGTCTCCGTGGCCGAGGCCGAGCAGCTTGACCTCGGTGAGCGCGGTCGCGGTAGCGGTGCGCGGACCCGGGTCGAAGAGCGACAGCTCTCCGATCAGCTCGCCGGGGCCGAGGACGGCCAGCATGTTCTCCCGCCCGTCCGGAGACGTGCGGTGGAGCTTCACCTTCCCCTCGGTGACCACGTACAGGCGGTCACCCGGGTCGCCCTCGTGAAACAGCGCGTCACCGCGTGCGAGGGTCACCTCACTCATCGAGGCGCGGAGCTCCGCGGCCTGCTCGTCATCGAGCGCCGCGAAAAGCGGGGCGCGCCGCAGAACGTCGTCCACGAGTTCTCTCCTTGTCGGCCTGTTCAGGGAAGCGTGGTTTCCATGATGCCGGACGGTAAAACAGTGCGATCGATCACAAACCAGTTTGACGCACGAGCGTGCCGGACCCTACGGCAGGGGGCCGATCGGGCGTGGATACGCGGTGACCGGGGCAGATGTCAGCCCCTGGCTCTAGGCTGGCCGGGTGTCCGGAACGTCGGTGAGAGCGCAGGCCGAGGGGGCTGATGGGGTGTCGGGAGACAAGGATTCCGCTGTGGGCGAACAGGATGTACGAAGTAAGAAAAAAGCCGCACATCGCCTGCCGGGGGCGGCATCGGCCAAGCCCGCGAAGCCGGAGTCGCGTCTCGCGATGGTCCGCCGTGCCCGCCGGATCAACCGTGAGCTCGCCGAGGTCTATCCGTACGCCCACCCCGAGCTGGATTTCCGCAATCCCTTCGAACTCCTGGTGGCCACGGTTCTCTCCGCCCAGACCACCGACCTGAGGGTCAACCAGACGACCCCGGCGCTCTTCGCCGCCTACCCGACGCCTGAGGACATGGCCGCCGCCGTGCCCGAGAAGCTCGAGGAGATCATCCGGCCGACCGGCTTCTTCCGGGCCAAGGCGCGGTCACTCATGGGTCTGTCGGCCGCCTTGCGGGACGACTTCGGTGGAGAGGTCCCGGGCCGCCTCGCGGATCTCGTGAAACTGCCGGGCGTCGGGCGCAAGACGGCCAACGTGGTCCTCGGCAACGCCTTCGGCGTTCCCGGCATCACGGTGGACACCCACTTCGGCCGGCTGGTCCGCCGCTGGAAGTGGACCGAGCAGGAGGACCCGGAGAAGGTCGAGGCCGAGGTCGCCGCCATCTTCCCGAAGAGCGAGTGGACGATGCTCTCGCACCGCGTGGTCTTCCACGGCCGCCGCATCTGCCATTCCCGGAAGCCTGCGTGCGGCGCCTGCCCGATCGCCTCCCTCTGCCCCGCCTACGGGGAGGGTGAGACGGATCCCGAGAAGGCCAGGAAACTCCTGAAGTACGAGATGGGCGGCTATCCGGGCCAGCGCCTCAGCCCGCCCCCGGACTACCCGGGCAGTCCCGCACCGCCGCTCGGAGCCGGGTGAGCGGCAGACCTCCCATGGGCCGGGTGACGAGCGGCGCCCTCCCGTCCGTAACGGGGCCGGGGGGCGGCTGCCGGCCTCATCGGCCCGTGTGGCGGGTCCGCGCGGAACGAATCCGCGCGGAACGAAATAGCCGACGACAGGCGTTGGAAAGACGGGGGTGCCCATGACGCACGCACAGAGCACACGGGCCGCTGCCGACGCGGCCGCCACGGAGACAGCCGTGCCCGGCCAGGACGCGCTCACCGTCTCCGCCGACGGCCTGCCCGCCTGGCTCGAACCCGTGGCCCGGGCGGCGCGGACCGTGCGGGCCCAGCAGCTCAGCCGTTTTCTGCCGCCGGAGAGCGGGGCGGGCCGCCAGTCCGCCGTCCTGGTCCTGTTCGGTGAAGGCGAGCGTGGTCCGGAGCTGCTCCTGATGGAGCGTTCCGGCACCCTGCGCTCCCATGCCGGCCAGCCGTCCTTCCCCGGAGGCTCCCTCGACCCCGAGGACGGCGACCACATGACGACCGGGCCGCTCAGGGCCGCACTGCGGGAGGCCGAGGAGGAGACCGGCCTCGATCCGAGCGGTGTCCAGCTCTTCGGCGTGCTGCCCCGTCTCTACATCCCGGTGAGCGGCTTCGTCGTCACGCCCGTCCTGGGCTGGTGGCGGACGCCCAGCCCGGTGGGGGTCGTCGACCCCGCCGAGACCGCGCGGGTCTTCACCGCGCCCGTGGCGGATCTCACGGACCCTGCCAACCGTGTGACAGCCGTCCATCCGAGCGGCCACCGGGGCCCCGCGTTCCTGGTCGAATCGGCGCTGGTCTGGGGGTTCACAGCCGGTGTGATCGACAGGATCGTGCACTACGCGGGGTGGGAACGCCCCTGGGACAGGACCAGGCAGGTGCCGCTCGACTGGCACGCATGACAGGCTGGCTCCCCTGCTGCGCTGTTCCGGGCCTCGCCCGGACCCCGTCGAACCTGACGGGCCTGGTGACGAATCTGCGAGGCTATAGACGGTGAACGTGCTGGACATCCTGCTGCTCGTCGGCGCCGTGTGGTTCGCGGTCATCGGCTACCGCCAGGGTTTTGTCGTCGGCGTCCTGTCCGTGATCGGTTTTCTGGGGGGCGGCCTCGTAGCCGTCTACCTGCTGCCGGTCATCTGGGACCAGGCGACCGACGGATCGGAAGTCTCCTCCGCCGCCGCCATCGTCGCGGTCGTGATCGTCATCGTGTGCGCTTCCGTGGGCCAGGCGTTCACCACTCACCTCGGCAACAGACTCCGCCGCTACATCACGTGGTCGCCGGCGCGTGCCCTCGATGCGACGGGCGGCTCCTTGGTCAACGTGGTGGCCATGCTGCTGGTGGCCTGGATGATCGGGCTGCTGCTGGCCGGTACCTCGTTGCCGACCGTCAGTAAGGCGGTCCGCAACTCGTCCGTCCTGCTCGGAGTTGCCCGGGTGATGCCCCAGCAGGCACCCACCTGGTTCCAGGACTTCTCCTCCGTCCTGGCACAGAACGGCTTCCCCCAGGTCTTCAGCCCGTTCGCCAACGAGCCGATCACCGAGGTCGAGCCCCCGGACCCGGCCCTGGTGGGCAGTCCGGTCGCCGCCCGTGCCAAGAAGTCCATCGTCAAGGTGGTCGGTATGGCGCCTGGCTGCGGGAAGGTCCTCGAAGGTACCGGCTTCGTCTTCTCCGAGCGCCGGGTGATGACCAACGCGCACGTCGTCGGCGGCGTCGACGAGCCCACCGTCCAGATCGGCGGCGAAGGCCGGCTGTACGACGCCAAGGTCGTCCTCTACGACTGGCAGCGCGACATCGCCGTCCTGGACGTCCCCGATCTCGAGGCGAGGCCGCTGGAGTTCACCGGCACGGACGACGACGCGGCGAGCGGCGACAGCGCGATCGTCGCGGGCTTCCCTGAGAACGGCGCGTACGACGTGCGCTCCGCCCGGGTCCGCGCCCGCATCGACGCCGACGGCCCGGACATCTATCACCGGAGCACGGTCCGCCGCGATGTGTACTCGCTCTTCGCGACCGTCCGCCAGGGCAACTCCGGGGGCCCGCTGCTCACCCCGGACGGCAAGGTGTACGGCGTCGTGTTCGCCAAGTCACTCGACGACCCGGACACGGGTTACGCGCTGACGGCCGACGAGATCCGCGAGGACATCGAGCTCGGCGAGTCCACGGCCCAGGAGGTCGACAGCCAGGGCTGCGCGCTCTGAGGTGCGGTGTCCGGCTCATACCGGACAAGCAGCCCGCACCTCTTCTGGCGTGCGTGACGCGGATCCCGGGGAGGGGAGCCCGGGTGGCAGCAGTGCCTCGGGCCGGTCCCAGTTCCCTGGAGACCGGTCCGGAGCCCGCCGTCGGCCGGCTCGGAGGGGGCGGCGGACGGCACGGGTGAGATGTCGGCGGGTGTGGCAGGCCGCCCGGAAGCAGAAACCTCCTGTTCCCGGGCTGCTGTTGCACTGATGCCACGCGGGGCCCTGGGTCTCAGCGGCCCCAGAACCGGCGCGTGGTGTGTTGTCCGGCCGTTTGTGCGTCACCCACGGGTATGGCGCAGGCGCGCCGAGACCCAGCGGGCCCGGCGGTGGAGAATACGCGGAATGCCCAGCCGGAGATCATGGAGATCGCCCATCTCGTGCACCCGGCTTGAGGAGTCGCCCCCCTCGTGAACGCTCGGACCGACAGGAGCGGTCGAGCGGCGGTTGCGTGCTACGTCATTGAAGTCGCGCGTCCAGCCCATACCTCGACGTCTGCCCGTGACCCAAGGTCGGTAATCGCGCGTGAGTCAGCCAATTGGCTTATGCGGCGGGCAATTGGCTGTTCGTCGGACACCCGTTCCCCTCGACTACCGGTCGGGCTCGGGGTCCTTGAGCCAGTTGATGAGTTCGGTCGAGAAGCCGACCGGGTCCTCCTCGTGCGGGAAGTGCCCCAGACCGTCGAAAAGTCGCCATCGGTAGGGCGCCTCGACGTACTCGCCGGACCCCGCGGAACTGCGGGTCCGGATCGCCGGGTCGAGCGAGCCGTGGAGGTGCAGAGTCGGGACCCGCACCGGACGCTTCATCCGCCGGTTGAACTGCACGCCGTCGGGGCGTGCCAGGGAGCGCACCATCCAGCGGTACGGCTCGATCGAGCAGTGGGCCGTCGACGGGATGCACATCGCGCGCCGGTAGACGGCCACCGTCTCGTCGTCGGGGAAGTCGGGACTGCGCGGCCCCGACCAGTCACGGATCAGCCGCCCGACCAGAGTCGCGTCGTCCGCGACGAGCTGGCGCTCCGGAACCCACGGCCGCTGGAAGCCCCAGACGTGCGATCCGGCCCGGGACTGCGCGAAGTCGGAGAGCATCGAGGAACGCCAGCGACGTGGATGGGGCATCGAGGAGACCACGAGCCGTCGGACCAGCTTCGGCCGCATCACGGCTGCGGTCCAGGCGAGATAGCCCCCCATGTCGTGCCCCACGAGGGCCGCGTCCGGCTCGCCGAGGGAGCGGATCACACCCGTGACGTCGAGCGCCAGGTTCGCGGGGTCGTACCCCCTGGGTGTCCGGTCGCTGCCGCCGACCCCGCGGAGGTCCATCGCGACCGCGCGGTAGCCGGCATCGGCCAGAGCGGTCAGCTGATGGCGCCAGGTCCACCAGAACTGCGGGAAGCCGTGCAGCAACAGCACCAGTGGCCCGTCACCGAGCTCGGCGATGTGGAAGCGCGCGCCGTTGGCCGCGACGTCACGGTGAGTCCACGGCCCGTCGAGGCGGACGGGGCTGCCGGAACCGGAGGCCGGTCCCGGCAGCTCCACCGGGCCTGATGCGAAATCGGGGTCGGTCATGTGGACGAGCGTGTCACAGGGAGCGCCTCGTCCTGGACAGGGCGGTTCTCGATGGCCTTGTCGGCGAGCGTGCTGCCCTGTGCCTGTTCGATCGCCTGCGCGCTGACGGAGGGGCGAGGATGCGGCTTGACGCCCTGCAGAACCGCAGCGGTCTGCTTTGCCGAAGCGATCGACTTCTCCGGGGGCTTGACCTTCTTGAACTTCGCGAGGCCGAAGAGGGCGAGCAGGATCCCGAGCAGGATGAACGCCCCGCCCACGATCAGGAACGACCAGGCGAGACCGAGCCCGAGGTTGTGGATGCCGTAGGCCGCGGCGAAGCTCAGCACCGGGATGGCGAACAGGATCAGCACTCCGGTGACGATGAATGCCACGCTGCCGATCACGCCGCGTTTGACGTCCTGACGTACCTCGGCCTTGGCCAGGGCGATCTCGTCGTGCACCAGCGCGGACATCTCAGCGGTCGCCGAAGCGAACAGCTGTCCGAGACTACGGTCGGTGCTGCCCGCGTAGTTGCCGGGGTCGCTCATCCCTGACTCCCTCTCCTCTTCCGTACATCCGATGTCAGATCATGCCGGACTGTCCGGCTTGCTGCTCGCTGCCCCCGCCCGTTCGGCCCGTTCGGCGAGGCGGCGGTGCTCGGCAGCCTTCCTCTCGTAGATCGCGGCCATGCGCAGGTGGTACCCCGGGTCGTCCTGCTCGTAGACGTCGGGCACTCCCGATTCGTCCGCGTCGAGTTCCTCGGCCTCGTACAGCGCCCTGTATCTGCGTACCCGCAGTTTGAGCAGTACACCGGAGAGTACGGCGGCGATCAGCGAACCGATGAGCACCGCGGCCTTCACTTCGTTGATCATGTCGTCCTCGCCCGAGAAGGCGAGCTCGCCGATGAGCAGCGAAACGGTGAAGCCGATACCGGCCAGCGTGGCCATGGCGAAGACATCGGCCCAGGCCAGGTCCTTGTTCAGCTCGGCCTTGGTGAAGCGGGCGACGAGCCAGGTGCCGCCGAAGATGCCGATGGTCTTGCCGACCACGAGTCCGAGCACCACGCCGAGCGTCTCGGGCCGCGTGAAGACCCCGGCCAGGGCGTCGCCTGTAAGGGTGACACCGGCGGAGAACAGGGCGAACAACGGCACCGCGATGCCGGCGGACAGCGGGCGCACCAGGTGCTCGATGTGTTCGCCGGGGGACCGTGTCTCACCTTCGCGCCGGGTACAGCGCAGCATGAGGCCCATGGCGACGCCGGCGATCGTCGCATGGACGCCGCTGTTGTACATCAGTCCCCAGATGGCCAGGGCGAGCGGCAGGTAGATGTACCAGCCCCGCACTCCCGTGCGCAGCAGCACGTAGAACACGGCCAGACCGGCGAGGGCGCCGCCGAGCGCGAGGAAGTCGATGTTCTCGGTGAAGAAGACGGCGATGATCAGGATGGCGAAGAGGTCGTCGACGACGGCGAGAGTCAGCAGGAAGGCCCGCAGCGCCGCCGGCAGAGAGGTGCCGATGACTGCGAGAACGGCGAGTGCGAACGCGATGTCCGTGGCTGTGGGGACGGCCCAGCCGGCGAGGGACCCTCCACCCAGCACAGCGGTCAGCGTGTAGACGACTGCGGGTACGGCCATGCCACAGAGCGCGGCGGCGACGGGCAGAGCCGCGGCCCGGGGATCGCGGAGTTCCCCGGCGACCAGTTCACGCTTCAGTTCGACGCCCGCGACGAAGAAGAACACGGCGAGCAGGCCGTCGGCCGCCCAGTGCGACACCGAGAGGTTGAGGCCCAGTGATTCGGGGCCGAAGTGAAAATGGCTGACGGACGCGTAGGCGGATCCGAAGGTGTTCGCCCAGATCAGCGCGGCGACGGCGGCGACCAGCAGAAGGACCCCGCCGACCGTCTCTGTGCGCAGCGCCTCGGCGACGTAGTTGCGTTCGGGGAGGGAGAGCCGGCCGAGCAGAGTACGGCGGTCGGAAGGAGGGACGGACGGGGTCACGAGGAAGTCCTCCGGGTCGGGTTACGGCAGTGGTGGCATGGCGGACACACATGCCGACCAGACTTCCCGGCGCCCCTGTGTACTTCTTCTATGAGGTTGTCGCTGGATGCTCGTGCGCGTTCCGATGTGTGCACCTGTGTGCACCTGGCGCGCTGACGATCGTCCACGAACTGACCATGCTACCTGGGGCACCGAAACGTGCCCGCGTCCTCCCGGGCCCTCAGCCCGGCGACCTGCACCGCCTGGTCCTGTCTCCCGGCGCCCGCTTCCGACCAGGGAACCGTGGCACCGCGCCGACGAACGGCAGAGGGCGCCCGGGTCACTTCCGGGCGCCCTCCGAGGACAACGGCGTGGAACGGGCCTTCGACCGGGACCCGTGATCGACGCCCCGGCGGCCCTCCCCCGACCGTCCTCCGCCGTCCTGCTCCTACCTGTACCGCCCTCAGTCCTCGGCGGAAGCTGAGGGGAGCTGGGTCTGGATGAGGGACATGACCGAGGAGTCCGTGAGCGTGGTGACGTCACCCAGCTCGCGGTTCTCGGCGACGTCACGCAGCAGACGACGCATGATCTTGCCGGAGCGGGTTTTCGGCAGCTCAGCCACCGGCAGGACGCGCTTGGGCTTCGCGATCGGCCCGAGCGTGGTGCCGACGTGGTTGCGCAGCTCGGCGACCAGTTCGTCGGAAGTGGTGGCAGTGCCGCGCAGGATCACGAAGGCGACGATGGCCTGACCGGTCGTCTCGTCGTTCGCGCCGACCACGGCCGCCTCGGCGACTGCCGGGTGCGAGACGAGGGCCGACTCGACCTCGGTGGTGGAGATGTTGTGGCCCGACACGAGCATGACGTCATCGACCCGGCCGAGCAGCCAGATGTCGCCGTCCGTGTCCTTCTTGGCACCGTCGCCGGCGAAGTACTTACCTTCGAAGCGCGACCAGTAGGTGTCGATGAAGCGCTGGTCGTCGCCCCAGATGGTGCGGAGCATCGACGGCCACGGCTCGGTGAGGACGAGGTAGCCACCCCCGCCGTCCGGTACCTCGTGTGCCTCGTCGTCGACCACCGTGGCGCAGATGCCGGGGAGCGCCCGTTGGGCCGAACCGGGCTTGGTCGCGGTGACCCCCGGCAGCGGCGAGATCATCATGGCGCCGGTCTCGGTCTGCCACCAGGTGTCCACGATCGGGCAACTGTCGGCACCGATGTGCTTGCGGTACCACATCCAGGCTTCGGGGTTGATCGGCTCACCGACCGAACCCAGGACACGTAGCGACGACAGGTCGAACTTGGCGGGGATGTCGTCACCCCACTTCATGAACGTACGGATCGCGGTCGGCGCGGTGTACAGGATCGTGACCCCGTACTTCTGGACGATCTCCCAGAAGCGTCCCTGATGCGGGGTGTCGGGCGTGCCCTCGTACATCACCTGCGTCGCGCCGTTGGCCAGCGGCCCGTAGACGATGTAGGAGTGGCCGGTCACCCAGCCGATGTCGGCGGTGCACCAGTACACATCCGACTCGGGCTTCAGGTCGAAGACCGCGTGATGGGTGTACGCCGTCTGGGTCAGATAACCACCGGAGGTGTGCAGGATCCCCTTTGGCTTGCCCGTCGTCCCCGACGTGTAGAGGATGAAGAGCGGCTGCTCCGCGTCGAATGCCTCTGGCGTGTGCTCGGCAGACTGCCGGTCCGTGATCTCGTGCCACCACACGTCCCGGTCTTCGAACCAGGCGGTGTCCTGCCCGGTGCGCCGGACCACCAGGACGTGCTCGACGCTCTCGATGCGCGAGACGGCGTCGTCCACGGCGGGCTTCAGCGCGGACGGCTTGCCGCGCCGGTATCCGCCGTCCGCGGTGATAACCACCTTGGCGTCGGCGTCCTGGATGCGGGCGGCGATGGCGTCCGCGGAGAACCCGCCGAAGACCACCGAATGCGCTGCGCCGATGCGGGCGCAGGCCAGCATCGCGACGGCGGCCTCCGGGATCATCGGAAGGTAGACGGCGACCCGGTCGCCCTTGCCGACACCGAGCTCGGTGAGGGCGTTGGCCGCGCGGGAGACCTCGTCCTTCAGCTGGGCGTAGGTGATCGCGCGGCTGTCGCCGGGCTCCCCCTCGAAGTGGATGGCGACCCGGTCGCCGTTGCCTGCTTCGACGTGACGGTCCACGCAGTTGTACGCGACATTGAGCTTGCCGTCCGCGAACCACTTCGCGAACGGCGGGTTGCTCCAGTCGAGCGTCTCGGTCGGCTCCGTGGCCCAGGACAGGCGGCGGGCCTGCTCGGCCCAGAAGCCCAGCCGGTCCGCCTCGGCCTGCTCGTACGCCTCCACAGTGACGTTGGCGTTCGCGGCCAGATCGGCAGGCGGTACGAACCGCCGCTCCTCCTTGAGCAGATTGGCCAGACTTTCGTTGCTCACGACATCTCCCATTCCCAGGGTGTCCGTTGTGTCCCGGAGGACAGCTCATCAGGCCGCGGGCCGAGTGACAAGTGTCTGCCGGGAATTGGTTTAGACCTGTGTCCTCCTGTAAGGAGCCACAGGTCCCGCTTCCGTCAGCAAGGCTGTGCCAGGCGAAAGCGGGACCACAAGGTCTCACGGACCGGGTGGGGCGGTGGTTCAGGCGCCGACGGGTGTACCGGGGGCCGCGAGCAGTGTCTCCGTGCCGGTTTCCGCACCCCACGCGGCGCCTGGGGCGACCCGCACGAAGACCTCGTCGGGCCCCGTTCCGCTGCTGGCGCCCTCGGTCAGCAGATAGGCCTGTGCCTCACCGACATGGAAGTACATGCCGTGCAGCTGCAGTGTGCCTGCGGCCAGTCGTCGAGCCACCGAGGCGTGCGCCCGCAGGTGCTCCAACTGCTGCACCACGTTGGTCAGGCAGAGTTGCTCCACCGCATCCGCGGGCAGCCGGCCGGCGATACGCGCCCAGGAGTGCTGACGGGAACGCATGCGCTCAAGGCTCGGCAACCCGTGCTGCAACCAGCGCAACAGAGGCGTTCGAGGCGTCTCGGGGTCGGCACCCAGCAGGGCCTGCATGGCCCCGCATCCGGAGTGGCCGCAGACAGTGATGGACTCGACCCCGAGTACGTCCACCGCGTACTCGATGGCGGCGGCCACGGAGTCGTCGGTGCTCGTCGCGCCGGTGTCGGGCGGTGGCACCAGATTGCCGACGTTCCGCACGGTGAAGAGATCGCCCGGGCCGCTGGCGGTGATCATGCTGGTGACCAGACGCGAGTCGGAACAGGTGAGGAACAGCTGCGAGGGCCGCTGGCCCTCGGCGGCCAGCCGTGCCAGCTCCTCACGGACCAGGGGAGCGGTGGTCCGCTGGAAAGAACTGAGGCCGCTGAGAAGCCGGTGAGCACCGTGCCGCTGCCCTGGGGAACCTCCCGAGGCTGCGTCAGAGGCGGCCTCCGGGGCGACATGCGGGGCGGGGTGGGCGGTGGTCGGTGGCTCGCCCTTCACACGGTCGTGGCAGTGATGGTTGCGCCACGGTGTCCAAGGGCGACAGCACGAATGGGCCGCCGACGCGGGCTCGGCGATCCGGCCACCGGATCGCCCGGTGAATTCGATCGTGCCGCCCAGCGCCGTCTGCGCCGTGTACCAGTCCTGGATCGTCTCGTACGCCGCGTGGTCCATGAAGGAGCCGTCCAACTCGACCACTGCGTCGACGCCTTGCGGGAGCCTCCCGAGCAGTCGACTGAGACGGGGAACGGCGAGGAACGTCAGCTGACCCCGAGCCGACACCAGGTAGCGGCCGTCCTGCTCCGTCACGGTGATCCGCGTGCGTGCCAGCCGGTGAAGGGCGACGGCCACCGCCACGACGATGCCGATCGCGACTCCCTCGAGCACCCCGGCGAAGACCACGCCGCTGATCGTCGCGCCGTACACCAGGAATTCCCGGTGTCTGTGGACCTTACGGATGTGCGCGAAGCTGACCATCTGGATGCCGACCACCATCACCAGAGCACCGAGCGCCGCCAGTGGGATCATCTCGAGGGCCGTGACGAGCAGGAGGGATGCCAGCAGCACCCAGACGCCGTGCAGCACGGTGGAGGCGCGGCTTTCCGCGCCCGCCCGCACGTTCGCGGAACTGCGCACGGCGCCTCCCGACACGGGAAGCCCGCCGGCAAGCCCTGACACCGCGTTGGCGACCCCCTGGGCGCGCAGCTCCCGGTCGAGGTCGGATCGCTTGACGGACCCCGGCCCTGCCGGCCCGGTGCTGCTCGCGGCCATGGACCTCTCCGCGGCCAGCTTGTCCACGGAGACCGCGGCGAGCAGGGATTCGAGGCTGGCCACGAGCATGACCGTGAACACCGCCGTCGCCAGCGCGGCCACCGGGCCCCGGGGCAGCTCAGGCAGCGCGTGCGAGTGCCACGACGGTAGATCCACCCGGGCGATTCCGGGGGTGGCCACGGCCGCCACAGCCGTCGCGATGACCACTGCGGCGAGCGCGGCAGGAATTCTGCGCAGTGTCGCTCCACATCGTCCGGGCAGGCGCGGCCACGCGACGAGAAGAACGATCGTCAGTGCTCCGATGAAGGGGGCGGCCGGCTCGAGCTCCGCCAGGTGGGAGGGAAGCGACGAGACGTTGTCGAGCGCCGAGCTCCGGGGTGCTCCTCCGAGGACGATGTGCAGCTGGGCGAGGGCGATGGCCACCCCGATGCCGGCAAGTGTGCCGTGCACGATGGCCGGGCTGACGGCAAGAGCGCTCCGGGCCGCCCTCAGCGAGCCCAGCAGGATCTGCAACAGCCCCGCGCCGATGGTGATGGCGCAGGTGGTGCGCCAGCCGTAGATCTGGATCAACTCGGCTGTCACCACGGTCAGCCCGGCGGACGGGCCGCTGACCTGAAGGGGGGTGCCGCCCAGCAGGCCGGCGACGATGCCGCCGATCGCCGCCGAGACCAGGCCGGCGGCGAGGGGGGCGTCCATGGCGACAGCCAGCCCGAGCGACATGGGAACAGCGATCAAAAAGACGGTGATCGATGCGGACAGATCCGCGCCAGACAGGCGGAGACGTCCGCGAGGCGGCGGTGGCGGACTGTGAGGACGCTTGAAACCCGAGGCGCGGGAAGGGCGCGAGCTGCGGGATGAGTGATCGTTGCGGGTGGGGACGCAGGCAGACATGTTCCCGTCTCCTCCGGGGCAGCGCGGTCGCGGTATGGGAATGACGGCGGCCGTGGGTCACGGCGTGCAGCGGTGGGGTACAACGGCGGGATTTCTCAACTCTCCGTAAACGAATCGTAATGGAGAGTAAAGAATGGTGTCCATGTTTTCGAGCAAATAGCCCTTTGCCTCACTCGTTCAAGTGAATAAGCAGCTTTTCATCCGGCTTGTCGTACAAATCCCGGCAGTGCTGTGTGTGAGGTTGACCGCGCCGTGTCAGCACGTCAACGCACGAATCCTGCAAGGAAGAGGGTGGACGGATGATGGCCGCCACGAAGAGGATCGCCCTGGGTGCCGTGGTCACGGCGCTGATCGCCGGCCTGGCCGGCTGCTCGGGTCCCGGAGGGGGGTCCGCTGGCCCCGCTCCCGGTGCTGGGGAGAAGTCGGCTCCCGGTGCGGAGGGGAACTCCCCGGCTGCCGCGCCGAAGGGGGCGGTCAACCTCATCGGCGACGGTTCCACGGCCTTCACGGGGGCCCAGCCGAAACTTCCCCGCGCCAAGCGGCTCAAGCCCGGCCAGAAGCCCCCGCAGTTCGTGGTGTTCTCGTGGGACGGGGCCGGCGAGGACAGCCAGAAGCTGTTCTCTCACTTCCGCGCGGTCGCGAAGAAGTACGACGCCAGAATGACGTACTTCCTCAGCGGGGTGTACCTCTTGCCCGAGGAGAAGAAGGAACTCTACGAACCGCCCCAGCGTGCGGCGGGCCGCTCCGACATCGGGTTCAACGACGCCGAGGGAATTCGCGACACGCTGACGGAGCTGCGTGCCGCCTGGCTGGACGGCAACGAGATCGGAACCCACTTCAACGGTCATTTCTGCGGACCCGACGGTGTCGGTTCCTGGTCGGTCGAGGAGTGGAAGAGCGAGATCAGCCAGGCGAAGTCGTTCGTGAAGAGCTGGAAGACCAACGCCCCGGCCCTCAAGGGCGAAGCGCCGCTGCCCTTCGACTACGAGAAGGAGCTGATCGGCGCCCGAACCCCCTGCCTGGAGGGGCAGAAGAACATGGTCGCGGCAGCGCGGACCATGGGGTTCCGATATGACTCCAGCGGCGTCGGGAACCAGGTCTGGCCCGCGAAGAAGGAAGGGCTCTGGGACCTCCCCCTGCAGCTCGTCCCCGTGCCGGGCCGCGCTTTCGAGACGCTTTCCATGGATTACAACTTCATGTTCAACCAGTCAGGGACCACGCAGGGAGACCCGGACAAGCACCAGTACTGGGGCAATCAGATGCGGGACGGTCTGCTGCAGGCATTCGACCGCGCTTACAACGGGAACCGCGCTCCCCTGATCATCGGCAACCACTTCGAGTCGTGGAACGGTGGAACCTACATGCGCGCGATCGAGGAGACGATCAAGACGGTGTGCACCAAACAGGATGTGCAGTGCGTCTCCTTCCGCCAGCTCGCCGACTGGCTGGATGCCCAGGACCCGGAGATGCTCGCCAGACTCGGGACGTTGAAGGTCGGCCAGAAGCCCGAGCCGGGCTGGACGGCGTTCCTGGCGGGCACGACTCCGGGTAAGGCCGCCGGCAGCCCCGTGCCTGCCAGGCCGGCGGACCAGCCTGCAGACAAGGGCTCCGAGGGGAACGCGGGCTAGGTTGTCCTGGCCGGGGAGCCGTTCCTTCCGGTTCAGGCCGGCTGGCTGGCCCCGACCTGCCCGCAGTGCTCATGCAGGACGAAGGCGGGGTCGACCTGGGCAGCCAGGTCGGCGCCCGTCTTCTCGTTGCCCCAGCTCTCCGCGTTCCTCAGGTGGAAGTGCACCATCTGGCGCGTGTAGCGCTCCCAGTCGCGCAGCTCGTAGGAATCCTCCGCGGTGTCCTGCAGAGCCTGCAACGCCATCCGGTTGTCCGCCTCCAGCAGGTCGAACGGGGCCGGACGGCCCTTCTCCATCGTCCGCACCCAGTCGGACTGGCCGACACCTACCAGCAGATCGTCACCGACCTCCGCGCGAAGGAAGTCGAGGTCGTCGGCCCCCTGTACCTTGTTGCCCACCACCTTCAGCGCGATCCCGAAGTCCTGCGCGTACTCCTTGTACTGACGGTAGACCGAGACGCCCTTCCTGGTCGGTTCGGCGACCAGGAACGTCATGTCGAAGCGCGTGAACATCCCTGAAGCGAACGAGTCCGACCCCGCTGTCATGTCGACCACCACATACTCCTCCGGGCCGTCGACCAGGTGATTGAGGCAGAGCTCGACTGCCCCGACCTTCGAGTGGTAGCAGGCGACCCCGAGATCGGACTCGGTGAACGGCCCGGTGGCCATCAGGCGGATCTCTCCGTCATCGAGACGCACCGTACGGGCGCAGGCCTCGTAGACCGGGTTGTCCTCGCGGACGCGCAGAAGCCTGGATCCTTCCCCCGGCGGTGTGGTCTTGATCATCGTCGCGGAGGAGGTGATGCGAGGGTTGGTCCCGCGGAGATAGTCCTTGATGAGAGGCAGCTGGGCGCCCATGGCGGGCAGGGAGGCGGCCTCGTCCTCGTCCAGGCCGAGAGCGGCTCCGAGGTGCTGGTTGATGTCGGCGTCCACCGCGATGACATGGGCTTCATTGGCGGCGAGGTGGCGGATGAAGAGCGAGGACAGCGTGGTCTTGCCGCTGCCGCCCTTCCCTACGAAAGCGATCTTCATGTTCACCTAGGGTAGCGGTGTAATCGCTCAGTGCTGTCATCCTTCGTGAAGAAGACCACTCGCGGGCGGTATCCGTACCGGGGGCGCGTAGCCTCCTTACTTATGAGTACGACTTCCTCGGATCCGCTTGCCGCCCTGGGTGACCTGCCGGGCGTCGCCGACGCGGTGGACTCCGTACGCAAGGCCGTGGACCGGGTCTACGGGCATCGGGTCATGCGGCGCCGCAGTAACGAGGTCACCGCGGAGGCGGCCTTGCGGGGAGCTCGCGGTTCGGCGGCGCTCGCGGGGGCCGACTGGAACCTGGAGGAGGTGCGTCGGCGTACGGACTTCAGCGGTGAGAGCGAGTCCCGTGCCATCGGTGCGGCTCTGAGGCTCACCGCTGAGGCGGGGCAACTGCTCTCCATCTGGCGGCAGTCGCCACTTCGGGTGCTTGCCCGGCTGCATCTCGTGGCGGCGGGCGGTGCGTCTCCGGACGACGCGGTCGGCAGGCCGCGACTGGAGGGTGAGCCGGTCGACGAGCCGTTGATCGAGGCTCCGGTCCCGAGCGCGGGCGAGGTGTCAGGGCGCCTCGAAGGGTTGTCGCGACTGATCATCGCCGGCGGTTCGGCGCCCGCCCTGGTGACGTCCTCGGTGGTGCACGGTGAACTGCTCGCGCTGCGCCCCTTCGGCTCGCACAACGGTCTGGTCGCCCGGACCGCCGAGCGGATCGTGCTGATCGGCAGCGGCCTCGATCCGAAGTCGATCTGTCCTGCCGAGGTCGGTCACGCGGAGCAGGGGCGTGCCGCTTATGCGGCTGCGTTCGAGGGATACCTGTCGGGCACGCCCGAGGGGATGGCGGCGTGGATCACCCACTGCGGGCGCTCGGTGGAGCTGGGTGTCAGGGAGTCCACGGCGGTGTGCGAGGCGCTGCAGCGAGGCGCTGCGTAGAGGCCTGTCGACTGGGCCCGGTGGGACGAATTTCCGCTCGCATGCCCATGTGGGACGAGGGCGTGGCGCGAGCAGGGTACGGGCCCCGGACAGGGTTGCGGCGGTACCGGTGCCGGTACCGCCGCTGGCATGTCCGCCCAGTTACCAAGCGTCCTCGATAGGTGCCCATCAGGTCGGGTTCCTTGCCCGTCACCTGGTGCGGCTGGCCCGTAATCGACGGGTCGACGTCGCGTGGGTGCTCGACTTCCATGCGCGGTCCGTGGGGCCTTCTGGCGTGAAAGGTGATCCTCTCGGATGTCCTTGGTCTCGCGGGCCGTTGAATCCTTTGTACTCCTGCAGCCGGGCAAGCGGAAGACCTGCCCTCACTTCTTTACTTTCATGTTCAAATACGGTCAGGTCGGACATCGGTACGTGGGCGTGGCCGGCTGAGCGCACAGCTATGACGCTGCTGGGCCGCGCGCAGGCGCGGCTCGACGGTCAGGCCACACCGTCAGGTGGTGAGTGCGGAGGCGCGGCGACGGTTGGCGTACCAGACCAGGCCGGCTGTTACTGCGGCCGCTCCCAGTGCGGCTGCGGCAACGAGCGCCGGCCGCGGAGGCATCGAGAACGCGGGCAGGCGTTGCTTGAGCCTGACCGGGCGGTCGAAGACGAGAATCGGCCATTCTCGGAGGAGAGCTTCGCGTCGCAGTGCCCGGTCGGGGTTGACGGCGTGGGGATACCCCACGGACTCCAGCATCGGCACGTCGGTGGCGGAGTCGCTGTACGCGTAGCAGCGCGAGAGGTCGTAGCCCTCCGATTCTGCGAGAGCCCTGACGGCCTCCGCCTTGGTCGGTCCGTAGGCGTAGTACTCGATCTCGCCGGTGAAGCAGCCGTCGTCGCCCACCACCATCCGGGTCGCCACGACCCGGTCGGCGCCGAGGAGTTCGCCGATCGGCTCGACGACTTCGGCGCCGGAGGTCGACACGATGACCACGTCGCGCCCGGCGGTATGGTGCTCCTCGATGAGGGTGGCGGCCTCGTCGTAGATGATCGGATCGATCAGGTCGTGCAGGGTCTCGGCGACGAGGTCCTTGACCTGTTGGACGTTCCACCCCTTGCAGAGCGCGGAGAGATACGCGCGCATCCGCTCCATCTGGTCGTGATCGGCACCCCCGGCGAGGAACACGAACTGTGTGTACGCGGTGCGCAGTACGGCACGGCGGTTGATCAGCCCGCCTTGGTAGAAGGACTTGCTGAAGGTCAGAGTCGACGACTTCGCAATGACCGTCTTGTCCAGGTCAAAGAAGGCTGCTGTGCGAGGCGAGAAGCAGTTTTCCACAAAGGTGAGCATAGGGGCCCGCCATTCGGCGTAAAATCCGGCAGGCGGGTTTGCTTGAGAAGGCGCTCGGGTACACCATGGAAGTCACGGATCGTTCGCGACCGTGCTAACCCCGGTCCGACTCCTCCCCCCCCCGAGTCGGCCGTGGGGACGACCCCCGCTCTCCCCCCCGGCGGGGGTCGTCGCATGTCCGGATGCATTTGTCCGCAGGCGCACCTGACCTGCCCTCGCGCATCGGTGCCAGTGGCGGCCCCTTCTGCACGTGTACTCCGATCATGCCTCGTCACCGTACGTAGCGGAAGGGCTGCGCTGCGAATGTCCCCTGTACGAGCTACCGGGATATTCACAACCAGGGCGCCGTCCACAGTTTTCGAGCAAGATCCACAAGTTTTCCCGTACCGATGCATGTTGATTCCACCCGCGAAGTCCGCGGGTTCCGGAATCGCGCATCTCGGAAGTGGGATCGCCGCGAAACCGCACTGATGGGGCAGTGGGAGAGGGCGGAGATCGTGGCTGGATCTTTCGCGGGCGAAGGCCCGCCGAGCGCCGAAGGGCGGCGGGACGGACCGCTGATCGTGACCGAGGACGCGGATTTGCTGGACGATCTCCTCAGACTGTGCGCGGCGGCGGGGGCGGTGCCCGAGGTGCATCACGGGCCGCCGGAGGCCAGAGGCGGCTGGGAGCGGGCCCCGATGATTCTGGTGGGCGACGATGCGGCGCACAGGTGCCGCAGGGTGTCCCGCAGGCCTGGTGTCATGCTCGTGGGCCGGGATCAGGATGATCCCGATGTCTGGCGCCGCGCGGTCGAGATCGGGGCCGAGTACGTGCTGAGGCTGCCCGACTCCGAGGGTTGGCTCGTCGACCAGATCGCCAATGCGGTGGAGGGCGTCGGCCGGCCCGCTCTCACTGTCGGAGTGATGGGGGGACGCGGCGGTGCGGGTGCGTCCACACTCGCCTGTGCGCTTGCTGTGACGGCGGCACGGTCGGGCCGACGGGCCCTGCTGATCGACGGTGACCCCTTGGGGGGCGGCATCGACGTACTGCTCGGTGGCGAGGAATCCGAAGGCGCGCGATGGCCTGATTTCGCCCGTTCGAAAGGAAGGTTGGGCGGAGGTGCGCTGGAGGAGTCATTGCCCGCGCTGCACGGCCTACGCGTGCTCAGCTGGGGGCGGGACGACCAGGTGATCGTTCCACCGCAGGCCATGCGGTCGGTGCTCGCCGCAGCCCGCCGGCTCGGTGGGGTGGTGGTCGTGGATCTGCCGCGGCGGGTGGACGAGAGCGTGGCGGAGGCGCTGGCGCAACTGGACCTCGGGCTGCTGGTCGTGCCCGGGGAGCTGAGAGCGGTCGCGGCAGCCCAGCGCGTGGCGTCTGCCGTTCGCATGGTCCTTGAGGACCTGCGGGTCGTCGCTCGGGGCCCCTACACGGCCGGCCTGGATGAGCAGTGGGTGGCGCAGGCCCTCGGGCTGCCGCTGGTCGGCGATCTGCCCCCGGAGACCGGGTTGCCATCGGCTCAGGACAATGGCGTGCCCCCGGGCGGAAGCCCCCGCGGCGCACTGGCCCGCTTCTCCGCGGCGTTCTGGGATCTGGCGGATGCCCCGGGCCGTGTGCACGTCCCGGCCCGGCCCGGTGGGGGAGGGGTGTCATGACCGAGGCCTTGCTCGATGCCGTGCGTCAGCGGCTGGCCCGAAGTGGTGCGGCCCCCACCCCAGCCGGAGTGGCGGCCGCGTTGAGGGAGCAGGGCCGTCTGCTGGGTGATACGGAGGTTCTCGGCGCGGCCGAGGAACTGCGGGGTGAACTGGTCGGTACGGGCGTGCTGGAGCGGTTGCTGGCGGACCCGGCGGTGACCGATGTGCTGGTGTCCGCTCCGGACAGGGTGTGGGTGGACCGTGGTCGCGGCCTGGAGCTGACCCGGGTCACCTTCCGGGATGCCGCGGCCGTCCGCAGGCTGGCCCAGAGACTGGCTGCGGTGGCGGGGCGCCGTCTGGATGACGCCCGGCCGTGGGTGGACGCCCGTCTGCCCGACGGGACACGTATGCACGCGGTCCTGCCACCTGTGTCCGTCGGCTCGACGTGCCTCTCACTGCGGGTGGTCAGGCCCAGAGCCTTCACACTGGCGGAGCTCGTCACGGCGGGAACGGTCCCGCCGGGCGGCGACCGGATGCTGAGAGCTCTGGTCGAGGCCAGGGTCTCGTATCTGATCAGCGGAGGTACCGGCGCTGGGAAGACGACTCTGCTGTCGAGCCTGCTGGGAGCGGTCGGTGAGCGGGAGCGGATCGTGCTGGCCGAGGACTCGGCCGAATTGCGCCCTGATCACCCGCACGTGGTGCGCCTTGAGTCACGACCCGCCAATCAGGAAGGCGCTGGGCGGGTGACGCTGCGGGACCTGGTGCGCCAGGCCCTGCGTATGCGTCCTGACCGGCTGGTGGTGGGGGAGGTCCGGGGTGCCGAGGTGACGGAGCTCCTGGCGGCTCTCAACACAGGACACGAGGGCGGGTGCGGCACGGTGCACGCCAACGCGGCCGAGCATGTTCCGGCACGGCTTGAGGCACTCGGGACGGCTGCGGGCCTCGATCGGGCCGCGCTGCACAGCCAGTTGGCCGCGGCGTTGTCCGTAGTCGTCCACCTCGCACGGGACCGGGACGGGCAGCGGCGACTGGCTGAAGTACACGTACTGGAGCGGGATTCCGCCGGCCTCGTCGTCACCGTGCCCGCGTTGCGGTGGGGCGTCGGGGGCTTCGAGGTACAGCGGGGATGGGAGCGGCTCCGGACGCTGATCGGAGGGGCTTCATGACGGCGGTGGGCTCCGACGCGCTGGCGTGGACGATGGCGGGATGCGCGGGCCTGGCGGGTGGGCTGGCCGTGGCGCGGGACCCGGGGGTGCGGAGGGCCCGGACACTGATGGCTCGGCGGCGTGAGGAGCCGTGGATGCCGCTCCTGCGCACCAGAGCCCGCGCGCACTTCGACGGGCGGCGGGAGTGGCTGTGTGCGCCGGTGGCGGCGCTCGTCGCGGTGCTGGGCGAGTCGGTGCTGCCGCTGTTGGTGGGAGCTTTAGCGGTGCCGCTTGTGAGGCGCTGGCTGCGGGGGCGGGCCCGGCGGCGTGAACGTGAAGTGGCGGCTGACGCGGTGACGGCGCTCTGTGGGGCGGTGGTCGGCGAGCTGCGGGCAGGGCGGGAACCCGGGCAGGCTCTGCTCGCCGCCGTGCGGAGCGCCGGCGCGTTGGGTGGTGCCGAGCCAGCGGTGCTGGCTGCTGCACGGTTCGGCGGTGATGTGCCGGGCGCGTTGCGGCAGGCGGCGGCAGGGCCCGGCCTCGACGGGTTGGCGGGGATGGCGGCCTGCTGGCGGGTGGCGGTGGACGGCGGAGCCGGGCTCGCGGCAGGTCTCACGCGGCTTGAGAGCTCACTACGGGGCGAGAAGCGGAGGCGGGACGAGCTGAGGGCACAGCTGGCGGGTGCGTGGTCGACCGTTGTGGTCCTGGCACTGCTTCCCGTGGTGGGGCTGGGGCTCGGCGCGGCACTCGGAGCAGATCCCTTGGGAGTTCTGCTGCACAGCCCGGGCGGGCTCGTCTGCCTCGTTACGGGCAGCGTGCTGGAGGCTGCGGGGTTGCTCTGGGCCTCCCGGATCGTGCGGGCGGGGGAGGCGGCGTGAGTGGGCTGCCCGGTGCGGCGGCGCCGTTGCATCCGGCCGGGGCGCTGGGGGCGGCACTGGGCACAGTCGCATTCGTCATCCTCGAGCTGATCGTACGGCGCCACGGGCGGACGATACGCAGGCGTGGGGCGCTCCTGACCGGGGCCTGGGTAAGCGGGCAGCGGCGGGAGTGGAGGGCCCTGCGGGTGTCGGGCGGGAGCGGTTTCCCGCACTGGGCGGTGTTCACGGCCGTGTGGGCAGCCGGCTGGGTTCTCGTGGGCGGGCCGGCTGGATGCGGGGTCGGTCTTGCGGCGGCTGTCGGGGTTCGGCGATTTCAGCGCTCCGTGAGGCGGCGTGGCTCCGCCGACCGAGAGGCCGAGGACGTCCTGATCGCCCGGCAACTGCCGATCACCGCGGATCTGCTGGCCTCCTGTATCTCTGCGGGTGCAGGGCCACGGGAAGCGGCGGAGGCGGTTGGGGAGTCCATCTCCGGTCCGGTCGGCGAGCGGCTGGCTCGCACGGCGGCCGAAATCCTGCTCGGGGGAGAACCGGCTGAGGCCTGGGGCCGGTTCGGGGAGTTGCCGGGCGCCGCGCCACTGGCCCGCTGTCTGGAGCGTGCCGCATCGACGGGCGCACCCGCGGCGGAGCCGGTTTCCAGGCTGGCCGACGAGATGCGCGCCGAGCGGACGAGCGCCGCTGTGGCGCGTGCACAGCGAGCCGGTGTGCTGATCACCGCGCCGGTAGGGCTCTGCTTCCTGCCCGCCTTTCTGGCGGTGGGAGTGGCGCCGGTGGTGATCGGCCTGGCGTCCGGCTTGCTGCACCGCAGCTGAACGGACGCCGGTCTCAGTCGGCCTTCGGACCAAGAAGACCGGCGCCGGAGGCCTGCTGAACGGGAACCGGCGGGTAGCGCAGCTGGAATCCGGACCGTGCCCTGGCAGGTCACCCCTGAGGGAAGCCCTGGCCGGTACCGAGCGGAGGGTGCCGGCATCCGGTTCGCCCGGAGCGCCGGTCGACGTTCCGGACGAGACCAAGAGACCACGAGACCACGAGACCACGAGACCACGAGACGACGTGGCGTTCTGACCATGGGGGTCCAGATGAGCATGTTGAAGGCGACGGAGCAGTCCTTGGGCACGATGTGTCGGGCCGGGAAGGCCTGGTTCGTCAGGCGTGCCCGGTCCAGCGTCCTCGACCGGGGGATGACGACGTCCGAGTACGCGGTGGGCACCATTGCCGCCTGTGCGTTCGCGGCGGTGCTCTACAAGGTGGTCACCAGCGGAGCAGTGTTGTCGGCGCTGCAGTCGTTGATCAAGGACGCTCTCGATGCGAAATTCTGAAGCTCCACCGAAGGGCCGGAGGGGTGAGCAAGGAGCGGTCACGGCGGAGGCGGCTATGGCTCTTCCCGTGCTGGTGGCGTTCGTCGTTGCCCTCGTCTGGGCGCTGGTGGCCGCATCGGACCAGATCCGCTGTGTGGACGCCGCGCGTGCCGGAGCGCGGGCAGCGGCTCGATCGGAGCCGGAGGGCGCGGTCCGGTCCGCGGCGCTGGAGGCGGCGCCCGGCAGGGCCCGGGTCGCCGTCGAACGGACCGGTGGACTGTGGCGGGTGCGGGTGGAGGCTCCCACGCCGGGTCCAGGGTCGCTGGGCCTCACCCTGAGTGCGGAGGCCGTCGCGGCGGCCGAGGACGTGGTGGGGACGCGGCCATGAGGAGGCCGGGAGAGGGCTTCCAAGTCGGAGACCGAGGGCTGGCGACGGTCTGGGTGGCCATCACGACGGCGACACTCTGTGCGGTGTTCGCGATGGTGCTGGCCCTCGGCCAGGCCGTGTCCGCCCGACACAGGGCGGGCGGCGCGGCGGACCTGGCCGCGCTCGCCGCAGCCGACCAGGCTTTGCGGGGAGCGGAGCTGGCGTGTGGGGCGGCCGGTGTGGTCGCCGATGCCCAAGGGGCGGAGATCGTGCGCTGCGACGTCGTGGGCGAAATCGCCGACGTGACTGCCCGTGCGCGCTTCGGCCCGTACGCACCCGAGGTCAGATCGAGAGCCGGGCCTCCGCACATATCGCCGCCTTCGTCGCGTGCGGCGGTACCGTCGCCTCCGTCGTCTCCGTCGCGTGCGGCGGTGCCGTCGTCCGTCGGCGGGCCCGCTCGCACGCGCGGCCTCACCCCTCTTCGCGTTTCGGCCGTGGGCCCTCCGGGTTCTCTGCCGGGTGGCCTTCCGCCGGTTCCGTCGGCGCGGTTCTGAGCAGTTCCGTCAGCAGACGTACGGCGCCTCGTTTGTGCAGAGGGTCGTTGCCGTTGCCGCACTTGGGGGACTGGATGCAGGACGGGCAGCCCGCCTCGCACTCGCAGGACGCGATGGCCTGACGTGTCGCGGTGAGCCATGAGCGGGCCGTGTGGAAAGCACGCTCCGCGAAGCCGGCGCCACCGGGGTGGCCGTCGTAGACGAACACCGTCGGCAGGAGGGTGTCCGGGTGCAGTGGGACGGAGACCCCGCCGATGTCCCAGCGGTCGCAGGTGGCGAAGAGAGGGAGCATCCCGATGGAAGCGTGCTCGGCGGCGTGCAGGGCGCCTCCCAGGATCTCCGGAGTGATCCGGGCGGTATCGAGCTGGTTCTCGGTGACCGTCCACCACACAGCACGGGTGCGCAGGGTCCGGGGCGGCAGATCCAGTCTGGTCTCGCCCAGGATCTCGCCGGTGATCAGGCGGCGGCGCAGGAAGGAGACGACCTGGTTGGTCACCTCGACGGAGCCGAAGCAGAGCCGGCCGTCACCCCAAGGGATCTCGGTGTCGGTCTCCAGCACGGCGATCGCGGTCGTGTCGCGGGCATTGGTCGAGTAGGGAGGGGTGGCTTCCTCCACCAGGGCCACCGAGTCCTCGAGGTCCAGCTTCCGGACCAGGTAGGTCCGGCCCTGGTGGAGGTGGACGGCGCCCTCGTGCACGGCGGTGTGCGCGGCCGATTCGTCAACGGTTCCCAGCAGCCGGCCGGTGCCTTCCTCGACGATCTGGACCGGGCGGCCTCCCCCACCGCGGATGTCGGTGAGGTCGGCGGCGCGTTCACGGCGGGTCCAGTGCCAGCCGGTGGTCCGCCTGCGCAGCAGCTTCGCGGCCTCCAGCTGTGGCAGAAGCCCGGGTGCGGCGGGGCCGAAGAGCGCGAGGTCGAATTCCGTGAGGGGGAGTTCCGCGGCTGCCGCACACAGGTGTGGAGCAAGGACGTAGGGATTGTCGGGGTCCAGGACGGTTGACTCCACGGGCTGCTGGAACAGCGCCTCGGGGTGGTGGACGAGGAAGGTGTCGAGCGGGTCGTCCCGGGCCACCAGGACGGCGAGGGCGCCCTGCCCGGAGCGTCCTGCGCGGCCCGCCTGCTGCCAGAGGGAGGCGCGGGTGCCGGGGTAGCCGGCGATGACGACGGCGTCCAGGCCTGAGACGTCGATGCCGAGCTCGAGGGCGGTCGTGGCGGCGAGCCCGAGCAGTTCTCCGGAGTGCAGCGCGCGCTCCAGAGCCCGGCGCTCTTCGGGCAGGTAGCCGCCCCGATAGGCCGCGACACGTCCGGGCAGGGAGCGATCCACCTCGGCCAGCCGCTCCTTGGCGATGACCGAGACGAGCTCCGCTCCGCGTCGGGAGCGGACGAAGGCGACCGAGCGCACGCCCTGGAGAGTCAGGTCGGTCAGGAGGTCGGCTGTCTCAGCCGTGGCGGTCCGGCGTACCGGGGCTCCCTTCTCGCCGTGCAGATCGGTCAGCGGCGGCTCCCAGAGGGCGAACACCATCTCTCCCCGGGGCGAGGCGTCGTCGGCGACCTCCTTGACAGCCAGGCCCGTGAGACGGCCCGCCGCGACCGAGGGTTGTGCCGCGGTGGCGGAGGCGAGGAGGAAAACAGGTTCGGAGCCGTAGCGGGCGCAGAGGCGGCGGAGGCGGCGCAGCACCTGGGCGACGTGAGAGCCGAAGACGCCTCTGTACGTGTGGCACTCGTCGATGACGACGAAACGGAGGGAGCGGAGGAAGGAGGCCCAGCGGGGGTGGGAAGGAAGGATGCCCCGGTGCAGCATGTCGGGGTTCGTCAGTACGTAATTGGCGTACTGACGCACCCATTCGCGTTCTTCCACCGGCGTGTCGCCGTCGTAGACCGCCGGCCGGATCGCGGAGCCGAGAGGTGCCGCGAGGGCCTTGACGGCGCGGCGCTGGTCGGCGGCCAGGGCCTTGGTAGGGGCGAGGTACAGGGCGGTGGTCCCACGGCCGTTCGGGGCATGGGCGCCATCGAGGAGGGTACTCAGTACCGGGGCGAGGTAGGCGAGGGACTTGCCGGACGCCGTTCCGGTGGCGATCACGACGGATTCGCCGTCCAGGGCGTGCTCGGCGGCAGCGGCCTGATGCGTCCACGGATGGTCGATCCCGGCCTGACCGATTGCCGTGATCACTTCTGGCCGGATGCGATCCGGCCAGATGGCATGGGTTCCCGCGCGCGGGGGCAGGTGCTCCGTATGAGTGATGCGCGTTGCCCGGCCCGCCGTTGCGGCGAGCCGGTCGAGAACCACCCTGGGAGAGGGGCGCAGGCCCGCGTTCTCGGGTGGTCGACTGGGGCGGTGATTCTTGGCCATCGGCACCGAGTGTGTCACTGGCGTGACGGACAATGGTCCCAAGGCGTCGTGCATGGCTGCTGGTAAGTGATTGAATGCCATCGCGGCTGGCGATCCGTCCCCTGGCCTCCGTCGGGGAGACCGAGGGGCGACCGCTCGATAGCAAGGTGCTGGAGGATCCGTGGACCTGTCCCTGTCGACTCGCAATGTGTCCGGGCCTGGTGGCGACCGTACGGTCGTCGAGGTCGGTGGCGAGATTGATGTGTATACCGCGCCCAAGCTGCGCGAGCAGTTGGTCGAGTTGGTGAATGACGGCAGCTACCACCTGGTTGTCGACATGGAAGGCGTCGACTTCCTCGACTCCACCGGCCTCGGCGTGCTCGTGGGCGGCTTGAAGCGTGTCCGGGCCCATGAGGGCTCACTGCGTCTGGTGTGCAACCAGGAGCGCATTCTCAAGATTTTCCGGATCACAGGTCTGACCAAGGTGTTTCCCATCCACACCACGGTCGACGAGGCTGTCGCTGCTACCGACTGAGGCGTCGGGTGCGGGTCGGCGAGTTCCATGCCGACAGGCACGTAGTGACAGACCGGCAGGCGGCAGCAGACGGGCCGCCACAAGCAGGCGGTCGGCCAAGTGGTCGGCTGCCGGCTTCGTCGGTCTCCGGAGGAGAATGAGAGCAGGGGTACCGGGCGCCACGCCCGGGCCCCTGAGATGCACACCCATACGTTCGAGGGGGATGGCATGCCAACCGTTGAACTCCGCTTCAGCGCTCAGCCTGAACACGTCA
This sequence comes from Streptomyces sp. ALB3, assembly GCF_044385685.1. Classification (NCBI taxonomy): domain Bacteria; kingdom Bacillati; phylum Actinomycetota; class Actinomycetes; order Kitasatosporales; family Streptomycetaceae; genus Streptomyces; species Streptomyces sp. ALB3. The sequence continues at coordinate 122,801 of NZ_JBISCE010000046.1, read as the reverse complement.
GGACGGCCCGCCTCGTGGCAGCCGCCGTGGCGCGCCGGGCCGGCGTGGACGAGGCGGTGCTCGACGAGGTCAGGCTCGCAGTCGGCGAGGCGTGCAGTCGCGCTGTCGGGCTGCACCGGAGCAATGGCATCACTTCCCCGGTCACGGTCGTCCTGACCGAGGAGGAGAAAGCGTTCTCCATCGAGGTCGGCGATGGGCTTCCCGCCCCGGGAAGTGCCGCCTCGGCGTCGGGAGCGCCCGGCGGTGGAGGCCCGGACGAGCCGGAAACCGACGCCGACAGCGAGGACGAGATGGGCCTCGCGGTCATCAGTGGCCTGGTGGACGACGTCGAGGTGAGTACGGGTGCGAACGGCGGAGTGATCCGTATGACCTGGCCGACGACTCCGGCCGTAGTTCTTCCTTGATCTGCCCGCGCGCTCCGCTCCCTTCCCGCCGGAAGGCTCTGACCTGGCCCGGCGCCTTCCGTTTCGGGGTGCAGTAGCTCTCCGAATCCGAAGTGGCCCAGCGCATTTCGTTCGGGCCGAGCTGTACCTCCGAACTGCCTCAGCACGTTCTGCCCCCCGCCCGCACGCCACGCGTCCTGACGGCTGTGGGGCTTCCCGCGCGCCGCTCGGTGCGGCTTCTTCTGCCTGAGAGGTCCAGGGCGTCTTGTGCGGCACCGTCCGCCGTCCGCCTGCGGCACCGTCCGTCGTCCGCCTGCGGCGCCGTCCGCCTGAGCTGCCAGCCCTGCCGGCTGCGGTGGTCCGTCCGTCCGGTACGGCCCTGCTGTTCCGCCCCGCGTGCCCGCTTCGGTGGGTGTTCTCCGTCCTCCTCGGGATGGTTGTTCTCGGGGGTTACCTGCCCACTCGGCGCATACCGCTCCTGGCGACGTGGGCTGCCGGGGTTCGGAGCGCCTGCCCGGAGCCAGTCAGGCGGCCCCACGGCTCGTGTTCCTCATGCGACGCACCGGTCCCGCCATGGCCAAGACCTTCGAAAAGTCCGTCTCAGCCCGTGTCGAGTGGTCGCGTTCGTCCCCGTGCCCTGGCCGTACCCTGGCCCTCCCCTGGCCGTGCCGTCTTCGGTGGCGCCGAGAGCGCTGATCTCGGACCGTACTGAGCAGGTCCTTTTTCCTTTCGCCTGATCAGTGATCTCTCGAATTCGGTGGGTGCCGCGCGTCTGCCCCATTACTGCATTCGGGTCCACGGGGCGGCGAGATCGTTTGCCATTGGGTGGACGAAAGTCGATTTCATTGACCACCCACTGTTTTGATCAGGTTCCTCTCCCTACAATCCGTCCACGTCTTGAGCGCTCAGCGTCAAGGAGGACGTATGGCGGAGTTCTTCAACACCTCAGTGGCAGAACTGACGCACGTTTCCGTACCTTCCGGCCGGTCCACCTCATTCGCAGCCGCAGTTCTCACCGATGGCAACCGGTTGATCGTCGTTGCCGTCGCGGTCGTCGCCCTGGCCGCACTGATCGTCGCCCAGCTGCTCGCACGCCAGGTCCTGGCGGCCGGTGAAGGCACCGAACGCATGAGAGAGATCGCGGCGGCCGTCCAGGAAGGAGCAAACGCCTATCTGGCTCGTCAGCTGCGTACCGTCGGCATCTTCGCCGCAGTCGTGTTCTTCCTGCTTCTGCTGCTTCCGGCCGACAACTGGTCGCAGCGCGCAGGACGCTCGCTGTTCTTCCTGGTGGGAGCGCTGTTTTCGGCGGCCACCGGATACATCGGTATGCGGCTCGCCGTCCGCAGTAATGTGCGCGTGGCCGCCGCCGCGCGCGAGGCGACTCCCGCCGAGGGGGGACCGGAAAAGGATCTCACCACCGTTTCGCACAAAGCGATGAAGATCGCTTTTCGCACAGGTGGTGTGGTCGGCATGATCACGGTGGGCCTCGGACTCCTGGGCGCCTCCTGCGTGGTCCTCGTGTATGCCGCCGACGCGCCCAAGGTGTTGGAGGGGTTCGGCCTCGGTGCCGCGTTGATCGCCATGTTCATGAGGGTCGGGGGCGGCATCTTCACCAAGGCCGCCGACGTGGGTGCCGACCTCGTGGGCAAGGTGGAGCAGGGCATCCCCGAGGACGACCCGCGCAACGCCGCCACCATCGCCGACAACGTGGGCGACAACGTGGGGGACTGCGCGGGTATGGCGGCAGACCTCTTCGAGTCCTATGCCGTGACGCTCGTGGCGGCACTCATCCTGGGCAAGGTCGCCTTCGGCGACGCGGGGCTCGCCTTTCCGTTGATCGTGCCGGCGATCGGGGTGGTCACCGCGATGATCGGCATCTTCGCTGTGGCTCCCAGACGCTCCGATCGCAGCGGGATGAGCGCCATCAACCGCGGGTTCTTCGTCTCGGCCGTGATCTCGCTCGTCCTCGTGGCGGTGGCGGTCTTCGTCCATCTGCCGGCCTCGTACGCCGGACTGGACGGGGTCACCGACGTGGCCATCACCTCGCACGGCGGCGATCCGCGCGTCTTCGCCCTGGTCGCGGTGGCCATTGGAATCGTGCTCGCCGCCCTGATCCAGCAACTCACCGGCTATTTCACCGAGACCACCCGGCGCCCCGTCCGGGACATCGGGAAGTCCTCGCTCACCGGTCCGGCAACCGTCATCCTCGCGGGTATCTCCATCGGCCTGGAGTCGGCTGTCTACACCGCGTTGCTGATCGGCCTCAGCGTCTACGGGGCCTTCCTGCTCGGCGGTACGTCGATCATGCTGGCGCTCTTTGCGGTCGCCCTGGCGGGAACCGGCCTGCTCACCACCGTCGGCGTCATCGTCGCGATGGACACCTTCGGCCCGGTCTCCGACAACGCCCAGGGCATCGCCGAGATGTCCGGCGACGTCACTGGCGCGGGGGCCCAGGTACTCACGGACCTGGACGCCGTCGGCAACACCACCAAGGCCATCACCAAGGGCATCGCCATCGCCACGGCGGTCCTGGCGGCCGCCGCGCTCTTCGGCTCGTACAGGGACGCCATCGCCACGGCCGTCGACGACGTGGGGGCCCGGGCGGGAGAGCTCGGGCTGAGTCTGGACATCTCGCAGCCGAACAACCTGGTAGGCCTGATCCTCGGGGCCGCGGTCGTCTTCCTCTTCTCGGGGCTGGCCATCAACGCGGTCTCCCGCTCTGCGGGGGCCGTGGTCCACGAGGTGCGGAGGCAGTTCAGGGAGCACCCCGGGATCATGGACTACACGGAGAAGCCCGAGTACGGCCGCGTCGTCGACATCTGCACCAAGGACGCGCTGCGCGAACTGGCCACTCCCGGGCTGCTCGCGGTGCTGGCGCCGATCGCCGTGGGGTTCACCCTGGGGGTCGGGGCCCTCGGTTCCTATCTGGCGGGTGCGATCGCCACCGGCACGCTGATGGCCGTCTTCCTCGCCAACTCCGGTGGCGCGTGGGACAACGCAAAGAAACTCGTCGAGGACGGCCACCACGGCGGCAAGGGCAGCGAGGCGCATGCCGCCACGGTCATCGGCGACACGGTCGGCGACCCGTTCAAGGACACGGCTGGGCCGGCCATCAACCCGCTTCTCAAGGTGATGAACCTCGTGGCGTTGCTCATCGCCCCCGCGGTGGTGCAGTTCAGTTACGGCGATGACGCGAGCGCGGGGGTGAGGGCGGTGGTGGCCGTCATCGCCCTCGTCGTCATCATCGGCGCGGTGTATGTGTCCAAGCGGCGAGGAATCGCCGTCGGTGACGACGACGGCCCGAGCGGCAGCGGGGGGTGACGGCGGCGGTGGCGGCCCCACCGAGTCCTCCGGTCCGGCCGCTGTTTCATGAGGCGGGCGGTCGCGGGGCGGACGGGCTGATCGCGTAACCCCTGCTCAGGAAGGCTGCGGACGACGCACGCTGACGTGTCGTCCGCTTCTCCGCCCCCCCAGGCCGGCCGCAGCCTCGGGAGGGGATCCCACAGGGGTGTCCTGGCGCGCAGGTGAGTTGTATCTCCCTCATTTCCCTTGGTGCAAATGGCTTCAAAAGAATACATATCGGATGCACGGCGCCTGATTGTCGCCCACTTGGCGTGTAAGTTCCGGGGCCGAGAGCCTTGGAAGGGACCCAATCCGGTGAACAAGAAGCTTGCAGCCGCACTGTCCGGCGGTGCGGTACTCGTACTGACGCTGTCGGGTTGCAGCGACGACAGCGACAACAAGGTGAACGACTGGGCGAAGAAGGTCTGCGACCAGGTCCAGCCGCAGTTGCAGAAGATCGCGAACGCCAATGCCGCGATTCAGCAGCAGACGGCCGACAACAGCAAGCCCGCCGACGTGCAGAAGACCGACTCGGCGGCCTTCCAGCAGATCTCGCAGGCCTACAAGGCCCTGGGCGCGGCAGTGCAGTCCGCGGGCGCGCCGCCCGTGGACGACGGGGAGACCACGCAGAAGGAGGCCGTGAAGGAACTCAACGCCTCTTCGGTCGCCTACGCGAATCTGAAGACGAAGGTCGACGCGCTGGACGCGAAGGACCAGGCGAAGTTCGCCGACGGTCTCAAGGACATCGCGGACCAGCTGAACAAGATCAGCACCAATGGTGACCAGGCACTGAAGAAGCTCCAGTCCGGCGAGGTCGGCTCCGCGATGGCGAAGCAGAAGGGCTGCCAGAAGCCGACGGCCTCGGCGCCGCCCGCCTCCGCTCCCTCGGCCCCGGCCCCGGCGTCGACGTCCGCATCGCCTTCGGCCTCCGCGACGAAGAAGGCCTAGCTGTTCCGTCCGGGAAGGCGCGGGAACGCGTGGCGCGGGAGGGCGTGGCGCGGGAGGGCGTGGACCGGCCACGGCGCTCGTGCGTGGAGTCGTGGGCGGCCGTGACGGCGGTCGTGCGTGCAGGCGTCACGCCGGGTCCGCAGCTGGCCGCGCCGACCGGAGGGCCTCACCGCCGAACGCTGTGAACGGAGCCCGGACGTGGCGGGGGAGCCCCTCCGCCAGTGGCCCGGCCGCCCCTCTCGGGCGCCGGGCCGCTGCCGTTGTCGTCGGGAGCGGACACAATGGGCGGGTGAGTACGACCAGCCTCCCCGCATCCGACCGTGCCCCCCGGCTCCGCGAAGCCCTGATCGCCGCCGCCTTCACCGCCGATGGCCTCCTCGAACGGCTCGGCGCGCCCGCGTACGCCGCCCTCGCCCGTAACGAGACCGTCCCGGCGCTCCGCGCCACCCGCGGTGATTCGCCGCTCGACACGCTGGTGCGGCTGTTCCTTCTGCAGCACGCTGTGCCGGCCGCCGCGGCCGCCGCGGCCCTCCCGCTCGAACAGTGCGTGGAGGACGGCTGGACGGTCCACGACGGCAGCATGGTCAGAGCGACCGTCGACGTACGGCCGTACGGCGGGCCTGAGGGCCAGGACTGGTTCATCGTCTCCGACCTGGGGTGCGCCGTCGGTGGCGCCGGCGGCATCGGCTCGCACGAGGAGGGCGTGGTCCTCGGCGTCGGTGGAGCCTCCACCACGCTCGCCGGGATCACGGTGCGAAAGCCCGTGACCTCCGCCCTCGACCTCGGTACGGGTTCCGGCATCCAGGCCCTGCACGCAGCCCAGCACGCCACCCGGGTCACGGCCACGGACGTCAATCCGCGTGCTCTGGAATTCACCCGACTCACCCTCGCCCTGTCCGGTGCGGCCCCCGCCGAGCTGCGGGAGGGCTCCCTCTTCGAGCCGGTCGGTACGGAGAAGTACGACCTGATCGTGTCCAACCCGCCCTTCGTCATCTCGCCCGGCGCCCGGCTGACGTACCGCGACGGCGGCATGGGCGGCGACGACCTGTGCCGGACACTCGTGCAGCAGGCCGGGGACCGGCTCGAGGAGGGCGGGTACGCGCAGTTCCTCGCCAACTGGCAGCACGTGGAGGGTGAGGAGTGGCAGGACCGGGTGCGTTCCTGGGTGCCCGCCGGCTGCGACGCCTGGATCGTGCAGCGTGAGGTGCAGGACGTCACGCAGTACGCCGAGCTGTGGCTGCGGGACAGCGGTGACCACCGCACCGACCCCGCCCTCTACACCGAGCGGTACGAAGCCTGGCTGGACGAGTTCGAGGCCCGCAGTACCAAGGCCGTCGGCTTCGGCTGGATCACGCTCCGGAAGTCCGCCGCTGCGGCCTCCGGGGTTCCCTCGCTCGTGGCGGAGGAGTGGCCGCATGCGGTGGAGCAGCCTCTCGGGCCGGCCGTCGAGGCCCATTTCGCACGGCAGGACTACCTGCGTGAGCACGACGACGCGGCGCTGCTCGCCGCGCACTTCACCCTGGCCGAAGAGGTCGTCCAGGAGCAGGTCGGGCTACCGGGTGCCGAGGACCCCGAGCATGTGGTGCTGCGTCAGCACCGTGGGATGAGGCGGGCGACCAAGGTCGACGCCGTCGGGGCGGGGTTCGCCGGAGTGTGCGACGGCTCGCTGCCCGCAGGCCGGATCCTGGACGCCATCGCCCAGTTGATGGCCGAGGACCCGGTGCTGCTGCGCGACCGCACCCCGCAGGCCATCCGGCTCCTGGTGGAGGAGGGCTTCCTCGACCCCGTACGGTGACGCGCCCCGTGCGGTGGTGATCCCGTGCGGTGACGTGCCCGTACGGTGCGTGGCCCCGTGCGGCAGGCGTGCCGGCACCGAGGCGTGGCGCCGCGTCACCGGGGGTGCCAGGTCACGGGGAGTGTCAGGCCCGGAGTACCAGGCGCAGGGGGTGCCAGTGTCCCGGGGGTACCAGGCCCCGGGCGTACCGTCCTGCTCCTGGGATCCCGTACACCGGAGCGGTACCCTCCCGCACTCGACGCTCCCGTGACCAGGGCCTTCTCGTCTGCCAGCAAGGTGTTCCGGTCCGGCCCGCGCGGTTCCGCCCACAGTCGTTCAGCCGGGCGGTCGCGCGCGTCCAGCGGTCCGTGGACGGCAGTTCCCCGGGCGGCTGCGCGGTGTTCATCCGGGGTTCGTGCCGGTGACGTCGTGGGGTGGCAGCCTCCCCTCTGCCGAGCCGCCCGCACAGGGCGGCGGCACCGCGGCCACGGGCAGCCCCCGGCGCACGAGCGCCGCGGTGGCGGCCGGGCGGAGAGCGTGAGGGGTACGGACATGGAGAGTGTCACCGGAGCCTTCGCCGGTGCGGCCTTCGCGCTGTTCGGTGCCGCCCTCCTCGTCTGGACGGGGGCGCGCACCATCCAGCGTGCGCCGGTGGCTCTCGGTGTGAGCCCCGTCGCCTCCGCCGCTCTCGCCACGCTCTTCGGCGTACTCTTCCTCGTTCTCGGCGTGTGGTGCTTCACCCGCATCTGATCCACGTCTCCGGCGCGGACCCGTGGTCGTCGGCCGGCCGCCCGCAGGCCCTCCGACAGGACGCAGGAAACCGGCAGGCGACAGGCCCGCGAGGAGCGGACCGGGCAGTCCGGGCGGCAGGAATGGCGGAAGTCGGGTTACCGTTCGAGTGGCCGTTGCGGGCTTTTGCCGTTTGACACGGGGGCGGGTTGTACCGTCACACTCCGCAGCGACAGCACCGCAGGCAGCGTAAGAGCGCTGCCCGGATGCCCCATGAGTGTCGACCGGAGAGAAGAGCGAAGTTGTCCCCGACCAGCGAGACCGCAGGCCGCCGACTCGTCATTGTCGAGTCGCCTGCCAAGGCGAAGACGATCAAGGGCTATCTCGGCCCCGGATACGTCGTCGAGGCGAGCGTCGGGCACATCCGCGACCTGCCGAACGGCGCCGCCGAGGTGCCGGACGAGTACACCGGTGAGGTACGCCGCCTCGGCGTGGACGTCGAAAACGACTTCCAGCCGATCTACGTCGTCAACGCAGACAAGAAGGCCCAGGTCAGGAAGCTGAAGCAGCTCCTCGCCGAATCCGACGAACTCTTCCTCGCCACCGATGAGGACCGCGAGGGCGAAGCCATCGCGTGGCACCTGCAGGAAGTTCTCAAGCCCAAGGTCCCGGTCCACCGGATGGTCTTCCACGAGATCACCAAGGACGCGATCCGGGCAGCCGTCGCCAACCCGCGTGAGCTCAACCAGCGGATGGTCGACGCCCAGGAGACCCGCCGGATCCTCGACCGTCTCTACGGCTACGAGGTGTCGCCGGTCCTGTGGAAGAAGGTCATGCCGCGGCTCTCCGCGGGCCGTGTCCAGTCCGTGGCCACCCGCCTCGTCGTCGAGCGGGAACGCGAGCGCATCGCCTTCCGTTCCGCCGAGTACTGGGACCTGACCGGCACCTTCGCCACGGGCCGCACCGGTGACGCGTCCGATCCCTCGACGCTCACCGCGCGCCTCAGCGCAGTCGACGGGCGTCGCATCGCCCAGGGCCGCGACTTCGGTCCGGACGGGCAGCTCAAGCAGGGTTCCGCCCAGACGCTGCACCTGGACGAGGCGAACGCCCGCGCCCTGGCCGCGGCGCTGGCCGACTCCGCGTTCGCGGTCCGGTCCGTCGAGTCGAAGCCGTACCGCCGCTCGCCGTACGCGCCCTTCCGCACGACGACCCTCCAGCAGGAGGCGAGCCGCAAGCTGGGCTTCGGGGCCAAGGCCACGATGCAGGTGGCACAGAAGCTGTACGAGAACGGCTTCATCACCTACATGCGTACGGATTCCACGACTCTCTCGGACACCGCGGTCTCCGCGGCCCGGGCGCAGGTCACCCAGCTGTACGGGGCGAACTACCTGCCCGACAAGCCCCGCACCTACGCCGGGAAGGTCAAGAACGCGCAGGAGGCGCACGAGGCGATCCGCCCCTCCGGCGACCGCTTCCGCACCCCGGCCGAGACAGGCCTCACCGGCGACCAGTTCCGGCTCTACGAGCTGATCTGGAAGCGGACCGTCGCCTCCCAGATGAAGGACGCCACGGGGAACTCCGTCACCGTGAAGATCGGTGGACGGGCGAGTGACGGCCGCGACGCAGAGTTCTCGGCGTCCGGCAAGACGATCACCTTCCACGGCTTCATGAAGGCGTACGTCGAAGGCGCGGACGACCCGAACGCGGAACTGGACGACCGCGAGCGGCGTCTGCCGCAGGTCGCCGAGGGTGACGCACTGACCGCGGACGAGGTCACGGTCGACGGCCACGCCACCAAGCCGCCGGCCCGTTACACCGAGGCCTCGCTGGTCAAGGAGCTGGAAGAGCGCGAGATCGGCCGGCCGTCGACGTACGCCTCGATCATCGGGACCATCCTGGACCGCGGCTACGTGTTCAAGAAGGGCACGGCCCTGGTGCCGTCGTTCCTCTCCTTCGCCGTGGTCAACCTGCTGGAGAAGCACTTCGGCCGGCTCGTGGACTACGACTTCACCGCCCGCATGGAGGACGATCTCGACCGCATCGCGCGGGGCGAGGCCCAGTCCGTGCCGTGGCTGCGGCACTTCTACTTCGGCGCCGGTGACGACACGACCGGTGCGGGTGCCGCCTCCGCCGCGGGCAACGGTGACGGGGACCACCTCGGTGGCCTCAAGGAGCTCGTGACGGACCTGGGCGCCATCGACGCCCGCGAGATCTCCTCGTTCCCCGTCGGCAACGACATCAAGCTGCGCGTCGGACGTTACGGTCCGTACATCGAGCGCGGTGAGAAGGACTCGGAGGGCCACCAGCGCGCCGACGTGCCGGAGGACCTGGCACCCGACGAGCTGTCCGTGGAGCTCGCGGAGGAGTTGCTGGCCAAGCCGAGTGGCGACTTCGAGCTCGGAGCCGACCCGGTCAGCGGCAACCAGATCATCGCGAAGGACGGGCGCTACGGCCCGTACGTCACCGAGGTACTGCCCGAGGGGACCCCGAAGACGGGCAAGAACGCGGTGAAGCCGCGGACCGCGTCCCTCTTCAAGTCCATGTCGCTCGACACGGTGACCCTGGCCGACGCGCTCAAGCTGATGTCCCTGCCGAGGGTCGTCGGTGAGGACGCCGACGGCGTCGAGATCACCGCGCAGAACGGCCGCTACGGGCCCTACCTCAAGAAGGGCACGGACTCGCGTTCCCTGACGTCCGAGGACCAGCTCTTCGACATCACGCTCGAGGAGGCCCTGGCGATCTACGCACAGCCGAAGCAGCGCGGCCGGGCAGCCGCCAAGCCTCCGCTGAAGGAACTGGGCACGGACCCCGTGAGCGGGGCTCCGGTCGTCGTGAAGGACGGCCGCTTCGGCGCGTACGTCACCGACGGCGAGACGAACGCGACGCTGCGGACCGACGACAGCGTCGAGGACATCACGCCGGAGCGCGGCTACGAGCTGCTCGCCGAGAAGCGTGCCAAGGGGCCGGCGAAGAAGAAGACGGCCAAGAAGGCCCCGGCCAAGAAGGCGACCGCGAAGAAGGCCACGACGGCCAAGAAGGCCACTGCGAAGAAGACGGCCGCCACCAGGACGACGGCCGCGAAGAAGGCGACCGCCGCCAAGAAGGCGCCTGCCAAGAAGGCGGCCACCGCCGCGAAGGGGACGGCTTCGGCTTCGTCCGAGGAGAGCTGACCGCCTGACCTCGGACGCGGGGAACCGGCCGGCCAGGGACCGGCGCGGGGACCCGCCCGTGTGCACTGCCGTCGGCTGCGCGGTGACGAGGAGCTGACCGTCGGCCTCGAACGCCGGAAGGGCCGGGACGACCCCGGCCCTTCCGGCGTCCGTGTGTGGTGCTGGGACGCTGCGCCTCCGGCGTCGGCGTGCGGTGCTGACCGCGCGTCCGGCGTCCATGTGCGGTGCGGCCCGCGCATCCGGCTTCGGCGGGCGGTGCTGACCGCGCATTCGTTGGGCATATGTTCGGACGCGGCCCCCGGGCACCGCGCGGCTGCCGATAGGCTGGGCGGATGACGCGAGCCGAGCAGCCATTGGTCGTGAGCCCCACCTCCGACACACTTGCCGCAGACTCACGCGAGCGCGCCGTACGGGCCCTGTTGCGCGTCCCCCCGCTCAGGCGGTTGTGGAGCGCCCAGCTCGTCGGCAGTATCGGCGATTCACTCGCCCTTCTCGTGCTTGTGCTGTTGTCGCTGCAGGCGGCGGTCCTCGAGGGCTCCTTCGGGGCCGGGTACCGCGGGGCGGCCTTCGCCGTCGCCGCCGTGTTCGGTGCCCGGATTCTCTCCACCGTGCTCTTCGGAGCCGTACTCCTGGGGCCTCTGACGGCGCTCACCGCGCCCGGTGGTCCGGTCGACCGGCGCTGGCTGATGATCGGGGTGGACGGGCTGCGGCTCGCTCTGCTGGTCGTCGCCCCGCTGTGGATCGACTGGATGCCGGACAAGGCCCTCCTGATGATCCTGATCACCGTCTTCGTGGCCGGTGTCGGTGAGCGGCTGTGGACGGTGGCCAAGGAGAGCGCGGCTCCCGCCCTGCTTCCCGCCCCGCCTCCGGAGGGTGCCGCCGTGCGCCCTCTGCCGGACCACCTCGACGCCCTGCGCAGGCTCTCCCTGCGGACGAACTTCCTGGCGGTCCCCGCGGCCGCCGCCGTGCTGGTGGTCGCCGCTCTGATCGGTGAACTTCTCGGCACCGGCTTCGACTGGTTCTCCTTCCACCAGGCCGCCCTCGGCGCCTACGTGGCGGCGGGGCTCTTCTCCGCCTCGGTCTCGACCCTGTACTTCCTGGAACTGCCGGCCACCCAGACGCCCCGCCCGCGCTCTCCCCTGGAGGGCCTGCGCCGTCCGGCCGCCGCCACGGGGTCCGACAAGGGCCGCACCGGCAGCATCCCGCTGGTCGTCGCCGCGTGCTCCGCCGTCGCCGGGGCCATCGCCGCCGCGGCCGCCGTGTCCGTGCTGCACGCCGCCGACCTCGGTGGCGGGCCCGCCACCTTCGCCCTGCTGATCCTGGCGCTGACCGGCGGTACCGCACTCGGCATCCGCACCGCGCGAAAGGTGCTGCCCGCCCTGTCGCGGCGTCGGCTGCTGTCCCTGGCGGTCGCCGTCACGGGCCTCGCGCTCCTCGCGCTCGGCCTGGTGCCCGACACCGCGACCGGTCTGCTGATCGCCCTGCTCGCCGGTTACTCGGCGGGGGTCGCAGCCCACATCGGGCATGCGGTCATCGACCAGGAGACGGAGGCCTTCCGGCAGGCCAGGACCACCGAGCACCTTCAGGCAGTCGTCCGTGTGCTGGTCGCGCTCGGTGCGGTGGGCGGTCCGCTGCTCGCCGCCGCCATCGGACGGCACCGTCTGGGGTCCGGTGACTTCGTCTTCGCGCACGGTGGCGCGGCCTTCGCGCTGATGCTCATCGGTGCACTGCTGCTGCCCGTCGCGGTGATCGTCCTCGCCAGGACCGACGACCGGGCCGGTGTGCCGCTCCGCCGTGACCTGCGTGAGGCACTGCGCGGTGGCGACCCGGCCGTCGCTCCTGCTGCGAACGGTTTCTTCCTCGTCCTGGAGGGCGGTGACGGGGCCGGCAAGTCCACCCAGGTCGAGGCCCTCACGGAATGGATCCGTGCCAAGGGCCACGAGGTCGTCGTGACACGCGAGCCGGGGGCCACTCCGGTCGGCAAGCGGCTGCGTTCGATCCTGCTGGACGTCTCGTCGGCCGGTCTGTCGAACCGGGCCGAGGCACTGCTGTACGCCGCTGACCGGGCCGAGCACGTGGACTCGGTCGTCCGTCCCGCCCTGGAACGCGGCGCGATCGTCATCTCGGACCGCTACATCGACTCGTCCGTCGCCTACCAGGGCGCGGGCCGGGACCTCGCCCCGACCGAGATCGCCCGTATCTCGCGCTGGGCGACGAGCGGGCTCGTCCCGCATCTGACGGTGCTTCTGGACGTCGATCCGGAGACCGCACGGGAACGCTTCACCGAGGCACCCGACCGGCTGGAATCCGAGCCGGCCGAATTCCACACCCGGGTGCGGTCGGGTTTCCTCACTCTCGCGGCGGCCGACCCGGCCCGCTACCTGGTGGTGGACGCGGGGCAGGAACCCGAAGCCGTCACCACCGTCGTACGCCACCGGCTCGACCGGCTCCTGCCGCTCTCCGAGGCCGAGATCAAGGCCCAGGAAGAGGCGCGCAAGGCGGCCGAGGAAGAGGCCAGGCGCAAGGCGGAGGAAGAGGCGGCACGCAAGGCGGAGGAGGAGCGGCTGGAGCGGGAGCGGCAGGCTCAGCTCGCGAAGCTCCGTGCCGAGGAGGAGGAGCGCAAGCGCCGCGAGGAGGAAGAGGCGCGGCAGCGCGAGGCCGAACGGCAGGCGGAGGAGGCCCGGCAGCGTGCCGAGGAGGCGCGCCGCCGTGCTGAGGAGGAGCGGGCCCGCCTGGAGGCCGAGGAGCGGGAGCGCGAAGCCGAGCAGGAGAGGCTGCGCCGCCAGGCCCAGGAGGAAGCCCGTCTGCGCAAGGAGGCGGAGGAGCTGCGCCTGGAGAAGCAGCGCAAGGCGGAGGAGGCGCTGGTGAGGGCCGAGGAGGCCCGCCGCCGCGCGGAGGCCGAGGCAGCAGCCCGGGCCGAGGAGGCCGCCGCTGCCGCGCGGCGATCCCCCGGACCGTCCGCGCCGGACAACGAGCTCACCGTCCCGACCCCGGTCGTCAGTCCGAACGAGATCACGCAGCCCGTGCCGGTCGCCAGGCCGGACCGCCCTGCGGACGAGACTGCTGTTCTGCCGCCCGTGCGCGACGCGGACGAGACGGCCGTGCTCCGGCCCGTGCGGGACGAGGATCCGTCGGACCGCGTGCCGCCGGGTGTCTTCCGTGACGAGCGTCGCGCTTCCGCCGCCGAGAGCGAGAACGAGCGCACGCGTGAGCTGCCTCAGATCGACGACCCGCAGGCCGGGCGGACGGCCGAGGACGCCGCCGGCCACCGGAAGCGGCCGCGTTCCGACTGGGCCGAGGAGACACCGCTCGACGATCTTCCTTCCCTCGCCGACGAACTGCTCGGAGGGCAGGACGAGGAGCAGGGCGGCTCCGGACGCGGTGGGCGCCGGCCCCGCCGCTGACGGGCGTGTGCGCCGGGCCGGCCGTCGGCGGACGGTGGTGAGCCCGAGGACGGGACGCCGGGATTGTCAGCCCCTTCCCGCACAATAGGGAGGCGCTGGGATCCCGGCGTTCCGCAGCACGCCACCGGAAGGGCGGTGACCATGACCGTTTGGGACGACCTGGTCGGACAGGACCGGGTGCAGGAGCAGCTCGGTGCCGCCGCCCGGGACGCGGATGCGCTGGTCACGGCCAATTCCGCGGGGGAGCCGGTCCCCTCGGGCTCGAAGATGACCCATGCCTGGCTGTTCACCGGTCCGCCGGGCTCCGGCCGGTCCACGGCCGCCCGCGCCTTCGCCGCGGCGCTCCAGTGCACCAGCCCCGACCGGGCCCTCGGCGGGGCCCCGGGCTGCGGCTTCTGCGACGGCTGCCACACGGCGCTGATCGGCACCCACGCCGACGTCGAGGTGATCCGCACGGACCTGCTCTCCATCGGTGTGAAGGAGACCCGTGAGCTCGTCCGACGGGCTCAGTTGTCCCCCGCCGTCGGCCGCTGGCAGGTCATCGTCATGGAGGACGCGGACCGTCTCACGGAGGGGGCGGGGAACGTCCTGCTGAAGGCGGTGGAGGAGCCCGCGCCCCGCACGGTGTGGCTGCTCTGCGCTCCTTCCCTGGAAGACGTGCTGCCCACCATCCGCTCCCGCTGCCGGCACCTCACGCTGCGCACGCCTCCCGTGGACGCGGTGGCCGACGTGCTGATCAGGCGCGACGGCATCGACCCCGATCGGGCTGCGGCCGCCGCACGCGCCACTCAGGGGCACATCGGCCGGGCGCGCCGTCTGGCCACGGACGAGCGGGCGCGCGCCCGCCGCGCCGCGGTGCTCAAGCTGCCGTTGCGCGTCCACGACGTCGGAGGCTGTCTCAAGGCGGCCCAGGAGCTGATCGACACGGCCACCGACGACGCCAGGCAGCTCGCCGAGGAGGTCGACGTCAAGGAGACGGAAGACCTGAAGGCCGCGCTCGGGGGTGTGGCCGGGGGCCGGATGCCCCGCGGCACGGCGGGCGCGATGAAGGAGCTGGAGGACAGGCAGAAGCGCCGCAGGACGCGTACCCAGCGCGACAGCCTCGATCTCGCGCTGAGTGAGCTCACCGGTTTCTACCGTGACGTGCTGGCCCTCCAGCTCGGCTCCCGGATCGCCCTCGCCAACACCGACGTACGGGACGCCCTGGACCGGATCGCCGAGTCGTCGACCCCGGAACGGACCCTGCGCCGGATCGAGGCGGTGATCGCCTGCCGCCGTGCCCTCGACCGCAACGTCGCGCCCCTGCTCGCCGTGGAGGCGATGGCGGTGGCGCTCCGGGCGGGCTGACGCCCGGCGTCAGCCCGCACGACCCGTGGTCCCGCCCGTTCCGGACGGTCCATGCGGCTGAGTGAATTCACCCGTATGGGCAGGGAATCGATTGAGTCGTCCTACGGCGGCTAGGCTCCCGGGATGGACTCCAGGCGCCTGCTCCGTATCTTCGCCACCGCGCTCGGCACGGCCGGCCTTCTCGTCTCCGGCTGCAGCAGCGGGGGTTCGACGCCGAGTGCGTCGGCGACGGGTTCGGCCGTGGCGGAGGAGCTGAAGCCGTACTACGGGCAGAAGCTGCGCTGGCGGGACTGCGGTGTCGAGGGTTTCCAGTGCACCACGATGAAGGCCCCGCTGGACTACGGGGAGCCGGACGACGGAGACGTCAAGCTGGCCGTCTCCCGCAAGAAGGCCACCGGGCCGGGGAAGCGGATCGGCTCCCTCCTGGTGAATCCCGGCGGCCCCGGGGGCTCGGCCGTCGACTACCTGCAGGGTTACGCGGGCATCGGGTACCCCGCTCCCGTCCGCGCCCGGTACGACGTGGTGTCCGTCGACCCACGCGGGGTCGCCCGGAGCGAGCCGGTCGAGTGCCTCTCCGGCAAGGAGATGGACGCCTACACGCAGGTGGACCAGACCCCGGACGACGAGGGCGAGGTCGCCCGGCTGAGCAAGTCGTTCAAGAAGTTCGCCGAGGGCTGCCAGAAGCGGTCCGGCAAGATCCTCCCGCACGTCTCCACGGTCGAGACGGCGCGCGACATGGACATCCTGCGCTCCCTGCTCGGAGACGAAAGACTGCACTACGTCGGTGCCTCGTACGGCACCTTCCTCGGCGCCACCTACGCCGAACTGTTCCCCTCCCGGGTGGGCCGTCTGGTGCTGGACGGGGCGATGGACCCCTCGCTCCCCGCGATCGACATCAACCGCGATCAGACCGCGGGCTTCGAGGGAGCCTTCCAGGCCTTCGCGGCGGACTGTGTGAAGCAGGCGGAGTGCCCGCTCGGCACCACGTCGACGGCCGACGCGGCGACCGCCCTGAAGAAGCTCTTCGCCGACCTGGACTCCGAGCCCGTGCCGACCGGCGAGAAGCGGCAGCTGACCGAGTCCCTGGCGACCACGGGTGTGGTCATGGCGATGTACGACGAGGCGGCCTGGCCCCAGCTCCGCGAGGCTCTGGCAGGCGCGCAGCAGGGTGACGGGTCCGGCCTCCTCTCCCTGGCCGACAACTACTACGAGCGTGAGCCGAGCGGCGAGTACGCCAATCTGATGTTCGCCAACGCCGCTGTGAACTGCCTCGACCTGGCCCCGGCCTTCACCGGCCCCGGTGCGGCGGAGAAGGCACTGCCCGAGTTCGAGAAGGCCTCCCCGGTCTTCGGCCGGGGTTTCGCCTGGGCAGCGCTGAACTGCGGCTCCTGGCCCGTGGCTCCCACAGGCGCCCCGCACCGCACCGAGGCGAAGGGAGCCGCCCCGATCGTCGTGGTCGGCACCACCCGCGACCCCGCGACGCCGTACAAGTGGGCCGAGTCCCTCGCGGACCAGCTCTCCTCCGGCACCCTCCTCACCTACGAGGGTGACGGGCACACGGCGTACGGCCGGGGCAGCGACTGCGTCGACACGGCGATCAACACGTATCTGCTGGACGGCACCCCGCCCAAGGACGGCAAGAAGTGCACGTGACCTGCGGATACGGCCGTGCGGGCGGGTGGTGCGAAGCACCCCTGGAAACTGTGTAGACTTGGCGTCGCTGCTGACCGCACCATGGTGCGACAGAGCGTGCCGCCTTAGCTCAGTTGGCCAGAGCAACGCACTCGTAATGCGTAGGTCTCGGGTTCGAATCCCGAAGGCGGCTCTGTGGAAGCCTCAGGACTCACTCGCCGTGACCTGGGGCTTTTGCTTTTGTCGGATGCGGCGACGCCGCCGGGCGCGTGCTGTCCGGGTCTCGGTGATCTCGGTTCCGGTCTCGGCCAGGATCCGGCTTCGACGGCGCGGGGACGAAGAACTCGCCCATGCGCCGCCCGGCGTCCTTCGGCAGGTGTGACCGCCCCTTCACGTACCGCCGGGTCTGACTGATCCGGGTGTGCGAAGGATCTCCCACGAAGTGTCGTCCTCGGTAGGTCAGCGCCGCCGCACTTCGGGAGAGGACGACAGCGGCGCGCCCGGTCCAAGGAGAGGGGCCGGACGCGATGGCCCGGGGCGCGTCGTGTCAGGGAGCGGTGGACACAACCGGTGCGGGGCCGGCCCCGGGGGCGAGGTGTTCCAGGAAGCCCGTCACGGTCGACACCGATCCCTCCCATCCCAGGCGGCGTCCGAGCCGGGTCATCTGGGGCAGTTCGAATGCCTGGCCGGCCGTGTCCGCGGCCTGCGCCAGCCAGCGGTCGACCGGGCCGTCCCAGGAGATCCGGCCGTCCTCCAGAAGGATCACCCGGTCGAAGTGCTCGGCGCAGAAGTCCATGTCGTGCGTGATGGCGAGGACGGTCCGGCCGTCGGCGCCGAGATCGTCGACCAGCTTCCCCAACAGGACCACCGAGGCGTGGTCCTGTCCGGTCGTCGGCTCGTCGAGGACGACGACCGGGGTGTCCATGGCCAGGACCGCGGCCAGGGCGACCCGTTTGCGTTCGCCGAGAGACAGGTGGTGGGGGTGGGCGTCGCGCGACTGCGCCAGTCCCGTCCTCCGCAGGGCGGACTCGACCAGCTCCTTGCGGCGCGCGGCGGGGAAGCGGAGGTTGCGCGGGCCGAACTCCACCTCCTTGGTGATGCTTGCCGCGTGGAGCTGGTCGTCCGGGTTCTGGAACACGAACCCCACGGTGCGGGCGAGTTCGGCGATGCTGAGCCCGTCGGCCCGCCGCCCGGCGATCTCGATGGTTCCCGAGGCCGGGCGTTCGATGCCGACGAGGTGACGGGCGAGGGTGCTCTTGCCCGCGCCGTTGGAACCGACGATCGCCACCCGCTCACCGGCCGCGACGGAGAAGGACACCTCGTCCAGCGCCGTGGTCCCGTTGGGGTAGCGGAAGGTCAGGGAATCGATCCGCACGATCATCGCCGGTCTCCTCGGTCGAAGTGGGCCACCGTCGCGCCGAACCCCTCGGCGGCGGCGTCGAGCGTGACCGGCAGCGGCCTGGCGTCCGGCCAGAGTCCCCGGGACGCGGCACGGCGCGCGGCCACGGTGTAGCGCAGTGGGGCGACCCCCCATTCCTCCAGCCGCTCGTCCGCCAGCACCTCGCCGGGTGAGCCCTTCGCCACGATCGTGCCTCCGTCGAGGACGAGGACATGGTCGGCGGCGCGGGCCAGGCGCTCCATCCGGTGTTCGATCAGCAGGATGGTGACGCCCTGCTCCCTGAGGGTGCCGAGCGCTTCGAAGACCAGAGCGCTGCCGGCCGCGTCCAGCTGCGAGGTCGGTTCGTCGAGGACCATGACGGCCGGACGCATGACCATGACGGATCCGATGGCCAGCAGTTGCTGCTGTCCGCCCGAGAGCTCGTACGGTGACCGGTCGCGCACCTTGGTGAGCCCGAGGTCCTGCAGGACGGTGTCGACCCGGGCCGCCATCTCGTCCCGGGGCACCCCCATGTTCTCCAGGCCGAAGGCGATTTCCTCGCGTACGGAGAAGCGGGCACCGGATATCTGGTTGAACGGATTCTGCATGACCAGCCCGACCTCGCCCACCAGCCCGGACAGCGAGGTGTCGGCGAGATCCCGGCCGTTGACCTGGACCAGCCCTTCTGCCGAACCCCCGGTGAGATGGGGAATGGTGCCGCTCACCACGCCGGCCAGGGTGCTCTTGCCCGCGCCGCTTCCGCCGACGACGGCGCAGAGTTCGTGCGGCCCGACTTCGAATCCGATGTCGTGGAGGGCCGGCCGGGAGTCGGTCGGATAGGTGAAGGAGAAACCCTTGACTTCGATCAACGCATTACTCCCCACACGTTCACGGTGACCGCGACCACGGCACAAAGCATCATTGCGGCGCGCGCGCTCCGCTGCACCGCGCTGTCAGGAACCGTGATGAGGCTCGTAGGGCGCCGGGTGGCGCCGAAGCCCCGGGTCTCCATGGCGGCGGCGCGCTCACCCACGTCGGTGAAGGCGCCGAGAATCAGCGGGCCCACCAGGGGCACCAGGGCACGCACCCGTCCGCGCAGTCCGCGGATCACCTGGCCGCGTGCCTGCTGGGCGTGGAGGATGCGCGTGGCGCGCCGGCTGAGTGCCGGCACGATCTGCAGTGCCGCCGACACGATGTAGATGAGACTCGGCGACACATTGCGCTCGCCCAGTGCGCTCATGAGGGTCGCGGCGTGCGTGGTGAGGAGCAGCAGGAAGAATCCGCTCATCAGCACCAGGATGTGCAGTGCCGTCAGGAGGGCGTAGTCGACCCCCTCGCTCTTGAGTTCCAACGGGCCGAATCGGGCGATGACGTCATGTGCTTCGGGGAAGAAGAAACCTTGGACCACGAAGAGAACTGCGGCCACCGGAACCCAGAACGTGGCGAGCATGAGCACGAAACGGCGCAACACTTTTGCGTAGATCGCAGCCGGAAGGAGCAGAGCGCAGAACAGAAGTAGGGGCCACCGGTAATCCACCACGGCGAAAGCGCAGACGGTCACGGTGACGGCGAAGGTCAGTTTGGTCAGCGGGCTGAGCCGGTGGACAAGTGAATTACCCGTTGTGTGAGGGCTGGCATGCACGGCGCTCATCCCGCCCTCACCAGGTCGGGCCGGGGCGCCAGGACATGCCGGTCGCGGGCGAAGGGGAAGCGGTGCAGGAAGCCTGGTGGCAGCCCTTTGAGGATGGCCATCGCGAGTACCACCGTCAGCGCCTTGTCGAGGGGGTCCGCCACAAGTCCTTGCAGCGTGGCGGCCTTGAGCATCCCGTTACCGAACGCCTGGAAGGTCGCGATCAGCGCGGACTGGCCCACTGATCCGCTCGCGTTGCCGAAGACGAAGGCGGTGATGGGGGCGGAGACGACTCCCGCGACCACCCCGATCAAGCCACCGGCGAGCACCGCGGTGGGCAGCCGTCGGAACAGTCCCGAACGTGCCAGCATGCCGGCGGTGAAGCCGATCATGGCCGCCGTCACGGCGTACGGCAGGGCGCCGGGCGTGATCGTCATGCCGACGATGACGCTGGCGAGTGCCCCGGTCGCGGCACCCGCGGCAGGTCCCGCGATCACTCCCACCAGCACGGTCCCGATGGAGTCGAGTTGCAGGGGGAGGCCGCTGAAATAGACGACCTTGCCCATCACGATGTTCACCGTGATGGCCACGGGCAGCAGGGCCACGGTGGTGGCGGGCAGCCGTGCCACGGCGCCGGAGACGATCAGCAGAGCACCGAGCGTGTAACCCACCAGAGCCAGCAGCGCGATCGGGCCACCCACCCCGTGCTCCGAGGCGGGGCGGACGGCGATGAGCCCGGCGTAGGTCAAGAGCACCACGCCGGTGCCCCACCCGATACGCCATCGTTCATCCAGCCATGACCGTGTGAAACGGCTGAAATCAGGCACTGTTTGACCTCATTCCCCCGACAGTGAGGTAGCTACGGGAAATTCAAGCGCGCACACTAGCAGTGTCTCTCCCGTGGATGTCAATGGCGTAAACGAATCTGCCGATTTCGGCGCCTGCCAGGTCACGACGATGTCAAAAGGCTGTCTACCAGAGCTGGTTGACAACGATGAACGGCTGGTGTGGGATCGATCGGGCAAGTGATCAAGAGGCCACGATGCTTTGTCCGAACTGTGCGAGGTGAAATTTCGCGCTGCCCTCGCGCGGCTCTCACCATTAGGGGGAATGCGACATGGACGTTTTCCATTCATTTGCCAATTCTTATACTTCCGGTCTCCAGGCCGTTTTGGATGAGGGGCTCGACGTCGCCTCCGTCCGCGATCCGCTCTCGAAGGCCTCGGACTTCGGTCGCAACGACCGCCCTTACCGCGAGCTGATCGCCCACCGCAGCACGGTCGAGGACCCCACCTCCTGTCTCGCCGTCACCCCGCACCTGCCGGTGAACCTCGCGTACTGCTTCGGGCTCCTCGCCTGGTCGCTCGACGGGCGCAACGACGTGGAGACGCCCGCGTACTACCGCCGGGGCGCCCACGAGTACTCGGACGACCAGCACACCCTCAGCGGAGCCTTCGGCCACCGGCTGGTCACGGCCAACGGCAACCAGCTGGAGGAGGTCGTGGGCCGCATCGAGCGCGACCCCGCCCACCGCCGGGCCTTCGCCCTGGTCCTGGAGCCGCAGGACAACTTCCGCCAGTCGCGGGAGTACCCCTGCGCCGTGGGAGTCCACCTCTTCCTGCGGGACGGGGCCCTCATCTGGCTCACCGTGATGCGTGCCCAGCAGGCGCTGACCGTCCTGCCCTACGACGCCTTCCTCTTCATGGGCATGCAGCAGTACGCCGCCGGTCTGCTCGGGGTACCCGCGGGCCGGTACATCCACCAGTCCGGCACCTTCCACTTCTACGACAACGAGAGCGCGCTCGCCCGGAAGATCGTCGGCGACCCGGTCGTCCCGGCCTCCCTGCCGGCCTTCCCCACCACCCCGGACGGCGCCCGCGAGGCGGCGCGGGAACTCGTCGACCTCGAATCCCGGCTGCGTCTGGCCGCCCAGGCGCAGGACACCGCCACCGTGGACAAGATCGCCGGGGCCCCGGCCGCCACCGACTACGCGGACGTCGCCCGGGCCTGCCTGGCCACCCACGCCTACCGCAAACTCGGGGACACCACCTCCCTGGTGACCAGCAGGGCGGCCGAGCCCGCCGTGGCCGGTCTGATCTCCGCGATCTGATCGCAGGAAGCGCAGGGCTCTCCGTGATATTGACGCTTCGTCCGCCCTTGGAAGAACGATGTCCGGCCCCACCCGACCCGTCGGTCCTGGCCGGCCGTCTCAGCCGCCGGCGTGAACTCTTCGAGCGGGCCGGCGGCACCTCCGGCGCGGACCACTACCTCTTTCCGGTCATGGCCGCTCTGGTCCCCGTCGCCACCAGCCGCGGCGGAGAGGTCGCCTACCCCGGCGATCCCATGTGCCTCTACTCGGCACTCTCGCTCACCGTCGAACGCTCCGTCACCCGCCTGGAACGCGGGCTCGCCCCGCAGCCGTCGCTGGACGACGTCGTCCCCGACTGGGGGCGCTACCCGGACGCCGCCTACCGCCGCGCCGAGGACGGCCCCCGCTCCGTACTCATCGCGGACAGCCCCACCACCGACGGCCACGTCTTCGATCCGCGCATCTGGGACGACGTGGCCCGTCAGGCCTTCATCACCGAACTCTTGGCGCTGCGCCCCAAGGTGCTGCTGCTCAGCTCGGTGTCGGCCGGCCACCGCTACGCGCTGGAGATGGCCGAACTGGCCAGGGAACACGCACCGCACTGCTTGGTGGTCCTCGGGGGGAGGCACGCCGACGAGACCGTCCGCTACCAGCACGCCAGCGGCACGGCTGACCTCTCCTGGAGCAGTACCGTGGAAGTCATCCGCGACGGCCGCGCCCGGCCCGTGGTCGACTTCGTGGTGGCGGGGGACGGAGCCCCCCTGCTGGACCTGCTGCTACGCGTGGTCGGACTCGTCGCCACCCCCGGCTTCGGCCCCACCCCCGTGGAGGAGGTCCTCGACGCGCTCCCGCTCGTCGCCGGCCACGACGGGACGACGAAGGGCGTCGGCAGTATCGTCGGCCTCACGGCGGATGAAGCCGTGCTCGTCCCGGTACGGGGAGAGCGCGTGAACGCGGTGCAACTCCCCTCACCCTACGAAGCGTTCTCCGTACGGGCCCGGTTCGGGATCTTCACCCGCGCGGGGAGTTCGCCCCTGGGCAGCCGGACCGCGCACGTGATGACGCTGGACGCCTGCCCGTTCAAGTGCACCTTCTGCTCCGAGAGCATCCAGGTGTCGCAGCGGCCCACGCGCTTCGCGGTGTCCGAGACCGAGCACGTCGCACGGCGCATCGGCCAGCTGGCCGACTGGGGGGCTGAGGCGGCCTTCTTCGACGATCCGGTCTTCTGGGGCGGCAACTGGAAGGCGATCACCGACTTCTGCCACGACCTGGCGCGCCTCCAGGACAGCAGGCCGGAGCTCCGGTCGTTCGAGTGGGGCGCTCAGCTCACCGTGGACGTCGTCCTCAACCGCGCCAAGGCGGACGAGGTCGGTGCGGCCCTCGACCTCATGAGGGAGAACGGCTGCACCTACATCTACATCGGCATCGAGAGCATGGCCCAGCAGGTCATGCGGAACGTCGGCAAGAACCTGCTGCGGCGCAACCCCGAGGCATGGGTGAGCAAGGTGCGCGAAGCCCTGAGCACCATCAGGTCCCACGGGATCCGCGTCGGCAGTTCCGTCCTCTTCGGACTCGACGGCGAGGACCGGGGGACCATCGAGGAGACGATCGAGGAGATCGGCCGCCTCATCGACGACGGGCTGCTCATCATGGCCAGCCCGAACATCCTCACCTACCACCCCGGGACCGCCATCACCGCGGAGCACGGGCAGGACCGGCTCGACTACCACTCGCGGAAGGACAACCGGCCGCCCTACACGTACTTCGAGGAGGCCTACCCGGAGGTGGTCTCCCGGCTCCTGGACGAGGACGACATCTGGTTCATCCACGAGGCCTCGGCCAAACGATGGGGCAGTACCCGCAACAGCGCCGCCGAGTCGGTGGCCTCCATCGGCGCATGACGCACACCACCGAAGGGAATGTCTTGGAAGGCCATGTGCTGGACGTCGACGCACAGAGCTACTGGGGGCCGTACTACTCGTACTTCCCCGCGCTCGCCCGCTACATCCCGCTGGGCGAGTACGCCCGCCGGGTCCGCCCGAGGGCCTGCGTGCTCGGTGCCTCGGACGGCAAGTTCGCCCTCCCCCTGCTGCGCGCCGGCTGGGAGGTCGTCGGGGTGGAGACCGACGCGCTCTTCCTGAACGGCGGCGAGTTCGACCTCGTCGACGGCCACCACGAAGTCGTGGGACTGCGGCAGAGGCTGTCGGCGGAGGGCCTCACCGAGGCCTGCACCATCGTCGAGCAGGACTACATGACCCTCCCCGCCTCGGGAGACTTCCAGCTGGTGATGGGCAGCGGCCTCTGGTCGATGCCCCCCAACCGGGCCCACACGATGGAAGCGCTCATCCACCATGCGATGGACATGGTCGCCCCGGGCGGCATCTTCTTCGGCGAGTACCTGATCGGGCTCAACGACGAGGAGCGCCAGTGCGGCTACTACCCGCCCCGGGAGGAGATGGACCGTATGGTCGACCGGCCCGGCTGGCACCTCTTCGAGAACGCCGACCTCGGCATCCGCGGCGAGAGCCACCTCGGCTACGAGCAGTGGCACTACCACCGGTACGCCGCCGCCATCACGCACCGCATGCCGCTGCGCACCACCCCTGAACCGTCCCCGTGACCTCCACCGACACCGCACGCACCGGCGGGCGCCCCCATCTTCCTGGGGGCACCCGCCCCGCAGTCGTGGTCTCGGACCTGGACGGCACACTGCTGGACGCGGACCGTGAGGTCGGCGAACGGACCCGCCGGGCTCTCACCGCCGCCGTGGCCGACGGCGTACATCTGGTGCTCGCCACCGCACGGCCCGACTGGTCGGCCCGGCGGGTGCTGGAGCCCCTGCGCGGACTGGGCGCGTCCCTCGTCTCCTCCAACGGAGCCGTCACCGGCTGCCTGGACGACCCCCGGCCGCGGCGGGTCCGAGCCATGGACCCGGCCCGGGTGCGCGAGGCGCTGGCCCTGCTCGGACCGGCTCCGTGGGCGGTGGACCGCCCCTCCGGGCGGCTGCTCGGGCCCGGCTGGCCGGACATCCTCAGCAGTGGCGGCGCGGGGGCGCCCCGGGTCGCGGAGGTGCCGTACGGCGAGGAGGTCCTGTGCCTGATGTCCCGGCGCCCCTGCCCTCCCTCGCCTGCCTTCCTCGCCCCCGCGGGGCTCACCTGGACCTCTTCGGACGCGGGCCTCGTCGAGGTCTCGGCGCCCGGGGCCGACAAGCGGTCCGCCGTCTCCTGGCTCCTCGCCGGCCGGGGTCTCGACTGGAGCGCCGTCGTCGCCTTCGGTGACGCGCCCAACGACATGGCCCTCCTCAGCGCGGCCGCCACAGGCGTGGCGATGGCCAACGCCGCCTCTGACGTACGGTCTTCGGCAACGGAACTGACGGATAATCACGACGAGGACGGGGTGGCCAAGTGGCTGGAGAGGAACCTCCTGTGAACGAAGTGAACCCTCCCGGCGGCCCGCCGGCGGGGAAAGTGTGGATAGTCGGCGGGCCGGGCTGCGGCAAGTCGACCCTCGCCGGGCTGCTTGCGGAGCCAGGCGCGCCTCCGGTCCGCCTGGACGCCCTGTTCTGGGGACCGGGCTGGACGCCGGTGCCGGAGGACAGGTTCCTCGCGGAGATCCAGAAGGCGTTGGAGGCCCCGCGCTGGGTGGTCGACGGCCAGTTCCCCGCCGCCGTCGCGGCCTACGCGCACACCGCCGACTGCGTGGTCTGGGTCGACCCGCCGCTGCGCGTCGCCTGGCCCCGGCTGCTGCGCCGCACACTGCGCCGCTGGATCAGCCGGGAGGAGCTGTGGGGCGGCACCCGGGAGACCCTGTGGACGGTCGTCGGCCCCCGGTCGATCCTCTGGTACGCCCTGAAGGTGCGGGCGGAACAGCGGCAGGCCAACCTCGACCTGTTCGCACGCCTGTCGGGAACCGGCGTGCGCCTCATCCGGTTCCGCGGCGGCGATGTACGGAACCTTGTCGGCCGGATCGCCCGGTGATCCGCTTCAGGCCGACGGAACAACCCTCTTGTCAACGTCGGGAGTCACCCATGGATGTCCGCACCTACGACACGGTCGGCGCGCTGCCCGCCGCCGACTGGGAGGCCCTCACCTCCGGGTCCACCCTCTACTCGACCACGGGCTTCCAGAGCGTGCGGGAGGAGGAGCTGCCCCAGGGCGCGCGGGCCCGCCGCATCACGGCCCACGGCACCGAGGGCACCGCGGTGGCCGGTCTGGAGACCTACACGTTCACCAGGCCTCCCCACGCGCTCTACACGCCCGCCGATCTGCTCGCCGGCCTCGTCGGCGAAGAGCGCCACGCCGCTGTCGCCTCACGCCCGCTGGCGATCGGCGCGGGCTGGTCGGAGTTCCGCGGCCAGGTCGTCCACCACCCGGACGCCGCACCCCAGCAGCGAACGGGGGCTGTCGAGGCGCTGGCCGTCGAGGCCCTGAAGTTCGCCAAGGAGGCCGAGGCATCCGTCCTCGCCTACTACTACCTCCCCCGTGAGGACGCGCTCGACCTCGCCCGCGCCCACGAGCACGAGGGGGCCGTAGCCCTCTTCCACGACGTGGAGACGGTGCTCCCGATCGGTCTCTGGGACGGCCTGGACGACTACTACGCCTGGCTCCCCGCCAAGCGGCGCCCCCGCGCCCGGCGCGAGGTCCGCACCTTCCGTGACAGCGGGCGCACCATCCGGGAGGTGGCTCTGCCCGAGGTCGTCGACCGCATAGCTCCGCTCAACAGCGCCCTCATGCGCAAGCACGGCCACGACTACGGGGTCGAGCGGGCGGCGGAGGTCTACGGCCGGCAGGGACGGCACCTGGGCGACCGCAGCACCCTGCTGCTGGCCGAGGAAGGCGACAGCCCCGTCGGCTTCGCCCTGCGGTACCACCACCAGGACATGCTCTACGCCCGAGTGGCGGGCTTCGACTACGACTTCGCCAACAAGGCGGACTACTTCAACCTGGTCTTCTACCACCCGATCGACCAGGGGACGGGGCGGTCCACCAGCGCCATCCACCTCGGCCAGGGGACTTTCGAGGCGAAGCTGACCCGGGGCGCCCAGCCGGTCCCCCTGTACACGGTGCTCGTGGGCGTGGACCAGCCGCTCAAGGCCGATCCCGACGTCGTACGGGAACGCAACCGGCAGGAGACCGAGGCATTCGGGGACGCGTACGCGCGGCATGTCGTCGGTGGGCTCGACACGAAGGAATGGCTGCTGTGAACAGGCGCACCGCCCCGAGGACCGGATCGAGCGGGAGGAGGCCCGGCCGTGACTGAGACCAGGCACCTGGCGTCGATCGGCGAGATCGACCGCGCCGCCTGGGACTCCCTGGCGCCCGTCTCCTGCTTCTACCAGAGCCACGGCTGGCTCGCCGGGCAGGAGCGCCCCGACTTCGCCGCCGCCATCTACACCGTGGTGTCGTCGGGGAGCGGACTGCTCGCCGCCACCCCGTCCTACGACTTCCCGGCCGAGTACGCCCCGCCTCTCCCGCCGGTCGCCGCCGACCGCGAGGTCCTGCGCGTGGGAACCCGCACCGGATACCACAACGAGTTCCTGCTCGCCGGGGACGAGTCCGAACGGCGCTCCGCCCTGGCCGAGTTGGTCGAGGGGCTCGCGGACCACGCCGCCGGCCTCGGCCGCGACGCCCTCCTCTTCGACTTCCTCACCACCGACAGTCTGCGGCTGCTCGCCGGTCTGTTCCCGGTCCGCGCCCAGCTGCGCAGCGCCGAGGCCGTGGTCCACAACGAGGAAGGCACCTTCGAGTCGTACCGGCGGCTGCTCGGACGGAACGTCCGCAAGCGCGACTACGAGGTGCGCAAGTTCGACCGGGCCGGGCTGCGGCTGGAGACGGCGCCCCTGTCGGCGTGCGTGGACGAACTCGCCCCACTGATCGGCCAGACCATGGACCGCTACGACGCCTCCCTGGACCTGGCGGAGATCCGGACGTTCCTCCAGGCCCAGGCCGATCATCTGGACGGCCTCAGCACGGTGTTCCGCGTCGTCGACGCGGAGGGCGGCCTGGTCGGCGGGCACATCGCCTTCGCCTGGCGGGAGATGCTGTACGCCCGGGTGGCCGGCTTCGACTACACCCGGACCAAGGACGCGTACGAGTACTTCAACGCCGTCTACTACGGACCGCTGCGCCACATGGAGCGGCACGGGCTCAACGCCCTCCACCTCGGCCTGTCGGCAGTCGAGGCCAAGGTCAGGCGCGGGGCCCGGCTCCACCCCGTATGGGCGGCGGTGCTGCCTCTGCCGCTGGTCCGGGGCGCCGGCCTGACCCGCGACGCCGCCGCCGACCAGGCCATGGCCGACTCGGTGCGGGCCGAGGCGGGCGGCGGGATGGACGACGAGGAGTGGGAGCTGAGCCGGGTCACCCCGCTCTGACACCCGCGGCGGTCACCGCGGGGCGCCGAAGGACAGCGGCACCCCGCGGCACGGTCTCACCCGCGGGCGGGCCAGAGAGTGGGGCAGAAGTCCGGGTCGGCGTAGTCCGGCTCCCCGGCCGGGGTCCGCCGCACCAGGGCGTCGTGCTTGTAGGGCTGCTGGCGGCCTTCGGAGTTCCGGTAGTGCTGGTAGGCGTTGGTGCCGTCCTGGAGGTGGAACGAGATCGCCCGCCGGGGCTCAGGACTGCGGTTCGGGCCACTGCCGTGGTAGAGCAGGCAGTGGTGGAAGGTCATGTGGCCCCGGGGGATGTGCACGGGGACCCGCTCGACGCTCGCGCCGTTGCGCTCCGCGTCCCCTTCCAGCAGGTATTCGCGGGCCACGTCCGCCGGGTCACCGTTCGGCCGCTCGGCGCCGTGACGCCGCTTCCACCGGTGGCTTCCCGGCACCATCGTGATGGTGCCGGTCTCCTCCGTGCAGTCATGGAAAGGGATGAAGGCGGTCAGCATATTGTCGGACGAACAGGTGGGCCAGAAGTATTTGTCGAAATGCCAGGAGACGATGTTCGACATTTCTTCGGGGGCTGCCGGCTTGTAAATGAGAGTCGCCATGAAAGTGCGTATCTCGGGGGTTCTCGCAAGGCGCGCGGCCACGGCGGCCACCACGGGTTTGCGGAGAATTCCGGCAATGGTTTCATCCCGGTAATGGATGTAGTCGTTGTTGCGCTGGATCTCGCCGTCGGCGGGGGACCAGTCGGCCAGTCGATCCGGTCGGGTCGGCAACTCGCGGTCGCGTTGACCTGCATAGAAGCGTTCGCTGGCCTGAGTCAGGGCCTCGGTCTCCGCGTCGTCGAGCAGCTTCTGCGAAAGGTACCAGCCACTTTCCTCATAGCGCAGGACATCCTCGTCCGACGGTAGTAGCCGCAATTCTTCTTCCGTCAGTACCGAATACTCCGACATCACATCCTCATCTCTCCGAACCTCTGTCGGATCGTCGGGTCTGAGCACACCCTAGCGAACGGATGGGGCGTGTGCTAGGTTCATTTCCCAACTGGTTCGATCGGGGGACGGGATGGCGATTCTGGACGAGGAAGTCCGGGTTCTCCTCAAGGGGAACAGGGATTTCCGTAATGTATGGGTGGGGGAGTCGGCCGCCCATTTCGGGACCCAGCTGACCAATTTCCTGTTGCCTCTGGTCGCGGTGACCGCCCTGCACGCCAGCGGCACCGAGGTGGGCCTCATCTCCGCCGTGCAGTTCATCCCGATCGTCCTGCTGTCGCTGGTCGCCGGGGTGGTGGTCGACCGCCACCCGCCCCGCCGCACGCTGGTGATCACCAGCGTGGCCCGCGGCGCCGTGCTGGCGCTCCTCGGCGTCGCGCAGGCCACCCAGGGGCTGACGATCACCCATGTGGTGGCCGCTGCCGCGGTCGTCGGCACCGCGACCGTCTTCTACGAGGTCGCCTACCAGTCCACCATCCCCAAGATCGTCTCCGTGGACTCCATCCCCTCGGCCAACGGACTGCACCAGGCCACCTACTCCGTCAGCCAGCTCGCCGGTCCCTCGGTAGCCGGCTTCCTCGTCGGCAAGACGGGGCTCTCCCCCACCTTCGCCGTCGCCGCGGCCTTCTTCGTCGGAGCCACTCTCGGCGGAGCACTGCTGCGTGACGTCAAGGCGCCCGGCGTACCGCGGCAGTCGGCGCTGCACACGATCGCATCAGGGCTGCGGTACACCTGGTCCCTGCGTCCCCTTCGCGACCTCTGCACGCAGGCGGGCCTGTCCAACCTGCACGAGCAGTGCTTCCTCACCGTCTTCCTGATCTTCGCCGCCCGTGAGCTGGGCCTCAGCGGCACGGCGATCGGTCTGGTCATCGGCGTCGGCAGCGTCGGCGCGCTGGCCGGCTCGCTGGTGGCCGCGCGCATCGGCGCCCGGACGACCGTGGGCCGTACCCTGACCGGCGGTGTGGTCCTCGCCGCCGCCGGTCTCCTCCTCGTCCCGCTCGTGGTCGTCCCCGACCTCGGTGCCGTCGTCCTGGTGGCCCTCCTCGCCCTCGCCTTCGTCGTGAACGGCTTCGGGGTGGCACTCTTCAACGTCTTCGCGGTGAGCCTCCGGCAAGCCATCCCGCCCGAGCACCAGTTGGGCGCGGTCACCGCGAGCTACCGGCTGGTGGCCCTGGGGACGCTGCCGGTCGGCGCGTTCGCCGGCGGGGCCCTCTCGGATGCCCTGGGGGCCGGCCGCGCCATCTGGGTCGTCGGGGTCTCGTACCTGTGCGTCTCGTTCTGGCTGATGTTCTCGCCGCTTCGTTCCGCCACCACCCTCCAACAGGCGCGCGCGCTGGGCGTGCGGCCGGGGTCCGGGGAGACCGTCGACGAGCAGACCCCCGCCCCCTGACCGGCCTGGCACCACCCCGATCACCCCGCATCGCGTTCCCCAGAGGCAGAAAGCGAGCAACGACGTGGCTGAAGAGAAAGACGTACTGATCTACTCCAAGCGCTTCGAGGGCGGGGTGCGCCTCGTCTCGCGCATGCTCTCGGACATGGGACGCCGCCCGGTCCTGGTCTCCGACGAGCCGGAGGACGTCAACCGCGCCCACTGCGCGGCCCACGTCGTGGTCGACTGGGAGACGGCGAGCCTGGAGGAACTGGTGGCGGCGCTCGGGGCGGCGGACGTGGCGCCGACAGCCGTCGTCAACTTCGTGGACTCGCTGATCTCCTGGCAGGTGCGCACGGCGCGGCATTACGGACTGACGGGCGGCGAGCACGGCCGCGAAGTCCTGCTGAGCAAGGCACGGGTGCGGGCGGCCATGGCGGACCGGGGCCTGTCCTCGCTGGCCTTCGCGGCCGGAACCGCCGCCTCCCTCGACACCGACGCGGTCACCTCGTACCCCGTCATCGTCAAGCCTGACCAGGACTCGGGCGGTTCACGCCTCGTCCGCCGTGCCAAGGACGCTGCCGAGCTCGTCTCCTGCCTGAAGGAGCTGGCCGCTGCCGCGGGTCCGGAGACGGACGTCATCGTGGAGGAGTACATCGACGGGATCGAGTTCTCCGTCGACGGGCCGGTGCTGGACGGCCGGTTCCATCCGCTCTTCGAGGTCGAGAAGACGGGGCACGACGACCGGCGGCACCACGACGCGGGACTCCTCGTCTCGCCTCCGGTCTCCGCGCGGGTGCGTTCTGCCGCGGGCGAGCTGTCGGAGCGGGTCGGGGCGCTGTGCGCCTCCCTCGGCCTGGGGGACAGCTGGCTGCACGTCGAAGGGCGGACGCGCGCGGACGGCACCTGCGAACTGGTCGAGATCAATCCGCGTCCCGGCGGCCGTATGTACCGGTCGGCCACCCAACGGGCCTGCGGTGTCGACTCCATCGACATGTCGGTACGCATGGCGCTCGGGGAGCGCCTGGACGGCGTCCTGGCCGAGGCGGCCACCGGCGGCACCGAGCTGCTGGCCATGCTTCCTTTCGAGGCCGACCGCGTCGGCACCCTGGCGAGCGCGACCTCCGTCGAGGAGCTCAAGCGGATTCCCGGGGTGGTGGACGGCTACCTGTTCGAGAACTTCCGCGTGGTGACCATGGACCGGGAGAACTTCTTCGCCGAGGCCATGATCGCCGCCGACAGCGTCGCCGAGCTGCACAGGACAGCCGAGCAGGTCCGCTCGGTCTTCACCTTCACCTTCGAGTGACCCGCACGGGCGGAGGCACGCTCACGCCCCGCACGGGCCTTGAGCGGGTCCGGGAGTGACGGGCGCCGCGTAGCAGTGCACCGCCACGGTCCGGTCCGGGCCCCATCGCTGGTCGACGGTGGCCAGCCAGGTCCACCCCAGGCGTTCGTACAGGGCGACGGCCGACGCGTCGGAGGTCAGGACGTCCAGGACCGGATGCAGTCCGCGCAGCCGGGCCTCCCGCGTCGCACGTTCCATCAGCAGGGCGCCGGCACCGTGGCCGCGTGCGACGGGGGAGACGAACAGACGGCTCATCACGGCGGCCTTCTCGACGGGTACACCCGTACGACGGCTCCACAGGCCCGGCGCCCGGTCCTCCGCCCCGCCCCTCGTCAGGCCGACGTGGCCGACGATCTTCCCGTCCAGTTCGGCCACCCAGGCGGCGCACAGAGAGGGCTGGGCCAGCCACTCACCGGGGCGTTCGGGCCACTCCTCCGGGTAGCCGTCGCACTCGTGCACGTCGGCCAGCACCTGCACGCAGGCGTCGAGGTCGGAGCCTTCACGCCATCGGACCCGGCAGCCGGGCGCCTGTTCCGAAGGAGAGTCGGTCCGGTTTCCCACCGCAGCATGAAATCACGCTTCGACCGCCTTCGCGCGGAGGCCGGTACGGGGTGGAAGCCGCAGGACTCACTCGCCGTGCCCTGGGGCTCCTGCCTTTCCGGGTGCTGCTGCGGCCCTTATCCGCGGTCGCAGGCGCGCACGGCAGCGGTGAGAGCCGACCCGGCGCCCTGCCGGCCCTGGCCCCCCTGACCTGGGCTCACCGGGCGCGGTGGTGTCATCGTCTGGACGCCTCCACATGCCCCCGGGACACGGAGGGATGATCGTGGAGCCATGTCCGGCACGGCGTTCGGCGTCCTCCGCGCGGTCAGGACCCGTGCACTGCGGGGAGGGCCCGCGTCGCCCGGCGCCGGCCCGCGGCGATGGAGGGTGTCGCCGGGGCGTGCGCGGTGCCGGGCGGGAACGGAGGCCGGTTGCGCGCCGGAGGGAGCCGGATTCCTCCGGGAGGGCTTCGACCGCGTTTCCCCGGGCACTCGAACGAGCGCAGGTGACCGGGTGGGGACGATGCCGCCCGGACGACGGAGGACACGCGAATGACACAGGCGACCGAGGGGGCGGACACGGGGCGGACCGGCGCCGTGGTCCAGTGGTGGCGACGGGCCTTCTCCTACGCGGGGGACGAGCGCGAGACGCTGCTGGTGATCGGGAAGAGCACGCTCGCCGCCACCCTGGCCTGGCTGGTCGCCTACGACCTCCTCGACGCCCGCTCACCCGCCTTCGCCCCGTTCTCGGCGGTGCTGATCATGCAGGTGACGGTCTACCGCTCGATCGTGCAGTCGCTGCGCTATGTCGGTGCCGTCGTCGCCGGTGTCCTGGTGCAGGCCGCTCTCGGGTTCCTCGCGGGCCCTGACCTGCTGACCTTCGTGCTCGTCGCCCTCATCGCCCTCACACTCGGGCGATGGCCGGTGCTGGGTGCCCAGGGACCGCAGGTCGCGACCGCCGCCTTCTTCGCCTTCTCGACGTACACCTCGTCGTCCGGGGACGCCCAGCGCGTCTTCCGGCTGGGGGAGATCGTGCTGCTCGTCCTCGTCGGCTGTGCGATCGGCACCGCGGTCAACGTCCTCGTGGCCCCGCCACTGCGCTACCGCAGCGCCGAGTACGGCATCCGAAGCCTCGCCCACACCCTGCACGACCTGCTCGCCGACATGTACCCCCAGCTCGCGGAGGGCGTGCCCGACCAGGACACCACGGGCGGGTGGCGGGCCCGGGCGCAACGGACCGAAGGGACGATCAACCAGGCGAGGTCGGGCCTGGAGACCGCCAAGGAGAGCCTTCAGCTCAACCCGCGGCGGTTGCTGCGCCGGTACCGGGCGCTGCCCGGCTTCCAGGGCTACGAGTCCGTGCTCGGCGCACTGGAACGCACGCTCTACCAGGTGGCCGCGCTCGTCCGCGGTCTCGACCGGTCCCGCGAGGACGACGAGGCCGTCCGGCCGTTCCTGCGGCGCTACGCGGCGTTCCTCGAGTCCGCCGCCGCGGTCGCCGAGGTGCTGACGACGCTGGACGAGACCACCCTGCTCCCTCAGGCGAAACGGCTGGAGCGGCTGGCCGGCGAGGCGGAGGTGCGCCGGGACGAAGTGGTCGAGGAGACCCGCCGGCTGTCCTTGTCCCTGGCCGACCCCTCGGCGCCGTACGGCATGCTCGTCACGGAGGCCACACGGCTGCTGGAGGAGTTCCAGTACACCGGTCAGGTCCTGCTGGAAGCCGCGCAGAACGCGAACGTGTACCGCGGGCCGGGCTCGCCGCGGCGGTAGGCGGTCCGCGACCGGCCGGGGCGCCCGCCCCCTCTCTATGCTGAGCGGGCCGCGACGGCCGGGGGACGGATGCCGTACGCGGCACGGATACGCGACAGCGCGACGCGGGGGGTTCGTTCATGACCGGTGGGCAGGGGAGCACAGCCGCTGACGACGGGGCGGAGGGCCCGCCCGGTCCGCTCGTCGACGCGGCGTGGCTCGCGCGTCGGCTCACGGCCCCGGGGACCGTCGTCCTGGACGCCTCGGTGGGGGCGCACCGCGCTGTCGGACGGCGCGTCCCGGGAGCCCGGCGCTTCGACATCGACGGGGCCATGTCCGACCAGGCCGTACAGCTGCCGCACACGATGCCGCAGGCGGAGGTGTTCGCCGAGGAGATGCGCGCCCTGGGGGTGCACGACACGGACACCGTCGTCGTCTACGACACCGCCGGGATCTACTCCAGCGCCCGCGCCTGGTGGATGCTCCGCGCGATGGGCTCGGACCGCGTCGCGGTGCTCGACGGAGGGCTGCCCGCCTGGGAGAGGGCCGGCTTCCCGGTGGAGGCACGCGCGCCGGGGGGAGCCGAGCGGGCGGGGGACTTCACCGCCCGGCCGCGCCCCGGGGCGTTCGTCGGCAGTGAAGCCGTCGTCAGGGCGCTGGCCGACCCGCGCACGGCCGTACTCGACGCGAGGTCCCGAGAGCGGTTCGCCGGTACGGCCGCGGAGCCCCGGCCCGGGTTGCGGGGCGGCCATATGCCGGGGGCCGTGAACCTGCCCTTCCCCGAGATCCAGCGCGACGGCCGCATGCTCCCCGTGGGGGAGCTCCGCTCCGTGTTCGAGGCGTCGGCGGGGGGCAGGGAGCGGCTGGTCGTCAGCTGCGGGTCCGGTGTCACGGCGTGCGTCCTGGCGCTCGGGGCGGAGCTCGCCGGACACGGCGAGGTGTCCGTGTACGACGGGTCCTGGAGCGAATGGGGACTGCGCTCGGAACTGCCGGTCGAGACGGGTACCTGACCCGGCGGAGGCCGTCAGCTCCTCCGTTCGCCTGTGTCCGCCTCACCCTTCTCCGGCCGTGGGGCGCTCGGTCCCGTGGCCGCGCCGTCGTCGCACCGTCCTCCACCCGCCGGGCCTTCCGCAGGCCGACGCGACGAACCGCCGGACCGTGCCGCTAGGTCTGCCCGGGGGAGAAGAGCGGCGCGTCAGGCCACCAGCGAGGCGACCAGTTCCGCCGCCTCGTCCAGCTCCTCCACCGCGTGCGCGGTGAGCCGCGGGTCGGCGGCGCGCAGGGCGGTGGCGTGGGCGAGCGCGTCGGCGGACACGCCGCCGTCGTCCGAGAACCGGGAGAGCAGCGCCGTGAGCAGCTCCCGGGCCGGAGGGCGCCCGGGGTGCTCCGGGCCGAGGGCGGGCAGGGCGAGCATCAGTGCGGTCATGGCGCGGTCCAGGGCGGGCGGTCCCTCGTCCGCGGTCAGCCAGTCGGTCACCACGGCGCCCTCGGAGGCCAGGACCACGGTCTCCGGACGCAGGCACAGGTGCAGGATCCGGTCGCCGGGGTCCTGGGACAGACGCGGAGGCATCGCGTGCAGCTCGCGCAGGAGCCGGGCGAGCAGGCCTGCCCCGTCATCCCCGGTGACGGAGCCCGTCCGCAGGGCCTCGGCCAGTGTCGGACCGGTCAGCCGCTGCAGGACCAGGTCCGTGGGGAGCGCCCCGTCGGCGGGCGGACCGATACGCGGGACCGGGAAGCCGGAGGCCGAGAGGTACGACATCACGGCCAGCTCCCCGGTGGTGTCGATGCCGGGACGGTAGCGGCGCAGGACCCACGAGCCGTCGAGTGCGTACACGTCGGCGGTGCGTCCCGATGCCAGGAGCGGGCCTATATGCATGGGGGAAACCTACCCGCGCCCTCCGGCCCGGGGGAGTTACCAGCGCATGTGAACGTCCTCGGCCCAGCCCAGGAGGTGTTCCACGGCGATGTCGGCGCCGTCGTCGGTGCGGATCCGGCCGTCGTAGTACCCGAAGCGCTGGTCGGTGCGGTTGGCGATCAGGCCGACGTCCGTGTGCACGGCCCGGTTGTGGAACGGCGTGAACGTCAGGTCCACCTGGCCGGACAGGGGCGTCCGGAGTGTCCAGGGGGCGAGTGGGTCGGAGGCGGACCACCCCCAGTCGAGCTCCTCGCCGATCTTCGTGAGCCGGCCGTCCACGCAGAGGCCGTTCTCGGTGGAGCCGGTGCCCTCGGTCCAGCGGCCGCCGAACTGGAGGCCGACCGTGTGCCCGCCCGTACGGCCGGACGCGGCGGCCCAGTTCCACGCGACGGTGCGTGGCCAGCGCCCGCGCCCGTGGTCCAGGACGGCCCACGTCTCGTCGTCCTCCCCGCCGAACGTCAGGAGCTCGCTGCCGATGCGTACCCGGCCGGTGGCGGGGAGCGCCGTGTGCTTGGAGGTGTACTGGAAGCGCTGCTCGCTCCACGGCACGACGACGGAGAGCGACTCGTGTCCCTCCGGCCTCGACACCAGGAGGCCGACCTCGAGCGGCAGCCGCTCCGGGGTCAGGCAGCGGGCCCGCAGCCTCGTCCCGGCGTTCTCGTCCCGGATCTCGATGCGTACCTTGCCCCTCGTCGGCCGGGCGGGACCGACGACCACGTCCTCGGAGCCCGGCGCCCCTGCGACGGTGTCCGGGAGACGGACGCCCCGGCCGGCGGGGACGATCGAGGAGCACTCGAACTCGCGTCCACCGGGGCCGAACTCCAGGACGTACACCGTGTTCAGTGCCAGAAAGTCGAGATCGCTCACGGTCAGGGCCACCAGATGGGTGGGTGTGGTCACGCACCAGTGCTCCCACCGCTTCGTCCGGCCCCAGCCCTTCAGATTGGCGCGGTGCAGCGGCTTCCGGGACCAGCCGACGGCAGCCGGGTTCAGGCTGCCGTCGGGCAGGCAGAGGTCGACGGGCTCGGTGATCTCGTGCTCGTGCGTCGCCATGGCCGGAGCCTATAGCGGCACGGCGTCCCGCCAGGTCACGGCTCCACGCGCGCCGGGTGGGGTCCGCCCGGCCCTGCGCGGGCGGCCCGGACCGGCTTCCGGAGCCCCGCGCGGGCGGCCCGGTTCCGGTGGCGGGGGCACCCCATAACGCGGCGGTAGGGGACGGACGGGATCTCCTGTGCCGGAAGGCGCGCCGCTACGTTTTCGGCAGTTCCCCCGCCGGCTCCGCTCCCCCGGAGCCGGAAGCCCCCTGCATGCAAGGAGAGTGACGTGGAGACAGCCATGCTCCGCAGACGCGCGTTCGCCGCAGGAGCCGCCACCGTGGCGGTCGGCGCGCTCGCCCTCGCCGGTCTGACCGGTGTCGCCTCGGCGGGCCAGACGGACGGCGCCGCGCCCGCGACCGCTGACCGGCTCTCGCCGGGACTGGTCGAGGCGATGAAGCGCGACCTGGGTCTCGACGCGGACGAGGCCAGGGCACGGATAGCCGGCGAATACCGGGCGGCGGCCGTGGCGGCGGCCCTGGAGAGGAGCCTGGGCGCGGACTTCGCCGGAGCCCGTCTGAGTGAGGACGCGGCTGTCGTGACCGTCGCCACCACCGACCGCGCCGACGTCCCCCGGATCACCGCTGCGGGAGCCCGCGCCGAGGTCGTCGGCCACAGCCTGGACCGCCTGGAAGCGGCCAAGGCGGCGCTGGACGAGGTGGCACTGGACAACGCGCCGCGGGACGTGCCCTCCTGGTACGTCGACGTCCGCACCAACCGCCTGGTGGTCAACGCCGCCAGGACAGCGGCGGCGGACCGTCTCCTCACCGCCGCCGGGGTGGCCCGTGATCTGGTGCGCATCGACCGCTCGGCCGAGCGGCCCCGCGCCTACGCGGATCTGCGGGGCGGCGACGCGTACTACATGAACGGCTCGGGCCGGTGTTCCATCGGCTTCCCCGTCAAGCGCGGCACGCAGAACGGCTTCGTCACCGCCGGGCACTGCGGGACGCCCGGCGTCACCACCACGGGGGTCAACCAGCAGTCACAGGGGTCCTTCCAGGGCTCCACCTTTCCCGGCCGTGACTACGCCTGGGTCGCGACGAACGCCAACTGGACCCCCCGGGCCCTGGTGAACGGGTACGGCAAGGGCGACGTGACCGTGGCCGGGTCCACCCAGGCGGTGGTGGGTTCCTCGGTCTGCCGCTCGGGTTCCACCACGGGCTGGCACTGCGGCACCATCCAGCAGCACAACAGCAGTGTCACCTACCCGGAGGGCACGATCTCCGGCGTGACCCGCACCAGTGTGTGCGCCGAACCCGGTGACTCGGGAGGCTCCTTCATCTCCGGCAGCCAGGCGCAGGGCGTCACCTCCGGCGGCTCCGGGAACTGCTCCCAGGGCGGTACGACGTACTACCAGCCGGTCAATCCGGCGCTGGCCGCGTACGGACTGACCCTCGTCACCAGCGGTACACCGACGGATCCGCCCACCGACCCGACCGACCCGCCGACCGAGCCGGGCGGCACGTGGGCCGCGGGCACGACCTACGCCGCCGGTGCGGTGGTGACCTACGGCGGTGCGAGCTACCGCTGTCTGCAGGGGCACCGGGCCCAGTCCGGCTGGCAGCCGCCGAACGTCCCCGCGCTCTGGCAGCGGATCTGACGGCCCCGCCCTCGCACCCGCGCTCCGAGGAATTCCGTCGACCCCGAGGAATCAGCCATGACCGAGAGTTCAGCCGTGCCCCCGGAAGCCATCGGTGGGGGCTCGCACGGTGCCGCCGACGCCGGCCCGGCCGGCCGCCCGCTCAGCCGTAAGAACCTCCTGCGGGCCGCCTTCGCAGCCGGTGCCGTGCCCCTGATCACCGGCGGGAGCATCGCCCTGGCCCGTGACACCGGCCACCGGGGCACCCCCTTGCCGCTCACGCCGGCGTGCGACGACGGGGACGACCCGACCCCCGCGCAGATGGAGGGCCCCTACTTCAAGCCCGACTCCCCGCTGCGAACCAGCCTGGTGGCCCCCGGCACCTCCGGCACCCCGCTGACCGTGAGCGGTTACGTGTTCGGCCGTGCCTGCAGGCCACTGCCGGGGGTGCTGCTCGACTTCTGGCAGGCGGACGCCCGCGGCTCCTACGACATGAGCGGATTCGCCTTCCGCGGGCACCAGTTCACCGGTGCGGACGGCGCCTTCACGCTCACCACCGTGGTGGCCGGTCTGTACCCCGGCCGCACCCGGCACATCCACGTGAAGGCACAGGCACCCGGCCGGCCCGTGCTGACCACGCAGCTGTACTTCCCGGGTGAGCCGCGCAACGCCACCGACGCCCTCTACGACCCGGCGCTGCTGATGTACGTGCGCACCGCGGGATCCGGACGGCAGGGCACCTTCGACTTCGTGCTCGACGTCGCGCAGCAGCCGGACCCCACCGACCCGCCGACTGATCCCCCTACCGGGCCGCCGGGCCGTATCTGGGCGGCGGGGACCTCCTACCGTGCCGGTGACCGTGTGACCCACGGCGGCCTCCCGTACCGCTGTCTCCAGACACACGCGGCCGTCGCCGGGTGGGAGCCGCCGCTGGTCCCCGCGCTGTGGGAGCGCGGGTAGAGACGCGGCACCCGTCCGGGCCGGGGCTCAGCCCCGGCCCGGACGTCCGGCCGCCGGCCTGCGTCATTTGGCGTCCGAGTAGCGCTCGACGACCGCCGTGCTGAATGGGAAACGCACCGGTGTCCGACCGAACGCGACCCGGCCCGCCAGCTCCCCCGCCTCGCGGATCGCCCCCACGACGGCGGGTGCCTCCCCGGCCGGGCAGTGCACGATCACCTCGTCGTGCTGGAAGAACACCAGCTCGGCCCGCATCCCTTCGGCGGCGAGCGTCCGCCGCAGCGCCGCAAGGAGCAGCAGCGCCCAGTCCGCGGCGCTGCCCTGGACCACGAAGTTGCGGGTGAACCGGCCGCGCGCCCGTGCGTTCGACGAGGCGTAGCCCGGAACGAACCCGTACGTGCTCGCGCCGTCCCCGGCCGGTGTCTCCTCGCTCTCCTGGGGGATACCCGCCTCCCCGTCCTCGCCGGCCCCGGCGGCGGGCGGGCTCGTGCGGCCCAGCCAGGTGCGGACGAGGCGTCCCTCCTCGCCGGCCTTCGCCGCGTCGTCCACGTAGGCGACGGCATGCGGGAACCGCCGCCGCAGGGCCGCCAGGTTCTTGAGGCCGTCTCCCGACGTCTGTCCGTAGATCGCGCCCAGCAGTGCGATCTTGGCGTGGTCACGGTCACCGTGGAACGCCCGGTCCGACAGGGCCTTGTAGAGGTCGCCCTCGTGCCCGGCCACCTCCATCAGTCCCCGGTCGCGGGAGATCGCGGCCAGCACGCGGGGCTCCATCTGGTCGGCGTCCGCCACGACCAGCCGCCAGCCCTCGTCGGCGACGACCGCCTGGCGTATCACCTTGGGGATCTGGAGGGCCCCGCCGCCGTTGGTCGTCCAGCGTCCGCTGACCGTGCCGCCCGGCTGGTACTCGGGGCGGAAACGGCCTTCGCGTACCCAGTCCTGCAGCCAGCTCCAGCCGTGCGCCGTCCACACGCGGTACAGCTTCTTGTAGCGGATCAGCGGCTCCACCGCCGGGTGGTCGAGCTCCTCCAGCTCCCACCGCCGGGTCGACCTGACCTTGATCCCGGCCTGCGCGAACGCCTTGATGACATCGGCCGGCAGGTCAGGCCGCACCCGTCTGCCGAAGGCCGCCGACACCTCGTCCGCCGCCTCGGCCAGCCTGCGTGGTTCGCCCCCGCCGGCGTACCGCTCGCCGAGCAGCTCGTGCAGCACCTCCCGGTGGACGTCGGCCCGCCAGGGGAGCCCGGCGCCGTTCATCTCGGCGGCGACCAGCATGCCCGCGGACTCGGCCGCCGTGAGCAACCGCATCCTGCCGGGGTGCTCCGCCGCGTCGTGGCGGCGCAGCTGCTCGGCGTAGACCTGGAGCAGCGCGTCGAACGGCAGGTCGGTCCCGGAGCGCGGTTCGAAGAGGGAGGACTGGGAGCCGGGCTCCGCCGAGCGGGGCGGCGGATCGGGTGGGACCGGCGCGTGACGCAGACGTGCCCAGGCCGAGGCGGCGGAGCGCGGCTCCCCGAGCCGCCCCTCGTGGCCGAGCAGCAGGAGCTCGGCGCACTCGATGTCGTAACACCGCTCGACCCGCACGCCGGCCGCGAGCAGCCGGGGGTAGATCCCCGCGGTCGAACGCCACACCCAGCGGACCACTCCGGGGCGGGAGCGGACGGACTCGACGAGGTCGGG
Source organism: Streptomyces sp. ALB3 (assembly GCF_044385685.1). NCBI lineage: Bacteria > Bacillati > Actinomycetota > Actinomycetes > Kitasatosporales > Streptomycetaceae > Streptomyces > Streptomyces sp. ALB3. The sequence goes on along the minus strand of NZ_JBISCE010000046.1, from coordinate 81,389 downwards.
CTCGGCCAGGACGGGGCCGGCGGGCAGACCGTCGCGCGTCAGCGGCGCGAGGAGTGCGCCGCCTCCTTCCGCGGGGGCCAGAGCCCAGCGTTCGGTCATGCGGCCGAGTCTCGCACCCCGCACTGACAGCGGCCCGCGGCGAGGGACGCCGCGCCGCGCCGCTCACCGGGCGGGCCCGCGCGACTGCCGGGAGGATCGGGGTGCGGTGCGCGCGGCGCGCACGGGGATCCGGCAGGCGGTGGAGGAGACGGTGATGGAAGCGATCGTGTTCGAGGAGTTCGGCGGCCCCGAGGTCCTGCGCCTGGCCCAGGTCGAGGACGTGCACGCCGGCCCCGGGCAGATCCGGGTGGAGGTCAGGGCGGCCGGGGTCAATCCCATCGACCACAAGATCCGCAACGGGTGGATGGAGGCGGCGTTCCCCACTCCGCTGCCCGCCACACCCGGCAGTGAGTTCGCCGGGGTCGTCGACGAGACCGGCGAGGGCGTCACGGAGTACGCGGTCGGTGACGAGGTCCTCGGCCGGAGCACGACCGGGGCGTACGCGGCGTACGTCCTGGCCGACGTGGGCGCGGTCGCGCCCAAGCCGGAGGGGCTGGGCTGGGCGGAGGCCGCCGCGCTGCCCGTCGCGACCGCGACCGCCGTCCGCGTGCTCGACGAGCTCGCGGTGTCGGCGGGCGAGACCCTGCTGGTGCACGGGGCGTCCGGCGCGGTCGGTTCCGCCGCCGTCCAGCTGGCGGCGGTCCGCGGGGCAACCGTCGTCGGGACCGCCTCACCGGCCAATCACGATTACCTGCGGGTGCTCGGCGCGGTCCCGGTGGCGTACGGGGAAGGGCTGGTGGACCGGGTGCGGGAGGCCGCGCCGCAGGGCGTGGACGCGGTGTTCGACGTGGCGGGCAGGGGCGCCCTCGCGGACTCGGTGGAGCTGCGCGGCGGGACGGCCGAGCGGATCGCCACCATCGCCGACCCGGAGGCGGCCCACTACGGGGTGGCCTTCTCGGCGGGTGGCGGGAGCAGCCCGGACGAGGGGAGGCGGCTGGCGGAGCACGCGGAGGCGGCGGCGGTGGGCGGCCTCCGGATCCCCGTGGAACGGACCTTCGCCCTCGGGGAGGCGGCGCGTGCCCAGCAGCTCAGCGAGGCCGGGCATGTGCGCGGCAAGCTCGTCCTGCTCCCCGGGGAGGGCTGAGCGGCCGGCCGCCGCCTACCCTGGCCGGATGGAATCGGTGATCGACCGGGCGTGCGCCGCGGCCCTGTACTCGGACGGCGACGCGGGCCTGGACACCGGCGCCTCCCTCCTCGCCGCGGACCCGTCCGCCGACGAGGAGCTGCACCGCCGGGGTGAGGAGTTCGTCCGGCGGGCCTGGGAGCGCGGCTGGCAGCCGGCCGACGTCGTACGGACCGTCCGGCGCGAGCTGGACGAGGCCGGGGCCGCGCTCGCCGCCGGGCTGATCGCGTCGGAGACGGCGGGGTACGGGGCGCTGCCGGCGCGCTGGGCGGACCAGCTCGCCGCGATGCCCGACCCGGCGCCCCGCAACCGGCCCGACCGCTTCACGTACGCCTCCGCCCTCCTCGAACTGTTCCGGCTGTTGCTGCGGCTCCCGGTCATCGAGCCGGTGGGTCCGCCGCCCGGCACGGCGGCCGGCGCCCCGCACCGGCCGCCGGCCCCTGGCGAGCCCCGCATGCTCACCAGGATCCGGGCCCTGCTGGCCAAGGCGGAGGCGACGGGTTTCCCGGAGGAGGCCGAGGCGCTCACCACGAAGGCGCAGGAGCTGATGGCCCGGCACAGCATCGACGAGGCGCTGCTCGCGGCCCGTACGCACAGTGCCGATACGCCGGGAGCCCTGCGGATCGGGGTCGACGCCCCGTACGAGAGCGCGAAGGCCGTCCTGCTCGACTCCGTCGCCTCGGCGAACCGCTGCCGTGCCGTCTGGAACAGCGATCTCGGCTTCTCCACGGTCGTGGGCTTCGAACCGGACCTGGAGGCCGTGGAACTGCTCTTCACCTCCCTGCTGGTGCAGGGCACCGCCGCGATGACGAAGGCGGAGGCAGGGCAGCGGGCCGGCGGACGCAAGCGGACCAAGGCCTTCCGGCAATCCTTCCTGATGGCGTACGCCCAGCGCCTGGGCAGCCGTCTCGCGGCGGACACCGCACGGGTCACCGCGGCGGCCGGCTCGGCGGCCGGCCCCGGGGGCGGTGAGCGGGAAGCCGGCGCCCTGCTTCCGGTCCTGGCCGCCAGGGACGTCGCCGTCACGGGTGCCGCGGAGCGGATGTTCCCGAGGACCACCACGACCCGGCTGCGCGGCGCGACGGACGCCGAGGGGTGGACGCACGGCACGGCTGCCGCCGACCGGGCCCGGATGGGGCGCGGGGAGCCGGAGATCCGCCGTCAGGCCGACGGTGCGGCATAAGCCGGGATTGTCGGAGAAGCCCGTTACGCTCGCTCCATGAGCTGGCTCAGGGCGCTGAGGGACACCGCCCGCTCGGGGCTGACGATCGAGCGGCGACGTCTCGAACCGCTCATCGCGCTGCGGGGTGCCGCCGGTCTCGCCCTCGTCGTCGGGGTGAGCCTGGCGCTCTTCGGCCCGGCGATCGCCGCCGGCTCCGCGTTCGGCGCGTTCCAGGCGGCCATCGCGACCTTTCAGCGCAGCTGGCGCCCCAGGCCGGTACTCGCGCTGGTCTCCGGAGCCAGTCTGGCGGTGTCGACCTTCGTCGGTTACGTCACCGTCTCCCACACCGTCCTGTTCCTGGTCCTGCTGGTCCTGTGGACCTTCGCCGCGGGGATGACCTGGGCGGCGGGCCCGACCGGCGGCATCATCGCGGGCTCCAACGTGGCGATCATGCTGGTCACGATCACCCTGCCCACATCCGTCGCCGACGCCGCCGCACACGCCGCGATGATGGCGTTCGGCGGGCTCGTCCAGGCGGCCCTGATCGTGCTGTTCCCGGTCCGCAGGTGGGGGGCCCAGCGCGACGCCCTCGCCGACGCCCTGGCCGGCGAGGCGGACTACGCCCGCAGGCTGCGGCACGACCCGGTCGCGCCCTTCGACCCCGTACCCCTGATGACCGCGCGCAACGCCGCCGCCGTCACCCCGCGCCAGGCCCGGCGCCGCCCCGCCGACCTGCACGGCGCGCGCGGGGTCGCCGAGCGGCTGCGGCCGGTCCTCGCCTCACTGGCGGACCCCGCCCTGGGCGTCCCGGCCGAGGGACCCGAACGCTACTGGGCGCGGGAGATCCTCGGCGCGGCCGGATCCCTGCTCGACTCCGCGGCCCGTGCGGTCCGCCACGGGGACCCGGTGCGGCTGGACGAGACGGCGCTGTCCGTACTCAAGTCACCCGACACCGAGGTCATCCTCACCGGCCCTCCCCGCCGGGCCGCCGACCGGCTCACCTCGCTGCTCGCCGACGTCGTCGAGATCGCCGAGGGGACCGGTACGGACGACCGGACGCCCGGCGAGCCGCTCGTACCGCACCGTCGACGGCCCACCCTGCTGCGGCTGGTCCCCGTCATCTACCGCTCCATGCGCCGCGAGCTGCACCGGGGGTCGACGATCCTGCGCCACGCCCTACGGGTGTCGGCGGTGACGGCGGCGGGCTATGTGATCGGGGGTGTGCTGCCGCTCGGCCACGGCTACTGGGCACCCATGACCGCCGTCATGGTCATGCGCCCGGAGTTCACCCAGACGTACTCGCGGTCGGTGGCCCGCTTCCTGGGCACCGTGCTCGGCGTGGCCGTCGCCACCGGCATCGTGCAGGCCGCCCACCCGGACGCGGAGCTCTCCGCCCTGCTCGCCGTCGTCAGCGCCGGGCTGATGTACCTGCTGATGCGCACCGGGTACGCGGTCAGCCAGGTCTGCGTCTCCGCCTACGTCGTCTTCCTGCTCGGCATGGCGGGCGACGACTGGTCGCAGACCGTGCCCGAGCGGGTCGTCCTGACGCTCGCCGGAGGGCTCCTCGCCATGGCGGCGTACGCCCTCTACCCGGCCTGGGAGACGCCCAGGCTGCGCGACCGGCTCGCCACCTGGGTGATCACGGACGGGCGCTACGCGGCCACGGTCCTCGACCGGTACGCCGATCCCGCGTCCAGGAGTCCGGACGACGTGCGCGGCGCTCTCCTCACCACCCGGGAGGCCCGCGTCGCCTGGCAGGAGGCGCTGGAGACGGCCCGGCACGAGCCCGTACGCCACCGGGGCATCTCCAGGACCTCCGCGGCGGACGCCCAGGACGCGCTCGCCCAGTTCGGACGGGTCGCCATGCTCATGGAGGCCCATCTCCCCGCCGCCTCCGCCACGCCCGTGCCCGAGGCCGCCGGACTGGCCGAGGCGCTTCGCCGGTCCACCGAGGAGGGAGCCAAGGCGGTGCGGGAGCGTCGCGTGCCGGACTGGGAGCGGGTCAGGGAGGTGCTCGCACGCCAGGACGCCGCCCAGGGGCCCCCACCCGATTCCTTCGTGCGCAACGGGGCCACCCTGCTGCTCCGCGCGCTGGAGGACTTCTCCCGGGCGCTGGAGATCAGCAGCGGGCGGGCGTAGGAGGCAGCCGCGAAGAGCGCCCGGCAGGGGGCGGGTGGTGCGGCGAGTGCGGAAATCCCCGGGGATTCACGGCCGGAGGGACGTGTCCGGTAACCAGGGCGCACTGAACAATCTCTGTGAACGGGAGCCGAATTGGCGTTCCGTGCGTCTGTTCCTCATAGAGGTGGGGAGAGGGGCGGACGCAGGAGCGCGCGGATCAGTGGGCGACGCTGTAATCGCGTGCGCACCCGGCGTGCACGTGCATCTGCTCATGCATTGGCATATGAACACAGCTATGATCCGAGCTAGTTGACATTTGCACCTTGCAACTCGGGGAGCGTCCTGTGCACCACGTGTACAACGGCATGGCGGCCACAGAGCTTCGCGGGGTCGTCTGGCAGAAGAGCAGACACAGCAACTCCCAGGGCTCGTGCGTGGAGTTCGCGAAACTGCCCGGCGGAAATGTGGCGATGCGCAACTCGCGCCACCCTGACGGGCCCGCGCTGGTCTACACGCCGGCCGAGATCGAGGCGTTGCTGCTCGGCGTCAAGGACGGGGAGTTCGACCACCTGGCCGCGGGCGGCTGACCGCTACGGAGTTCACCGCCGACCCGGCCGCACGCCGCCGCCGGTGGTGACTACAGGCTGTCGGAGAACGCGTCGAGCGGGCAGGGGCGTTCCGGCGCCGTCTGGTCCGTCAGCCGGAACAGGGCCCAGACCACCTTGCCGAGTCCGCCGTCGGGCGGCGTGTCCCCGGCCGGCACGGGGGAGGGGTGCCAGCCCCAGCTGTCACTGAACGACTCGACGAGGAACAACCCCCGGCCGGACTCGGCCGAATCGGGCGCCTCGCCCGCCACCGGACCCCTCTCGCTGGGGTCGCGCACGGCACAGACCAGCCGTGACGTCCAGCGCATCAGGTGCAGCCGTACGGAAGTGTCCTGGCGCCCCCGTGCCGCCTCGGCCGGGAGGGCGTGCCGGAGCGCGTTGGTGACCAGCTCGGACACGACGAGGGCGACGTCGTCGAAGTGGTCGCCCAGGTCCCAGGAGGTGAGTGTCGTGCGGGTGAACCTCCGTGCCCCGCCCACCGCTTCGAACCTGGCCGGGAGCGTGCAGGAAGCCGAGCCCGCGACCGCCGAGAGGTCGATGGGGGGAAGCCCCTGCCGTAACGGCTCGAGCGTCGTCGATCCATTCGTCCCCATGCGAGGCACTCCCGGGATTCGCGGCTGTAGCGGCACTGCTTCTGGCGGGCACTGCGGGTACAGCGGCACTGCACGAACGAGCACGTAGGTGCGCGAGGACCATGGTTCCCAATGCGCAGAGCAGATGCAAGGGCAGATGCACGTGCACGCGGCGGTTCTGCCCGGTAGCGTGCCGGTTCGGACTCATTTCTTCCACTTCACAGTTTTGGAGCTTTCGGAAAGTCTTGCCATCTCTGTAATCGAATGAGTACGGGCTGAAGCGTTTTGGTGGCAGAATCCGCCTCCGGGGTTCGGGGGAACCCCGGAGCAAGGGAAGCGATGGGGAGGGTTGGGAAGCCGGTGTCGGCAGGCGAGTCGAGTGGTTCTGTGGTGCGGCGCATCCTTCTGGGCTCACAGCTCAGGCGCCTGCGCGAGTCGCGCGGCATCACCCGTGAGGCGGCCGGCTACTCCATCCGCGCCTCCGAATCGAAGATCAGCCGCATGGAGTTGGGACGGGTGAGCTTCAAGGCCAGGGACGTCGAGGACCTGCTCACGCTGTACGGAGTCACGGACGAGGCGGAGCGGGAATCGCTCCTGGGCCTGGCCCGTGAGGCCAATGTGGCGGGCTGGTGGCACAGTTACGGTGATGTGCTGCCCGGCTGGTTCCAGACGTATATCGGTCTGGAGGGGGCGGCCTCGCTCATCCGGATCTACGAGGTCCAGTTCGTGCACGGTCTCCTGCAGACCGAGGCCTACGCGCACGCGGTCGTCGCGCGCGGCATGCCCGGCGCGCCCGCAGCCGAGATCGACCGCCGGGTCGCCCTACGGCTGGCGCGGCAGAAGGCGCTCGTCTCCGAGCGCGCCCCCCGCTTCCACGCCGTGCTCGACGAGGCGGCGCTGCGCCGTCCGTACGGCGGACGTGAGGTGATGCGCGCCCAGTTGCGACACCTGATCGACATGTCGGAGCAGCCGAACATCACCCTCCAGGTGATGCCTTTCAGCTTCGGCGGCCATGCCGGTGAGAGCGGGGCATTCACCATGCTGCGTTTTCCGGAATCCGATCTGTCGGACATCGTCTATCTGGAGCAGCTGACAAGTGCGCTCTATCTGGACAAGGCCGAAGAAGTCGCCCAGTACGAAAAAGCCATGGCCCGGCTTCACGAGGACAGCCCGGGCCCCGAGGAGAGCCGGGATCTTCTCCGGGGTCTCCTTCAACTGGCCTGATTCGCCAGTACGATGACAGACCGACAGGAGTCTGCGCCTGCAGTAAGGGATTGCATGTCCTTCCCCAGTGAACTGGCCCGCCAGTACATCGACGGCGAGTGGCTGACCGGCAGCGGCGCGTGGGACATCATCGACATCAATCCTTTCAACGGCGAGAAACTCTGCTCGGTCACCGTGGCCACCACGGCCGAAGTCGACCTGGCCTACCGCGCCGCCGAACGCGCCCAGCGGACATGGGCGGCAGTCAGTCCTCATGAGCGGCGGGATGTCCTCGACAACGCCGTGCGGCTCGTGGGGGAACGCAGTGCCGAGATCACCGAGCTGATCATCGACGAGCTCGGTGGCACGCGGGCGAGGGCGGAATACGAGGTCCGGGCGGCGCAGGAGTTCCTCCGGGAGGCCGCCGGGCAGGCTCTGCGCCCGGTGGCAGGGCTGATGCCGTCGATGGCCGACGGCAAGGAGAACCGGGTCTATCGGCTTCCCGTCGGGGTCGTCGGAGTGATCAGTGCGTTCAATTTCCCCTTTCTGGTGACGGTGAAGACCGTCGCCCCGGCGCTCGCCCTCGGCAACGCGGTCGTGGTGAAGCCCCACCAGAACGCCCCGATCGCCGGCGGCGGACTGGTGGCCCGCATCTTCGAGGACGCGGGGCTGCCCGCGGGGCTCCTCAACGTCCTGGTCACCGACAGCGCCGAGATCGGTGACTCGTTCATCGAGCACCCCGTGCCCAAGGTGATCTCGTTCACCGGCTCGGACCGGGTCGGCCGCCACGTCGCCGCCGTCGCCGCCGGACTCTTCAAGAAGACCATCCTCGAACTGAGTGGCAACAGCGCCCTCGTGGTGCTCGACGACGCGGACCTCGACCACGCGGTCCAGGCGGCCGTCTACAGCCGCTTCCTGTTCCAGGGCCAGGTCAGCATGGCCGCCAACCGCATCCTGGTGGACCGGTCAGTGGAGGAGGAGTTCACCGAGCGCTTCACCGCCGCGGTGTCGGCCCTCCCGTCGGGAGACCCGCGCGACCCCGGCACCCGCATCGGGCCGGTCATCAGCGCGTTCCAGGCCGAGGCGCTCACCGCGCTGGTCGACGGGGCGCTCGATGCCGGTGCGACCGCTCTCGTGCGCGGCCGCACGCGGGGGAACCTCGTCGAGCCGACCGTCCTGACGGGGCTGCCGGAGGGGTCACCGCTGCTGGAGCAGGAGATCTTCGGCCCCATAGCGCTGCTGCTGTCCTTCGACGGTGAGGACGAGGCCGTGCGCATCGTCAACGACAGCCCCTACGGGCTGAGCGGCGCCGTGCACACGGCGGACGCCGAGCGCGGGGTGCGGTTCGCCCGGCGTGTCCGGGGCGGGATGTTCCACGTCAACGGCGCGACGGTGCAGGACGATCCGGCGGTCGCGTTCGGGGGCGAGAAGAGGTCCGGCATGGGGCGCCTGAACGGCGAGGCCGCCGTGGAGGCGTTCACCACCCGGAAGTGGATCTCGGTGCAGCACGGGCGGACCGTCTTCCCCTTCTGAAGTCCTGAAGCGGCCGGACCCAGGACCTGCCGCTGCCCCGGCGCGCCAGGCGTCGCTCCGTGCGCCGGCCGCTGTGCCGTCCGGGCGAGGAGGCCGGCCGCCAGGCGGGGCAATGCCGACCTCTCCGGGGGACCCTGGGCGGCGGGAAGGCCCTCGGCCTGGTCCCGAGGCGGCGGGCTACTCTGGTCAAAGTTGAATACACAAGGGTGGTTGGTATGTCGGCGATCCGACTCCTGGTCCTCGGTGCCGTGCGCCAGCACGGCCGCGCGCACGGTTATCAGGTGCGCAACGACCTGGAGTACTGGGGCGCCCACGAGTGGTCCACCGCCAAGCCCGGATCGATCTACCACGCACTCAAGCAGATGGCCAAGCAGGACCTGCTGGTCGCCCATGAGGTCGCTCCGTCCACGGCCGGCGGCCCGCCCCGCACCGAGTACGAGATCACCGAGCGCGGCACCGAGGAGTTCTTCGCCCTGCTGCGTGCCTCGCTGACCTCCTACGACCAGAGCGTGGACGTACTCTCGGCCGGCATCGGCTTCATCGTGGACCTGGGCCGCGCCGAGGCGGTGGCTCTCCTGCGGGAGCGTGTCGCCGCCATCGAGGGCTGGCGGACGGCGGTGACGGAGCACTACACGCCGGAGGACGGGCCGGAGCAGCTCGGGCACATCGGCGAGATCATGAACATGTGGGTCCACTCGGCGGACGCGGGTGCCGAGTGGACCCGCGGGCTGATCGCGCGGATCGAGGCGGGCGCCTACACCTTCGCGGGAGAGGGCGAACCCTTCGTGGGGGTTCTCTCGGAGGGCCAGGAGAACCCCTACGCCACCGGGGAACCCGACCCGGGGGACCTCCAGTAATCAAGTTTGACGAATGGACTCGCCGGGTCTACCTTTCGCTTGCTAGTCAAGTTTGACTACAGAAGCGGAAGGCTGGTGGCGCCGTGAGTGACGCAATCGTCGTCGAGGGAGCACGCAAGCGGTACGGGGAGAAGCGGGCCCTGGACGGCCTCGATCTCGCCGTCCGGCGCGGAGCGGTGCACGGGGTGCTCGGCCCCAACGGGGCGGGAAAGACCACCGCCGTGCGCGTTCTGACCACCCTGCTGCGGCACGACGAGGGACGCGTGGAAGTGGCGGGCTTCGACGTGCGGTCCGAGGCGGCCGAGGTCAGGCGCCGGATCGGGCTGCTCGGGCAGCACGCGGCGGTGGACGAGGAGCTGGGCGGCCGCCAGAACCTGGAGATGTTCGGCCGGCTGTACCACCTGGGCGCGCGCCGGGCGGGCCTGCGGGCCGACGAACTGCTGGAGCGGTTCGGGCTCGCGGACACCGGGCGCAAGGCGGTGAAGCAGTACAGCGGCGGCATGCGGCGCCGTCTCGATCTGGCCGCGTCCCTGATCACCGACCCGGACGTGCTCTTCCTGGACGAGCCCACGACCGGGCTCGACCCACGCGGGCGGAACGAGGTCTGGAACGCCGTGCGCTCCCTGGCCGCCGGCGGGACCACCGTCCTGCTGACCACGCAGTATCTGGAGGAGGCGGACCAGCTCGCGGACCGGATCTCGGTGATGGACGACGGCCGGGCCATCGCGGAGGGCACGGCCGATCAGCTCAAGGCGATGGTCGGTGGTGACCGCGTCGACGTGGTCGTCCGCGACGCCCACCGGCTCGGTGAGGCGGCGTCGCTGCTCGGTGAGGAGGTGACCGTGGACGCCGACCGGCGGCTGATCGGCGCACCCGCCCCCGACCGCATGCGGGCTCTGACCCGCACCGTGCGGGTGCTGGAGGAGGCGGGCATCGAGGCGGAGGACATCGCGGTGCGCCGCCCCACGCTGGACGAGGTGTTCCTGGCGCTCACCGGTGCCGGGACGTCCGCAGCCATGGACGCGGAGGTGGCGGCATGAGTACGGCGACGGCGGGGCTCGGGCGCGTCGGCTGGGCGCTGGCCGACTCCTGGACGATGACCAGGCGCGAGCTCGCGCACTGGGCGAGGCAGCCCGTCCAGGTGGTCGTCGGCCTGGTCTTCCCGGTGATGCTGCTCCTGATGTTCAACTACCTGGTCGGCGGAGGCAGCGGGGTCGACGGGGACAACACCGAGTTCCTGCTGCCCGGGATGCTCGCGCTCACCATGGCCTTCGGCCTGGAGGGCACGATGCTGGCCGTCACCCAGGACCTGAACAAGGGGGTCGTCGACCGGTTCCGGTCCATGCCCATGGTCTCGGGCGCTGTGCTCGTCGGCCGGAGCGCCGCCGACATGCTCCAGTCGGTGGCCGCGCTCGCCGTGATGACGGGCGTCGGATACGTCCTCGGCTGGCGTTGGCACAACGGCGCGGCCGCCGCTCTCGGCGCACTGGGCCTGCTGCTCCTGCTGCGGTTCGCGATGCTGTGGGCGGGGATCCAGCTCGCGATGGTGGCGGGCAGGCCGGAGATGGTGCAGGCCGTGCAGTTCCTCGTGTGGCCGGTGGGTTTCCTCTCCAACGTCTTCGCGTCACCGCAGTCGATGCCGGGCTGGCTGGGCACGGTCGTCGAGTGGAACCCGATGTCGGCCACGGCGACCGCGGTACGCGGCCTGTTCGGCAACCCGGGTGGCCCGTCGGGTTCCTGGGCGGCCGAACACGCCGGACTCCTCGCGGTCCTCTGGCCGGTGGCGCTGACCGCGGTGTTCTTCCCGCTGGCGGTACGGAGGTTCGCCCGGCTCAGCCGCTGACCGGCCCGCCCGGGGCGTCAGTGGTGGAAGGCCGTCCGGGCGCCCACGTCCCGGGTGGCCGGGTGCGCCTGGGAGCGCAGTTCGGGCAGGAGCCCGCGCAGATCGTCCATCAGCATCTCCGCGAGGTCCGAGGAGAAGCCGTTGCGGCAGACGACGCGCAGCACCGACAGGTCCTGGCGGTTGGCGGGGAAGGTGTACGCGGGCACCAGCCAGCCGCGCTCGCGCAGTCGCCTCGACACGTCGAAGACGTCGTACGCCTTCACTTCGGGTTTCGTCGTCACCGCGAACACCGGAAGCTCGTCGCCCCGGGTGAGCAGTCTGAAGTCGTCCAGGTCCTCGAACTCCACGGCGAGCCGTCGCGCGATGTCCCGGGACGCCTGCTGGACCGCCCGGTAGCCCTCCCGGCCCAGTCGCAGGAAGGTGTAGTACTGCGCCACGACCTGCGCGCCGGGCCGGGAGAAGTTCAGCGCGAAGGTCGGCATGTCACCGCCCAGGTAGTTGACCCGGAAGACGAGCTCCTCGGGCAGCTCGGCCGGCGAGCGCCACAGAGCCCAGCCCACACCCGGGTAGACCAGGCCGTACTTGTGCCCGGAGGTGTTGATCGAGGAGACCCTGGGCAGCCGGAAGTCCCACACCAGGTCCTGGTCGAGGAACGGCGCCACCATCGCCCCGGACGCCCCGTCCACATGGACCGGGATGTCGAGCCCGGTGCGCTCCTGGAGGTCGTCCAGCGCCGCGCAGAGTTCGGCGACCGGTTCGTAGGAGCCGTCGAAGGTGGAGCCGAGGACGCCGACCACGCCGATGGTGTTCTCGTCGCACAGCTCGGCTGCCGCCTGCGGGTCCAGGTGGAAGCGCTCGCCGTCCATGGGGACCTGGCGGGGCTCGACCTCCCAGAACGTGCAGAACTTGTCCCAGCAGACCTGCACGTTCACGCCCATCACGAGATTGGGCCGCGCGGTGGCCGGATAGCGGTCGGTGTTCCTGGCGGCCCAGCGGCGCTTCAGCGCCATGCCCGCCAGCATGCAGGCCTCGCTGGAGCCCGTGGTCGAGCAGCCCACCGCCGACGACGGGTCGGGAGCGTTCCAGAGGTCGGCGAGCATCGCCACGCAGCGCCGCTCCAGCTCGGCGGTGCGCGGGTACTCATCCTTGTCGATCATGTTCTTGTCGCGGCACTCGCTCATCAGCACACCGGCCTGGGGTTCCATCCAGGTGGTGACGAACGTGGCGAGATTGAGCCGGGAGTTCCCGTCGAGCATCAGCTCGTCGTGGACGAGCCGGTAGGCGGTCAGCGGGGGCAGCGGGCCGTCAGGGAGCTGGTGCGTCGGCGGCGCCGCGACCATCGGGGCGGTGGGGTCGGCCTCCCCGAAGAACGGGTTGAGGGCGAGTCGGCGGTGCTCGTCGGACGGAGCGGCCGCGGCGTGCGAACCCTTGTGGAGCGCCATGACGTCCCTCTCAGTTCCCGGCCGCGAGTCCGGCCTTGACGGCCCGGGCGAACCTGACCACGCGCTCGGCCTGCACCCGCGCGGCGGTCAGGGTCTGCTCGGCGACGGGGATGTCACCCTGCCCCGATACGTGGGAGGTGCCGTACGGATTGCCGTCGACGAACTTCGAGGGGTCCGTGTAGCCGGGAGGGACCAGGATGCCGCCGAAGTGGTAGATCGTGTTGTACAGCGCCAGCAGGGTCGACTCCTGACCGCCGTGAGTGGTGCTGCTGGAGGTGAATCCGCTGTAGACCTTGTCGGCGAGCCGCCCCGCCTGCCAGAGGCCTCCCAGCGTGTCGAGGAACTGCTTGAGCTGGGCCGTGACATTGCCGTACCGGGTGGGTGTACCGAAGATCACCGCGTCCGCCCAGACCATGTCGTCCGGCGAGACCTCGGGGATGCCGGCGGTCGCCACGGCGTGCTCCGCCCAGGCCGGGTTGGAGTCGATGGCGGCCTGGGGCGCGAGTTCGGCGACCTTGCGCAGGCGCACCTGCGCGCCGGCCTTCTCGGCGTCCTTCGCGAGGGCCTTGGCGATCGTGGAGACGGTGCCGGTGGAGGAGTAGTAGATGACGGCGACGTTGACGGACGTGGACATGCTGGGACCTCCGTGCGTGGGATCGGGTGAGCGGAACCGGTCAGGACTTGTTGATCACGGCCGCCGTCCCGTAGGCACACACCTCGGTGCCCACGTCCGCCGCCTCGCTCACGTCGAAGCGCATCATCAGCACCGCGTTCGCGCCGCGCGCTCTGGCCTGGTCGACGAGCCGCTCCATCGCCTGGTTGCGGGTCTCGACGAGTGTCTTGGTGAGCCCTTTCAGCTCCCCGCCGATCATCGACTTCAGGCCGGCGCCGATCTGGCTGCCGAGGTGGCGGGAGCGGACCGTGAGCCCGAACACCTCGCCGATGACCTCCGTCACCTGGTGACCGGGTACGTCGTTCGTGGTGACGACCAGGACGTCCGCCCGGGGCGTCTGACCGCCGCCGTAGTCCTCAATGCCCATGATGTGGCACCTCCTGCGGACAGCTTTGCCCCGGTTCGTACCGCGCGCATCCTTGCTTACGCCAGTGGAACCCAGGCGTCCACGACAGCGTTGATAGCTTGGGGCGGCCACGCAGCCGCGCACACCGACCAACCCTGGAGCCCGGACCCTTGAATACGCTTGCGCTCGGCCCGAGCTGGCTGGACCCGGATTATCTGCTCAACACCTTCGGGCTGCCCGGCCTTCTGCTCATCGTGTTCGCCGAGTCCGGACTGCTGATCGGCTTCTTCCTGCCCGGCGACTCCCTGCTGTTCACCACGGGTCTTCTGGTGACGACGGGTGACCTGAAGTACCCCCTGTGGCTGGTCTGTCTCCTGGTGGCCCTCGCGGCGATCATCGGCGACCAGGTCGGCTATCTCTTCGGACGCAAGGTGGGGCCGGCCCTCTTCAGGCGCCCGGACTCCCGTCTCTTCAAGCAGGAGAACGTCGAGAAGGCCCACGAGTTCTTCGAGAAGTACGGCCCCAAGTCCTTGGTGCTGGCCCGCTTCGTGCCCGTCGTCCGGACCTTCACGCCGATCATCGCCGGTGTGAGCCGGATGGACTACCGCGCGTTCATCACCTACAACATCGTCGGTGGCGTGCTCTGGGGCGTCGGGGTGACGGTGCTCGGAGCGGCCCTCGGCAAGATCGACTTCGTGCACGAGAACATCGAGATGATGCTCATCCTGATCGTGCTGATCTCGGTGCTGCCGATCGTGATCGAGTTCCTGCGGGCCCGCGGCAGGTCCAGGAAGGAAGGCGCCGCCGCGCCGCGGGGGGACGACCACGGCCCCTCGGACGGCGGCCCGTCGGCCGGCCCCCGGGAGGGAGCGGGGAACGACGGCCAGGATTCCGCCGCCCACCGGTACACCGGCGAACAGACGGCCCCGTACGACGGCGGTCAGTACGACCACGGCCAGTACGGCGGTCAGTACGGCGGTCAGTACGGCAACGGCCAGGCGGGCGGCCAGGCCACCCAGTACGGTGCGGGCCAGGGCGGCCAGTACGGCAACGACCAGTACGGCGGCGGTCAGCAGCAGTACGGCGCCCCCCAGGGCGGCCAGTACGGCGCGGGCCAGGCCGACCAGTACGGCGGCGGTCAGCAGCAGTACGGCGCCCCCCAGGGCGGCCAGTACGGCGCGGGCCAGGGCGGCCAGTACCAGCAGCAGTACGGCGCCCCGCAGAGCGGCCGGTACGACGGCGGTCAGCAGCAGTACGGCGCAGACCAGGGCGGCCAGTACGGCGCCCCCCAGAGCGGCCAGTACGGTGCGGGCCACGGCGGCGGTCAGCAGCAGTACGGCACGGACCAGGGCGGCCAGTACGGCGCACCCCAGGGCGGCCAGTACGGCGGCGGTCAGCAGCAGTACGGCACGGACCAGGGCGGCCAGTACGGTGCGGGCCAGGGCGGCCAGTACGGCGCGGGCCAGGCCGACCCGTACAACGGGGAACGGCCAGCGGCCGGCCCGGACGGCGGCCAGGAGGACGACCCGGAGCAGTACGGGTGGCAGCACAGGCGCTGAACGCACACGCCCAGGCGCCCCGGTCCCGGTGAGGGGCCGGGGCGCCTTCGTGCCGGGAGCCGTCAGAAGCCGCGGGTCCGCTTGGCCGCCCGGCGGGACGGGCCCTCGACCGCGCCCGGCACCCGCATGAACAGCCGCGAGATCTCGCTTCCCAAATTGACCCCGATGGCGATCGCCAGCGCCGTGGCGACAGCCGTGAAGAGTGAGGTGAGCCCGTCGTTCACCTCGTTCTGCGCGACGCCCAGCAGACCGAAGTAGGTCGCCGAACCGGGGAGCAGCGGTCCGATGGCGGCGGTGATGTAGGGCAGCGACGAGGTGTAGCGGTAGCGCGAGAACAACTGCCCGAAGAGTCCCACCAGACCGGCCGCCACCGCCGTCGCCGCCACCGGGGAGATGCCACCGGTGCGGGCCATGGCCCCGTAGATGATCCAGGCCACCCCACCGTTGAGGGTCACCGCGAGCACCGTGGAACGCTCCTGCTGGAGCAGGATCGCGAAGGCGAAGGTGAGGGCCATCGAGGCCAGGATCTGGAGCACCGGCCGGTCGTCGGCGATGAACCGCGCCTCCGGATTGAGCTGGGCGCCGAGCTGTACCCCCAGGTAGAGCATCAGCAGCACGCCCGCCACGATGCCGATGAAGAAGTACATGACCTCCAGCAGCCGGGCCCCGGCGGTCAGGTAGTAACCGGTCAGGCCGTCCTGCACACCCGCGACGAGGGCACGCCCGGGCAGCAGTGCGAACAGACCACCGGTGATCACCGCGGAGGGACGCACATCAGTCGAATGGGTGAGGGTCAGCGCGATGCCCATCGCGGCCGGGGGCATGGCCGCAGCCGTGAACTGGTAGAACTCGGGCAGTCCGCGCCCGGCGCAGAGCCAGGCCAGCCGGTCGCCGAGCATCGCGCCCGCCGCCGCCACGAGGAAGACCAGCACACCACCGCCGACCAGCACCGACGCCGAGCCGGCGAGCAGGCCGGCGGAAGCCGTGAGGACCCAGCCCGGATACGGGTGCCGATTACGGCGGATCTCGGCCAGACGCCGGTAGGCCTCCTCCAGCGAGACCTCGACGTGCTCCGCCGTGGTGATGTCGTCGATGAGCCGGAAAACGGCGGCCAGCCGCGTGTAGTCGGTGCCGCGCCGGCGCACGGTGCGGCTGGCCGTCACGGGGTCGTCGACCAGCGACGGCTGGTAGGAGATGGACAGCAGGGTGAAGGTGACCGTCGGTTCGGAGCGGTCGAGCCCGTACGAACGCGTCACCGCGAACATGGCCGCCTCGACGTCCTCGGCACCCTCGCCGCCGGCGAGCAGCAGCTCCCCGATACGCAGCGTCAGGTCGAGCACGCGCGGCACGGCGGGGCCCGAGTCGTCGGTCCTCTGCACGCTCTCCGGAGCCGGGCGCTCCGTCACCGGCATCCGCAGCATCGTGCGCATCCGGTCCTGCCAGGGCGCCTCCTTGGTCAGCCGGACCATCGGAATGCCGTGGGCGGGTGTGAAGGCGGGCGGCTGGTGCTGCGCGGTGTACCCGCTCGGCGGGACGAAGGCGGATGTCAGTGTGTCGGACCCCGGGCCGCCCCCCGGCCCGGAAGCGGAACCGGGGCCGGACGATGCGGACGGATCGGTGTGCAGACCGGCCGGAAGGGCGAATTCCGATGTCGGGTGGTCGTCCTCGGGCGGTGCCGTCGGCTGCTCCACGCCGGTCGGTGGGACGAACGCGCTGTGCGCCTCGTCGGACTGTGGCTTCTGGTCCTCGGGACCGCCCTGCTCCGCCACCACTCGACCTCGTTCCTCCTGGACCGCTCGTTCCTGGGAGCGCTTCTGCCCAGTATGTGCACGGACATGGGCCACCACACGCCACGGGCGGCGCACCGGTGGAGGTGCGCCGCCCGTGGTCCGTACGGTCAGCTGGGCCGGTCGGCCCCGTGTGCCGCGATCCCCGCGGTCCCGCCGTCAAGCGGAAGCCGGAGGGACGACGTCAGTGCGCGCCGCCCTGAGCCTCGAGGCGCTTGTAGGAGGCCTCGATCTCGGCCTCGGCCTCGGCGCGGCCGACCCAGTCGGCGCCCTCGACGGACTTGCCCGGCTCCAGGTCCTTGTAGACCTCGAAGAAGTGCTGGATCTCCAGGCGGTCGAACTCCGACACGTGGTGGATGTCGCGCAGGTGCTCGACCCGCGGGTCGGACGCCGGGACGCACAGCAGCTTGTCGTCGCCGCCGGCCTCGTCGGTCATCCGGAACATGCCGATGGCACGGCACTTGATGAGGCAGCCGGGGAAGGTCGGCTCGTCCAGGATGACCAGCGCGTCCAGCGGGTCGCCGTCCTCGCCGAGGGTGTTCTCTACGAAGCCGTAGTCGGCCGGGTAGCTGGTCGAGGTGAAGAGTCGACGGTCCAGGCGGATCCGACCGGTCTCGTGGTCCACCTCGTACTTGTTCCGCGAACCCTTCGGGATCTCGATGGTGACGTCGAACTCCACGGGTGGCTCCTCCATGATCAACACATACGACTGGTGGTTAAGTGTCCCTCACGCAGACGAGTGCTCGCGAAAGGGGCTGGTCAACGGTGGCCGAGCCGGTGGACAGACCGACGGACGAACCGTTGAGCCGGTGGGGCAGGTGGAACGCCCCGAAGAACCTGAAGCGTGGGAGCGGACCTGAAAGCCTCCGGCTGGCCGCAGGCTCCGCGGTGCTCGGCCTGGCGGTCGCAGCCGGAGCCGTCCTGGCCGCGGGTCCCTGGGACTCCGGTCAGCGTAAGGCCGAGCGGGACCGGGTGGCCGTCCAGCAGCGCGCAGGTGGCGCACATCACGAAGGGACCGCGCCGGACGGGCCGGAGCCGGCTCCCAGCGCGCCCGCCGTCCTGAGCCCACTCGGAGCCACCGGGGGCCTCACCGCCCCGGCGGGCGCGAGCGGCCTGGAGGCGGCGCTCGCTCCCCTGCTGGACGCGCCCGCACTCGGCACCGTGCGCTCCGCCGTGGTCATCGACACGGCCACCGGCAAGCAGGTGTACGCACGTGGCGCGGCGACCCCGATGACCCCCGCGTCCACGGTGAAGATCGCCACGGCTGCCGCCGCGCTCTCCGCGCTCGGCCCGGCTCACCGCATCGCGACCACGGTCGCCCTGTCCCCGGACTCCCGGACACTCACCCTGGTCGGCGGCGGCGACCCCACCCTGGACAAGGCCGCCCTGCGCGCCCTGGCCGCCGGCACGGCGCGCTCCCTGCGCGACGGCGGCACCGGGCCGGTGCGGCTGACGTACGACACCTCGCGCTACTCCGGTCCGGCCCTCCACCCCATCGGCCCCGACAACGAGAACATCGCGCCCGTCAGCGCGCTCATGGCCGACGAGGGCCGCCTCGACGGGAGTGACCGGGGGACGGCCCCCCGTACCGACGATCCCGCGGGTGACGCCGCGCGTGCGTTCGCGGACGCTCTGGGCGACGCCGGTGTCACCACCCGGCCGGCCCCCGCGCGGGGGCGTGCGCCGGCCGGGGCGCGGACGGTGGCGACACACCTGTCGAAGCCGCTCTCCGCCCTGGTCGAGCGGGCCCTGACCAACAGCGACAACGACATCGCCGAGGCCCTGGCCCGGCAGACCGCGATCAAGGCGGGGGAGCCGGCCTCCTTCGCCGGCGGCCGGCGTGCCGTCACCGCCCGGCTGAAGGCGCTCGGGCTGCCGCTGGCCGGCGCCCGGCTCGCGGACGGCAGCGGTCTCGACCGCGCGGACAAGGTGACGGCAGGACTCCTGGCCCGGCTGCTCGCACTCGCCGCCGGGCCGGACCATCCCGAGCTCCGGCCGGTTCTCACCGGCCTCCCGGTCGCCGGATTCAGCGGCACGCTCGGCGACCGCTACACCGCGACGTCCCCGGCGACCGGCCTGATCAGGGCCAAGACGGGCACCCTCACGGGGGTGAACAGCCTCGCCGGCACCGCGGTCGATGCCCGGGGCCGGCTGCTCGCCTTCGCGTTCCTGGCCTCGGGCACCACGTCCGAGGGCGAGGCGGAGGCCGCGCTCGACACCCTGGCCGTCGCACTCACCAAAGGCACCAGGTGAGCGGCTGACACCCCACCATGGAGCGACCACCTCACGTACGGTTGACGCATGACGAGCATCGGTGGTGCCGAGATGGTCGACTGGAATCTCGCGGTCGCGACTGCGACCCGGTTCGTGCGACCGGGTCCCGAGATCAGCCGCGAGGAGGCCCGCGCCGTCGTCGCGGAACTCCGCCGGCATGCCAAGGCCTCGGAGGAGCACGTTCGTTCGTTCACCCGGATGGTCCCCGACGGCCACGAACCCGAGGACACCCCGGTCCTGGTCGTCGACCGGGCCGGCTGGATCAGGGCCAACGTCGCGGGGTTCCGTGAGCTGCTGCGCCCCCTCCTCGGAAAGATGCAGGACCGCCGCGGAAGCGGCCCGGGCAACGCCGTGCTCGGCGCGGTGGGCGGCAAGGTGACCGGCGTCGAACTGGGCATGCTGCTGTCGTTCCTGGCCTCCCGGGTCCTCGGGCAGTACGAGACCTTCGCCCCCGCCGGCCGGGAGCTTCCCGCCTCCTCCAAGGGGGGCGGAAGGCTGTTGCTGGTCGCCCCCAACATCGTCCATGTCGAACGGGAACTCGAGGTGGACCCGCACGACTTCAGGCTCTGGGTGGCCCTCCACGAGGAGACGCACCGCACCCAGTTCACCGGCGTCCCGTGGCTCCGCGACCATCTGCAGGGCGAGATCCAGTCGTTCCTCGACGAGACCGACGTCGACCCGATGACGGTGCTGGAACGCCTCCGCGAGGCCGCGCAGGCCTTCTCGGGAAGCAGCCGCCCCGAGGGCGAACGCGGGGAGGAGGGCGATGACCGTGGGCGCAGCCTCGTCGAGATCGTCCAGACGCCCTCCCAGCGCGAAATCCTGGGCCGTCTCACCGCGGTGATGTCCCTGCTCGAAGGGCACGCGGACTTCGTGATGGACGGAGTGGGCCCCGACGTGGTGGCCTCCGTCGCCGAGATCCGGGAGAAGTTCCAGCAGCGCAGGGCGCGCGGCGCGAGCCGGCTGGACCTGGCGCTGCGCAAGCTCCTGGGGCTCGACGCCAAGCTGCAGCAGTACCGCGACGGCGAGAAGTTCGTCCGGGCCGTGGTGGACGAGGTCGGTATGGACGGCTTCAACCGGGTGTGGACCTCTCCCAACACCCTGCCCACCAAGGCCGAGATCGCCGCACCCGCGGACTGGGTGGCGCGGGTGCACCGCAGGACGGACATGTGATCCCGGCCGGCCCGGTGGCAGAAGATTGCCCCTCCAATCACCCATCCGAGGGACCGTAGGGGCATGGGAAGGCGTGCAATGCTCGATGAACAGCTTGGCTCTGTCACCATCGACGCACTCTGAGTGACGGGACGTCGTCCCGCGCACTCGGAGGCACCCCCCCCAGAACTTCACCCGAAGGGCACCGGACATGGGTCCCCATCCAGCGGTCGCGGCGATACGCCTGGCGGTCCGCCGCGTACTCCACGACGTCGTCACCGAACACAACCGTCACACCGAGCAGGCCGGACACGCCGAGCTCGCCGAAGCCGGGGCGGGCGCGCGCCGGTCCGGACTCCCCGAGCGGCCCGACACCCCGCTCGTGCTCGTCGCGTGCTCCGGGGGAGCCGACTCCATGGCCCTCGCCTCCGCCCTCGCCTTCGAGTCGCGCAAGCTCCCCGTACGCGCCGGCGGCATCACCGTCGACCACAACCTCCAGCCCGGATCAGGACTGCGCGCCGACGAGGTCGTCGCCCGTCTCGCCGAGATGCGGCTCGACCCCGTCGAGGCGGTCGCCGTGCGGGTCGGCCGTGACGGCGGGCCCGAGGCCGCCGCCCGGGACGCCCGCTACGCCGCCCTGGACGCCGCGGCGGAGCGCCACGGGGCCACCGCCGTACTCCTCGGCCACACTCGTGACGACCAGGCCGAAACCGTCCTGCTGGGTCTCGCCCGGGGGTCGGGCATCCGCTCGCTCTCCGGGATGGCCGCCGCCTCCGGCCCCGCCGGCCGCTACCGCCGCCCGTTCCTCCAGCTCGACCGGCAGACCGCCCGCAAGGCCTGCCTGGTCCAGTCGATCCCCGTCTGGGACGACCCCCACAACATCGACCCCGCCTACACGCGCTCCCGGCTGCGCCACGAGGGTCTGCCCGCCCTGGAGAAGGCGCTGGGCAAGGGCGTCGTGGAGGCCCTCGCCCGTACGGCGCAACTCTCCCGCGACGATGCCGACGCCCTCGACACCTGGGCCGCCGAGGCCGCCCGCTCGGTCCGCGACGACGCCGGCCGGCTGGAGTGCGCCAAGCTCTCCGTCCTGCCGCCCGCCGTGCGCCGCCGGGTGCTGCGCCGGGCCGTGATCGACGCCGGGTCCCCCGCCGGTTCGCTCTTCGCCCGCCACATCGAGGAAGTCGACCGGCTGATCACCGGCTGGCGGGGCCAGGGCGCCATCAACCTGCCCGGCCGCGTCGAGGTGCGACGGCAGGGTGGCAGACTGGTGATTCGGCAGAGCTGAAGCGCAAGCGGCTGAAGTGCAGGCGAAACGCCGGTCCGGCCCGGGGATCAGTCCGGGTCCGGCAGGGCAGAGAAAGAGACGCGGGTGAACGAGAAGGACATGGGCGCCGACCTCGAGTCGGTGCTCATCACCAAGGAAGAGATCGACGCGAAGCTCGTCGAGCTGGCTGCGAAGATCGATGCGGAGTACGCGGGCAAGGACCTGCTCATCGTCGGCGTCCTCAAGGGCGCGGTGATGGTCATGGCGGACCTGGCCCGTGCGCTGTCCACCCCCGTCACCATGGACTGGATGGCCGTCTCCTCGTACGGCGCGGGCACCCAGTCCTCGGGCGTCGTCCGGATCCTCAAGGACCTCGACACCGACATCAAGGGCAAGCACGTCCTGATCGTCGAGGACATCATCGACTCCGGTCTCACACTGTCCTGGCTGCTGACCAATCTCGGCTCCCGCGAACCCGCGAGCCTGGAGGTCTGCACGCTGCTCCGCAAGCCGGATGCCGCGAAGGTCGCGATCGACGTGAAGTGGGTCGGCTTCGACATCCCCAACGAGTTCGTCGTCGGCTACGGACTGGACTACGCGGAGAAGTACCGCAACCTCCCCTTCGTCGGCACGCTCGCCCCCCACGTCTACGGCGGCTGAGACGGCCGTGCCGACGGGCCCCGGCCGAACCCGGCCGGACTCCCGGGAACCCTGGTGGCGTTCGGGCCGTTGGAGCCTTCGGAGACGGGTTTGTCAGTCCTCCCCTGCGGTCACGGGTGACAATGCTGGGGTACCGTCCGAAGAACAGTCTTTTCTCACAGCAGCATTTACCTACGGGCAGGAGGGACGGGGCGACTTCGCTCCGTATGGATGGACGTGAAGCGATACTTCCGTGGGCCGGTCATGTGGATCGTGCTGGCCGTCCTCGCCGTGGTCGTGTTGATGCAGGTCGTCGGCTCGTCCGGCGGCTACAAGACGGTGGACACCGGCAAGGTGATCCAGGCGATCAGTAAGAACCAGGTGGAGCAGGCCAAGCTGACCACCGGTGACGAACAGATCCTGAAGATCGAGCTGAAGGACAAGGAAAAGCTCCAGGGCGAGTCCGGCAGCAAGTTCCAGGCGAGTTACATCGGCAACCAGGGTGTCGAGCTCGCCGACACGCTGCAGAAGAAGTTCGAGAGCGGTGACATCGAGAAGGGTTACACCGTCTCGCCGTCGAAGCAGTCCCCGTTCGTCTCGATCCTTCTCTCCCTGCTGCCCTTCGTCCTGATCGTGGTCGTGTTCCTGTTTCTGATGAACCAGATGCAGGGCGGCGGCTCGAAGGTCATGCAGTTCGGCAAGTCCAAGGCCAAGCTGATCACCAAGGACACGCCGAAGACGACGTTCGCCGACGTGGCGGGGTCGGACGAGGCCGTCGAGGAACTGTACGAGATCAAGGAATTCCTCCAGGAGCCGGCGAAGTTCCAGGCCGTCGGCGCCAAGATCCCCAAGGGCGTCCTGCTGTACGGGCCGCCCGGTACGGGTAAGACGCTGCTCGCCCGCGCGGTCGCGGGCGAGGCGGGCGTCCCGTTCTACTCGATCTCCGGTTCCGACTTCGTCGAGATGTTCGTCGGTGTCGGTGCCTCCCGTGTCCGTGACCTGTTCGAGCAGGCCAAGGCGAACGCTCCGGCGATCGTCTTCGTCGACGAGATCGACGCCGTCGGACGGCACCGCGGTGCCGGCATGGGCGGCGGCCACGACGAGCGCGAGCAGACGCTCAACCAGCTGCTGGTCGAGATGGACGGCTTCGACGTGAAGGGCGGCGTCATCCTGATCGCCGCCACGAACCGGCCGGACATCCTGGACCCGGCACTGCTGCGTCCGGGACGTTTCGACCGGCAGATCGCCGTGGACCGGCCGGACATGCAGGGCCGTCTGGAAATCCTCAAGGTGCACCAGAAGGGCAAGCCGGTCGCGGAGGACGTCGACCTCAACGCGGTCGCCCGTCGTACGCCCGGCTTCACCGGTGCCGACCTGTCGAACGTGCTGAACGAGGCTGCGCTCCTGACGGCGCGCAGCAACAAGAAGCTCATCGACAACCACATGCTCGACGAGGCCATCGACCGAGTCGTGGCGGGCCCGCAGAAGCGGACCCGGATCATGTCCGAGAAGGAAAAGAAGATCACCGCGTACCACGAGGGCGGACACGCCCTGGTCGCGGCGGCCTCACCCCAGTCGGACCCGGTCCACAAGATCACGATTCTCTCCCGCGGCCGTGCCCTCGGTTACACGATGGTGCTCCCGGAAGAGGACAAGTACTCCACGACGCGCAACGAGATGCTCGACCAGCTGGCTTACATGCTGGGCGGGCGCGCGGCCGAGGAGCTGGTCTTCCACGACCCGACGACCGGTGCTGCGAACGACATCGAGAAGGCCACCGCCACGGCCCGCGCGATGGTCACGCAGTACGGCATGACCGAGCGTCTCGGTGCGATCAAGTTCGGTGGAGACAACACCGAGCCGTTCGTGGGCCGGGAGATGGGCCATCAGCGCGATTACTCGGAAGAGGTCGCGGCGCTCGTCGACGAAGAGGTCAAGAAGCTCATCGAGACCGCGCACAACGACGCGTGGGAGATTCTCGTCGAGAACCGCGACATCCTCGACGCACTGGTCCTCGAGCTCCTCGAGAAGGAGACGCTCGGCAAGGAGCAGATCGCCGAGATCTTCGCCCCGATCGTGAAGCGCCCGGCCCGCCCGGCGTGGACCGGTTCCTCCCGGCGTACCCCGTCGACGCGTCCCCCCGTGCTGTCTCCCAAGGAGCTGGCCCTCACCAACGGCTCTGCCAACGGTTCGGGCACTCCGGAGATCGCACCGACGGACATCACGTCGAAGAACACCGGCACCTCCCCGGAGGCGCTCCCCGAGGATCGTCCCGAGAGCTAGCCCCCCTGCCCGACTCGGTGTGGCCCCTGTCACGGGGGCCTCACCTGGCCCGGAATGGATGCCGCGCCCCCCAGGTTCTAGCCTGTGGGGGCGCGGCTTTTCCGTATGCCTGCGCTGTGCCTGCCGTGCCCGTGAGGTCCGGGTGGGTCCGCGCATGTGACTGCACAGAGGAACGAGGCACAGATGACCGACCCGGTGACGCTGGACGGGCAGGGCTCGATCGGCGTATTCGACGAGAAGCGGGCCGAGTCCGCCGTGCGCGAGCTCCTCATCGCCGTCGGAGAGGACCCTGACCGCGAGGGACTGCGCGAGACCCCGGGCCGGGTGGCACGTGCGTACAAGGAGATATTCGCGGGCCTCCACCAGGAGCCCGAGGACGTCCTCACGACGACGTTCGACCTCGGTCACGACGAGATGGTCCTGGTCAAGGACATCGAGGTCTTCAGTACCTGTGAGCACCACCTGGTGCCGTTCCGCGGTGTCGCGCACGTCGGCTACATCCCGGCGACGACCGGCAAGATCACGGGGCTGTCGAAGCTGGCCCGGCTGGTCGACGTCTACGCCCGGCGGCCGCAGGTCCAGGAGCGGCTCACCACGCAGATCGCCGATTCCCTGATGGCGATCCTGGAGCCGCGCGGGGTCATCGTGGTCATCGAGTGCGAGCACATGTGCATGTCGATGCGGGGCATCCGTAAGCCCGGTGCCAAGACGATCACGTCCGCCGTCCGCGGCCAGCTGCGCGATCCGGCGACGCGCGCCGAGGCGATGAGCCTCATCATGGCGCGCTAGAAGGGGCGGGGGCGGGCGCCCGGGCTGACAATGCCTGGGACGGCGGGTGCGCCGGCGCGGCGGCGGGAGTGCGCGCGGTGGGCCGGGTCGACCGCAGCGGATACGGCAGTGCGCCGTGTCCGCCAGGAGAGGAGCGCCCCATGTCCTTCACCCATGTGCTCGCCGTAGCACCCGTGATGGCCATCGAGCCGGCGGTGGAGTGGTACGAACGGCTTCTCGGCCGCCCGGCCGACGCGAGGCCCATGGACGGCCTGGCCGACTGGCACATCGCGCCGTACGCCTGGCTCCAGGTCTTCGAGTCCCCCCAGCAGGCCGGCGGGACGCTGGTGAACCTGGTGGTCGACGATCTGGACCGGGCGCTCTCCGAACTGACGGGCCGGGGGATCACGGCCGGGGAGATCCGGCCCGGCGCGGAGGGCGTACGGTTCGCCGCCCTCCATGACCCCGACGGCAACCGGGTCACCCTCATCGAGAACCCGGTGGCCGGCTGAGGGATCCGTACGACGGTTGTCACGGGCTCACGGGAGCTCCGCCCGGGACCTGGGTTCAGGCGGCCCGGGCCGTGTTCCCGCCCTCGTCCCCGTCGTCCGGGAGCTTGCAGACCCGCTCCAGGAAGACGGCCGCGGCGACGACCGCGATGCCGGCGAGGACGGCGAAGCCCGCGTAGATGGCCTGGTCCCGCCGGGGCGGGACATCGAGGGAGCCCAGCAGGAAGACCCCTGTGCCGCCGTACATCCCCGCGACCAGCGCGGCGACGAGCGCGCTCGCCTGGCCGAAGACGACGGCGCGCGCCGCCATCATCGGCTCCACGCCCTTCGCTCCGGGGCGGCGCTCCCGCTGGGCGCGCAGCCGGGCGCGGATCGACAGGGCCGATGCCAGCAGGACGACGGCGATGACGGCCAGCACGATGGGCGCGGCGAGCGGCACGCTCGGCAGCGTGCCCAGGGAGTCCCAGAGGCGGGCTCCACCCCAGCACAGCACGCCGGCTCCGGCGAAGAGTCCGGCCAGGAGACCGAGCCGTAGTTGCTTCACCGAGAGTGCCGCCCTTCGTCGCCGTTGCCCGTCGCCGCCCGCAGGCGGTCGTCCATGAGCCTAACGACTACTCGGGGAGACGGAGTTCCAGGTCGGGCCGGGGAAGCACTCCCTCGCGGCCGACACCGTCCAGCAGTCCGGCGACCGCGCCGGCGCCGGGCAGCTGGGCCTCCGGGTCCACGTCGTGCCAGGGGGCGAGGACGAAGGCGCGCTCGCGGGCGCGCGGGTGCGGGAGGGTCAGGAGGGGGTCGTCGGAGACCACGTCGGAGTACGACACGATGTCGACGTCGATGGTGCGCGGCCCCCACCGCTCCTCGCGGACCCGGTCGAAGGCCTCCTCGATGGCCTGGCCGCGCTCCAGCAGGGACGAGGGGGGCAGGGTCGTCTTCACGATGACGACCGCGTTGAAGTACGACGGCTGGGAGCCGGGGGTGACGCCCCAGGGCTCCGTCTCGTAGACCGGGGAGACAGCTTTCACCCGGAGGCCGGGGGTGTCCTCCAGGGCGTCGACGGCGCCCTGGATCGTCTCCAGCCGGTTGCCGAGGTTCGAGCCGAGGGAGATCACGGCCAGTTTGGGGTTGGAGAGCGTGACGTCCGCCGCGTCGACCTGCTCGACCACTGCGGCGGGGACCGGCTGTACGGTCGGGTCGCTCTGCCCCTCGGTGGAAAATGCAGTCATGCTCGGCTCCGGGTGATGGTGATGGTCACGTCGTCGAAGGGGACGGTGATCGGGGCATCCGGCTTGTGGACGACCACCTCGACCTCCTCGACCCCTTCGTGCTTGAGGCACTGCTGCGCGATGCGCTCCGCGAGCGTCTCGATCAGATCGACCGGCTCACCCTTGACGACGTCGACGACCTCCTCCGCGACCACGCCGTAGTGCACGGTCTTCGACAGGTCGTCGGCGGCTGCCGCGGGGCGGGTGTCGAGGCCGAGCACCAGGTCCACGATGAAGGTCTGGCCCTCCTGCCGCTCCTTGGGGAAGACACCGTGGTGCCCACGGGCCTTGAGGCCGCGCAGCGCGACACGATCCACGCGAATCACTCCTGCTGTTCGTCGTCTCTGGAGGCACCCGGCCGCGTGCGGGCGGTGAGGTGCCGTCTTCCGAATCTACCCGCGAGCTCCGACAGCGCCCGCCCGCGGGGGCGCGGGCCGACCCGGCAGAGGGTTGGTAGCCGCGTATACCCCGTGTTCGGGGGGCCCAACCTCCGTGCCCGTGTTCCGCCCGCTCAGACGGTGGGTTCCTCGTCCTCTTCCTCACCGGTTTCGGCCAGTACGGGTGAGCCGTGGTGGGACCAGAGCTTCCAGCCCTCCGGTGTGCGCCGGAACACGTTGGTGGCGACGACGAGCTGGCCGACGAGCGGTCCGAGCGCGTTCCCCTCCTCCGCGGGGCCGCCGCTGAGGATGTTCTCGGTGCAGGTCACCAGGGCGGTGTCGCCTGTCATCGAGACCCCGACGTCGGTCAGGAAGAACTGGATGTACTCGGTGTTCGCCATGATCAGCGCGTAGCTCCGCAGCACTTCGCCGCGGCCCGTGAGGACCGGCCATCCGGGGTGCACACAAGAGACGGTGAGGTCCTCGCCGGGCAGCCACAGGCCGGAGAGCTCGTCGAAGTCCCCTCGTTCCATCGCCTCGTAGAAGGCGGTGTTGGCCTGCTCGACCGCCGCGATGTCGGCGGCGGCCTCCTCGTGCTCGTCGCGCGCGGCGCTCACGCGGCTCCCTCGACGGCGCGGGCGACTCGCACCGCGTCCGCCGTGGGCCGTACCGCGTGCACCCGGACCGCCCAGGCGCCCGCTGCGGCGGAGAGGGCGGAGACGGCGGCGGTCGCGGCATCGCGTTCACGGGCGGGCGGCGGGGCCGCCCCCTCGTCCGCCAGGACATGGCCGAGGAACCGCTTGCGGGAGGCCGCGACGAGCAGCGGCCTGCCCAGATCGCGCAGCCGGTCGAGGTGGGCGACCAGCGCGAGGTCCTGGGCGGCGTTCTTGGCGAAGCCGAGTCCCGGGTCGATCACCAGTCTCCCGGGGTCCACGCCGCCCTCGATCACGGCCTCCATACGCTCCCGGAGCTCCGCGACGACTTCGGCGACGACGTCCCCGTACACCGCGCGGCTGTTCATGGACTCGCTGAAACCGCGCCAGTGCATGACGACGAACGGCACTCCGGCGTCGGCGACGACCGGGATCATGGCCGGGTCGGCGAGTCCACCGCTCACGTCGTTGACCAGGACGGCGCCGGCGGCGACGGACTGTTCCGCGATGCAGGCCCGCATGGTGTCCACGGAGACGGTGACGCCCTCGGAGGCGAGTCCCCTGACGACGGGGATCACCCGCCGCAACTCCTCGGCCTCGTCCACCCTGCTCGCACCCGGGCGGGTCGACTCACCTCCGACGTCGATCAGGTCCGCGCCCTCGGCCACGAGTTCGAGGCCGTGTTTGATCGCCGCCGTGGTGTCGAACCAGTGGCCCCCGTCCGAGAAGGAGTCGGGCGTCACGTTGACGACTCCCATGACCGCGCAGCGGTCCCACTCCGGCAGACCCCGCACCGTGCCCCGTCCTCGCAACGTACTCATGCGACCAGCCTAGGCCCGGCAAGGGACCCGCCGGGCCGTGCCGGCGTCGTGATCACCGGACGGTCCGCGGCAGCGGGAGCGGTGCCGCGCCCGGTGAGCCCCTTCCCCATGCGCCCGCCCCGCAGTGATCACACCGCCGGGGATCCGCTCGTACCGGTTCAGCCGGACGGACGGCGACGCCCCCGCCGCGGGCCCCTCCGCCCGCGTCCACGATGCCCGTGCCCGGGCCGGCGGCGTGCCTGCGCGGACCGGCCGCAGGTACGCGGCACCCGGCCCGCCGGGCCGCGACAGTCCACGCGTCACGCGCAGCCGCTCGCGCCGCGGGCCCCCGCCGATGCGGAGAGGGCCGGCTCACTCCGCGCCGACACCGGCCACGGTCTCCACGGCGACCTCGGCGCGCGGCACGTCCAGGGCGTCCGCGTCGATCGAGCGGCGCAGCGCCTCGTGGAGGCGTGCCGGGGTGAGGACGCCCAGGAAGCGGCCGGTGCCCTCCTTGTCGAGGACGGCGATCCAGCCCGCGTCGTGCTGCAGCATCGTGGCGAAGGCCTGCTTCAGCGGCGCGCCGAGCGGAAGCCACGCGTCCATGCGCCGGGCGTGCTCGCGGACCGTGCCCTCGGCCGTCGCCCCGTCGCCCGCGGGGATCCAGCCGTGCAGGTTGTCCTGACCGTCGAGGACGACCGCCCAGCGCGCTCCCTCGGCCCGCAGCCGGCCGGTCGCCTTCGCCAGCGGGTCGTCGAGATGGACGACCGGCGGCTGGTCGAGGTCGCTCTCCTCGACGGCCGTGACCGAGAGGCGCTTCAGGCCGCGGTCCGCGCCGACGAAGTCGGCGACGTACGGGGTCGCCGGAGCCCCGAGCACCGTGGCGGGGGTGTCGAACTGCTCGATGCGGCCGTGCCCGTACACCGCGATCCGGTCACCGAGCCGGACGGCTTCCTCGATGTCGTGGGTGACGAACAGCACGGTCTTGCGCACCTGTGCCTGGAGCTTCAGGAATTCGTTCTGCAGCCTTTCCCGAACGACCGGGTCGACCGCTCCGAAAGGCTCGTCCATCAGCAGAACGGGCGGGTCGGCGGCCAGGGCCCGGGCCACGCCGACCCGCTGGCGCTGACCGCCGGAGAGTTGTTCGGGATAGCGGCCGCCATGAACGGACGGATCAAGTCCGACGAGTTCGAGCAGTTCGGCGGCGCGCTTCCTGCCCTTTTCCCGTCCCCAGCCCAGGAGATGGGGAACGGTCGCCGTGTTCTCCAGGACCGTTCTGTGCGGGAAGAGTCCGACCTGCTGGATCACATAGCCGATGCGGCGGCGGAGCCGGACGGGATCGATGGTGGATATGTCGTCCCCGTCGAGGAATATCCGGCCGTCGGTCGGTTCGGTCAGACGGTTCACCATTTTCATGGTGGTCGTCTTGCCGCAGCCGGAAGGCCCGACGAGCGTGACCAGTTCACCCTCGGCGACCTCGAAGGAAAGGTCGTCGACGGCGGTGGTGCCGTCCGCGTACCGCTTGGTGACGTGCTCGAAACGGATCATGATTCCCCATTGTGGCGCGGGTTCTGTGAAGCCCATGTTGCCGGAATACGACAGCCTCGGCGATTGTCGGTGGTCGAGGATAGGGTCACCCAGGACCGGAGACCGGGGCGGCATCGCGACGGCGAACAGGAGGTGGGTGCGGGTGGCCGAGCAGAACTGCCTGGTGGCGAACGACTGGATCTGCGGAGAGTATCTGCGGTCCCGCGCCGACGAGTTGACCGAAGCGACCGTCCAGCACATCTGGATCACGGCCCTTTCCGTGCTGATCGGGCTGGCGGTGGCATTTCCGCTCGCGCTGCTCGCACGCAGGGGCCGGCATCTCGCCGGCCCGGTGCTGGGCCTGACGACCGTGCTCTACACCGTGCCGTCGCTGGCGATGTTCTCGTTGCTGCTGCCGCTGTTCGGACTGTCCGCGGCGCTCGTCGTCACCGGCCTGGTGCTCTATTCGCTGACCATTCTCGTACGGAACATCCTGGCCGGTCTCGAAGCCGTCCCGGAGGAGGCCAGGGAAGCCGCGAAGGGCATGGGGTACGGGCCGGTCCGGCTGCTCTGGGAGGTCGAACTGCCCCTCGCGCTGCCCGCGCTGATGGCCGGACTGCGGATCGCCACGGTGTCGACGGTCGCCCTGACGACGGTCGGTTCCCTCGTGGGCAAGGGCGGCCTCGGCAATCTCATCGAGGACGCGCTGCCGAGCTTCTTCAAGGCCCAGGTGCTCACCGCCTCGGTGCTCTGCGTGCTGCTGGCGGTGGCCGCGGACCTGCTGTTGCTGGGCGCGCAACGCCTGCTCACGCCCTGGACCCGGATACGGACGCCCGCCGCGGCGGGCATCGCGAAGACGGAGGCCGGCTGATCCATGGGAGTCATAGGGGAGGCCTGGGCCTGGCTCACGACCGGTGCCAACTGGTCGGGGGACGGCGGGGCGGCACACCGGCTGGCCGAGCACCTGTACGTCAGCGGGGCCGCCCTCGCGGTGGCCTGCGCCATCGCCCTGCCGGTGGCGCTGTACCTCGGGCACGTGGGCAAGGGAGGGGCGCTGGCCGTCAACCTCTCCAACGTGGGCCGGGCGGTACCGGTGTTCGCGGTGCTGGCCCTCTTCATGATGACTCCCCTGCGCGACTCCGGGTATCTGCCGACGGTCATCGCGCTGGTGCTGTTCGCCGTGCCCCCGCTGCTGACCAACGCCTACGTCGGGATGACGGGGGTGGACCGCGCGGTGGTGGAGGCGGCGCGGGGCATGGGGATGTCAGGTGCGCAGCTCTTCGTCCGGGTCGAGCTGCCGCTCGCCTATCCCATGATCATGACCGGTCTGAGGTCCGCCGCCGTCCAGGTGATCGCCACCGCCTCGATCGCGGCGATGGTCGGCCTCGGCGGCCTGGGCCGGATCATCACAGCCGGATTCAACACCTACGACACCCCGCAGGTCTTCGCGGGCGCCGTGCTGGTCGCGCTCCTCGCCCTGGTGGTGGAGGGCGTGCTCGTGGCGCTGGACCGGCTGTTTTCGCCCTTGCGCCGCCGCCGGAGCGTATGAGCGTGCGGGCTTCCCGGACTGCGCACACCGTCTGTGCGCACCATTTCTCACGGACGGAGAACAACATGAGCAGGACCTCGCGCACAGTGGGTGCGGCCATCGGAGCGCTGGCGCTGGCAGGATCGCTCGCCGCCTGCGGGGGCGACAGCCTGGAGAGCGGGAAGAGCGGTGCGGACACGGGTTCCGGCGACGGCTCGAAGAAGGGCGCGCTGGTCGTGGGAGCAGCCGGCTTCACCGAGTCCAAGGTGCTCGCCGAGCTGTACGCCCAGGTCCTGGGCGACGCCGGATACGACACCTCGGTCACCACGGTGAAGAACCGCGAACTGTACGAGCCCTCGCTGGAGAAGGGCGAGATCGACGTCGTCCCCGAATACGCGGCCACTCTCGCGGAATTCCTCAACGCCAAGGTCAACGGAGCCGAGGAGGCGGAGAGCAAGCCGGTCGCGTCGGGTGACGTGACGGCGACCGTCGCCGCTCTGGAGAAGCTCGCGGGCCCCCTCGGGCTGAAGGTCCTTCCGGCGGGCAAGGCCGTCGACCAGAACGCTTTCGCCGTGTCGAAGGAATTCGCCGACAAGAACGGCCTCAGGACGCTTTCCGATCTCGGCAGCTCGAAGATCAAGGTGAGGATCGCGGCGGGGGACGAGTGCGAGGTGCGCCCGTTCTGCGCGCCCGGACTGAAGAAGACGTACGGCATCGACGTCACCGGGGTCGATCCCAAGGGCGTCGGTACGCCGCAGTCCAAGCAGGCGGTCAAGGACGGCAAGGACCAGCTGGTCCTGACGACCACCACGGACGCCGTGCTCGACTCCTACGGTCTGGTGTTCCTGGAGGACGACAAGAAACTGCAGAATGCGGACAACGTCCTTCCGGTACTCAATGCCAAGGACGCGGGTGCTCCGGAGATCGCCGAGGCGCTCGGCAAGCTCACCGGCGTACTCACCACGGAGGACCTCGCGGAACTGAACCGCAAGGTCGACGCGGAGCGTGCCAAGCCCGCTGATGCGGCCGGGGACTATCTCCGGTCGAAGGGGCTGATCAAGAAGTAAAAAGGCGGACGCGGGGGCCACTTGGGCGGCCGCCAGGTAACCGGCGGGGAACAGATTGCCGGGCGGCCTCCCAAGTGACTCGTACGCACGGTAAATTTCGGGCCATGCCACGAGGACGCCACCGCCATTCGCCGCCCCTCCACAGAATCCTGCCTCCCGCCGTGGTGGCCGGAGCGCCGGTCGTCTGTGCCGCCGGTGCCTGGTTCCTGGCGGAACCCCTGGCACTGCGCGTGCTGGTGGCCGTGACGGCGGCCGCCGCCGTCACCGGTGCCTGTCTGATGCGCAGCTGGGACCGGGCCGCGGGGCTGCGTGTCGCGGAGCTGACCCGTGCCCGGGCCAGCGACGAGTGGAGGACCGAGGAGCGCATAGCCGAACTCGAGGCGGACCTCGAGGAGTCCAGGGAACTGCGCACCCGGCTGGAGACGAAACTGCGCCGCAAGCGCGTGGAGCTGGCCGGGCTGCGGGGTGAGCACGCCGCGCTGCTGCGCCGGTACGCCAATGCCGAGACGGAACGGGCCAGTGCGCTGGAGGGCCGCAGGCAGCTGGCCATCGAGGCGTCCGGACCGCGCGAGCTCCTGCCCGCCCGGTCCACGCCGACTCCCGGCGCGTATCTGCTCGCCGCGCAGGCCCTGCGGGACCTGCCCCGCAACGCCGCCCTCCAGGAGGCGCGCCGCACGGCGGAGCAGGCCCGTAAGCGCGACCTCGCCGAGCGGTCGGCGGAGCGGGACGCGGAGGGCGACGGCCGGAAGGGGAAG
This sequence comes from Streptomyces sp. ALB3, assembly GCF_044385685.1. Lineage (NCBI taxonomy): Bacteria > Bacillati > Actinomycetota > Actinomycetes > Kitasatosporales > Streptomycetaceae > Streptomyces > Streptomyces sp. ALB3. The sequence goes on along the minus strand of NZ_JBISCE010000046.1, from coordinate 47,609 downwards.
CACGCGGCGGCAGCCGGAGCGGGTGACCTCCAGCACCGCCGCCCGCAGGCGGCCCGTCCCGCACCGCAGCTGTCACCCGCGGCCGTACGTCCGCCCCGCGCCGTACCCGCGGCATCCGCCGTCGTCCCGTACGCCGCGGCGCGCCGTCACCTCGTCCCGCAGGGGAGCTTCGACTTCTTCGGCACGCAGAAGGCGGACGCCGCGATCGAGTCCGTGCAGAACGAGGACCTCGCGGACGTGGTGGGCGAGGAGGCACTGGCGGCACACCGGACGGGCGCCGCCGAGAACCGTGCCGTCGGCAAGGTCATCGACCTGACGGCGCACGACGAGACCGAGCAGCTCGACGTCGTGGGACTGCGCAGCGCGATCTCCTCGTAGCACCGGGTGCCCGGCCGACGGGTGGTCCTGCCGGCCGGTGGGCGGGGCTACTTGTCGATGTCCCCGACGACGAAGAAGAGCGAGCCGAGAATCGCCACCATGTCGGCGACGAGCGTGCCGGGCAGCAGCTCGGTGAGTGCCTGGATGTTGTTGAAGGAGGCGGAGCGCAGTTTCAGCCGGTACGGGGTCTTCTCGCCGGTGGACACCAGGTAGTAGCCGTTGATGCCCAGAGGGTTCTCGGTCCACGCGTAGGTGTGGCCCTCCGGCGCCTTCAGCACCTTGGGCAGCCGCTGGTTGATGGGCCCCGGCGGCAGGTCGGCCATCCTGTCCAGGCACGCGTCGGCGAGGTCCAGCGCGTTGTGCGTCTGCTCCAGGAGGCACTCGAATCGCGCCAGGCAGTCGCCCTCGGTCCGCGTCACGACCTCGAGCGTGTCCCGCAGCTCGCCGTAGGCGAGGTACGGCTCGTCGCGCCTCAGGTCGAAGTCGACTCCGGAGGCCCTGGCGATAGGCCCGGACACCCCGTACGCGTGCACGGCCTCGGCGGACAGCACGCCGACCCCGCGGGTGCGGCCCCGGAAGATCTCGTTGCCGAGGACCAGCCGGTCGTACACGTCCATCCGGGAACGTACGGACGCCACGGCGTCCCGCGCCCGGCCGAGCCAGCCCGCGGGCAGGTCCTCCTTGAGGCCGCCGACCCGGTTGAACATGTAGTGCATCCGGCCGCCGGAGACCTCCTCCATCACGGCCTGGAGTTCCTCGCGCTCCCGGAAGGCGTGGAACATCGGGGTGATCCCGCCGAGTTCGAGCGGGTAGGAGCCGAGGAACATCAGGTGGTTGAGTACCCGGTTCAGCTCCGCCAGCAGCGTCCTCGTCCAGACGGCCCGCTCGGGGACCTCCATGCCGAGCATCCGCTCGACGGCCATGACGACCCCGAGCTCGTTGGAGAACGCCGACAGCCAGTCGTGGCGGTTGGCGAGCACGATGATCTGCCGGTAGTCCCTGGCCTCGAAGAGCTTCTCGGCGCCTCGGTGCATGTAGCCGATGACGGGCTCGGCCTGCTGGATCCGCTCGCCGTCCAGGACGAGCCGCAGCCGGAGCACACCGTGGGTGGAGGGGTGCTGCGGACCGATGTTCAGCACCATGTCGGTGCTCTCCGCCGCGCCGCCGATGCCGATCGTCGTCTCCGTCATGCGGGACAGTATCCCTCTTCGCGGTATCCCTGTTCGCGGTGCGGGACCCGCTGCCGCAGCCAGCCGAAGTCCCCCAGGCCGCCCCGGGCCGTCAGCTCCGCCGCCTCCCCGGCGGACGCCAGCGCCCGCACGTAGCCGGCGGGATCGGCCGACGCCCTGGCCAGCGGCGGGCGTTCGCCGCTGACGCCCAGGTCCCGCAGTGCCGTCCGCTGGTCCAGGAGCTCGGCCGCGCCGTCCGCCGCGTCGGCGCAGGCGTCCAGCGCCACGTGCGAGGTCAGATCACAGCTCCCGTCGGGCACGGGCGGCACCTCGCGGCCTTCCCGGAAGCCGGTCAGCGTCCCGAACGGCGGCCTCGCACCCCGTACATGCGCGTAGTCCACCGCCACCGCCGTGCCGCCGGCCAGCGACGCGACGGCGCGTGCCCAGGCCTCGTCGCGGGGACGGCCGATCTCCGCGCGGTCGCCGGGCCGGGACAGCGGCCACCAGCGGCTCAGCCACCGGGCGTCCTCACCGGTCACCGGATCACCGAGCCGTTCGGCGCCGTCGGCCGCGCGGACGAGGACGTAGCGGGGCAGCCCCTCGTCGTCGGCCTCGGCGATGTCCGCCGGGACGTTGTCGAGCCATTCGTTGGCGAACAGCAGCCCCCGCACGCCCTGGGGGAGTTCGGAGCACCACTCGACGGCCGGGTCCAGTCCCGGCGGGCGCGGGGCGAGTTCCACGGCGTAGGCCCGTACGGTGAGGCCGGGGGCCAGGGTGCCGTCGCGCAGCGCCGCCAGCACTCCGGTCAGGAGCTCGCCGCGTCCCGCTCCCACGTCCACCAGGCCCACGGAGTCGGTCCCCAGCTCCCGTGCCGTGCGGACCAGCAGCCGGGCGACGGCGGTGGCGAACAGGGGGGAGGCGTGCACGGAGGTGCGGAAATGGCCCGCGGGGCCCTCCGGCCGCCGGTAGAACCCCTCTTCCCCGTACAAAGCGGTCTCGGCGGCTTCCCGCCAGCGGCACCAGTCATTCGTCACGTAGGCAAGTCTCCACCTTGGGGAGTACGGTCCCAGGACCCGGATCGGCCCTTCGGTTGACCCGGGCACCGATCAGCTGTCCCTACGCTGGGTAACGTGCAGCGCTTCTACGATTTCATCCGCAGACACCCGACGGGCGTCGACATCCTCTGGGCTGTCCTCCTCCTCGGGTTCTCCGGCGTGTCCATCGTGGCCGACCAGGCCGGCGTCGGCCGGGAGCGCGTGGCCGCGGTGCCGATCGCCGTCGGCCTGTGCGCCGTGGTCGCGCTGCGCCGCCGCGCGCCGGAGAAGATGCTGCTGCTCGCGATCCTCATGGGGCTGGCGCAGCTGCTGCTCGGGGTGCGGCCCAACGCGGCCGACTTCGCGATGCTCGTGATCACGTACACCGTGGCCACGGTGGGGGAGCGCTGGGCGTCCAGGCTCGCCCTCGGGTGCAGCCTGGCCGCGGCGGGGATCTCACGGCTGCGCTGGTCCGACGGCGCGCCCACGGGCGGCTGGGTGCAGACGGTCTTCTACATCGCCGTCATGACCGTGCCCTTCGTGCTGGCCTGGGTGCTCGGCGACTCGATACGCACCCGGCGGGCCTACTTCAGCCAGCTGGAGGAGCGGGCGGCGCGGCTGGAGCGGGAGCGCGAGGCGCAGTCCAAGGTCGCCGTGGCCGCCGAACGGGCCCGGATCGCCCGGGAGCTGCACGACGTCGTCGCGCACAACGTCTCGGTGATGGTGGTCCAGGCCGACGGCGCCGCTTACGTCATGGACTCGTCCCCGGACCAGGCCCGGCAGGCCCTGGAGACCATCTCCGGCACCGGCCGCCAGGCACTCGCCGAGATGCGCCGGCTGCTCGGGGTGCTCAGGACCGGTGACTCCCCGGAGAGCGGGGAGTACGTCCCCCAGCCCGACGTCGAGCAGATCGAGGAGCTCGTCGGCAAGGTCAGGGAGACCGGCCTCGCGGTGGACTTCAAGATCGAGGGCACTCCGCGTCCGCTGCCGAGCGGGGTCGAGCTGACCGCGTACCGCATCGTCCAGGAGGCGCTCACCAACACCCGCAAGCACGGAGGCCCGGACGCCGGGGCGAGCGTGCGGCTGGTCTACTTCGACGACGGCCTGGGCCTGCTGGTCGAGGACGACGGCCGCGGTGCCCCGCACGAGCTGTACGAGGACGGCGGGGCCGACGGCGCCGGCCAGGGCATGATCGGCATGCGGGAGCGGGTCGGCATGGTCGGCGGCACGCTGGACGCGGGGCCGCGCCAGGGCGGCGGCTTCCGGATCAGCGCCCTGCTACCGCTCAAGCCGGCCAACCAGTGACAGAAGGAGCAGGACAGCTCATGGCGATCCGAGTGATGCTCGTCGACGACCAGGTGCTGCTGCGCACCGGTTTCCGGATGGTGCTCGCCGCCCAGCCGGACATGGAGGTCGTCGCGGAGGCGGGCGACGGGGCCGAGGCGATCGAGGTGCTGAGGTCCACGGCCGTCGACGTGGTGCTGATGGACGTGCGCATGCCGCGCCTGGACGGCGTGGAGGCGACCCGCAGCATCTGCGCGCGGACCGATCCGCCGAAGGTGCTGATCCTGACCACGTTCGACCTGGACGAGTACGCGTTCTCCGGTCTGAAGGCGGGCGCCAGCGGTTTCATGCTCAAGGACGTGCCGCCCGGCGAGCTGCTCTCCGCCATCCGGTCCGTGCACAGCGGCGACGCCGTCGTGGCCCCGTCCACGACCCGCAGGCTGCTCGACCGGTTCTCGCCGATGCTGCCGAGCGGCCGGAAGGAACCCCGGCACAAACACGTCGAAAAGCTCACCGAGCGTGAGCGCGAGGTCATGCTGCTGGTCGCGCAGGGCCTGTCGAACGGTGAGATCGCGGCCCGCCTGGTGCTGTCCGAGGCGACCGTGAAGACCCACGTGGGCCGCATCCTCACCAAGCTGGGCCTGCGCGACCGCGTCCAGGTGGTCGTCCTCGCCTACGAGACGGGTCTCGTCAGGGCCGGCGGCGGGACGGGCTGACCGTGGCGCCGTTGATCTGGGTCAACGGGCCGTTCGGCGGCGGGAAGACGCAGACGGCGTACGAGCTGGTGCGCCGGCTGCCCGGCAGCGTGGTCTGCGACCCCGAGCACCCCGGGTTCGGTCTGCACCGGATGCTGCCGCCGGCGTTGCGGGGTGACTTCCAGGACCTGGGCGCTTGGCGCCACGGCGTGCGGGAGGTCCTCGGCCTGGCCCTGCGAGGGCATCCGGGCCCCGTCGTCGCGCCGATGACGCCCGTCCACGGCGGTTACTTCGAGGAGATCGTCGGACGGCTTCGCGAGGACGGGCACACGGTGCACCACTTCTCCCTGCTCGCCGAGCGGGGGACCGTGCTGCGGCGGCTGGGCGAACGCGGCCTCGGGCGCGGGCTCAAGCGGGAGAGCTTCGCCGTGGAGCGGCTGGACGACTGCCTGGAACGGCTCCGGGCGCCGGAGTTCGCCGAGCACATCCGCACCGACCGGCTGACCGTCCCTCAGGTCGCCGACCGCATCGGGGAGGCGGCGGGGCTCCGGCTCCTGCCGGACACGGACGGCCCCTTGCGGCACCGCGTCCGGCGTACCTGGACGGGCATCAGGCACATCCGCTTCGACTGAGCCGGCCGCCCGGCCCGGCACACCCGCACCGGGCCGCCCGCCGGTCACCGCAGGACGCCCTCCAGGAAGTCGCTGCCCAGCCGGGCCACGACCGTCAGGTCCAGTGAGTGCAGGACGTACCGCCCGCGGCGGCGGGTGGTGACCAGGCCGGCCTTCTTGAGCACGGCCAGGTGGCGGGAGACCTCGGGGGGCGTGATGCCGTGCGAGCCGGCGAGTTCGCCCGTGGTGTACGGGGAACGTGCCAGGTTGCGGCACATCCGCATCCGCATGGGGTTGGCCAGTGCCTCCATCCGGAGCTGGAGCAGCTCGACCGGGGCGGGGGAGGGCAGCTCGGGGCGGTGCACCGGGTAGTGGATCACCGGACGCCATCCGGGCGCGTGCAGCACCATCAGGTGCGGCCAGCCGAAGCTGGTCGGGACGAGGGTGAGGCCGGTGCCGGCGGCGGAGCCCGTGGCCTCGGTCCTGCCCGTGGTCAGCTTGTCCACGCTGATCCTGCCGGACTCCTCGTCCAGCGAGAGGGCTGCGGAGACCGCGTCCAGGGCCGCGGCGACGCCCTTGTGCCGCAGCACCTCGGTCTTGTGCCTGGCGTCGGCGACCAGCTGGACCCGGGCCCGCCGCCAGGTGTCGGCGAAGAAGGCGTGGTCGCAGTCCTCGAAGAGCCGCCTGACCCAGCCGCGTACGGATCCGGGGTCGGCCAGCAGCTGCCGGGTGAAGGCCAGCTGCTTCGGCCCTCTGGCCGACGCCATGTCGAAGGCGCGTGTCCGCATCCCGGCGTCGGCGAGGGGGGAGGGCGCACCCGTGCCGTACAGACTCGTGCAGGTGAATTCCAGGGCGGCGGAGACGAACCGTTCGTCGTCGAGCCGGTCCAGGATGTCCAGGTCCTCGGCGAGGGTCGAGCCGGTCCTGCCGTCCCCGCCGCGCACGCCGGCGAACGGCATGAAGATGTCGGAGAAGGTGTTCCGCCACAGGAACTCCGCCTCGTGCAGCCGGTCCGCGAGGTCCGGCTCCAGGGCTGCGGATGTCGCGGTCGCCCAGCCGTGCAGGCCGGGATGGTGTCCGGGCTCGGACAGCGCGTGGAGGGCGAGCCCCAGCTCCGCGAGAGGGGAGGTCTCGAAAACCACGCGTTCGGGAGGCAGGCCCGCGATGTCGATGTGCACACTCACCCCTCCATGGTGCGGGGTGCGGGGCCGAGGCCCGTGCCACTTGACCGCGGTCGTCGATCCACGGGCGGACCCGCCCGGCCGGGGCCAGGCTGGACCCATGGACATCGTTCAGCAGCACATGCTCGACAGCTATCGCTCGGCGCAGCACGGTGAGGTGCCGCCCCCGCCGCCCGGACGGCACGACCGGGACGTCCTGCGGACCCTCCGCAGGCGTGTCCGCGCCTTGGCGGCCGCCTACCGGCCGCCCCTGCCCTGAACCGCCCGCTCCGGCCTCTCCACGAAATCCGCCACCGCGGCCCGTACGTCGTCGGCCGTCCACTCCAGCCCGGGTGCCGACACCGTGACCTCGGTGAACGAGAGTCCGGGCAATCCGGCCGGTGCGGCGGACCAGCGACGGAAGAGGGTGACGCCGGTCTCCTCCGCCTGCCGCACCGACGCCTCGTCGAGCACCTCCGCCGGGTACGGCAGCCAGACCCTGAACTGGTGGGTGTGCGGGGGCTCGGGGTGCACGCGGAACCACGGCACGGACGATCCGGCGAACGCCTCGGCCATCGCCCCCGCGACCACCTTCGCCTGTGCCACGTACGACGGAAGCCTCGGGAGCTCCCGGTCCAGGCCCAGCAGGGCGGACAGCGCCGCCGGGTACTGCTGGAAGACCTGGCCGCCGTACCGGTGGCGCCAGGTCCTCGCCTCCTCGACCAGGGACTCGGGGCCGGCGAGCACCGCTCCGGAGAGCCCGTCCAGGGACTTGTAGAACGACACGTACACGCTGTCGGCGAGGGTCGCTATCTCCGGCAGGCCGCGCCCGAAGTGCGGCGTGCACTCCCACAGGCGCGCCCCGTCCAGGTGCACCACCGCGTCCCGTTCCCGCGCCGCGGCCACGGCGGCCTCCAGCTCCTCCCAGGAGGGCAGGACGAACCCGGCGTCACGCAGCGGCAGTTCCACCATCAGCGTCCCGAAGGGCTCGGGGAGATCCCGGATCTCGTCCGCGGTGGCGTGCCGGTGCGCGGTCGTCGGATGCACCGTGCGCAGCCCGCTCACCGAGGTGAGCGCGCCCCGCTCGTGCACCTCCGGGTGGGAGAGCGGGTGCAGGGCCACGACCGGGTTGCCCGTACGCCCCGCCCAGCACCGCAGCGCGACCTGCTGGGCCATGGTCCCGGTCGGGAAGAACGCGGCGGCCTCCATGCCCAGCAGGTCCGCCGTGCGCCGCTCGACCTCGCCGACGACCCCGCCGCCGTACACGTCCGTCCACGCGCCGAGGTCGTGGACGGTGCCGGCGTCGGCGGCGAGCGCGGCCAGCCGTTCGGCCAGCGTGTGGTCCGCGGACATCCGCGCCAGCGTCCTCGTGGACCGCTGCCAGGCGGTCAGCCTGCGGTTCTGCTGCTGCTGCTCATCGAGGGCTCCCATGGGACGATCATCACCCGGGCCGCTGACACCGCCCACCCCGGGGTTCGCGGCCCGCCCGAAGTTATCCACAGGCTGTGGACGGACGGGAGGTGTGAGCAGACGCTGGCGTAGCATGCAGAGGAATCGTCCGGTACCCCCCGCGGACTGGAACGGAAGGCCATCGCCGCGTGAACGCATCAGTTTCCAAGGAAGCCCTCGACGCGAGGGACCGCCCCGCCCGCCTCACGGTCGGCGTCGTCGGCGCGGGACGGGTCGGCCCCGCCCTCGCCGCCTCGCTGCGGCTCGCCGGGCACCGCCCGGTCGCGGTGTCGGGGGTCTCCGACGCCTCGGTGCGCCGGGCCGCCGCACTGCTCCCCGACATCCCCCTCGTGACTCCCTCCGAGGTCCTCGCCCGCGCCGAGCTCGTGCTGCTGACCGTCCCCGACGACGCGCTGCCCGGGCTGGTCGAAGGCCTCGCGGAGACGGGCGCCGTGCGACCCGGCCAGCTGCTCGTCCACACCTCGGGGCGCTACGGCACGAAGGTGCTGGACCCCGCGCTGCGGGCCGGGGCCCTGCCGCTCGCCCTGCATCCGGCGATGACCTTCACCGGCAGCTCCGTCGACGTCCAGCGGCTGGCGGGCTGCTCCTTCGGGGTCACCGCCCCGGAGGAGCTCAGGCTCGCCGCGGAGGCGCTCGTGATCGAGATGGGCGGTGAGCCCGAATGGATCGCCGAGGAGTCCCGCCCGCTCTACCACGCGGCGCTCGCCCTCGGGGCGAACCACCTGGTCACCCTCGTCGCACAGTCCATGGAGCTGCTTCGTGAGGCCGGCGTGGGCGCTCCCGACCGGATGCTCGGCCCCCTGCTCGGTGCGGCTCTGGACAACGCCCTGCGCTCCGGTGACGCGGCGCTGACCGGGCCGGTGGCCCGGGGCGACGCGGGGACGGTGTCCGCGCACATCCGCGAGCTGCGCGCCCATGCCCCGCAGACGGTGGCCGGTTATCTCGCCATGGCGCGCGCCACGGCCGACAGGGCACTCGACCACGGCCTGCTCAAGCCGGAGCTGGCGGAGGACCTTCTCGGAGTCCTCTCCGACAGCAGCCCCGCGCACGGGACGAACGGCACACACGGCCCGGACGGAACCGGACCGGGGGAGAAGCGATGAACACCGAACCCGCCACCCTGCTCCGCTCCGCCGCGGACCTGGACGCCCTCGGCCGGGCAGCCGGGGCGCGCCGTGCCGTCGTGATGACGATGGGCGCGCTCCACGACGGCCACGCCACGCTGATCCGTGCGGCTCGGGATGCCGCGGGACCGGGTGGCCAGGTCGTGGTCACCGTCTTCGTCAACCCGCTCCAGTTCGGCGAGGCCGCCGACCTCGACCGCTATCCCCGCACCCTCGACGCCGACCTCGCCGTCGCCTCAGCCGCCGGAGCGGACGCGGTCTTCGCCCCTTCCGTCGAGGAGGTCTACCCGGGAGGTGAGCCGCAGGTCAGGATCACCGCCGGTCCCATGGGCGAGCGGTTCGAAGGCGCCTCCCGCCCGGGGCACTTCGACGGCATGCTGACCGTCGTCGCCAAGCTCCTCCACCTCACCCGGCCGGACGCCGCGTTCTTCGGGCAGAAGGACGCCCAGCAGCTGGCACTCGTCCGCCGCATGGTGCGCGATCTCAACTTCGGCATCGACATCGTCGCGGTGCCGACCGTCCGCGACGAGGACGGCCTCGCGCTCTCCAGCCGTAACCGCTTCCTCTCCCCCGAGGAGCGCCGGACCGCCCTGGCCCTGCCCAGGGCCCTGTTCGCCGCGCGCGACCGCCTGGCCGCGCAGCAGACGCTGCACGTCCGCGCCCGGTCGGTGCCGGAGCGCGAGGGCCGGGCCGCCGCCCTCTCCCGGCTCGGAGAGGCCCGGGCGGCCGCCGACACCCAGGCCGTGGCGCTGGCCCGGCCGACGGTCGCGCCCGCCGCGGTGCTGGCCGCCGCGCGGGCCGTCCTGGACGAGGCGGCCGGGGAAGCGGTGCCCCTCTCCCTGGACTACGTGGCGCTCGTGGACCCGGCGGACTTCACCGCGCTCCCGGACGACCGCGTGAGCGGCGAGGCGGTCCTCGCCGTCGCGGCGCGGGTGGGGGCCACCCGCCTGATCGACAACATCCCGCTGACCCTCGGAGCCCACACGTGACCGGAATACGGCTGACCGCCCCCGCCCCCGGCTGGGCCATCGACGCGGACGTCGTCGTCGTCGGCTCCGGCGTGGCCGGTCTCACCACCGCACTGCGCTGCGCAGCGGCGGGCCTGGCGACCGTGGTCGTCACCAAGGCGCGCCTCGACGCCGGCTCGACCCGCTGGGCGCAGGGCGGAATCGCCGCCGCGCTCGGCGAGGGCGACACCCCCGAGCAGCACCTGGACGACACCCTGGTCGCCGGGGCCGGCCTGTGCGACGAGGCAGCGGTCCGCACCCTGGTCACCGAGGGCCCCGACGCCGTTCACCGGCTGATCGACACCGGGGCGCACTTCGACACCACCGACACCGGGGCGATCGCCCTGACCCGCGAAGGCGGCCACCACCGCCGCCGCATCGCACACGCGGGGGGCGACGCGACGGGCGCGGAGATCTCCCGCGCCCTGGTCGAGGCGGTCCGCTCCGCTGCCCTGCGCACCATCGAGAACGCCCTGGTCCTGGATCTGCTCTGCGACGCCGAGGGCCGTACCGAGGGCGTCACCCTGCACGTCATGGGCGAGGGCCAGCACGACGGCGTCGGCGCCGTCCACGCCCCGGCCGTGGTGCTCGCCACCGGCGGCATGGGCCAGGTCTTCTCGGCCACCACCAACCCGCCGGTGTCCACGGGCGACGGGGTGGCGCTCGCACTCCGCGCCGGCGCCGAGGTTTCCGACCTCGAATTCGTCCAGTTCCATCCGACCGTCCTGTTTCTCGGCGCCGACTCCGAGGGCCAGCAGCCGCTGGTGTCCGAGGCGGTGCGCGGCGAGGGAGCCCATCTCGTCGACGCCTCCGGCACCCGCTTCATGCTCGGGCAGCACGAGCTGGCCGAGCTGGCGCCCCGTGACATCGTCGCCAAGGCGATCACACGGCAGATGCACCTCCAGGGCGCCGAGCACATGTATCTGGACGCCCGCCACTTCGGCGCGGCGATGTGGGAGCAGCGCTTCCCGACGATCCTCGCCGCCTGCCGTGCCCACGGCATCGACCCGGTCACCGAGCCGATCCCCGTCGCCCCCGCGGCGCACTACGCCTCGGGCGGGGTGCGCACCGACCTCCGCGGCCGCACGACGGTGCCCGGCCTGTACGCCTGCGGCGAGGTCGCCTGCACGGGCGTGCACGGTGCGAACCGGCTGGCGTCCAACTCCCTGCTGGAGGGCCTGGTCTTCGCCGAGCGCATCGCGGCCGACATCGTGGAGGGGCCCCGGGCCGGTTCCGGGGCCGCCTCCCGGCGTACGCCCGTGGGGCTCCCCGCCGGGGCGCACACCGTCCCGCTGCTCACGGCGGAGTCCCGGACCGCCATCCAGCGGATCATGACCAGGGGCGCGGGGGTCATCCGCTCCGCCGGCAGCCTCGCCACCGCGGCCGGGGAGCTGGACGCGCTCCAGCGGGCCGCGGCCGAGGACGACGGCCCCAAGGACGCCGTGCCAGGGGTGGAGGCGTGGGAGGCCACGAACCTGCTCCTCGTCTCCCGCGTCCTGGTCGCCGCCGCCCGGGAGCGCGAGGAGACCCGTGGCTGCCACTGGCGCGAGGACCGCCCCGACCGCGACGACACCGCCTGGCGCCGCCACCTGGTCGTCCGTATCGCCCCGGACGACCGGCAGCCGGTCGTCCGCACGACGGACAGTGCCGCGTTCCCGCCCGTACGCTCCGGAGACCCCGTGGACCCCACAGACGCAGCACTGTCCGCCGGCCTCCGCAACCACCCCGCCGACGCCCCCGAGGAGCCGTAACCGTGAGCACGCCCGAAGAGAATCCGCGCCCCACACCTGTGGACGTACCGCTGATCCACATCGGCGCACCCGCCGAGACCGCGGGTGGCTGCGGCGACGGCTGCGGCTGTGGTGACGGCTACGACCCGGACGGCCTGGAGTGCGGGCTCGATCCCGCCCTCGCCCAGCTCCTGGCCGACGCCGGGCTGGACCCGGTCCAGGTCGAGGACATCGCGCACGTCGCGATCGAGGAGGACCTCGACGGAGGCGAGGACGTCACCACCGTGGCGACCGTTCCCGAGGACGCGGTCGCCACCGGTGACTTCACCGCGCGTGAGGCGGGTGTCGTCGCGGGTCTGCGCGTCGCCGAGGCGGTCCTGTCCATCGTCTGCACCGACGAGTTCGAGGTCGAGCGCCACGTCGAGGACGGTGACCGTGTCGCCCCCGGCCAGAAGCTGCTCACGGTCACGACCCGGACCCGTGACCTGCTCACCGGCGAGCGCAGCGCGCTCAACCTGCTCTGCCGGCTCTCCGGGATCGCGACCGCGACCCGCGCCTGGGCGGATGTGCTCGAAGGCACGAAGGCCGAGGTCCGCGACACCCGCAAGACCACCCCGGGGCTGCGCGCTCTGGAGAAGTACGCGGTGCGCTGCGGAGGCGGGGTCAACCACCGCATGTCGCTCGTCGACGCGGCGCTGGTCAAGGACAACCACGTGATCGCGGCCGGTGGTGTCGCCGAGGCCTTCCAGCGGGTCAGGAAGGCGTTCCCGGACCTCGCCATCGAGGTGGAGGTCGACACCCTGGAGCAGGTCCGTGAGGTGCTGGACGCCGGAGCGGACCTGATCCTGCTGGACAACTTCACGCCTGCGGGGACCGCGGAGGCGGTCGCCCTCGTCGACGGCCGTGCGGTGCTGGAGTCCTCGGGCCGTCTGACCCTCGACTCCGCCCGCGCCTACGCCGAGGCCGGGGTCGACTACCTCGCCGTCGGCGCGCTCACGCACTCCGCGCCGATCCTCGACATCGGCCTGGACTTCCGCGACGCCGCGGCCCGGACCGACGGGGCCGACGCCTGATGCTGCTCACCATCGACGTCGGTAACTCCCACACCGTCCTCGGCCTGTTCGACGGCGAGGAGATCGTCGAGCACTGGCGGATCTCGACCGACGCGCGCCGCACGGCCGACGAGCTCGCCGTCCTGCTCCAGGGCCTCATGGGCATGCACCCGCTGCTCGGCGTCGAACTGGGCGACGGCATCGAGGGCATCGCGATCTGCTCGACCGTCCCCGCCGTTCTGCACGAGCTCCGCGAGGTCACCCGCCGCTACTACGGCGATGTCCCGGCGGTACTCGTCGAGCCCGGCGTGAAGACGGGGGTGCCCGTCCTGACGGACAACCCGAAGGAGGTCGGCGCGGACCGCATCATCAACGCGGTGGCCGCGGTGGAGCTCTACGGCGGTCCGGCCATCGTCGTCGACCTCGGCACGGCCACGACCTTCGACGCGGTCTCGGCCCGCGGTGAGTACACGGGCGGGGTGATCGCGCCGGGCATCGAGATCTCCGTGGAGGCCCTCGGGGTGAAGGGGGCCCAGCTCCGCAAGATCGAGCTGGCGCGGCCCCGCAGCGTGATCGGCAAGAACACCGTCGAGGCCATGCAGTCCGGCATCGTGTACGGCTTCGCCGGTCAGATCGACGGAGTCGTCGAGCGTATGAAGAAGGAGCTGGCGGACGACCCGGACGAGGTCACCGTGATCGCGACGGGTGGCCTTGCGCCGATGGTGTTGGGTGAGTCCTCCGTCATCGACGAGCACGAGCCCTGGCTCACCCTCATCGGGCTGCGTCTCGTGTACGAGCGCAACCTCGCCCGGATGTAGACGCGCCGGTGACCACCTGCGGGAATGCCTGAGCGGCGCGGCGGCCGACGCCGCGCCGCCGCGCGGTTGGTTAAGCGGATTTTGTCCATTTAGCACGTATTGTCGCGTCATGCCCACGCCCTACGGATCACGCGGCGGTATGGCGTTCAGCGCGGACGAGCTCCGGGTGCTCCGACGTGCTCTCGCCAACGCCCTGCACCCCACGCCCCTGCCGGAAGAGGATGTCCAGGACTGCCTGCGCCTCGCGGGCGCCGTCGACGAGGTGGCGAGGGAGGCGGGCCGGCTGCGCGCCTTCCTCCTCGCCGACCTCGCCCGGTACCGCGACGCGCTCCCCGGCTCCCTGAGCGGCTACCTGGAACTGCTCCAGGACGCCCTCGCCGCCGGCTACGACCCCCGCCCCGACGACCTCGCGGCCTTGCGCGCCCTGCGTGCCGGGCCGGTCGCCGCGGCCCTGCTGGAGCGCTGTCAGGTGCTCGCCGAGCGGTCGGTGCGGGCGCGTCTCGCCGGTCGCGCGGTGTCCGTGACGGCGCCCGCGCCGCGCAGCCGGCTGCTGGCCCTGCCCGGCGGCCTCGCGGCGGCCAAGGAGCCCGAGGGGCCCCGCACCCCGCCGCGCCCCGCCTCACCCGCCCGCCCGCCGGCCCCCGGCGAGCGTCCGATGCCCAAGCCGTCCGAGGCCTTCCCGCCCCGCCGCCGTCCGGCGCCCGCTCCCACTCCGGAGGAGCGCGCCGTCTCCTGAGGCGGCGGCGCGCCGAGGGGTGCCCGGGAGTGGCCGGAATGCCGGGCTCGCTACCCTGGACGGCATGGACTACGTATCCGCGCTCGTTCCCCCCGTGGTGATGGCCGTCTTCTTCGTCGGCCTCGTCGTGACGATCATCAAGAGCCAGGGTGGCCCGAACAAGGCCAAGGAGGACGCCGCCGTGGACGCGGCGCTCGCCCGCGCCGAAGCGGCCGAGCGTGCGCCGCGACCCGAGGGCGTCTGACCCGGCCCGAGCACGAAGGGCGCACGACTCCGCAGGAGGCGTGCGCCCTTTTGCCGTCCCCGAACCGTCCCCGAATTATCCCATTCCAGACATCTAGCACTAAGGTGATGCTGTGCCTCGCCAATTGGGAGAGCTGGAAGACACCGTGATGACACGGGTCTGGCAATGGAACCGTCCGGTCACCGTGCGGGAAGTTCTCGAGGACCTTCAGCAGGAGCGGTCCATCGCGTACACGACCGTCATGACGGTTATGGACAATCTCCATCAGAAGGGCTGGGTGCGCCGGGAAGTCGATGGCCGCGCTTATCGATATACGGCGGTCTCCACCCGCGCCGCATACTCGGCGGCACTGATGAACGAGGCCTGGTCGCAGAGCGACAACCCGGCCGCCGCGCTGGTCGCCTTCTTCGGCATGATGTCCGCCGAGCAGCGTGAGGCTCTCCGGGACGCGATCCGCGTCGTAGCGCCCACCTTCCCGGAACCGGCGGAGAGTCGCCCCGATGACGGGACCGCAGCCGATGAAGCGCCGCCGGAGAGCGGGCGATAGCGTCGGGGGATGTCCTCAGAGCAGTCGCAAACCGAGCACCGTGCCGAGTCGCAAACCGGAGCTCAAAGCGGGCCGGAAACCGGATCTCCCGCAGATGTTCATACCGGCCCGTCGGTAAATAGGCCGGCCATCACCGTCCGGCGCGCCAGGACGAGCGATGTGGCGTCCGTCCGCGGACTCCTTGACGGCTACGTCTCCGAAGGCATCCTGCTCGACAAAGCCACGGTGACGCTTTACGAGGACATCCAGGAGTTCTGGGTGGCCGAACGCGACGAGGACGCGCGTGTCATCGGATGCGGCGCCCTCCACGTGATGTGGGAAGACCTCGCCGAAGTCCGTACTCTCGCGGTCGACCACGGCATCAAGGGCGCCGGAGTCGGCCACCAGGTCCTGGACAAGCTCTTGCAGACCGCGCGCTGGCTCGGTGTCCGCAGGGTTTTCTGCCTCACGTTCGAAGTCGACTTCTTCGCCGCGCACGGCTTCACGGAGATCGGCGAGACACCGGTCGACGGAGATGTCTACAGCGAGCTGCTGCGTTCCTATGACGAGGGCGTCGCCGAGTTCCTGGGTCTCGAACGAGTGAAGCCGAACACCTTGGGCAACAGCCGCATGCTTCTGCACCTGTGAACCGGGGGAAGACGCCGGAGCTCTATGTCCGAATCGCGCATGTTTCCCGTGTTCTTGCGCTGCTGAACCTCTCCCAGGGGTTTGTGTTTTCCGGAGAAAAGCGGTTTCCTTTCCGCGTACTGCATTTTCGATGAAAGGAAATCCGGTGGCACAGAAGGTTCAGGTCCTTCTTGTTGATGACCTCGACGGTGGCGAGGCGGACGAGACGGTGACGTTCGCTCTGGATGGCAAGACGTACGAGATCGACCTCACCACGGGCAACGCGGACAAGCTCCGTGGTCTTCTTGAGCCGTACACCAAGAGTGGCCGCCGCACCGGTGGCCGCGCGGCGACCGGCCGTGGCAAGGGCCGCGCCGTCACCGGTGGCAACAAGGACACGGCCGAGATCCGCCGGTGGGCGCGCGAGAACGGCCACAACGTGAATGACCGTGGTCGCGTTCCCGCCGAGATCCGCGAGGCTTACGAGAAGGCCAACGGCTGACCTGTCGGCCGATGGGTCCGCAGGTGTGTCCGGGCATGCGCGATTCTGGCCCGGTGGCACTCCGTCGCCGCCGCGTCCACGAGTCGTACGAGATCGGGAGCATCCCCACCGCTGCTCCCGAGGCCGCCGAGGGCCGGGAGCGATGTCTCCGTCTCCTGGCGCGATCCGGGGGGCCGCAGCCAGAACGCGGCCCCCGGCGAGCCCGCCGCCCCGCCCGGCGGCTCCGGCGCGGTGATCTGCCCGCCGGTACCGATGGCGGTCAGATCGAGAGCGATACCGCCCCACTCCAGCCAGTCCAGCAGGCCAGGCAGCTCGTCGGCGCTGCCCGCGGCCACCAGCAGCCGCATCCGCTGTCCCGTCAGGGCCACCGGGCCGGTGCGCCCGACCCGGCGCAGCGTCGCGTGTCCTGCCGCGGCCGGCAGTTCCAGCACGTCGAAGCTCAGCCCCGTCGGCAGTCGCACGGGTGACGTGCCTGTCGTGGCCCAGCCGAGTTCGCGGTCGTACCACCGTGCGCAGCGGTCGGATTCCGGCGACGAGCGGGGAGGCGGGACCAGGAGAGCCATGTTCCGTGAACCGCCGAACCGGCGCCGGGGTTACGCACCGTCCACGACCGGCTGCTCTGTGTCGCCGGTACGGGGGCGTGCGGAAGCGCCGGGCGGCGCGAAGTTGTTCGCCCGTAGCGGAGGAAACGGGGGTGCGCCGCATGGACTGTCGGTGGGTGCGGGTAAGACATCCCTTGTGGGAAGGGGCGACACGCGGGCAAAAACGTCTCACGTTCGCCATCGGCGTACTGGCGAAAGGGCTATCTGCCTGGCCTGCGGGAACATCGTCTCGCACCATCGGGTTGGAGCAGTTGTCGGCGTTCGGGGCAGGAGGCCATCGACGGGTGTCGGCAGTTGAAATGAGCGGTCCCCGCTTGCGGGACTAAGCTGCGGAAGGACAGGGAGGGGACCGACCCCTTACTGCCTGACCGCTCTGAGGAGCGATTAACGATGTTCGAGAGGTTCACCGACCGCGCGCGGCGGGTTGTCGTCCTGGCTCAGGAAGAAGCCCGGATGCTCAACCACAACTACATCGGCACCGAGCACATCCTCCTGGGCCTGATCCACGAGGGTGAGGGTGTCGCCGCTAAGGCCCTGGAGAGCCTCGGGATTTCGCTCGAGGCGGTCCGCCAGCAGGTGGAGGAGATCATCGGTCAGGGCCAGCAGGCCCCGTCCGGACACATCCCCTTCACTCCCCGGGCCAAGAAGGTCCTGGAGCTGTCGCTCCGGGAGGCTCTCCAGCTCGGCCACAACTACATCGGCACGGAGCACATCCTGCTCGGCCTGATCCGCGAGGGCGAGGGTGTCGCAGCCCAGGTCCTCGTGAAGCTGGGCGCCGACCTGAACCGGGTGCGGCAGCAGGTCATCCAGCTGCTCTCCGGGTACTCGGGAGGCAAGGAGGCGGCCACTGCGGGCGGCCCCGCGGAGGGCACGCCCTCCACGTCCCTGGTGCTCGACCAGTTCGGCCGGAATCTCACCCAGGCCGCTCGTGAGTCCAAGCTCGACCCGGTCATCGGGCGCGAGAAGGAGATCGAGCGGGTCATGCAGGTGCTGTCCCGCCGTACCAAGAACAACCCGGTCCTCATCGGCGAGCCCGGCGTCGGCAAGACGGCGGTCGTCGAGGGCCTGGCCCAGGCCATCGTCAAGGGCGAGGTGCCCGAGACCCTCAAGGACAAGCACCTCTACACCCTGGACCTCGGCGCCCTGGTGGCGGGTTCCCGCTACCGAGGTGACTTCGAGGAGCGCCTGAAGAAGGTCCTCAAGGAGATCCGCACCCGCGGCGACATCATCCTGTTCATCGACGAGCTCCACACCCTGGTGGGTGCGGGCGCCGCCGAGGGCGCGATCGACGCGGCGAGCATCCTCAAGCCGATGCTGGCGCGAGGCGAGCTCCAGACCATCGGTGCCACGACGCTCGACGAGTACCGCAAGCACCTGGAGAAGGACGCCGCGCTCGAGCGCCGCTTCCAGCCCATCCAGGTCGCGGAGCCGTCGCTGCCGCACACCATCGAGATCCTCAAGGGGCTGCGCGACCGTTACGAGGCCCACCACAGGGTCTCCATCACGGACGAGGCGCTGGTCCAGGCAGCCACCCTGGCCGACCGCTACATCTCGGACCGCTTCCTGCCGGACAAGGCGATCGACCTGATCGACGAGGCCGGTTCCCGGATGCGCATCCGCCGGATGACCGCGCCGCCGGACCTCCGCGAGTTCGACGAGAAGATCGCGGGCGTCCGACGCGACAAGGAGTCGGCGATCGACTCCCAGGACTTCGAGAAGGCAGCTTCGCTCCGCGACAAGGAGAAGCAGCTGCTGGCGGCGAAGACCAAGCGGGAGAAGGAGTGGAAGGCCGGCGACATGGACGTCGTCGCCGAGGTCGACGGTGAGCTCATCGCCGAGGTCCTGGCCACGGCCACCGGTATCCCGGTCTTCAAGCTGACCGAGGAGGAGTCCTCGCGTCTGCTGCGCATGGAGGACGAGCTCCACAAGCGCGTCATCGGTCAGAAGGACGCCATCAAGGCTCTCTCGCAGGCGATCCGCCGTACGCGAGCCGGTCTGAAGGACCCGAAGCGCCCCGGTGGCTCGTTCATCTTCGCCGGCCCGTCCGGAGTCGGTAAGACGGAGCTGTCCAAGACGCTCGCCGAATTCCTCTTCGGTGACGAGGACGCGCTGATCTCCCTCGACATGTCGGAGTTCAGCGAGAAGCACACGGTTTCCCGTCTCTTCGGTTCGCCCCCCGGTTACGTGGGCTACGAAGAGGGCGGCCAGCTCACCGAGAAGGTGCGCCGCAAGCCGTTCTCCGTCGTCCTCTTCGACGAGGTCGAGAAGGCCCACCCCGATATCTTCAATTCCCTGCTCCAGATCCTGGAGGACGGTCGTCTGACCGACTCCCAGGGCCGGGTCGTGGACTTCAAGAACACGGTCATCATCATGACGACCAACCTCGGGACCAGGGACATCTCGAAGGGCTTCAACCTGGGCTTCGCGGCGCAGGGTGACGTCAAGACGAATTACGAGCGGATGAAGGTCAAGGTCAACGAAGAGCTCAAGCAGCACTTCCGGCCCGAGTTCCTCAACCGTGTCGACGACACGGTGGTCTTCCACCAGCTGACCGAGGAAGACATCATCCAGATCGTCGACCTGATGGTCGCCAAGGTGGACGAGCGCCTGAAGGACCGCGACATGGGCATCGAGCTCAGTGCCGAGGCCAAGTCGCTCCTGGCGAAGAAGGGCTACGACCCCGTGATGGGCGCCCGGCCGCTGCGCCGGACGATCCAGCGCGAGATCGAGGACATCCTCTCCGAGAAGATCCTCTTCGGTGAGCTGCGTCCTGGTCACATCGTGGTCGTGGGCACCGAGGGCGAGGGGGACGAGAAGAAGTTCTCGTTCCGTGGCGAGGAGAAGTCGGCTCTGCCGGACGTCCCGCCGATCGAGCAGGCAGCGGGCGGCGGCCCGAACCTGACGAAGGAAGCGTAGGGCGCGCGCCTGGCGCCTGAGCGTTGAAAGGGGCTGCCCCGGACCGTTACCGGTCCGGGGCAGCCCCTTTCCTCGTTCTGCGCGGGTCCACCGGCTCCGTACGGGGCCGGTGGACCCGCGCGCCCGCTGCGGCGCCGACGGGCCCGGCGGCCGGCGCGGGGCGAGGACCGGGCGGGGGTGACGAGGGCCCGACGGCGCCGAAGGGCTCCTTACCTCCGTCGGCGCCCCGATGCCTCGCCGCCCGCTCCGCTCCCCGTTCCCGGCCGGCTGTTCCGCGCCTGCATCCCACCTGGCCCCGCGCCTGTCCCCGCCCGGTCATCGGGCGGCGGGCTCAGAGGGCTCCCGGCAGAGGGCTCCCGGCAGGGGCATCTGCGTCTTCTTCACCCGCCCCGGCGGCAAGCGCCGGACCTGCGGTTCGTGCCGCGTGTCACCCGCCTGCTCGGTGAGGGCCGCTCCGGAAGGAGCGGGCGGACGGCAGACGCCGCGCCCTGGCGGGTCGGGTCGTGAGCCGTCGTGGGCCCGTGGCGTCGCGACGGTGCCCTACGGCCCGCCCGCCGCGAGCGGACCACGCCGGGCCGCACGGGACCGGGAGAACCGCACGATGCGCCGGATCGGGCCGCACGGGACCGGCCGGACCGCGCGGTGCGCCTGACCGGACCGCGCGGTGCGCCTGACCGGGCCGCGCGATGCGCAGGATCGGACCGCTGGGACCGGCCGGACCGCGCGATGCGCCGGATCGGGCCTGCCGCACCGGCCCGGCCCGCAGCGGGCCAACCAAACCGCGCAAGGCACCGGTCCGCACCGGCCCGCACCGGCCCGGTGTGCCCCGGTGTGCGCGAAGCGCCGGACCGGCCCGGACCGCGCGATGCAGCGGACCGCGATGTGCGCGGGCCCGATCCTTTGGGTGCCACGCCCGCGCCATCCGCTACGGCGCGGGGGAGAAGCCCATGAGGCCGCGCCGTCGAGGGCCCGTTCAGGGGGGGGCGCGGGCCCGTGGGGCCGAAGGTCCCGAAACGGACAGGCTTCGGGCCCACCGGCGGTGACAAGGCGCACAGGCCCTCAGAGGCCTACTAGCCCCGCTAGGAGAAGTGGGGGTTCCCGCCGGAGGACCTTGGTCCTGTCCGCCGGGAGACGTTTGCCGTTTGAGGTGTTATGACCGTATTGCTGGCTCTCGTCCGGGAAGGGAGCCTTTGGAGCTGGGCCTAAACCCGCTTCGCGAGAATTCTCCGGAAGATCGTCCGTTGGTCCCGGACGTGTGACCCCCGGGAATTCCCGCCGCCCCCGCTACGGCTTTTGATCGTAGATGGGGGGTTTGAGTGTTGCCGGGGGTGCGGGTTACCAAGGTGGAGCAAGCCCGGTCGAGCACTGGGTCCAGTCACCCCGGAGGTTCCCCCGCATGTCGAAGCGCGTTACGTTCCAGCACTCCCGCCGCCCGTCCATGTCCCGCGTCAGTGGCGCCGTCGTGGCCGCCGGCCTGGGTGCGTCGATGGTGTTCGGCGCGGGCGCGGCGTTCGCGTCCGGCACGACGGGCACCGCGGACACCGCGGCCCTCGCCGGCGCGGCCACCGCGGACTCCGTCGCCCAGCAGGCGACCGCACAGAGCAAGGCCGCCGCCAAGGTCAAGGCCGACAAGGCGGAGAAGGCCGACGCCAAGAAGAAGGCCGCGGCGAAGAAGAAGGCGGCGGCGAAGAAGAAGGCCGCCTCCTGGGAGGCCCCCGTCGACAAGTACGTGCTGAGTGCCACCTACGGCACCGGCGGCGACCGCTGGGCCAGCAAGCACTCCGGTCAGGACTTCGCGGTGCCGATCGGCACCAAGGTCGAGGCCGCGCACTCCGGCCGGGTCGTCAAGGCCGGCCCGAACGGCGGCGGCGACGGTCCCGCGTACGGCAACGCCATCGTGATCAAGCACGCCAACGGCAAGTACTCGCAGTACGCGCACCTGTCCAAGATCCAGGTGAACGTCGGCGAGCGCGTCAAGACGGGCGAGAAGATCGCGCTGTCCGGCAACACCGGTAACTCCAGCGGCCCGCACCTGCACTTCGAGATCCGCACCACCCCGAACTACGGCTCGGCGATCAACCCGGTCTCCTACCTGAAGGCCGAGCACGTCCACATCTGACGATGTGCCCGTAGCCGCTAAGCGGCGGGTCCCGGGTCATGGGCCTTGGTCACCAGTTCGATGGCGACCTCGAGAGCAGCCTTGCGCTTCTCCTCGGGGTCGCCTTCGGCGTCTCTGAGGGCCATCATCCCGGCGTGCATCGTGAAGAGCGCGCTGAAGCACCGCACCTGGTCGGTGAGCGGGGCGTCGGGATCCTTGATCAGGTCGACCAGGGCGATGACCCGGTGCTTGATGGTGTGGCCGATGCTCAGGTCGCGCACCGTCGCCTGGTTCTCCTGCATGAAGACGAACAGCGGTTCGGCGGCCTTGAGCGCCTCGCTGTAGCGGACCAGGATCTCCTTCTTCGTCTCCAGGGTGCGCGGCTGCTCCTTACCCCACTCCAGCAGGGCTTCCACGGGCCGGTTCAGGCCCTCGAAGATGCTGATGAGGATGTCTTCCTTGGTCTTGAAGTGGTAGTACAGCGCCGCCTTGGTGACCCCCAGCTGCTCGGCGATCTCGCGGAGCGAGGTCTTCTCGTACCCCTGCTCGGCGAAGAGCTCCAGGGCGACGTCCTGAATGCGCTGGCGGGTGTTGCCCCGGCGCGGCTGCGGCGTACTGCCCATACGACTCTCCCAAGAACTTACTTGACGCCCGGCTAGTAGCGGGTCTACTTTCCTCAGTGTAGCCAACTAGCCGGGCGGCAAGTAAGTGTCGAGGGCGGTGGCGGACCGGGCGTTCCAGGGGATCAGGGGAGCAAGGCATGACGGAATCGAAGAAGGCGGCGAGCGGGCGGGCCGCGCCACGGGTGCGCAGCATCAGGGTGGTGGTGTTCGCCCTGATGATCACGATGCTGCTGGCCATGCTGGACAACCTCATCGTCGGCACGGCGATGCCGACGATCGTCGGTGATCTCGGCGGTATGGAACACCTGAGCTGGGTGGTGACGGCCTACACCCTGGCCACTGCGGCCTCCACCCCCATCTGGGGCAAGCTCGGGGACCTGTACGGACGCAAGGGCGTCTTCCTCACGTCCATCGTGATCTTCCTGATCGGCTCCGTGCTGAGCGGCATGGCGCAGGACATGAGCCAGCTGATCGGGTTCCGCGCGGTGCAGGGCCTCGGCGCCGGCGGACTGATGGTCGGCGTCATGGCGATCCTCGGTGACCTCGTGCCTCCCCGCGAGCGCGGCAGGTACCAGGGCATGATGGCCGGCGTCATGGCGGTCGCGATGATCGGCGGACCGCTGGTCGGCGGCGCGATCACCGACCACCTCGGCTGGCGCTGGAGCTTCTACATCAACCTCCCGCTGGGCGCGGTCGCGCTGGCCATGGTCACCGCGGTGCTGCACCTGCCTGCCAAGGAGCGGTCGAAGGCCAGGGTCGACTACCTGGGCGCGGCCCTCCTCACCGTGGGCATCACCGCGATCGTGCTGGTCACGACGTGGGGCGGCACGGAGTACGCCTGGAGCTCGGCCGTGATCATGGAGCTCATCGCGCTCGGAGTGGCCTCCCTCGTCGGCTTCCTCTTCGTCGAGACGAAGGCCGCCGAACCGATCATGCCGCTGCACATCTTCCGCAACCGCAACTTCACCCTCATGTCGGTGGTCGGCTTCATGGCGGGCTTCGTGATGTTCGGAGCGGTGCTCTTCCTTCCGCTGTACCAGCAGTCGGTCCAGGGCGCGTCGGCGACCAACTCCGGGCTGCTGCTCCTGCCGATGCTGCTCGCGATGATGGTCGTCTCGCTGGTGGCAGGCCGGATCACCACGAGCACCGGCAAGTACAAGGCGTTCCCGATCCTGGGGAGCGTCCTGATGGTGACGGGCCTGTTCCTCCTCGCCACCATGGACACCGGCACCACGCGCTTCACCTCCGGCGTCTACATGGCGGTGCTCGGGGCCGGCATGGGCTTCCTGATGCAGATCACGATGCTGGTCGCGCAGAACAGCGTCGAGCTGAAGGACATGGGCGTCGCCTCGTCCGCGACCACGCTCTTCCGTACGCTCGGCAGTTCCTTCGGAGTCGCGATCATGGGCGCTCTGTTCACCGGGCGGGTGCAGGACGAGATGGCCGCGCGCGGTGGCGGCGGGGTGACGGAGCAGTCCGCGCAGCTCGACGCGCAGAGCCTGGCGAAGCTGCCCGACGCCGCACGCGAGGCGTACGAGTACGCGGTGGCCTCGGGGACGCACATCGCCTTCCTGGTGGGCGGCTCGGTCGCCGTGGTTGCCCTGGTGGCGGCGCTGTTCGTCAAGGAGGTCCCGCTGCGCGGCACGGCGAAGCCGGACGAGGCGCCCTCCCAGGACACGGACGGCGACGGGGCGGGGCCCGCGAGGCCCGCGACCGTCAGGGAGTCGCAGACCGTCTGAGCGGTTCCTGCGGTGGCCGGGCCCCGGGGCGGACCTCCGGGGCCCGGCCACGGCTTCCCCTCAGTCAGTCCCCGCCTGGCGCAGCACGGGGAAGCTGCCGGTGTTCGTCGGCGCGTGCTCGGGCAGCCAGAGCACGGCGACCGCCCCGCCCTCCCCGCCCGCGCCCCCGGCGTTGCGGAACGTCAGCCTGGCGCCCAGGACCCGCGCCTGTCCGGCGGCGATGGTCAGACCCAGGCCGTGGCCGCGTCCCGACCTGTCGCTGCTCCCGGTACGGAACCGGCTCGGCCCCTCCCGCAGCAGCGCGTCGGGGAAACCGGGCCCGTGGTCGCGGACCCGTACCACCCGGCCCTCGACCGTGACCTCGACCGGGCCGGCTCCGTGCTTGGCGGCGTTGCCCAGCAGGTTGCCGAGGATGCGTTCCAGCCGTCGCGGATCCGTGGACACCCACGACTCGTGCACCACCCGCACCGTGATCCCCGGATCCAGCAGCCGGACCCGCCGGCTGACGAATTCACCGAGGTGCAGCTCCTGCAGTTCGGCCCGCTCCGAGGCGCTGTCCAGTCTGGCCACCTCCAGGACGTCCTCGACCAAGGTCCGCATCGCCTGGGCCCGGTCCCGTACGAGTTCCGTGGGACGTCCCGGGGGCAGCAGCTCGGCCGCGGTGAGCAGCCCGGTCACCGGGGTGCGCAGCTCGTGGGCGATGTCGGCGGTGACCCGGCGCTCCGCCTCGATGCGCTCGTTCAGCGCGTCCGTGAGCGCGTCCACGGCCCTCGCCAGCTCGTCGGTCTCGTCCCGTACGACCCCGCCGACGGCCTTCCGCACGCGTACCTCCGTGTTGCCCTGGGCGACCTTGCCCGCCGCTGCCGCCGCCTTGCGGAGCCTGCGGGACAGCTGGCCGCCGATCAGGACTCCCAGCGCGCAGCCGCCGAAGACGACCGAGACCGAGCCGATGACCAGGGCCCGGTCGAGGTCGCCCATGATCGTGGCGCTGCGGTCGGCGAAACGGGTGTGGAGGGACAGGACGTCGCCGTTGGCCAGCGGTACGGCCGCCCAGACGTCGGGCACCCCGTCCGCGAACTCCTCGACGTGGGTGGCACGCCGGTTCTCGCGGATCTGCCTGCGCAGGCTCTCCGGCAGCGAGGGATCGTTGATCTTCGCGCCGAACTTCGGTGACGGTTTCTGCGCCGGTGTCGCCTCGTACAGCCGCTGCGCGAACAGCAGCCGCTCGAGCTGCACCTCGCGCGCGTTCTCCAGCATCGAGACGCGGGCCGCGTTGTGGACGACGAGGCTCAGGGCCAGCGCGATGAGCGCTCCGACGGCCGCGATCGCGATGCTGATCTTCCAGCGGACACCCGTCCGCAGCGCCAGCCGCCTCATGCGCGCAGCTTGTAGCCGAAACCGCGGACCGTCTCGATCCGGTCCTGCCCGATCTTGGTGCGCAACCGCTGCACATGGACGTCGACGACACGGGTGTCCCCGCCCCATCCGTAGTCCCAGACCCGCTCCAGGAGCCTGTCCCGGGAGAGCACCGTGCCGGGCGCCGAGGAGAACTCCAGCAGCAGCCGCATCTCCGTCGGTGTCAGGCCCACGTGCGCGCCTCCTCGGCGTACCTCCATGCCCTCGGTGTCGATCTCCACATCGCCGAAGACCAGCACACCGCCCGGCTCGTCCGGCGTCCCGCCGGACCCCGGGCGCTCCCCGCCCGCGCCGGCTGCATGGCCGAAGCGCCGGAGCACGGCACGGATGCGGGCGACGAGGACCGCCCCGTCGAACGGCTTCGTGACGTAGTCGTCGGCCCCGGCCTCCAGGCCCAGCACCACGTCGATCGAGTCGGCCCGCGCCGACAGCATGATCACGGGCACGGCCGACTCGTCCCGGATGCGCCTGCACAGGCTGACCCCGTCCAGGCCCGGCACCATCACGTCCAGCAGCGCGATGTCCGGACGGTCCGCCCTGAAGGCCTCCAGGCCCAGCAGGCCGTCGGGTACCGCGGTGACCGAGAAGCCGACCCGCTCCAGCGCGAGCTGGGTGGCCTCACGGATGACGTCGTCGTCCTCGACGAAGAGGACATGGGTATCGGCCATGCGAGAGGCTCTCAGTTCTGCGTCGTCTGCGGTGCGGGAAGAGCGCCCTCCCCGCTGCCGACGGCCCGGTTGAATTCGTTGTGGACCCTGTCGGTCTCGGCGAACCGGCCGGAGGACCAGTGATAGGTGACGACGTCCTCACCGGAGGGGTACGCGACCGAGTCCTTCGACCCGTACACCTGCGTCGTCACCACGAGGTCGCCCCGGTCGATGGTGCCGTACACCGCCGGGACCTCGGCGGCGAAGACGTTGCCGTACGTACCGTCGGCGCCCCGCCGGTAGACGTAGGTGCCCACTCCCACCGAATCCCCGCAGGTCATGACGTTGACCACGACATCGGCCGCCGTTCCGTCGGTGAGTGTGCCGTACGAGGTGTCCACGGGGTACTCGTCGCCGGTGCAGGGCTTCAGGTCGTCCTTGAGCTGCCGGCTGACCTTCGGGTCACCCTTGACGAGCATCACCGCGTCGACCCGGGGAGAGGGTTTCGCCGTGCCCGTGGGGGCCGTGCTCGACGGAGCCGCCCTGGCGACCTGCTGGGTGGCGGCCGGGCCCTCGTCGCGCGTACCCGTGCCCCCGGCCGAACACCCGGCGCAGAACAGCCCGAAGGCGGCGAGTCCGGCCATGGCCGTGCTCGCCGCCGTCAGTCCGGCCCCCGGTTTCCCGCGGCCGGCCGTCGTGTTCCCTGTGGTGCCGTTCAGGCCGCCCACCGCTCCCGCCCCCGCTCGTCGTGACGCCTGTCCCGCTGTGCGGGTATCCGCGCCGGTGCCCCCTCGGCCTCACCGCTCCGGGCCGCACGGTCCTCCAGCTCCTGGCGCAGCCGTGCCAGCGCCCGGTGCAGTGTGCTCTTCACCGTGCCGGCGGACATGCCGAGCGCCGCGGCCGTCTCCTCCGTGCTCATCTGCTCCCAGTGTCGCAGCACGACGACGCTGCGCTGCTTCGGAGCCAGCACTCCGAGGACGTCCATGAGCAGTGCGCGGTCGGCGCGCTGCTCGGTCCCGTCGTCGACGCTCGCGTCGGGCAGCTGCTCGGTCGGCACCTCGTCGAGCTTGCGGGCCCGCCACCACTCCGTGCGCGTGTTGATCATGACGCGGCGCAGATAGGCGTCGGCGAGGGACTTGTCCGCGATGCCGTCCCAGCGGCCGAAGGTGCGGACCAGAGCGGTCTGCAGCAGGTCCTGCGCGTCCACGGGGTCGGGGACGAGCCGGCGGGCACTGCGCAGCAGCGCGTCCTGCCGGGTCCGTACGTACTCCTCGAAGCCGAGCACCTCGCCCTGCGCCATTACGACCGCCTCCGTCCCCGTGTTTCCCCGTGTACCGCCGTCGGCCGGGTGGTCCCGGTCCGACGTCCGGTGACGTTACGGAGGCGTTGTCACGAGGGTGTGCGGAGCAGCCGTACGCGGACGCACGGCTGTCCATCGGTTGTGTAACAGCCGCTGGACAGCCGGGCCCGCGGGAGCGCCGTCAGGTCAGGGGCAGCCGGTACCGGCCGTTCGCCAGGGGCTCGACCAGGCCGTCGGCGACGAGCCCGTCCAGGGCGCGCGCCCGCTGCACGGGCTCCTCCCACACCGCGTCCAGCGCGGACTGCGGCACCGGCGTGACCGCGTCGCGCAGCACCGCGAGCAGCCTCCCCCGCACCTGGCGGTCCGTACCGGCGTAGGTCTGGCCACGGCGGGGCGGACCCTGGTGGGCGGGCTTCCCCGCGAGCCGCCAGGCGCACTGTCCGGCGATCGGGCAGCGCGCGCAGTCCTCGTTCTTCGCGGTGCACACGAGTGCGCCGAGCTCCATCGTGGCCGCCGCCCAGCGGGCGGCGCGTTCGTCCTCCTCCGGAAGCAGGGCGCGGGCGAGCTTGCGCTCGGCCGCGGTCGTCGCGTTCGGCGGGTACTGGATGCCGCCGGCGGCCCGGGCGAACACCCTGCGGACGTTCGTGTCGAGCACCGCGTGGCGCTGCCCGTACGCGAACGAGGCCACGGCCGCCGCGGTGTACTCCCCGATCCCCGGCAGTGCCAGCAGCTGGCCGTGCTCGCTCGGCACGTCGCCGCCGTGGCGTTCCGTTATCGCCTGCGCGGCCCCGTGCAGGCGCAGCGCGCGTCGCGGGTAGCCGAGCCGGCCCCAGGCGCGGACGGCTTCCCCCGGCGCGTCGGCGGCCAGATCCGCGGGGCGGGGCCAGCGGGCCATCCACTGTTCGTAGACCGGGAGGACTCGGTTCACCGGGGTCTGCTGCAGCATGAACTCGCTCACCATCACACCCCAGGCACCCGCTTCGGGGCGGCGCCAGGGCAGATCGCGGGCGTGCTGCTCGAACCACCCGATGACGGGGGCATGGAGGGAGGCGGGGGGCGTCTGTGTCGAAGTCGTGGCAGTCATCGCACCCACGATCCTGGCACGGAAGGCGGGACATCGCGCACGGCTCCGGGGGTGTCGCACCGGCTGAGGACTCTGGGGGTGATAACGCCACCCGTTCTGACCCTTCGTACGAGCCGGACGACGCCCGATGCGGTGCAAAGTGGCTGGAAGCGCCCGGGAGTGGGCGCTCCAGGATGATGATCCGGAAAACTTGTCGATCAGAGCGGGGGTCGGGAACGGGAGTTGGGCAGGATCTCTCGTACAGTTCGGTCCGTGGGATCTATGCGCAATCCGGTCGGGCCGCTTCCCTCCAGCATCTACTGGCGTAGGAGAGCAGTAGCGGTGCTGGTGGTCGCGCTGCTCGCGGCGCTGGTCGCGTGGGCCGTCACCTCGGGCGGCGGCAGCGGCGGAGGGCAGGACGACGGGAAGCCCGGAGACTCCGACCCCGCCCCGTCCATCACCCCCGGTCCCACCAGCTCAGGCCCGGTCGTCGGCCAACCTCCCGGCGGACGCGACGAGTCGGACGCTCCCGGGACCGGCACGGCCGCGGGATCCGGAGGGGACGGCGGCAGCGGGGCAGGCGGCGCGGCGGGTCCGGGAACCGGGGGAGCGGGAAGCTCCGGTCCGGCCGGCACGAGTGCGGGGACCGGCGGTGGCGGTGCGGGCGGCGAGCAGGTGCCGGCCGGTTCGCCCCTCCCCGACTGCGCGCCCGCCGCACTCCGGCTGGGTCTGAGGACGGACATCAGCTTCGGGCCCGACGACAAGCCGGAGTTCCGGCTCACCGTCAGGAACACCTCGGCCGCCGACTGCAAGGCCGACTTCGGCCCGAAGAGCGCGGTGCTCACGGTCACCGAGGCCGGCGAGGACGACGAGAAGGTCTGGTCCTCCAAGGACTGCCCGAGGAACGGCGCCCTCTTCCTGAGGGTCCCGGCGGGAGCGACGGTCGTCCACGCGGTGGAGTGGGACCGCAGGGGCAGTGCGCCCAGGTGTGCGACACCGCCCGTCAGGGCCGCGGGCCCGGGGACGTATCTGCTGGAGGCCGTGATGCCGGGCGAGAGCGTCCAGCGCGCCTCGTTCGTCCTGGCCAAGGACTGACGGTCCGCGGGGCCCTGCCGGCCCGGAAGCCGGGGGCCGGGCGCCGGTGAGCCCGGCGCGGTCCGTGCAGGGTGACCTAGACGTACCGCTCCAGGATCGACGACTCCGCCAGCCGCGACAGGCCCTCACGGACGCTCCTGGCCCGGGCCTCGCCGACCCCGTCCACGGCCTGGAGGTCGTCGACGCTCGCGGCGAGCAGCTTCTGCAGGCCGCCGAAGTGCTCGACGAGCCGCTCGATGATCGCTCCGGGCAGCCTCGGCACCTTCGCCAGCAGCCGGTAACCCCGCGGCGAGACCGCCGAGTCCAGCGTCTCCGGTGAGCCGCTGTACCCCAGCGCCCGCGCCACGGCGGGCAGTTCGAGCAGCTCGGTGTGGGTGAGCGTGTCCAGCTCGGCCAGCGCCTCCGCGACCGTACGGGACCGCTTCGCGGTCGGTTCGGGCACGTAGTCGCGTACGACCAGCTCGCGCTCCGGCTCGACACCCGCGATCAGTTCGTCCAGCTGGAGCGAGAGGAGGCGGCCGTCGGTCCCCAGCTCGACCACGTACTCGGCGATCTCGGTCGCGATGCGGCGCACCATCTCGAGCCGCTGCGAGACCGACGTCACGTCCCGCACGGTCACCAGGTCCTCGATCTCCAAGGCGGAGAGTGTCCCGGCGACCTCGTCGAGCCTGAGCTTGTACCGCTCCAGGGTGGCGAGCGCCTGGTTGGCGCGGGACAGGATCGCGGAGGACTCCTCCAGGACCCGGCGCTCCCCGTCCACGTACAGCGCGATCAGACGCATCGACTGGGAGACCGAGACCACCGGGAAGCCACAGGCCTTGGAGACCCGGTCGGCCGTGCGGTGACGGGTGCCCGTCTCCTCGGTGGGGATGGAGGCGTCCGGGACCAGCTGGACACCGGCCCGCAGGATCTTGGTCATGTCCTTGTCGAGGATCATCGCGCCGTCCAGCTTGCACAGTTCGCGCAGGCGGGTGGCGGCGAAGTCCACGTCGAGCACGAAGCCGCCGGTGCACATGGACTCGACTGTTCTGTCCATGCCGAGAACGATCAGTCCGCCGGTGTTGCCACGGAGGATGCGCTCCAGGCCGTCACGGAGTGCCGTTCCGGGCGCGACCGCGCTCAACGAGGCGCGCATCAGCGCCTCGTTCCCCGTGCCTTGGCCGGACTTTCCGGGCGATGCTGCCCGGTCGTTGGCTGCCACTGCACTCCTCCGGTCACAGGTCGGCGGTGCCCTTGCGTCCCTCGTACCGTTCGTACGGGCGGGCGAGACCAGGGCAAAGTCTACCGGCGCGCGCCGTCCTCCTGTGGTCCCTCCGGCCGAGACCGGCGGGGGAGGACTCTCAGCGCGTCGCCCATGTCGGCCACTTCCGTCACCTTCATGCCGGCCGGGACCTGTCCCGGGTCCCTCGGGACCAGGGCGTGCTTGAACCCGAGACGGTACGCCTCCGCGAGTCTGCGCTGGACACCCGTCACCCTTCTGACCTCCCCCGCGAGCCCCACCTCGCCGATCGCGACCAGGTTCTTCGGGAGCGGTGTGTCGCTGGCCGCGCTGGCCAGCGCGAGGGCGATCGCGAGGTCCGCGGCCGGCTCCGTGAGCTTCACGCCGCCCACCGTGGCGCTGTAGATGTCCCGCTTGCCGAGCGCGCTGATCCGGCCCCGCTGTTCGAGGACGGCCAGCATCATCGAGACCCTGGAGGTCTCCAGACCCGAGGTGGTGCGCCGGGGCGAGGGGATCTGCGAGTCGACCGTCAGGGCCTGCACCTCGGCCACGAGCGGGCGCTTGCCCTCCAGGGTGACCGTCAGGCAGGTGCCCGGGACGGGTTCGTCACGGCGGGTGAGGAAGAGCCCGGACGGGTCGGCGAGGCCGGTGATGCCCTCGTCGTGCAGTTCGAAGCAGCCGACCTCGTCGGTGGCGCCGTACCGGTTCTTGACGCCCCGTACGAGTCGGAGGCGCGCGTGCCGGTCGCCCTCGAAGGACAGCACCACGTCGACGAGGTGTTCCAGGAGCCGCGGCCCCGCGATCGCGCCGTCCTTGGTCACATGACCCACCAGGAGCGTCGACATGCCGCGTTCCTTCGAGGCCCTGATGAGTGCTCCCGCGACCTCGCGGACCTGCGCCATGCCGCCGGGCGCCCCGTCGATCTCGGGCGAGGCCACGGTCTGCACGGAGTCGAGGACGAGGAGGGAGGGCTTGACCGCGTCGAGGTGCCCCAGCACGGCGGAGAGGTCGGTCTCGGCCGCCAGGTAGAGGTGGTCGTTGATCGCCCGGATCCGGTCGGCACGCATGCGCACCTGGCTGGCGGACTCCTCGGCCGTGACGTAGAGGGTGCGGTGGTCGTCGCTCGCCGCCTTGGCGGCGACGTCCAGCAGCAGCGTCGACTTGCCGACGCCCGGCTCGCCCGCGAGCAGCACCACGGCACCGGGCACGAGCCCTCCGCCGAGCACCCGGTCCAGCTCGCCGACGCCCGTCGAGCGCGCCGTGGCCTGCCGGCTGTCGACCTGGCCGATGGGCACGGCGGCCGTGGAGACCCGGCCCGCGGCGGTCGTGCGGACGGCGGGGGCGCCGCCGAACTCCTCGACCGTCCCCCAGGCCTGGCACTCCGGGCAGCGGCCGAGCCATTTGGCGGTCGTCCAGCCGCATTCGGTGCAGCGGTAGGACGGCCGGTCCTTCGCGGATTTCGTACGGGCAGCCATGGCGTCACCGTATAGGTGCGGTCTGACACGCGACCGGACAGCTCCGGACGTACGTACGGGGATCGCACCTGCGGCCGATGCGGTAATGGCGGGGGAATGCGGGATTCCTGTCCCCTTTCGAGGGAGAGTGTCACCCGTAAGGATTAAATGTCGGAAAGTGCTGCCAGAGGTCCGCCTTCGTCTGCCTACGGTCGCCACGTGACGAGCAGCAGTCTGGAGACCCCCACGCACACCACCGGCGCACACCGGGCGCACCGCCGTGAGTCCCGCCCCCCGGCGCAGCGGGCGTCCGCACGTTACGAGCCTCATCTCGACGGCCTGTTCACCTACTGCCTCTCCGTGCTCTGTGACCACGAGGCGGCCACCGAGGCGCTCGGCGCGGTCCTGGCGGTCGCCGAGCGGCAGGACGGCCGGTGCCCCGAGGCCGAGGAGGAACGTAAATCCTGGCTGTACGCCCTGGCCAGGTGGGCGTGCCTGCGGGCGCTCACCGAGCAGCGGCGGGGCCGCCGGGCGCACCGTCGGCCGCCCGCCCCGCGTGCGGGCGCCCACGCGGCCGGCGCCCTCGCCACCCCCGAGGAGGCGGCGGCCACCGGCCGGCCCACGGAGACCCCGGTGGCCGAGGCGCGCCGGCGTGAGCTCGCCCGGCTGGCCTGGCCCGAGGCCGCGGGCACCACTCCCGAGCAGCGCGAGGCGCTGGAGCTCTCCGTGCGCCACGGACTCACCCCGCGCGCCGTCGCCGCCGTCCTGGGCCTCGACCCCGGAAGCGCCCGGGAACTCCTGGCCGGCGCGGCCTGCGAGGTGGAACGCACCCGAGCCGCCCTCGCCGTGGTGGAGACGGGGGACTGCGCCGCCGTCTCCCGGCTCACCGGTGCCCACCGGAGGCTGCTCCCCGCGGCCCTGCGCCGCGAGCTCGTCCGGCACGTCGACGACTGCCCCCGCTGCCGCCGCGCCGCCGAGCGGGCCGGCGCGGCCGGGCCCTGGCCGGGCGCGACCGTCACCCCGGCCGCCGCGCTCCCGCTCGTCGAGGCTCCCCGTCCCTCCGTCCACGTCGCCCTGACGCACGCCAGGCGCTCCCGCTCCGGCGCCCCGCGCTTCGGCCGGACCGGCTTCCCGCTGGACCCCAAGGACCACGCCGCGCGCCGGGACAGACTGCGCGCCCGGGTCGTGACGACCACGGTCGTGGCGACGGTCGTCGCCGCCCCCGTCATCGCCCTGTGGGCGGCCTACCGGGGCGCGCCGCTGACCGGCGAGGGACGCGGCACCGCGGTCACCGCGAGGGACACGGACGGGGAGTCCGCCCCCGGATCCGATCCGTACGGCCACTACGAGACCGCGGGCAACGCCCGGCAGGGCGGGGCCGGCGGCTTCAATGACGGCGCCCGGGACCCGGGCGTATCCGCCGAGGTCGTCAGCGTCGGCGCGGGCCGGGCGCCGCAGGGCTCGCTGTCGGTCACGGCCCGGGCATCCGGCGACCGCACGACGATCACCCTGACCGCGACGGGCGACGGGACCGTCGTCTGGTCGGCACGGACGGACGCCCCGTGGCTGCGCCTCAGCCGTACGTCCGGCACGGTGGCCCCCGGCCGGAGCGTCACCCTGTACGTGCTCGTGGACTCCGCGGCCGAGCCGAGGGGCCCGTGGAGCGCCCGGGTCCTGCTCGCCCCGTCGGGGTCCGCGGTCGCGATCACCGGCCACGGCGCCACGGCAGCCCGCCCCGGAAGTCCGGCACCGTCGCCGGACCGGCCCTCCGGGCCTCCGGGCCCGACGCCGTCCTCCCCGCCCCCGCCGACGGACCCGGCACCGTCGCCCACCGATCCCACCGGCCCGCCCGAACCGTCTCCCACACCCACGGACACACCGACGGACACACCGGACTCCCCCGGCCCCGCTCCGTCGCCTTCGGACGGCTCCACCGGCCCGGCCCCGCCGGGCGAACCCTCCGGACCGGAGGGCTGACGCCCGTCGGCGGCCCGTCGCGCGGCGGAACGTCTGTGCGCCCTGCGACGGACCGCCCTCGCTACGACGGGGCCGGGCCTGCCCTGACGGCTGTCCCACGGCCACGCGCCGGACGCGCACCGCGGACCGCCCCGGACCACTCCGCTCAGGCGGGGTCGGCCGGATGCGGCGCCATCGGCAGCAGGGACGCCAGCCGCTGCTCGCACAGCTCGGCCAGCCGCCCGTAGGCCTCCTCGCCCATCAGCTCGGTGAGCTCAGGCCGGTAGGACACGTAGACCGGGTCACCGGCCCCGTGCGCGGACGTCGCCGACGTGCACCACCAGTGCAGGTCATGACCACCCGGGCCCCAGCCCCGGCGGTCGTACTCCCCGATGGAGACCTGGAGCACGCGCGTGTCGTCGGGCCGTTCGATCCAGTCGTACGTGCGGCGGACCGGCAGCTGCCAGCACACGTCCGGCTTGGTCTCCAGCGGCTCCCTGCCCTCCTTGAGAGCCAGGATGTGCAGCGAACAGCCCATGCCGCCCGCGAACCCGGGACGGTTCTGGAAGATGCAGGAGCCCTCCCACCGCCGTGTCTGACGCTCGCCGTCCTCGTCGACCCCGACCCAGCCGGACTCCGTGCCGACGTCGTGGAACTGCCACAGCTCCGGTGTGAGCCGCGCGACGTGCCCGGCCACCCGCTTCTCGTCGTCCTCGTCCGAGAAGTGCGCGCCCAGCGTGCAGCAGCCGTCGTCCGCCCGGCCCGCCTGGATGCCCTGGCAGCCGCTGCCGAAGATGCAGGTCCACCTGGACGTCAGCCAGGTCAGATCGCAGCGGAAGACCTGCTCGTCGTCGGCCGGGTCGGGGAACTCGACCCAGGCCCGCGCGAAGTCCAGCCCCTTCTCGTCGGGCCCGTCCGGCCCCGTTGCTTCCGGCTGCTGCATCTCCCGCTTCACGTTCGGCTGCTTCTTCGTGGCTTTGTCCGGCTTCGCCTTTTTCGTCTTTGGCACATGCCCAGAGTAAGCCGCAGTAGCGTTCCCGTATGAGACTCGGAGTCCTCGACGTGGGGTCGAACACGGTGCATCTGCTGGTCGTCGACGCGCATCGCGGCGCCCGCCCGCAGCCGGCCCACTCGCACAAGGCGGAACTGCGGCTCGCCGAACTCCTCTCCCCGGACGGGGCGATAGGCCGTGAGGGGGTGGACCGCCTGGTGGCGACGGTCGCCGACGCCCTCCAGGCAGCCGAGGACAAGGGCTGCGAGGACGTGCTGGCGTTCGCCACCTCCGCCGTGCGTGAGGCGAGCAACGCCGACCAGGTGCTGGCCCGCGTGCGGGACGAGACCGGTGTCACCCTCGCCGTCCTCAGCGGCGAGGAGGAGGCCCGGCTGACCTTCCTGGCCGCCCGCCGCTGGTTCGGCTGGTCCGCCGGGAAGCTGCTCGTCCTGGACATCGGCGGCGGCTCGCTGGAGGTCGGCTACGGCCTGGACGAGGAGCCCGACGCCGCCGTCTCCCTGCCCCTCGGTGCCGGCCGGCTCACCGCGGCCTGGCTCCCGGGCGACCCGCCCGACGCGACGGAGGTACGTGCTCTGCGCCGCCATGTCCGCGCGGGGATCGCCCGCAGTGTCGGCGAGTTCACCCGGCTGGGGCGGCCCGACCACGTCGTGGGGACGTCCAAGACGTTCCGTCAGCTCGCCAGGATCACGGGCGCCGCCCGTTCCGCCGAGGGGCTGTACGTCCAGCGTGTCCTCACCCGCAAGGCCCTGGAGGAGTGGGTGCCGAAGCTGTCCGCGATGACCGTGGAGCAGCGGGGGAACCTGCCCGGCGTCACGGAGGGGCGTGCCGCCCAGCTCCTGGCGGGGGCGCTCGTCGCCGAGGGCGCGATGGACCTGTTCGAGGTCGAGGAGCTGGAGATCTGCCCCTGGGCGCTGCGCGAGGGCGTCATCCTGCGCCGGCTCGACCACCTGCCGGCGGAGCAGGCCGCGCTGGCCTGATCCGGTCTCCGGCCTTCATGGTCCTTCTCACTTTCAGCCGGGCTCCCTCGGCGTCGCCGACTGCTGCCCGTACCCTGGCCACGTGGCAGAACCAGTGGTGCGCATCCCGAATGCGAAGGTCGCCCTGTCGACGGCCTCCGTCTATCCGGAGTCGACGGCGACGGCCTTCGAGATCGCTGCGCGCCTGGGCTACGACGGTGTCGAGGTCATGGTCTGGACCGACCCCGTCAGCCAGGACATCGAGGCGCTGAAGCGGCTGTCGGACTACCACCAGGTGCCGATCCTGGCGGTGCACGCGCCCTGTCTGCTGATCACGCAGCGGGTCTGGTCCACCGACCCGTGGGTGAAGCTCCAGCGGGCCAGGGCGGCGGCCGAGAAGCTCGGTGCCTCGGCGGTGGTCGTCCACCCGCCGTTCCGCTGGCAGCGCAACTACGCCCGGGACTTCGTCACCGGCATCTGGCGCATGGCGGACGAGACCGACGTGCGCTTCGCGGTCGAGAACATGTACCCGTGGCGCTACAGGGACCGCGAGATGCTCGCGTACGCGCCCGCCTGGGACGTCAGCAACGACGACTACCGGCACTTCACCGTGGACCTCTCGCACACCGCGACCGCGCGCACCGACAGCCTGGCCATGGTCGACCGGATGGGCGACCGGCTCGCGCACGTCCACCTCGCCGACGGCAAGGGCTCCAACAAGGACGAGCACCTGGTGCCCGGCCGGGGAGACCAGCCGTGCGCGGAGCTGCTGGAGCGGCTGGCCCGTACGGGCTTCGACGGGCACGTGGTCATCGAGGTCAACACCCGCCGCGCCATGTCGTCGGCCGAACGCGAGGCCGACCTCGCGGAAGCGCTCGCCTTCACCCGGCTCCATCTGGCGACGTCCGCGCGGGCCCCCCGCCCGTGACCCCCGGCGCCGACGGCCCGCCGCCCCGGCGCAGGGGCCGCCCCTCCCGGACGGAGGGCGCCACCGGCCCCGACGCCAGGACCCGGATCCTGGAGGCGGCCCGCACGGAGTTCGCCGGCCGTGGCTACGACAGGACGACGGTCCGGGGCATCGCCAGGGCGGCGGGCGTCGACGCCGCATTGGTCCACCACTACTTCGGCACGAAGGACGAGGTGTTCGCCGCCGCCGTCGAGGTCTCCTTCGAGCCCGCGCTCCTCGTCCCCGAGATCCTCGGCGGCCCCTCGCAGGACATGGGGGAGCGACTGGCCCGGTACTTCATCGGCGTGTGGGAGAACCCGGTGTCCCGGGCGCCCCTGCTGGCGATCCTCCGTTCCGCGCTCACGCACGAGGCGGCGGCGAAGGTGCTGCGCGGCTTCGTGCTGCGCCGGCTGCTGGAACGGATCGCGGCGGAGCTGGACGTGCCGGACCCGGCCTTCAGGGCCGAGCTCGCGGCCTCCCACATGGTCGGTGTCGCGCTCATGCGGTACGTGATCCGCGCGGAACCGCTGGCCTCGGCGGACCCCGAGAAGATCATCGCGATGGTGGCGCCCACGCTCCAGAGGTACCTGGGGGACACGTGATGCGGGGTCCTGCCCGTGTGACGGCTGTGCTGGTGACTGCACAACGGTGTCCCGAGTCGGTATCAGATCCCGTCATGGCCGGAATCCGGTGGTTGGCTGTCCGGGATCGGTGACCCGTGGTGGACGACAGGTGGGGGAGACGGACAGTGACGACTCGGAACGTGCGCGGACCGCAGGAGCACGCGGCGGACGGCGGGCCCACCGCCGTGTCCCGCAGGCGACTGCTGCGGCTGGCCGGAGCGGGACTGGGCATCGTGCTGGCCGGGGCGGTGACGACCGCGTGCGGCCCCGAGAAGGAGGACGCCTCGGGTGGAATGGAGGGGCGGGGGTCCGGTGGGAGCGAGGGAGGCGCCGACGCGTTCACGACTCCGCCCCCCGGGACCGCCCCGCGTGCCCTGTGGCAGCAGGGGACCTCGGTGAGCACCCTCGGCAACCACGAGGTGCTGGCGGTCGTGGGCGACGTCGTGCTGGTCGCCGGTGATCCCCTGGTGGGCCGGGACCTCGCCACCGGCAGGGCACTGTGGTCGCTGCCGGGGGCGGCCCAGCCGGGCGCGCGGCTGATCATGGGCGGGGACACGCTCTTCCTGGCGAGCGGTGAGTACGACGGCGATCTCGTGGGCCTCGATCCGGCCACCGGCAAGGAGACCTGGCGCAGCCGTCTGGAGGGCCGGTACAACCAGCCCCGGCCCATCGGCGCCGACACCGAACGCGTGTACGTGGTCGCGGGCATCCTGGAGAAGGACCTCAGCTCCCGGACGAACGTGATCGCCGCCGTCGACATCCGTACCGGCAAGGCCGTCTGGAGCGAGCGGCGGGACGCCGGGACCGAGGAGTCGGGCCTCACCTCCGTGGTGCTCGACGGCCGCCTCGTCTACACCGACCACCGGGAGAACCTGACCGTCCGCGACGCCGCGACCGGACGCCAGCTGTGGACCAGGAAGATCAGCAGGTCCAACTTCGAGAGGATCGCCGTCCACGACGGAGCGGTCCACATCGCAGACGGCAGGCACCTGCGCTCGTACGCGGTGGACGACGGCGCGGAACGCTGGGTGCTGCGGACCGAGGAGTTCTCCACGTTCAACGGGCCGAGCGTCCTCGACGGTGTGCTCTACGCCTCCGACAGCGCCCACGCCCTGTGGGCCGTCGACCCCGCCACGGGAAAGCAGCGGTGGCGCAACGCCGACCTGCTCGACGTCTCCGTACCGCTTCAGTTCGCCAAGGTGGGGGACACCCTGTACGGGGCGACGGAGTTCGACAAGAACGGTGGCGTCCAGGCCTACGACGCCCGCGACGGCAAGCTGCGCTGGACCTTCAACGACGGCACGGGCGACGAACAGCAGTGGTACGTCGTGTCGGGGGGCAAGCGTCTGGCGGCGCTGCACGCCCGTCGTCTCCACGCCCTCCCGGCCGTCTGAGAGCGGGCGGGCGGGGGCGTCAGCTGTTCGCACAGTGAGCAGTCCGTCCCGCCCACCGGACAGGCTGTCCAGATCTTGGCACGGGGGGCGTACGCTCGGAGGCAGTCTTTTCTGTCGAAGGAGCGAGAGTCGATGCCGCAGCTGAGGTCCCGCACTGTCACCCACGGCCGCAACATGGCGGGCGCCCGCGCCCTTATGCGGGCGTCCGGCGTAGCCAGTGAGGACATTGGCAAGCCGATCATCGCGGTGGCCAACTCCTTCACGGAGTTCGTGCCCGGCCACACCCACCTCGCCCCCGTCGGCCGGATCGTCTCCGAGGCGATCCAGGCGGCGGGCGCGGTGCCCCGCGAGTTCAACACCATCGCGGTGGACGACGGCATCGCCATGGGACACGGCGGGATGCTGTACAGCCTGCCGTCCCGCGACCTCATCGCGGACAGCGTCGAGTACATGGTCGAGGCCCACTGCGCCGACGCCCTGATCTGCATCTCCAACTGCGACAAGATCACCCCCGGCATGCTGATGGCCGCGATGCGCCTCAACATCCCCACGGTGTTCGTCTCCGGCGGCCCGATGGAGGCCGGCAAGACCACCCTGGTCGACGGCACGGTCCGCACCCTCGACCTCGTCGACGCCATCTCGGACGCCGTCAACGACAAGATCTCCGACGCGGACATCCTCCGCATCGAGGAGAACGCCTGCCCGACCTGCGGCAGCTGTTCGGGCATGTTCACCGCCAACTCGATGAACTGCCTCGCCGAGGCCATCGGCCTGGCCCTCCCCGGCAACGGCTCGGTCCTCGCCACCCACACCGCCCGCAAGGCGCTGTACGAGAACGCCGGCCGCACGGTCGTCGAGATCACCAAGCGCCACTACGGGGAGGACGACCACTCCGTCCTGCCCCGGAGCATCGCGACCCGCGAGGCCTTCGAGAACGCCATGGCCCTCGACATCGCCATGGGCGGCTCCACCAACACGATCCTCCACCTGCTGGCCGCCGCCCAGGAGGCCGAGCTCGACTTCGGCCTCCCGGAGATGGACGAGATCTCCCGGCGGGTGCCCTGCCTCGCGAAGGTCGCCCCCAACGTGGCTCCCGGCGGGACGTACTACATGGAGGACGTGCACCGCGCGGGCGGCATCCCCGCCATCCTCGGCGAGCTCCACCGAGGCGGCCTGCTCAACGAGAACGTGCACAGCGTGCACGCCGACTCCCTCGACGAGTGGCTGAAGACCTGGGACGTGCGCGGGGGCTCGCCCTCCGCCGAGTCGCTCGAACTCTGGCACGCGGCTCCCGGGTGCAAGCGCTCGGCGACCGCCTTCTCCCAGTCGGAGCGCTGGGACTCCCTCGACACGGACGCGGCCGGCGGCTGCATCCGCTCGGTCGAGCACGCCTACTCCAAGGACGGCGGACTCGCGGTCCTCAGGGGCAACCTGGCCGTCGACGGCTGCGTGGTGAAGACGGCGGGCGTCGACGAGTCGATCTGGACGTTCGAGGGCCCCGCCGTCGTCTGCGAGTCCCAGGACGAGGCCGTCGACAAGATCCTCCGCAAGGAGATCAAGGACGGCGACGTCGTCGTCATCCGCTACGAGGGCCCCAAGGGCGGCCCCGGCATGCAGGAGATGCTCTACCCGACGTCGTTCCTCAAGGGCCGCGGACTGGGCAAGACCTGCGCCCTGGTGACCGACGGCCGCTTCTCCGGCGGCACCTCGGGCCTGTCGATCGGCCACGCCTCCCCGGAGGCCGCGTCCGGCGGCACCATCGCCCTGGTGCGGGACGGCGACCGGATCGCGATCGACATCCCGAACCGCACGATCGAGCTCCTGGTGTCCGACGAGGAGCTGGCCCGCCGTGACCAGGACCTCGGCGGGGTGTACGCCCCCAGGAACCGCGACCGCAAGGTCTCCCAGGCGCTGCGGGCCTACGCGGCGATGGCGACCAGCGCGGACAAGGGCGCGGTCCGCGACGTCTCCAAGCTCGGCTGACCCGCGGCGGTCGCCTGCGTCCCGCCGACGGTCGCACCACAGGTCCCGGACGGCCCCGTCCCTGGTCTCACCAGCGG
Source organism: Streptomyces sp. ALB3 (assembly GCF_044385685.1). Lineage (NCBI taxonomy): Bacteria > Bacillati > Actinomycetota > Actinomycetes > Kitasatosporales > Streptomycetaceae > Streptomyces > Streptomyces sp. ALB3. Next base: position 6,323 of record NZ_JBISCE010000046.1, on the reverse strand, counting down.
GCGGGGTCGTCGGCGTCCACGGCGAACACCGACCCGTCCGGCGCGGTGCCGATGACGCTCGTGCCCACGACGACGGGGGCGGGGAGGGACGAGGCATGGCTGAGCCTGCCGTCCCTCAGCCGGGGACGCGTCTGGCCGAGGAGCGTTCCGTGCTCGGTGTCGACGGCGAGAAGCCGTCCGTCGGCGGCCGAGAAGTACAGCCGGCCGCCGTCCCCGCCGAGGACCGGCGCCGAGGTCATCCCGACGGCCGTCTCCAGCCGCCACCGCTCGGCCCGCCCGGCACCGGGACGGAGGTCGAGTGCCAGCAGGGTCCCGCCGCGCTCCAGCAGCAGGGCGGTGTCCCCGTCCACCACGGTCTCCGGCGCGTTCATCCGGAAGGGCAGTGCGATGCGGGCCGTGCTGCGCGCCACCGGGTCGTACCGTACGAGCCCGGTGGTCTGGGCGTTCTCGTTCATGGAGGTCAGCAGGAGCGCGCCGTCCGACATCCCGGCGGGGGTGAGCATCCCGTCCAGCCTCCGCTGCCAGGCAGTCCCGCCCGTCTCCGCCTCCACGGCCGTGACCAGCGTGGTGGTCCCCTGCGCGGAGCTCTCGAACGCGTACGCGAGCCCGGTCCTGGTGTCGTGGACCCCGAGACCCGGCCTCTCGTGGCCCGGGAGGGCGCGCCGCCACAGCGGTCTGCCGGTCGCCGCGTCGAGCCCCTGGAGTGCTCCGTCGCGGCGGACGGTCAGCAGGGTGTCGCCCGCCGGGAGCGGGGTGTCGAGGTAGGCGGAGAGATCCGTACGCCAGAGCTCCGTACCCTCGCCTGGGGAGTGGGCCCGTAGCTCCTCGCCCGCCACGACGGTGAAGGCCGCGGACACCGCGCCACGGGGAGCCGAGCCTCCGGAGCCCTTCCAGGAGGCGTCCCGGTGGGACCACACCACCCGGCCGTCCGAGGGGTCCAGCCGGGCCGGGCCGAAACCGTCTGCGACGCAGTACACCGCGGCGCCCGTGCCCGACGCCCCCGGGACGCACGACGGCGTCGAACTGCCAGGGGCGGACAGCGGTGTCCGCCACGGTGTGAAGGGTGCCGTGCCCGGTTTCCCCACTCCGGCGTCCGGTGCCCCCGAGCCGCCCCAGGCGCCCACCGCCCAGACGCCTCCGGCCACCAGGACCGCTGCCGCCGTGGCGAGGCAGGCCAGGCGGCGCCGCGTGCGACGCGCCTGCCCGGCCCCGGGGCCGGACGGCAGCCCGTCCGCCGCCCGCACATGGGTCGTCCCCTCGTCGGGCTCCGGCTCCCCCGACTCGGCCGCGGGCGGCTTGCGCTGGACGGGTATGAAGGCGGCGGCCTCGTACGAAGGAGGGTGCAGCGCGGCCATGATCTCGTCCGGGGTGGGGCGCTCCGCCGGATCCTTGGCCAGGCACCGCCCGACCAGCGGTGCGAGATCCGCCGGCACTCCGGCCAGGTCGGCCTCGTCGTGCACCACCTGGTAGGCCACGAGGTACGGGCTGTCCGAGTCGAAGGGGCCCCGGCCCGTCGCCGCGTGGACCAGCACCGCCCCGAGCGCGAACACGTCCGCGGCCGGACCGACCTCACGGGGCCGCTGGAACTGTTCGGGCGCCATGTACGGCGGCGAGCCGATCAGCTTGCCCGTCTCCGTGCGGAGATCACTGTCGTACGGCCGGGAGATCCCGAAGTCGATGACCTTGGGCCCGGAGTCGGGGAGCAGCACGTTGCTCGGTTTGAGATCCCGGTGGATCACCCCGGCCCGGTGGATGTCGCGCAGCGCCTCGGCGAGTCCTGCGGTGAGCCTGCGCAGCTCGGCGGGGCTCATCGGCCCGTTCCGCTTCACCTGTGCGGAAAGCGTCGGTCCGGGGACGTAGAGCGTGGCCATCCAGGGCAGCGCGGCCGTCGGATCGGCGTCCACGACCGGGGCGGTGAACGCTCCGCTGACCCGTCGGGCGGCAGCGACCTCCTGCCGGAACCGTGCTCTGAACTCGGGGTCCGCCGCGTGCTGGCGGTGCACCACCTTCACCGCGAGCTGCAGCCCTGAGGCGGAGCGCGCCAGGTGCACGACACCCATGCCGCCCGCGCCGAGACATGCCTCGAGCCGGTACTGCCCGGCGTACTCAGGATGCTCCGCTTCCGGATGTGATCCGGTCCCTCGCAGCGGCGGCATCGCCCACCCCCGTGTGTTCGTGCGCAAGCGCGACGCACGGAGCCTAGTCGATGGTGCGTGCGAGGAGCGTGGAGCTTGTTAGCCTGCGCGTCACTTGCACCGATCCGACGGGGGAGGCCCTCATGGGCAACGAAGAGAACGCCACCGGCACAGTCACCACGGACACCGGGGCGGACGCCGCCGAGGGGGTGTCGACGCTCGCCGCGGGCACGGTCGTCTACCCGATCGCTCCCGGCCACCGCGTCAACGTCCGCAGGGGGCCCGGCACGCAGTACGGGATCGTACGGACGCTTCCGTACGGGATGAGCGTGCCGGTGTACTGCCAGAAGCCGGGGGAGCGGGTATCCGGCCCGTACGGCACGACGAACCTCTGGGACAACATCGCCAACGGGCAGTTCGTGTCGGACGCCTACGTCAAGACGGGCAGTGACGGCTACATCGCCCCGCGCTGCGACTGACGGAACCGGTACGCGTCCGGGGATAATCGATTCCGTGAGCGATAACAGCGAAGCCCCCGGAACGCCCTCGGCCGCGCCTGCGGGCGGCACCACGCCGGGGCCGCAGCCCGAACCCCTCCGTTTCTTCGGTACGACCTGGGTCGACCACGACGGCGGGTACGGGCTGCGGCGCGCGGGCGTCACCGTCGGCTCCCTCGTCGCGGCTGTCGCGGCCTGCTTCGTCCTGCGCTTCGCCTACCAGGGCCTGGAGATCGCGGAGGTCGGCAGCCTCGTGGGCATGCTCGTGGTGCTGATGTTCGCGATCTGCAGCGCCATCGCCTTCCGCAAGACCTGGGAGGGCTTCACCCGCCGTCCCGCCGACCCCGCCCAGGACGACAGGCTGCGCGGCCTGAAGTCGATCGGCTTCATCGGCTCGCTCCTCGCCTACTTCTTCCGCTCGTTGCAGGAGGCACCGGGGGAGAAGCTGCGACGCGCGGAGTACGAGACGGCACTCGACCGGTACACGAAGCGCCGCTCGTCCCGGACCGGTAACCCGGCAGCCCGCAAGGGAACCAAGGGGAAGCGCTCCGGGCGCCGATAGGCAGTCCCCACGCCGGGGCTCGGCGGAGTAGTTCCCCGCTCCGGGCTCCGGTACCGGCCCCACCCGAACGGCCCCGGCGCCAGGGGACACGCGCGAAGAGCCCGTGCCCGCCCGTCGGGACCGGACACCGTCGAGGAACTGACGGGCCGCCCGCCGAGCGGGGTGCCCACCGTCGGCGTGAGCTCGGGCGCCGCCGTCCCGGCGCGTGCGCCACGGCACACCGGGCGACGCCGGTTCGCGCCCCCTCCCGCACCTCTCCGGTGGCCGGTTCCGGCAACGACTGCTGCCGTGGCCCAGGACCGTGCCGGTCCCCACGGCTCCCGCCGACCCCGCCGCCCGGGCACGCGCCAACCCTTGACGTGCTCCCTTCGACGCGCCCAATATTCATCGCATGATGAATTCTCTGAGTACTACGGAAGCGGGGGCCGTCGAGGCGCGCGGCCTGACCGTCGTACGAGGAGACCGCACCGTCCTGCGCGGCCTCGGCTTCACCGTCGAGCCGGGCAGGATCACCGGCCTCCTCGGCCCGTCCGGCTGCGGCAAGTCCACCCTCATGCGGGCCGTCGCCGGCACCCAGGCCGGGGTCAGCGGCACGCTCGACGTCCTCGGACACCCGGCCGGCCACCCGTCCCTGCGGCCACGGGTCGGGTACGTCACGCAGGCGCCGTCCGTCTACGCGGACCTCACCGTGCGGCAGAACCTGGACTACTTCGCGGCAATCCTGCGGCCGGGCCGGGGGAACCGGGCCTCCCGCCGGGAAGCCGTCGCCCGCGCGATCGACGACGTCGACCTCACGGGCCACGCCGACGCCCTCGCAGGCCGCCTCTCCGGCGGCCAGCTCAGCCGCGTCTCCCTCGCTGTCGCCCTGCTCGGCACGCCCGAACTCCTGGTCCTCGACGAGCCGACCGTCGGCCTTGACCCCGTCCTGCGCCGTGACCTGTGGGACCTCTTCCACGCCCTCGCCGCCGACCGGGGAACCACGGTCCTCGTCTCCTCCCACGTCATGGACGAGGCCGAACGCTGCCACCGGCTGCTGCTCATGCGCGAGGGCGCGATCCTCGCCGACGACACCCCCGAAGCCCTCCGCGCCCGTACCGGCTCCGCCACCGTCGAAGAGGCGTTCCTCCGCCTCGTCGACGAAACCGCCGGGCCGGTCACCGCCCACGAAGCCTCCGTCGACGGAGCCGCCGCCCGCCAGGAGAGGACCCGATGAGCACCGACGCCCCCGTACTCTCCGCGGCCCGGGCCCTCGCCACCGCCGGACGCGTCCTGCGACAGCTCAGCCACGACCCCCGCACCGTCGCACTGCTGCTGGTCGTCCCGGTCCTCATGATCACGCTGCTGCGCTTCGTCTTCGACGCCGACGAGCGGACCTTCGACGCCATCGGCGCCTCGCTGCTCGGCATCTTCCCGCTGATCACGATGTTCCTGGTGACCTCGATCGCCACCCTCCGCGAACGCACCTCCGGCGCCCTCGAACGCCTCCTCGCCATGCCCCTCGGCAAGGGCGACCTGATCGCCGGATACGCACTGGCCTTCGGCACGGTCGCCGTCGCCCAGTCCCTCCTGGCCACCTCGATGTCCGTCCGGGTCCTCGGGCTGGAGGTCGTGGGGTCTTTCTGGCTGCTCCTCGTGGTGGCGTTGCTCGACGCACTCCTCGGCACGGCGCTCGGCCTGTTCGTCTCCGCCTTCGCCGCCTCGGAATTCCAGGCGGTGCAGTTCATGCCCGCCGTGATCTTCCCGCAGTTGCTGCTGTGCGGACTGTTCACCCCGCGCGACCGGATGCACCCGGTGCTCGAAGCGATCTCCGACGTCCTGCCGATGTCGTACGCGGTCGACGGGATGAACCAGGTCCTCGCCCACCGCGACGTCACCGCCGACTTCGCCCGCGACGTCCTGGTCGTCGCGGGCTGTGCCCTGCTCGTCCTCGGCCTGGGCGCCGCCACCCTCCGCCGCCGCACCGCCTGACGGCGCGGTGCGAAGATGGCGGCGTCCACGACACGTACCGCGCACCGCCACCCGGAGGATGAACCGTATGACCCAGACAGTCGCAGTCCTCGGTACAGGCAAGATCGGCGAGGCCCTGCTCAGCGGCATGATCCGGGCAGGCTGGCGGGCCCGCGACCTCCTGGTGACCACCCGCCGTTCCGAGCGTGCCGAGGAGCTCCGCAACCGGTACGGGGTCGAGGCCGTCACCAACGCCGAGGCCGCGAGGAGCGCCGACATCCTCATCCTCGCGGTCAAGCCCCAGGACATGGGCAGGCTCCTCGACGAGCTGGCCCCCCACGTCGCCGCCGACCGCCTGGTCATCAGCGCGGCCGCCGGCATCACGACAGGCTTCATCGAGGACAGCCTCGCCGCGGGCACCCCGGTCGTACGCGTCATGCCGAACACCCCCGTCCTGGTGGACGAGGGCATGTCCGTCATCTCCGCGGGCAGCCACGCCACCGCGGAGCATCTCGACCACGCCGAGTCGATCTTCGGCGGCGTCGGCAAGACGCTCCGCGTGCCCGAGTCCCAGCAGGACGCGGCCACCGCACTCTCCGGATCGGGCCCGGCGTACTTCTACTTCCTCGTCGAGGCGATGACCGACGCGGGCATCCTGCTCGGCCTGCCCCGGGCGCAGGCCCATGACCTGATCGTCCAGGCCGCGATCGGCGCAGCGGTCATGCTCCGGGACAGCGGCGAGCACCCGGTCAAGCTCCGCGAGGCCGTCACCAGCCCGGCCGGCACGACCATCAGTGCCATCCGGGAGCTGGAGAACCACGGCGTACGGGCCGCCCTCATCGCCGCCCTGGAGGCCGCCCGCGACCGCAGCCGCGAGCTGGCCACGGGCAACGGCTGACCACTGCCCCGCCACGCCCGCGAGGTCCACGCGACCACGGGCCGGGCCTCGGCGGCGGGGGAGCCCGGCAGGGGTTGACACGCCCGGCCCCCATCCGTAATGTGCTCCGAGTTGTCCGACGTGAGCGCCGACCCCGGTCGGTCCCCGGACAGCCATTCCGCAGTGACCACTCGAAACGAACGGCATCTGTCGTGCGTTTTTACGGGTGCACGTGCGAAATGAGGAATCAGTGTTCGAAGGAGCCCGATTAGCGTCGGGGCCGGGGATTCCGCTAAAGTCTCACT